>NZ_CP115841.1:0-721666 GCF_013318015.2 Agrobacterium tumefaciens | reverse complement strand
GCCTGCTTCCATGTGAGCCGGGTCACGTCCGGGCTGGGAGCCGCAATAAACGCAGATGGATCGAATCGCTGTATTTTTGTCCGTCATGATGGGAAGGAACTATGCCGGATGCGACACGTCAAGAAAATTTGGGAAATCCCTTGCAAATATGGCCTTTTACGGCCACGCCGCTTGTCTGGGGCAAGGTAAGACGCTAGCAATCTGAACTCGTGTAAAAAGCTTACAATACCCGGAGATTCCAGGATGAAAAACAATAAAGCCGGTTTGCTGGCACTGATCGTGCTGGGCATCGCGTCCCTGCTCATGATCTTTTTCGTCCTGCCTAGAATTTCCAATGACGTCAAACCGATCGGCGATGCCATCAACGAAGCGGGCAACGCAGTGAAGAACAGCGTTGAAATGGGCAGCGACAAGGCGGGAGACATCCTGTCCGACGCCGCTCAGGAGACCGCCAATATCGCCGACAAGGTCGGGCGCCTCGCGGCTTCCGCAACCCAGTCGATCAAGGATCTGACCACGCTTTTCGCCGATAGCAAGGTTCCGTCCGACGCCGACTTTGCGGCAGCACGCAAGAAGGTCGAGGCATCGCTCAAGGAACTGACCAATATCGAAATTCCAGAGACGCTGGATGAAACGACGTCGCGCCTCATCACCACGGCGCGCACTGCGGCCGAACGCACCACCGCTTTCCTGCGCGGTCTGCCGGATAGTGCAGCGGCGGCGGCGGCACAGGTTCGCCGTCTGGCGGGTGTCTTCACCGGCACCGACGATGGCGCTGCACAGCAGCCCCAACCCGCCGCTCCTGCCGCCGATGCAGCGCAGTCCACATCGGGCGCACCGACCTTCGACGTGCTCCGCGTCGAGCCCGATGGTTCGGCTGTTGTCGCAGGCAAGGCACAGCCCGGCTCCAAGCTTGAAATTCTCAGCAACGGCAAGGTGATCGCGCAGACGACCATCGACGGATCGGGCGATTTCGCCGCCGTTTTTGACAATCCCCTGCCACCGGGCGACCATGAGCTGGTGCTGCGCTCGACCGACGCCAGCGGCAAGGCAACGCAATCCGAAGAAGTCGCAACCGTTTCCGTGCCCAACGGCAAGGCGGGCGAACTCTTGGCAATGGTGTCCAAGCCCGGTGAAGCAAGCCGCGTGCTGGCAATGCCGGAGGCGGCACCTTCAGCACTCCAGCCCCCGCAAGCCGCGCAACCGGGTCAGTCGGCAACAGCTGCCGCCACCACGACGCCCGCGCCTGCCGCTGGTACCCCGGCCCCGTCCGCTGCCGCCGCTCCGTTGACTTCGACAGTTCAGGTAACCGCCGTCGAATTCGAAGGCTCGAAGATTTTCGTTGCGGGTTCCGCGCCTGCCGCTTCGAGCGTGCGCGCGCTGGTCGATGACAAGGAAATCGGCAAAAGCACCACGGAGGCCTCCGGCCATTTCGTCATCGAGGGCAATGTCGATCTTTCCGTCGGCAGCCATATCATCACTGTCGAAGAGCTGAATGCCGACGGCACGGTGAAGGTCCGCGTGCGCGTTCCATTCGAGCGCCCGCAGACCGACCAGGCAACCGTCGCCATGCAGGCACCGTCCGCAACGCCTTCCGCCGCCACGACGACCGCGCCCTCTGAAAACCAGAGCACGGCAAGCGACCGCGCTGCCTTCGAAAAGCTGCGCACGGATGTCGCCAAGGCCTTCGGCATTCTGTCCAATCTCTACAAGGATCAGGCCACACCGGCGCTCGACCAAGCCATTGCCGGCCGCTCCGCCGTGGTGATCGGCCTCAAGTCGCTCTCCGAGTTCCGCACTGCCGCAGGCACCGCGCCGTCCTTTACCGCCTTTGCCGGCGATATCGCCGCCAAGGCACGTCAGCTGCTGACATCGGTAGAGGCATGGCCGAACGACGTTGCCGGGATCGGCAAGGGCATCGCCACGCTGGCAAGCCGCCTTGCCGACCTCCACATCATCGCGCCGCCCGCACCTGCACCGCAGGCGCCCGCCGGTCCGCAGACCTTCGAGCAGCCGCCGCTTGCCGAAAGCCAGAACAGCGTCATCATCCGCCGCGGCGATACGCTGTGGCAGATTTCCCGCCGCGTTTACGGACAGGGCGTGCGTTACACCACGATCTACCTCGCCAACGAGGATCAGATCAAAAATCCTGACCTGATCGAGCCCGGCCAGATTTTCGGTGTGCCGGAGAAGGCACTGCCGAATGCGGAAGAACTTCATCGCAAGCGTCTGAAGAGCGGTTCCTGATCGTTCAAGACATTGCGGTGACCCCGCAACAACCCTACCTGTGACAAGCACGGCGGCTTTCCAGAGCCGCCGCCCTGCTGTCGGCTTCCGGCAGTGCCCGGAGCAAATGATGGCCACCAAGAAAAAAACCATTTCGGCGGATTCCAGCAATCCCACGCAGACCCTCATCAACCTCTGGCCCTACATGTGGCCGGAAGGCCGCCTTGACCTGAAAATGCGGGTAATCTGGGCGACGGCGTTTCTCGTTGTCGCCAAGCTGGTGCTGATCCTCGTTCCCTATTTCTTCAAATGGGCAACGGATGCGCTGAACGGCAAGCTGGACATGGTCGGGCTGGTTCCGGCCTTCCTGCTCGGTGCTGTCGCGCTTGTCATCGCCTATAATCTGACGCGGCTAATACAGGTCGGGCTCAACCAGCTGCGCGATTCGCTGTTTGCCAGCGTCGGCCAGCATGCCGTGCGCCAGCTCGCCTATAGAACCTTCGTGCACATGCACCGGCTTTCCCTGCGCTTCCATCTGGAGCGCAAGACCGGCGGGCTTTCACGGGTTATCGAGCGTGGGACCAAGGGCATCGAAACCATTGTCCGTTTCACCATTCTCAACACCGCACCGACCTTCATCGAATTCCTGCTGACGGCGATCATTTTCTGGACCTCCTACGGCTTTTCCTATGTGCTGGTCACGGTTGTCACCGTCTGGGCCTATATCTGGTTCACCGTGCGGGCCAGCAACTGGCGCATCTCCATTCGCCGCGCCATGAACGACAGCGATACCGACGCCAACACCAAGGCGATCGATTCACTTTTGAACTTCGAAACCGTCAAATATTTCGGCAATGAGGAGATGGAGGCGAAGCGCTTTGACGTCGCCATGGAGCGTTACGAAAAATCGGCGATCTCGATATGGACGTCGCTCGGCTGGCTGAACTTCGGACAGGGCGTGATCTTCGGCATCGGCTCCACTGTCATGATGGTGATGTCGGCGATGGCCGTGCAACGCGGCGAGCAGACCATCGGCGATTTCGTGTTCATCAACGCGCTCCTGCTGCAGCTTTCGGTACCGCTGAACTTCATCGGTTTCGTCTATCGTGAAATTCGCCAGGGATTGACCGACATCGAACAGATGTTCGAACTTCTCGAGGTCGAGGCCGAGGTTACCGACAGGGCGGATGCGAAGCCGCTTGTGGCCGGACCGGGTGCCATTTCCTTCCGCGACGTGCATTTCGCCTACGATCCGGAAAGACCGATCCTGAAGGGCATTTCCTTCGATGTGCCTGCGGGCAAGACGGTGGCGATCGTCGGTCCTTCGGGTGCCGGAAAATCGACGATCTCGCGGTTGCTTTATCGTTTCTACGATATTCAGGAAGGCGCCGTCACAATCGACGGGCAGGACATTCGCGACGTGACGCAAAAGAGCCTACGCTCGATGATCGGCATGGTGCCGCAGGATACCGTGCTGTTCAACGATACGCTCGCCTACAACATCCGTTACGGACGCCCTTCGGCAACGACCGAGGAGGTCACGGCAGCGGCGGATGCGGCCCAGATCAGCGCTTTCATCGGCAAACTGCCGGAGGGTTACGCCACCATGGTTGGCGAACGGGGCTTGAAACTTTCCGGCGGCGAAAAGCAGCGCGTGGCGATTGCCCGAACCATTCTGAAAGCGCCGCCGATCCTCATTCTCGATGAAGCAACCTCTGCGCTGGACACCCATACGGAACAGGAAATCCAGAGCGCGCTTGATATCGTTTCGAAAAACCGCACGACGCTGGTCATCGCCCACCGCCTCTCCACCGTCATCGGCGCTGATGAAATCATCGTGCTGAAGGAAGGTTTGATCGCCGAGCGCGGAACCCACGCCTCGCTGATGGCACAGAACGGGCTTTATGCCTCGATGTGGAGCCGCCAGCGCGAAGCCATTCGCGCAGAGGAAATGCTGCGCCATGTTCGCGAAACCGACGATCTTGGCGTTGTTGACCGCGGCGAACCCGCGCATTGACGGGCATAAACCCCTGACAACAGGGCGGCACACCAACCGGACCATTGCCGGGCGGGGAGTTTGGCTGTAACCAGCTAAGCGAACTTTGTCGCATGCCCGTATGGATGATGTCGTATCACGACCATATAAAGACGCGGCAGGCGGAAACCGGAGCAAGGAAACTTATGAATCTGTTCGACACCATTCGCAACACCATCGTACCGATCCACAAGGAAGGCTACGTCTTCGTGGCCGCCTTCTTCGTGGCATCGCTGGTGCTCGGCTGGATATCCGAACCGCTGTTCTGGGTCGGTCTGGTGCTGACGGCCTGGTGCGCCTACTTCTTCCGCGACCCCGAGCGCGTGACGCCGCAGGATGACGACCTGATCATCAGCCCTGCCGACGGCAAGGTGTCCGCCATCCAGACCGTCGTTCCGCCGCTGGAGCTGGAACTCGGCAAGGAGCCGATGGTGCGCATTTCGGTGTTCATGAACGTGTTCAACTGCCATGTGAACCGCGCGCCCGTGCGCGGCCGCATCGTCAATGTCGCCTACCGCCCCGGCCTCTTCCTCAATGCGGAAGTGGACAAGGCCTCCGAAGACAATGAGCGCAACGGCCTCGTCATCGAGACAGCGCATGGCAAGGTTGGCGTGGTGCAGATTGCCGGCATGGTCGCCCGCCGTATCGTCTGCTGGGTCAAGCCGAATGAACCAGTTGATGCCGGCGAGCGTTTCGGTCTTATCCGTTTCGGTTCGCGCCTCGATATCTTCCTTCCCGAAGGTTTTCAGCCGCGCGTTTCGGTGGGCCAGACGGCAATTGCCGGCGAAACGGTTCTGGCCGAGTTCGGCTCCGCCAAGGGTCCGGTCCTTAGCCGTCGCGGCTGACGAAAACAGGAAGGGCATGCGCCATGGAAACGCCGATCTCGGAGCCGCAACAGAACGGAAAACATGAGGGCCGCAACGACAGCGGCCGTGGGCCGCGCCTGAGGGAAATTCCCTTTCGCCTCGTGATACCCAACCTCATCACCGTTCTGGCCATCTGCGCGGGCCTGAGCGGCGTGCGCCTTGCCATTGAAGGTCGGTTCGAGCTGGCCGTGGGCATGGTGCTGCTTGCCGCCTTCCTCGACGGCATCGACGGGCGCATCGCCCGGATGATGAAGGCGACATCCAAATTCGGCGAACAGATGGATAGTCTGGCAGACATCGTCAATTTCGGCGTCGCCCCTGCCCTCGTCGTCTATATCTATATGCTCGATCAGGCGCGTTCGATCGGCTGGATCGCCGCCCTCATCTACGTGATTGCCGCAGGCCTTCGTCTGGCGCGCTTCAACGTCATGATCGAGCGCCCGGTGAAGGCGCCGTGGCAGAACGAATTTTTCGTGGGCGTTCCGGCCCCGATGGGCGCCATGCTGGTGCTTCTGCCTGTTTATCTCGGCTTCCTTGGTGTCGAGACGGGCAAGCCCTTCGCCTATATCGCCGCCGCCTACACCGTGTTGATCGGTTATCTTCTCATCAGCCGCCTGCCTGTCTGGTCGGGGAAGTCAGGTACCAGCCGCATTCGCCGCGATCTGGTGCTGCCGATGATCCTCGTCGTCGTGCTTTACGTCGCGATGCTGATGAGCTTCACCTGGGAGGTACTGGTTCTGACGGTTGCTGCCTATCTCGTGTTCATCCCCATCAGCGCCCGCCTCTGGCACCGCCGTTATGGCACGCTGACGATTGAGGAGGACGCGCATGACGACGCCAATGGCGGCAACGGCCTTGATCGCGGTATTTGAAACCGCAGGTATTATTTTTCTCCGACGAACCGTCGTTTGATGTGACACAAAATGTCGCAGCCCGAAAAGCGGGCTTCGCTTTCTTTCGCCTCGAATCCGTCAAGATTACCCACGAGAGAAGTAGCTCACACGCATCGAAACGGCGATTGACGTGAATTGTGGAGAAAGAGAAATGACGAACGAGACGAAGGCACAGCCGCAGGCGAAGCCCGACCTCAACAGCCACTACCGACCGCTCGGACTGAAGGCCGTTGCGGCCGCAGCCCTGATGCTGAAGCGTAAGCCTGCCGCCAAAACCGCTTGAAAAAATTCGCTTTTCTTGAAAGCACAGCATCCACGGCCTCGCAGACTTTGCGATGGTAACGGTCAATCCGAAAAAACACCCGGTTAAATGTGCGGCGCTAATATTAGCGCCGTCTCCGTTTGTACGGCCCCCATCAAGAACCGCATAACCGGCCTGTTTTATAAAACTTCCCGATCTGTAACGAAGCTGCAACCAAAACGAAGTAAAGTATTCGACTTCCACGGGACGACTGTACGGATAGTCTCGCATCGACTACTGAGCATCAAAAAAATTTCTACTTTAGCGATTCTTCCTGCTACAGCGAACAAGGCCGATTTTCGATGCCGTTGACAGGCGGTATCGGACCAATTCGGATGTTGCGGGAAAACCAACGAAGACGGGCCATGGGGGGGCTTCATACGGCATGCAGGATAAAATCCTTCTGATTGAAGATTCCGTTGCTCTTTCCATGCTGCTGAAGTCGCGGCTTTCGGAGGAAACGCCAGCCGAAGTGATCCACTGTGACAGCATGGCGCAGGCCGATATTCTGCTGCGCACCCATGATTTCACGCTGGCACTTACCGGTCTCAATCTGCCCGATGCGCCGAAGGGTGAAATTCTCGCACTTCTTGCCGACCACAAGGTGCCGGCGATCGTCTTCACCGCCACGGTGGATGATGAGGCGCGCAAGCGCTACGCCGAAAAGAAAATAATTGACTACATCGTCAAGGATGGCCATCGCACCGTTGATGCCGTGGTGAAAACGGTCGACCGGATTTTGACCAACAGACTGTTTTCCGTGCTGGTAGTGGATGACGTGCGGACGGCGCGTTCCGGCCTCGTGGAAATCCTCGAACGGCAGAATTTCAGGGTCAGCGAAGCCCATTCGGGCAAGCAGGCGCTGGAAATCCTGTCGCAGGACCCATCGATTCAGCTTGTCATCACCGATTACCATATGCCTGACATGGACGGCTACGAGCTGACGCGCCGCATCCGCGACAGCCGTTCCTCAGAAGACCTGCGGGTCATCGGCATCTCGTCCTCCACGGACCGGCTGCTTTCGGCAAGCTTCCTCAAGGCCGGGGCATCGGATTTCGTCTACCGTCCCTTCGTGCCGGAAGAATTGCAGTGCCGCATCGACAACAATATCGAAACGCTGAAACAGCTGAAACGGCTGCGCGAACTGGCAGAGCGGGATCATCTGACCGGTCTGCCGAACCGCCGCTCCTTCTTCGAGCGTACGCGGGCGCTGATGGACGTCATCAACGACAATGACGAGAACGGCGCAGTCGCCATTCTCGACATCGACCATTTCAAGAAGATCAACGACACGCTGGGGCATGATGCCGGCGACAGGGCGCTGAAGAAGCTTGCCGAACTGCTGCACGACATGTGCCATGAGCAGCGCCACATTCCCGCGCGCCTTGGCGGCGAGGAATTCGCCGTGTTCCTGCGCGGGCTCAATGCGCATGCCGCCTATCAATTCTGCGAGGAGCTGCGCGGCGCCGTCGAAAAGAACGGCCGCCAGCTGAGCGGCAGCAGCCTGGCGCTGACGATTTCGCTCGGTGTCGTGGAAATCGAAAAGGGCGAACCCTTCGACAATCAGCTCAATGCCGCAGACCAGCTGCTCTACCTCGCCAAGGCGAACGGCCGCAACCGCGTTTATTCCGACATCATGATCCAGGAAGGCCTGCAGAAAATCGGGCGGAACGGGTAAGACGGGCGCAGGATGGGCAACTGTGGAGTGACCGGGTCGATCCGCGATGACCAGCCTCAAATGCCAGCAAGCACATCAGAACAATGACATCTGGCCATCATCCTTAGGTAGCCTCATTTTCGCGAGCGGCGCGCTTTCCGGCACCGGCTCGATAAGGTCAGCGCCGACATTGGCGACCTTGTTGACCTTGTCCGATACCGGGATCATCTCGAAAAAATCATCCTGAACCGGGCGCATCAGGTCGGCCACCTCGCGCGGCTCCTGCGTCTTGCAATCCAGCCAGCGGCTGAAATCCTCCGGCGCGATTACCACCGGCATACGGTCGTGAATGCGGCCGATCGCGGCGTTGGCAGCGGTGGTTAGGATGGTGCCGGTATCGACCTCGGATCCGTCAGCGGAAGACCACGTCTCCATGAGGCCGGCAAAGGCGACGATGCCGCCGTTCTTCGGGCGGATGAAATAGGGCTGCGGCTTGCCGCCCTCCTCCTTCGGCGGGCGGCGCCATTCGTAAAAGCCGGTGGCAGGCACCAGCACGCGGCGATGGCGCATGGCGGCGCGAAAGGATGCCTTGCCGATGGCCGTTTCCGAACGCGCATTGATGAGCAGGGGGAAATCCTTCGGGTCCTTGACCCAGCCGGGCAGAAAACCCCAGCGCACCAGCATGGCCCGACGGTTGGGCAGGTTACTGCCGCGCTCCTGCCGTTCACCCTCCAGCACGATCAGGATCGGCTGTGTGGGCGCGATGTTGAAACGGGCGGGAAAATCTTCAAGGCCGATCAGGTCGAGATAATCGGCAATCTCTTCCGGTGTCGCTTTGAGCACGAAACGTCCGCACATTGTCTGCTCCTCAGGCCCGGGGACCGAATAAAATGATAGCCGTGCCCGCGAGGCAGACGGCACCGCCGGCGATATCCCATCTATCCGGTACTTGCCCCTCAACGCCCCAGAGCCAGAGAAGCGATGCGGCAATGTAAATCCCGCCATAGGCAGCATAGGCCCTGCCCGCGGTCTCGGTCGGCACAAGCGTCAAAGCCCAGGCGAAAGCGGCGAGCGCCAGCATGCCTGGCAGCAATATCCAGCCTGTCTTGCCAAGCTTCAGCCACGCCCAGAAGGAAAAGCAACCGGCGATTTCCGCAACAGCCGCCAGGGCATAAATAAGATAGACCTTCATTCCACCGTCTTCTGCGTGCACAATCGATCCGATTCCCGAATATACCATCGGTATTCCCGGACCAATATAGACAGGCCCAAGACGGCTGAAACAAGCGAAACCATTCATGACCCTTCGTATCAAGCCCCGCCCCGCCTCCTCCGCCATCGTCCGCAATGGAGATCGGCTGCTGCTCGTGCGCCGTATAAATCCGCCGTCGAAAGACATGTTCGCCTTTCCGGGCGGGCGCGGCGAAGAGGGTGAAACGCCAGCTGAGACGGCGCTGCGCGAACTTCAGGAGGAAACCGGTATCGTCGCGCGTAAACCGCAGCTGTTTGCGACGTATGACCTGCCGTCGCGCGACCCCGAGGGTGCGCTGACGAGCCACTATTTCCTCTCCGTCTTTACCGTGGAAACGGATGCGGACCCGGCGGTGACGGCGGCCGACGACGCGGCGGATGCGGGCTGGTTCACATTGTCGGAAATCCGCCGGTTGCCGGCACCGGAAAGCGTCGTCGAATGCGCCGAGCGGCTGCTTGCATGATTGCCAGCCAGCCAGAATCGCTATTATCTAGAGGATGTCGCGCAACACTGTGCAGCAGTTTTGCGATAACGACATGATATAGACCTAAAGCTGACGGGGCGGTCTGAAAGACCGCGATGGCTTTAGGACCAATCCGCCCGCCGGGTGTTCACGAGTATGTGTGGGGCAGAATAAAATTTTGATACGGCCAACCATTTTCCTGTCTTTTTTCCTGACCATGCTTGCACCCGCCGGGCAAGACGGCGTCGCTCATGCGCAGCCTTCGAAGGCTGCTTCCAGTGAGGTTCGCCCGCCGGAAGCACAACCGCCCAAACCCGCTCCCTATGACGACAGGCTGGCACGGCTGTCGGAGATATTGGGCGCGGTGCAATATCTGAGAACCCTGTGCCCTTCCTCCGGTCCGGAGGACTGGCGCAAATCGATGAGCGATCTTCTGGCGGCCGATACGGCCAACGAACCTGAAAGGCGCCAGCGCATGACGGCTGCATTCAACCGTGGATATCGTTCCTTTGCGGCCATCCACAGCAGTTGCACACGCGCCGCCGTCATGGCAGAAGAGGGCTACCGTAACGAAGGGGCAACACTCGCCCAGGAAATTGCGTCCAGGTTCGGAAATTAGCGGATTGTTAACCTCTTTTCGCCGCAGCCCGTGCCGTTTTGATAAAAGGCTGCTAGTGTTGTTAACAGGGTGGTAAGGACTTGCCCGCCCTGTCGAGGATGAAAAATGCAGACGAGCCGTAACGAAATCGACGACATGATCGTGCATGAAAAGATGCAGGTCGCTCTGGAACACCAGAACGAGGCATGGGCTGACGGCATGGCCGACGGCATCGAGCCGGAGATCATCGCCGATGCCGCAATCGCTCTGGCCATGCGCGAAACCATCCGTATGCACGGCGAAGCCGGTGCTGAAGCAATGCTGGAATCGCTGCGCCAGCGCATGCTTGAAGGCGAATTTTCCCCGCAGCGCGTGATACAGTAAAGTCGGGGTCTGTCATGTCTTGCCTGAGCAAGGGGCTTTTGCGCTCTTCCGCCATGCTGTCCATCTTGGCTGCCTTGACCGCCGGGTCCATTGGCTTGCCCAGCCGCGCCTTTGCGCTTTCCGAGCTGAAACCCGCACAAAATACCGAAGGCGAGCCGCAAGCCCAAAGTGGCGAACAGCCGCAACGGCCCCAGGCTCCTGAGCCCGACGAGATCGAAGGTGATTCGGACGGCATTCCCCTGCCCGACCCTCTGGTCGACCGTTCCGCCGGTCAATCGACCCAGCAACCCGCCAAGCCGGGCAATACGCCGGAAATGTCGGTCGTTATCGAGCATGATATTTCAAAGGCGCCGGAAGCTGTACGCAAGCTTCGCCAGCAGATCATCGACGCCGCCTCGTCGGGCGATATCGAAAAACTGCGGCCTTTCATCGCCGCCAGCGACAAGCAGTTCCGTATCGACGGCAATGACAGCGACGACCCGATCGCAGCGCTGAAAAGCTATTCCGGCGATCCGGACGGTCTGGAAGTGCTGGCGATCATCATCGATCTGCTTTCCACGGGTTATGCCCATGTCGACGCCGGCACCCCGGATGAAGCCTATGTTTTCCCCTATTTCTCCGGAAAGCCGCTCAATACGCTGACCGCGCCGGAAAAGGTCGAGCTGCTGCGCATCATCACGGCGGGCGATCTGGCTGATATGCAGGAATACGGTAATTACAGCTTTTACCGCATCGGCATTTCGCCCGATGGCAAGTGGAAGTTCTTCACCGCCGGCGATTGATCGCGCGGCGGTGCTTGCCGTTCTTTTGCAAAAATCCTAACTGTGCGGCATGAGCAATTCAGCAGAAGCGCATCGCGGTTCTGCAAATGGAACTGCGCGAAAACAAAAAGAGAGCATTTCTGCAGATTGCCTCGGGCAGCCCTCAGCGACCCTGGCCGGAAATGCTTTCGATGAACCGAACGGTGATGCCATGCCTTCCGCCTTTCTTGCCGACCGCCGCCTGATTAGAGTTTCCGGCACGGGTGCCGAAGAGTTTCTGAACAATCTGATCACGGCCGATGTTGAAAACCTGCCGCAAGGCGAGGCGCGCGCCTCGGCACTTCTGACGCCGCAGGGCAAGATCCTGTTCGATTTCCTGATCGCGCGCGATGGGCCGGATTATCTGATCGAATCGGGCGCTGCCGAACAGGATGCGCTGCTGCGCCGCCTGACCATGTACAAGCTGCGCGCGCCCGTTGATCTCAAGGCCGAACCGATAGAAGGCGTCAGCGTTTTCTGGAGCGAAAGCGTGCCGGAGGCGGGCGCGAAGGACGGCCGTTTCGCCAAGGCCGGCATCAATCTGTTCCGCGTGCCGGGTGCTTCAGCCTCTGGCGACATAACGGCATATGATGCCCTGCGCATTGAGCACGGAATTGCCGAATCCGGCCGGGATTACGCGTTGCAGGATGCTTTTCCGCATGATGTGCTGATGGATGTGAATGACGGCGTCTCGTTCAAAAAGGGTTGCTTCGTCGGTCAGGAAGTCGTCTCGCGCATGAAACATCGCGGCACGGCAAGACGGCGGGTCGTCACCGTTTCGGCTGAAAGCGCGCTTCCCGCAACCGGAACCGAAATCACCGTCAATGGAAAACCGGTCGGGGCGCTTGGAACCGTTTGCGGCAACACGGGACTTGCCATCGTGCGGACAGACCGCGTTGCCGATGCGCTCGCCTCCGCCACGCCGCTCATTGCCGAGAATGTTCCCGTGACTGTGGCCTTGCCGGCCTGGAGCGGCATCTCCTTCCCCGTCGTCGATCCTGCGGTACAGGCGGAGGAATAGGCGTGGCGCCCGCTAAAAGTCCGCGCGCCTGGCAGCGCATGCTTTCTGGACGGCGGCTCGACCTGCTCGACCCCTCACCGCTCGACGTAGAAATCGCCGATATCGCCCATGGTCTTGCCCGCGTCGCCCGCTGGAACGGCCAGACGCGCGGCGATCACGCCTTCTCCGTCGCCCAACATAGCCTCATCGTCGAAAACATTTTCTGCCGCATATGTGCGAATGCGACGCCCGACGATATGCAGATGGCGCTTTTGCACGACGCCCCGGAATATGTCATCGGCGACATGATCTCGCCGTTCAAATCCGTGGTCGGCGGCGGTTATAAAACCGTGGAGAAAAGGCTGGAAGCGGCCGTGCATCTGCGCTTTGGCCTGCCGCCGCATGCCTCGCGCGAGCTGAAAGACCGCATCAAGAAAGCCGATACGGTTGCCGCCTTTTTCGAGGCGACGGAGCTTGCCGGTTTTTCCATTGCCGAGGCACAGAAATTCTTCGGCCTGCCGCGCGGCATCACCCGCGATATGTTCGACATTATCCCGCTTCCCTCGACCGAGGCGCAGAAGCGGTTCGTTGAACGCTTCGAGGCGATCGAGGCGATGCGCGTGGTCAAAACCGGCAACGCGGCTGGAGGAGTTAAATGACTTCTATCGTCGTATCGCCGCTGTCGCGGATCGCGGAAATGGCCGTGAAGCACAAAGCCCGTGAAATGGTGACGCTGATCGCAAAGGAGCAGACCTTTCACCGCCCGGCGGTGATCTCAGCCGAAAGGCACCTGACCCTTGCGATGAACGACATCAGCTTCAAGGGCACCGGCGATCTCATCGCGCCAGACGATGCGCATGTGCTGCGGCTGATCGATTTCGCCCGCGAATGGGACCAGTCCGCACCGCTTCTCATCCATTGCTGGATGGGCGTGTCGCGCTCTCCTGCCGCAGCCGTCATTGCAGCACTCAGCCTTTATCCGGATCAGGACGAGATGGCGCTTGCGCTCAGCCTGCGCACCGCCTCACCTTACGCCACCCCCAATGCCCGCATCATCGCAATCGGGGACCGGTTGCTTGGGCGGGATGGCAGGCTGGTGGCGGCAATCAAGACGATCGGCAGGGGCGCGGATACGGACGGCAACGTACCCTTCGTGCTGCCTCTCTCCAACTGACGGCTCCGTTTTTGGCGGAACCCCTGCGGCATCCAGTCGTTACCAAAGTAGAACAGCAATAAGAATCACGGGATAATTCATGGAACAACAGGCAACGGATATCATCGTCGCATCGCAGGCAGCGGTACGGCAGGCGAGCACGCTGGCGGTGCAATATTCCTTTTCGATCATCGGTGCGCTGCTGCTTCTGATCATCGGCTGGCTGGCCGCGACTTTCCTGCAGCGCTGGGCTTTTCAGGGCCTGTCCCGCATCCGCGGCTTCGATGCGACGCTTGCCGGTTTCTTCGCAGGTGCCATCCGTTACGTGGTGCTTATTCTGGTGCTGGTCATGGTGCTTGGCCAGTTTGGTGTACAGACGGCCTCCATTCTTGCGGCACTCGGCGCTGCCGGCCTCGCCATCGGCCTGGCGCTTCAGGGCACATTGCAGAACATCGCCGCCGGCATCATGCTTCTGGTGCTGCGTCCCTTCCGGGTTGGCGAATATATCGAGACTGGCGCCGTGAGCGGCACGGTGATCGAAATCGGCCTATTTGCGACCGAGCTTAAAACCAGCGATGGGCTTTACCGCCTTGCGCCAAATTCCACCCTGTGGAACGTGCCAATCACCAATTACAGCCGCTTTCCCTCACGCCGCCACGAATTGAGCCTGACGGTTAAGAGCGACGAGGATCTGGCTGCGGCACAGGACATGCTGATGCGTGTGGTGCGCTCGGAAAGCCGGGTACTGCTGGACCCCGCCCCGGTTACCTTCGTCGATTCGGTCAGCGCCGACAGCGCCACGGTGAAATTGCGCTACTGGGCGCGCAGCGACAATTACTTCGCAACCACGCGTGACGTGACGAAGGCAATGAAGCTCGCTTTCGATGAGCGCAAGGCGGAATTAACCGCACAAACCGCGTGAATTGAGAGCGTCCCAGCCGCTCCCTTCTCCATACGACTTTTTCCCATATGAAAGCCGGCCCTGAGCCGGCTTTCACCATTTTTCCCGCAAGGGTGGCGGCAGGCGCTCTTGCGTCTGGCGAAGGACGTGTTTATACGACCTATGCGTAATGTTATTACATAACTTACCCTTCGATTTATAACCACATAAGGGCCAGAAGAATGCAAAAAACCATCACCCGCGTCACCGGCGCGCTTGCAATCGGTTCCATGCTGCTGATGACAGCCCCGGCACTGGCGGCCGGAAAAGACAAGACGTCCACCGCGCATAGTCACAGCCACGACCACAGCCATGGCCAGACCGAAGCCGAGAAACAGATCTACAAGGGTTACTTCGAGGATGCGCAGGTGAAGCCACGCATGCTTTCAGACTGGGAAGGTGACTGGCAGTCAGTCTATCCCTATCTGCTGAACGGTTCTCTCGATGGGATCATGGCGGAGAAGGCAGCCCACGGCGACAAGACAGCAGCCGAATATCGTGCCTATTACGAAATTGGCTACAAAACGGATGTCAATCGCATCACCATCAAGGGCGACAACGTGGCGTTTTATAAGGAAGGCAAACCAACGCAAGGCACTTATGTCAGCGACGGCCAGGAAATCCTGACCTACAAGAAGGGTAATCGCGGCGTGCGGTACATCTTCAAAAAGACCGGCGGCGATGCGGATGCACCGCAATTCATTCAGTTCAGCGATCACACCATCGCGCCTAAAAAAGCCGGCCATTACCACCTCTACTGGGGCAATGACCGCAAGGCGCTTCTGGACGAGGTGACCAATTGGCCAACCTATTATCCGTTCCAGATGGATGGCCCTGAGATCGTCGAGGAAATGGCGGCGCATTAAGACCGCACTCTTCCTGGTTTTCCGCAGCCTGTGGTCAAACCTT
This sequence comes from Agrobacterium tumefaciens, assembly GCF_013318015.2. Classification (NCBI taxonomy): domain Bacteria; kingdom Pseudomonadati; phylum Pseudomonadota; class Alphaproteobacteria; order Hyphomicrobiales; family Rhizobiaceae; genus Agrobacterium; species Agrobacterium tumefaciens. The sequence goes on along the minus strand of NZ_CP115841.1, from coordinate 706,189 downwards.
GAATTGTCACGATTTCGCCTTCCCCCCAGTGGGGAGAAGGCAACCAATGCGAGTTGATACGGCTCTTTCCCCGCTCACTGCCCCATGGTCGAGCGATGCGCCCAACCTGTCATGCGCTTTTCGAGCCAGGCCATGATCGCATACATGACGATACCTTCCACGGCGAGCATCAACAGACCGGCAAAGACCAGTGGGACGTTGAATTGGCTTTGCGCCGAACTCATCATATTACCGAGGCCATAATTGGAGGCGACGGTTTCCGATACGACCGAGCCGACGAAGGCGAGCGTGATGGCGATTTTCAGCGAGCCGAAGAAGTAAGGCATGGAGCGCGGAATGCCGACCTTCAGCATGATATCCATCTTCCTGGCGCCAAGTGCGCGCAGCACGTCCTCCGTTTCCGGCTCGATGGTGGCCAGACCGGTCGCGACGTTGACGACGATGGGGAAGAAGGAAATCAGGAACGCAGTCAGAACCGCAGGAACAGTGCCGATGCCGAACCAGATGACGAGGATCGGCACCAGCGCCACTTTGGGGATGGCATTAAAACCGATCATCAGCGGATAAAGCCCGGCATAGATGGTTTTAGACCAGCCGATAAAGAGGCCGATGGCGAGACCCGCCGCGACGGCAATCGCAAAACCGAGCGTGGTGGTATAGAGCGTCTGCAGTGAGTTCTTCCAGATCGGCGACCAATATTGCACGATGGCCTGCCCCACACGCACGGGCGACGGCAGAATGGTTGGCGGCATTTTCAGCGCATAGACCAGCAATTCCCACATTGCAAACAGCGCCAGCGTATAGAGCCAGGGGGCGGCCTTCACCCAGTTGACCCGGGCGATCAGCGGTTTCGACGGCGCGGTTGCCATGCTGCTTTCCACAAACGCACTCATGCCGCCACCCTCGCCTGCGCTATCTCGCCATGCAGTTCCTGCACCATGTCGTTGAAACCCTTGTCATACATGATATCCAGCTGGCGCGGTCGCGCAAAAGGCACGCGGTGTTCCGCCAGAACGCGGCCCGGCCTTGCACTCATCACGAAAATCTTGTCGGCGAGAAAGGTCGCTTCGCGCAGGTCATGCGTCACCAGAATGATGGTAACCCGCTGCGCCGTATGCAGATCACGAATGACGCACCACAGTTCCTCACGGGTAAAGGCGTCGAGCGCGCCGAAGGGCTCATCCAGCATGAGAAGGTCCGGCTCGTGGATCAATGCGCGGCAGAGATTGGCGCGCTGCTGCATGCCGCCGGAAAGCTGCCAGGGGAATTTCGAGCCGAAGCCTTTGAGGCCGACGATTTCCAGCAGGCGTTCGGCTTTGGCGACATATTCGGCCTTATGCGCGCGCAGACGCCGGCGGTGTTTCTCAACGATCTCTAGCGGCAGCAGGATATTTTCGAGCGTAGTGCGCCAGGGCAGCATCGTCGGGTTCTGAAACGCCATGCCGACAATGGAAACCGGTTCCGTGACCTGCCGCCCGGCAACGATGACATTGCCCTTTTGCGGAATGTGCAGCCCCGTTACCAGCTTCATCAGGGTCGACTTGCCGCAGCCCGACGGGCCGACGACAGCAGCGAATTCCCCCTTGTCGACCGTCAGGTTGAGGCCGGATACAGCCAGCGTTCCGGCCGCCCCGCCGTAACGCATGTCGACATTGTCTATTTCCACGAGATGTGACATCGCAGTCCCCTTTTCAGCCCCCCATGCTATTTAAAAATTGCAAACCGCCCGGACCGGCAAGCGATCCGGGCGGTCGCCGTGACATCAATCAGGGAAGCATGCGCTCTTCCTTGGGCGGCAGGTAAGCCGCGTCGAAGACCTGCTCTGCCTTGACGTTACCTTTCAGACCCATGGAAACTTTCAGGGTCTCGAGGGAGGCAGCAAGCCGGGCCGGATCGACGCCGCCCATGCCATTTTCCACCACATAGGGCGTCTTGATGTTCATGCTGTTGGCCATGTTGAGGCGTTCCAGCTCAATCGCGCTGTCGAGCGTCTCGTTACGCTTGAGCACGGCCGCCACGCCCTCTTCAGGGGTCTTGACGGAATCGGCGAAGCCCTTGGCCAGCGCCTTGAGGAAACCCTTGACGGCATCAGGGTTTTTCTCAGCAAAATCAGTGTTTACCAGCACAGCATTGCCATAAAGATTCAAACCATGCTCGGCCATCAGGATGGTCGAGATATCGTCATCGGCAATGCCCTGTTTTTTCAGGTTGAGGATCACCGAAAAGGCAAAACCGAAGACGCCGTCGACATCACCCTTGGCGAGCATCGGCTCACGCACCGGAAAGCCGATCGATTCGATCTTGATTTTGCTGTCGTCCAGCCCCGCGACCTGCTTGAAGGCTGGCCATTGCGCAAAAGCGCCATCCGGCGGCGGTGCGCCGAGTTTCTTGCCTTCCAGCGACTTCGGGTCGCCAGTGACACCAAGCGACTTGCGCCCGACGACGGCAAATGTCGGGCGTTCATAGACCATGTAAACGGCCTTGACCTTCTGGCTCGGATCCTCATCGAGGAACTTGATCACCGAATTGATGTCGCCGAAACCCATCTGGTAAGCGCCGGTTGCCACGCGCGGAATGGCCTCCACCGAGCCGTTGCCGCTGTCGATCGTCACGTCGAGGCCTTCGGCCTTGAAGTATCCCTTGTCCAACGCCAGCAGGAAACCTGCTGCAGGTCCCTCGAATTTCCAGTCGAGCGTGAATTTTACCGGCGTTTCGGCATGGGCGCTCGTTACCGGCAGCGACAGCCCGGCAGCGGCACCGACTGCAGCAATGGCCAGAGCTCTCGACAACAACCTACGCGTTAATATCATCTGTTCCCCCTGATGGTTATGGTTGGATTGGTTGCATAAGACCCAATTCCAGCCATCAAGGCAAGATAAAATTGCATACAAAATAGCCGTTATTTTGTATGCTTATTTTAAAGGCATTCTTGGTCAACCGGCAGGCAAAAAGCCCGATTTTTGCCCATCCCGCATGCAACGAAGCGACAGCAATATCGTTCACGCAGCGAACACAGCGTTCTCACTTGCCGGGGTTGCGGATCAGGCGCAGCGTGGGACAAATAGGGCCACAAACAGCAGGCAAAACGGCGGGGACGGCAAGATGAATTCTGCACTGGGCATACACCACATCACGATGATCACCCGGAAGGTGCAGGCGAATGTCGATTTTTACGCCGGCTTTCTGGGCTTAAGGCTTGTCAAACGCACTGCCGGTTTTGAAGATGCCATGCAGCTTCACCTGCTTTACGGCGACGGAAACGCCTCGCCCGGCTCGCTTTTGACCTTCCTCGTCTGGGAAGACGGTGGGCAGGGCCGCGTGGGTTATGGCCAGACGCTGGAAGTTTCACTGGCGATCGACCCTGCCAGCATTGGTTTCTGGCTGACGCGCGCGCTGAAATTCGGCATCCGCGCGGAGGGCCCATCCGACGAATTCGGAACCCCTGTCATCCGGTTGAAAGACCCTGACGGCCTGATCGTCAAGCTGGTCGGCACGAACGCCTTCGCCGATGCCACGCCGCATGTGACAAACGACATCCCCGCAGAAGACGCCATTCGCCGGATTTATGGCGCAACGATGCTAAGCGAGGTGCCGGAAGAAACCGTGGCGTTCCTCACAAGATATTTCGGCTACCGGCAGGAAAGCCAGACGGGCGCGATCCGCCGGCTCGTATCGCAAAGCGGCGACATCATCGACGTGCGCGACGCGACCGGCTTCTGGTCCAGCGCCCCGGGCACCGGCACTGTTGACCACATCGCTTTCCGCGCGAAGGATCTGGAGGAGTTGAACGCGGTTCTGGCCGAGTTGAAATCGCTGAACTCCAGCACGACGAATGCCCACGACCGAAAATATTTCCACTCGCTTTATGTCCGCGAACCGGGCGGCGTGCTGATTGAAATGGCGACCGACGCTCCCGGCATGACCGTGGACGAACCGCTGGAGGCACTAGGCGAAAATTTGTTCATCCCGCCACTCTTCATGAAGGACGAAGCGGATGTGCGCGTTGCGCTGCCGCAATTTTCGATGCCGGGCGAAGAACGTATCGTCTATCGCGACCTGCCCTTCGTGCACCGCTTCTATACGCCCGAAAAGCCCGATGGCAGCACCATCATCCTGCTGCACGGTTCCGGCGGCAGTGAAACCAGCCTGATGCCGCTGGCGCACCGGGCTGCTCCGGGCGCCACGCTTCTCGGCGTCCGTGGCCGCAGCACGGAGGAAGACATCGCCCGCTGGTTCCGGCGTCTGCCCGATTTCAGCTTCGACCAGAAGGATATCGTCTCGGAAGCGGAAGCCTTTGCCGCCTTCATTGACGGCGCCATTCGGTCCTATGGTCTGGATCGCTCTAAGCTGCGCTTCATCGGCCATTCCAACGGCGCAAATTTCTATGCGGCCTTTGCGGCACTCTACCCGGAGCTTGCCGGGGATGCGCTGCTTTATCGCCCGTTGCCGATTCTCGATAGATGGCCGGAAAGTGATCTTACCGGACGCAACTTCCTGCTCGTAGCCGGAGAACGCGACAAATATCGCGACAGAGCGGCAGATGTGCAAGGCAGGCTTGTGGCCGGCGGCGCGCGGGCAGAAGTGCAAATGATCGATGACGGTCACGATCTTGGGTTTGCCGATATCGAAGCGGCACGGCACTGGCTTGTGACGTGACATCTGACGATACTGCGTTGCCTCGTGGTTTAGTCTACCCCGCCGGCCAGAAAGCCACGGCAGCGGTATAAGGGGCAAAGGCCGTGAGATTGGGCAACGTTTTCCCCTCATCCGACCCTTCGGGCCACCGTCTCCCTGGCGGGGAGAAGAAACAAACGGCAACCTCCCGCATCTCTCAACCAAGCCTTGCATAAATTCGCCAAAACGGCTTTAAAAACAGCTTAGTAATTGGAGAGTCTGTTTGGAAATCCCGTTTCTCATCCTCGCCGTCATCGCAGCCTTCGTCTATACGCTGGTCGCAAGCATCCGCAATTCAAGCCGCATCAAGTCGCTGGAGCGTGAGGTTCACGGCCTGAAGCGGCTGATGGCCACCGGGGCGGCCTCTCCTCTTGCCGCACAGGCGGAGGCGGATGCAGCCGCGGAAAACCCGGATTTCAGGGCGGAAGAAGAAGATCGGGCTTTGCCGGAAGACGAGTTCGTCGAAACGGAATATCCGTCCGAAACCGAAGTGGCCGCGGCCATGGCGCCAGCGGAGAACCTTGCCAGCGCGGAAGAGACAAGTGCGCGTTCCACTGAGGCCGCATCCGCGTCAGCCCCGAAGGAAAGCTTCGAAAGTCTGCTGGGCGCACGCTGGGCAGTGTGGGCAGGTGGGCTGGCGCTGGCGCTCGGAGGCATTTTCCTCATCAAATATTCGATCGAGTCTGGGCTCCTGAGCCCGGCCGTGCGGCTTTCGCTCGCCGCCATTTTCGGCCTCGTTCTCGGTCTTGCCGGCGAAGCAATCCGCCGCAAGGCCGTGCCGGGCATCGCTACGACCTATTCCAACGCCATGATACCGGGCGTGCTGACGGCCGCCGGCGCATTGACGCTGTTCGGCGTTATCTATGCCGCCTACGGCATTTACGACTACATAAGCCCCACCACCGCTTTCATCCTGCTCGGGCTTGTCGCCTTCGCCACTATTGGCCTTTCACTTCTGCACGGGCAGGCGCTCGCCGGTCTTGGCCTTTTGGGCTCTATGCTGACGCCTGCGCTGATCGCCACCGAAACGCCTGATGTCTGGGCGCTGTTCATCTTCCTGACGATCTCCTGGCTCGCGACAGCTGCTGCCGCGCGCAGGCAGCGCTGGACCGTAGCTCCCTCGCTTGCCAATGCCGGTCTCGGCCTCTGGGCGCTCGGCTATATCGCCATCGCCGACACGATCAGTGCCGCACCTCCGGTCCTTGCGCTGCTCGTCATGCTTGCGGGTACGATCTTCCTCTGGCCCGGACGCTATTTCGACACAGCACCTGCCGAAACGGGAGAAACCGTAACTTCCGGGCGGCGCGCCGTTCGCGCCATGCGGCTTTTGCTGCGCCCGTCGCTTGCCATCAATCTCACCGTCTCAATGGCCGTGATCCTGCCGGCATTCAGCTTTCTCGTCATCGGCGCCGGCATCGACCTTCATCCGGCCGTGATTGTCTCAGCGCTCATCGCAGGGCTGGCTGCCCTTGGTGCTTCCCGCCGCAACGCGGTCTGGCCCGCCATTATCGCAGCACTTGGCGCGCAGGCTGCGGTCTCGATGATGTCTCGCTCCGGGCTCGATTTTATCGGCATCATCAACGATACCTCGATTGCGCTGCCGCCGGTTCGAACCGGCTACATGGCTGAAATCGCCATGGCGCTTGGTCTTGGCGCCGTTCTTTTGCTCTGCGGTTTTTCCTTCCTCAAACGCAAGGGCGCGGACGATCCGGATTTCGCCCAGCTCTGGGCGGGGATTGCAGCTCTCTTTCCGGTCTGGCTCGGAACCGCGAGCTTCGTCGAATATGGAAATCTCGGTCGTGACTGGCTGCATGCAGCCTATGGCCTCGGCCTCGGTTTCCTGCTGATCGCGGCTGCCGAATGGCTGCACCGACAAAACAACGAGGCCTATCGCAAGCCGCTCAACATCCTCGTGCTCGGCTCCTTTGCCGCATTCGCGCTAAGCCTGCACACGCTGACTGAGGGGCTTACGACAACCATACTGCTTTCCGTCATCGGTTTCGGTTATGTGCTGGCAACCCGACAGCGCAACTGGGATGTGCTGCCCTGGGTCATGGCGGTGGCAAGTGTTGCCGTTCTTGGCCGCATCGCCTGGGAGCCGACCATCGTCGGGCCGCAAAATCTTGGGCTCACGCCGGTCTTCAACGCGCTTCTGCCGGGTTACGGCATTCCGGCGCTGCTCGCCATCGTCTCCGCCTGGATGCTGCGCGACTGGCCGGGCTTCCGGGCAAAGAACTTCCTGCAGGCCATCGCCAGCCTGATGGGCCTGCTGGCGGTCGCAATCCTCATCCGCCATGCGATGAATGGCGGCACACTGGACGAAAGCGTGCCGACGCTTGGCGAACAGTCGATCTATACGCTGCTGACCATCGGTTTTTCAGGCGTACTGATGACGCTCGATTTGAAGAGCCCCAGCCCCGTCTTCCGTTACGGCTCGATGATTGCAGGCGTTATCGCCGTCATCAACGTGCTGGTGATGCATTTCTTCACGCTGAACCCCTATTTCACCGGCGAAAATACCGGCCGCATCCCGTTCCTCAACCTGCTGCTGATCGGTTACCTGCTGCCGGCGCTTGCCTATGGCGGCCTTGCCTATTACGCACGCGGCAAGCGGCCTGCAGCCTATGTCAGCCTGCTGGCCGTGGCGGGTGCCGCACTCGGCTTTGCCTGGGCCACGCTTTCGGTCCGCCGTTTCTGGCAGGGTGAAAACATTGCCAACTGGAAAGGCTTCCTGCAGGGCGAGACCTACAGCTACTCGGTGGTCTGGCTGTTGATCGGCGTATTGCTGCTCATCGTCGGTTCGCGCTTCAATGCCCGCAGCCTGCGTCTGGCATCCGCCGCCTTCGTGCTGATCTCCGTCGCCAAGGCATTCCTGATCGACATGAGCAATCTTGAGGGCGTGCTGCGGGCGCTGTCCTTCATCGGGCTTGGCGTCGTGCTGATCGGCATCGGTCTGTTCTATCAGAAAATCCTCACCCGGCAGCCGAAGACATGATCCCGGCTGAGGCTTTTGCGCCCTATGCGGCGCTTGCGCAGGACCTGATACCGCATGCCGCCGATGCGGGCGACGGCTCACACGATCTTGCCCATATCCACCGCGTCTTCCGCAACGCCATGCGCATCCATGCGGGCGAAGGCGGCGATGGTACGGTGCTGGCGGCGAGCGTGCTCTTGCATGATTGCGTAGCTGTGGAGAAGAACTCGCCGCTTCGCGCGCAGGCCTCACGGCTGGCGGCGGAAAAGGCCTCCGGCATTCTGGCCGGGCTTGGCTGGCGTCAGGCCGATATTGACGCCGCCGCGCATGCCATCACCACACATAGTTTTTCCGCCAATATCGAGCCGCAGACGCTGGAGGCAAAGATCCTTCAGGATGCCGACCGGCTGGACGCCATCGGCATGGTGGGTGCTGCGCGTTGCTTTTATATTGCCGGACGCATGGGTTCGGCGCTCTACGACCCGGCCGATCCGCTGGCAAAGGACCGTCCGCTTGATGATCGCGCCTTCGCCATCGACCATTTCGAAACCAAGCTGTTCAAGCTTGCGGATGGTTTCCGCACCGAAACCGGGCGAGAACTGGCAAAGGACCGCCATGAGCGGCTGAAACAGGTGCTGGACCTGTTTCTCGACGAAATCTGAGGAGACCTGAATGCGTGTGACCGAACTCAACATCTACCCGCTGAAAAGCGCGCGCGGCATTGTCCTCTCGAAAAGCGATGTTTCGGCGGAAGGCCTGCCCGGCGACCGGCGCGCCATGCTGACCGACCCTTCGGGCCACTTCATCACCCAGCGCGAATTGCCTGATATTGCCACGGTTCTGGCACAGCACGCGGATGGCGGCATGGTGCTTTCGCGGGAAGCAGGTGGCGAGATTTTCGCCATGCCTTCCGGGCAGCGCATGGATGTGGCCGTATGGAAATCGATCGTCAGCGCCAATATCGCCGATAGCGAAACCAACGACACATTGTCTGAGTGGCTTGGGCGCGAGGTGAAGCTGGTGTTCTTCGATGACATCGCAAAACGCATCGCGAGCCTTGAATGGACCGGCAACGAAACGCCCGTCACCTTTGCGGACGGTTACCAGATCCTCGTCACCACCACCGCTTCACTTGCAGCCCTTAACGACAATATGCGTGCAAATGGCGAGGACGCCGTTGGCATGGAGCGGTTCCGGCCCAATATCGTGCTGGAAACGGACGAGCCGTGGGCGGAGGATCGCTGGGCGGCGATCGAGATCGGCGGCATCCGTTTCGACTTCGTCAAGCCCTGCGCCCGCTGCATCATGACGACACAGGACCAGATCACCGGCTCCCGCGATGTACCCTCCCCCATGAAGGCCATGGGCCGCATCCGCATGTCCGGCGACCGGCGCGTGCCCGGACCGCTCTTCGGCTGGAATGTGACACCGCGCGGCGAAGGCAGGCTAGCTGTTGGGGATGCGGCAAAGGTAGTCGAGGAACGGCCGGACGGCTGGGCGATCAAGAGGCGTTAAGCTGCTGGGCCATGCATCTCACGATCTCGTATCAAGGCTTCTTCGCACCGACAATCAGGAAAATCGGACGGCGGTCTTCGTGTTTCATCTCCGGCCGCTCCGCCAGCAGGGCGGGATCGGGCCTCGGTTCCGCGAGCCGCGTGATCGCAAAGCCTGAAGTCAGCAGGGCGTTGAGAATGCCTGACACCGTGCGGTGATATTTGACGACATCATCCGCCATCCAGTTGGAATGGCGCACGCCCTCGTTCTGATAGTTATCGAGCGGCCAGTGCAGTATTTCGCCATCTTCGCCGTAGAACCAGTCCTGTTTGTCCAGCGCCGTGAACACGGGATGCTCGATGGAAAAGACAAAGTCGCCGCCGGATTTCAACACGGAGAAAACTCTCGCGAATGCCGCATCGAGGTCGCGGACGTAGTGCAGAGCGAGTGAGCTCAGTACCAGATCGAAGCTTTCCGGCGCAAAATCGATGTCCTCGATCGCGGCGCGGCGATATTCGATGCCGGGGCCGCCGTTTATCTCGGCGGCGCGGCGCAGCATATTTTCCGACAAATCGACCCCGACGACATGCGCCGCGCCCTGCTCTACGGCATGGCGGCAATGCCAGCCAAAACCGCAACCGAGATCAAGAACTGTCTTGTCTTTCAGCGTTGGCAACATGGCGCGCAGCTCATGCCATTCGCCCGCCTGGCGCAGTCCCTCCAGAGAGCGTGGCATGGCGCTGTAGCGCTCGAAAAACTGCGGGTCGTCGTAAATATTCTGCTTCATCGTTGCCTCACCTTGCCCGATGGCATTTCACCTGAGTGTCTCATCAATCGCACGAATAGTGCCGTCAAGAAAAGTTGCTAGTGGGGCAGCCTTGCAAAAGATAATATTCCTCTCATCAAAGGGGAATTTTGCGGCACAGCGTCCCACGGGGCGAGGCGCTGCATCGGGAGAGTTTCATGTCGCAAGCCACACGCCAAACCATGCCCTGGGCGATCATCGTCGCCGGGTCGCTGATCGCGGTCATGACCTTCGGGCCACGCTCGGCGATGGGCTTTTTCCAGCTACCCATGCTGGCCGATACCGGCTGGGACCGCTCCACCTTCGGACTTGCCATGGCGTTTCAGAACCTGTTCTGGGGTCTAGGCCAGCCATTCTTCGGCGCCATCGCCGATAAATTCGGCACCGGCCGTGTGCTCGTGCTTTCCGGCTTTCTCTATGCGGCTGGCCTCATCTGCATGTCCTTCGGCACTTCGCCCTTCTGGCTGCATTTCGGTGGTGGCGTGCTTGTCGGGCTTGGCATTGCCGCTGGTTCGTTCAGCGTCATTCTTTCGGCCTTCGCGCGGCATGTTACGCCGCAGCAACGCTCGCTTGCCTTCGGCATCGGCACCGCGGCGGGATCGGCGGGCATGTTCCTGTTTGCGCCAATCAGCCAGGGCCTGATTTCCACCTATGGCTGGTCGGACAGTCTCGTCTGGCTTGCCGTGATGATGATGCTGGTGCCACTGCTGGCCTATCCGATGCGCGGCAATTCCTCGTCCGGCAGCCAGTCGCAGACGCAATTCAAGCAGACGGCAGGCGAGGCGCTAAGAGAAGCGCTGGGCCACAAGAGCTATCTGCTTTTGACCACCGGCTTTTTCGTCTGCGGTTTTCAGGTGGCCTTCATCACCGCGCATTTTCCGGCCTATCTCGGCGATATCGGCATCGAACCCCGCTATGCGGTCATCGCCATGGCGCTGATCGGCTTCTTTAACATCATCGGATCGCTGGCCGCCGGCGTCATCGCCCAGCGTTATTCGAAACCCTATCTGCTGGCCTATATCTATATCGCCCGCTCAATCGCCGTCACCGCCTTCCTGCTTCTGCCGCAGTCACCGCTTTCAGTCATCATCTTCGCGGCCGTGATGGGCATCCTGTGGCTTTCCACCGTGCCGCCAACCAATGCGCTGGTGGCGATCATGTTCGGCACGCGCCATCTCGGCATGCTGGGTGGCGTCGTATTCCTGTCGCATCAGATCGGCTCGTTCCTCGGTGTCTGGCTCGGCGGCTTCCTTTACGACAAGCTCGGCTCCTACGATCTCGTCTGGTGGCTCGGCGTCGGCATGGGTATTTTTGCGGCCATCGTGCATTGGCCTATTCAGGAACGACCCGCACCTCGGCCAGCAATGGCCTGAGGCTATACCGCCTTATCGAGCGCAGGCAGCACCGCCTTGCGCTCCAGTGCCTTCAACGCCGCCTGCACGAAACCGTCGCGGGCGGCGTTTTCATTGAGGCCGCGTGGATCATAGACATGGCGGTTGAGGAAATGGGCGGTCAGGCGAAAGGCTGCCGCGAGGCTGTCGCGATCGGCGGCCTTCGACTGACCTTCGCTCAGGAAAGCGGGAAGCGAAAGCATACGCGCCGCATAGGGCGCCCCCGCCGTACTACAGACCGCCCTGCCCGTTTTGGGCGATACATAGATGAGATCGGTGCGCAGGCCCGTTGCCGCGCATTCCGTGAGATCGAGACCGAAACCAAGATCGTTCAGCACCGCCAGCTCGAACCGTACGAACAATTCGCCTGCATCGACCGGATCATGGAGATTGTCGAGAATGACGTCGAGCGCCTGATAGAGATGCGGATGCGGGTCACGCTCCGGCAAAAGGCGCAGCAACGCGCCCATGGCCTGCACGCCATACACCGCGGTTGCCGTTTCCATCAGTTGCGCCGCCCGCAACTGCAAAGGCTCAATGCGGAATTCGCCGAGATGGTCGTCAAGCCGCGCCCGCCAGATCACATCCACCCGGTTTCCCGCCTGCAGCACCGGCTGCATGCTGCGGGAGCGCCCGCCGCGCACCATCCCCAGATGGCGGCCGCGCAAACGGGTCATCACCTCGGCGATGACGCTGGTCTCGCCATGACGCTTTACGCCGAGAATGATTGCCTCGTCCTGCCACTGCATGAAATCTGTCCGAATTCCGATTCAAGCCCGATCATAACCGATCTGACGGCGAAACGTTATTCTTTTACGGTGTCACGCGCCGCAGCAACGAGCGTCGTCACGAAATCGGCGATTTCGTTTTCACCGAAAGGCTTGCCCAGCAAGGGCGCATGCACGAGATCTTCGGGAAAACCACTCGTGTCGCCATAACCGCTGACGAAACCGAAGGGAATTCCGTGATCGCGCAGGTGGCGGGCAAAATCGTAACTCTTGCCGTCGGAAAGGCTGACGTCGAGAAGCACGCAATCGGCGCCATCCCGCCCTAATGCGTCCTGTGCCTGCGCAAGTGTCGTCGCAATCGTGATGGTTTCAACGCCGATGGACTGGAGAACCGCCTCGACGTCAAGCGCCACCAGATATTCATCTTCAACGATGATGCAGCGTTGTGGCACCATGTTTCTTCTTCTTTCAACGTGAAGGGAACCAGACGGATTTGCGCCGCTGTCGCCAATGTGATTTTCAAGCGCCATGTCGACAGAGTTCGCAAATTACGGACCCAACGTCATTTAAAAAAGACATGTCGAAAAAAGATCAGATGAAGGGTCTTGGCCGCTTTTCATCGTTTTGCCAACCGGCAACATGGCTCAGTCCGGCATCGTCCAGCACCAGACAGCCCTTGTCCGTCCAGCGAATCAGACCGCGATCGACAAGCTTTCTCAAGGTCTTGTTGGTGTGGACGATGGAGAGGCCGAGCGTATCGGCAACGTGCTGCTGGGTCACCGGGATCGGCGTTTCGCCTTGCACGAGATTAACCGCCTTTGCCTTGCTGTAAAGGAACGCGATGAGGTAGGCAGCACGCTCGATTGCTGTGCGTCGGCCGATGCTGAGCAAGTGGTTGTCGAGCATGCGCTCCTCGCTTGCTGCAATCCACGTCAGGTCATAGGCAAGGGTCGGATGATCGGTGAAGAGGTTGTTGAGTCGCGAGCGCTCGAAGACACACAGTGTCACCGGCGACAGCGCCTCCACCGAATGCTGCATTTCCCCCATGACCGTGCCCTGCAGGCCGACTAGATCGCCTGGCATGACATAATTGAGGATCTGCCGCCTGCCGTCTTCCAGTGTTTTATAACGGAAAGCCCAGCCTTGAAGGACAGTGTAGAGATGGGCGCTGTGCGACCCTTCCATCAAAATGACGGAACCGCTTTCCACCGCCAGTTCCCCTGTCTTGAAACGGGAGACGAAATCCAATTCGGAAGAGGAAAAGTCCCTGAAATGCGGCAGGTCGCGCAAGGGACAGTGCTGACACGGGGTGGTGGAAATTCCGTTCGGTTTTTTTGGCGACATGAATATCCATCATCGAAAAAAAGGTTGCGCCCAATCGTTTTGGAACAACCCACCCGAATGCATTCGGTTCCCGATAAAAGGTTGAAGATATTCAGAATGTTCGTTGTGTGCCGTTCCGTTTCCGGCCGGCACATCCACATTCCTGTGCCTGTCACAGGAATATGGGAGGAACCGTATGTGCCTTATCCCCGCGGAAATTCCAGGCCCATTTCGCGGAAACGTTCGGGGTCGTCGCCCCAGTTTTCGCGAACCTTGACGAACAGGAAGAGGTGAACCGGCTGTTCGAGGATTTCAGACAGTTCCTTACGCGAGGCGGTGGAGATCGCCTTGATCGCGTCGCCGTTCTTGCCGAGAGCGATCTTCTTCTGGCTGTCGCGCTCGACATAGATCACCTGCTCGATGCGCACGGAGCCGTCCTTGCGTTCTTCCCACTTCTCCGTCTCGACATGCGAGGCGTAGGGAAGCTCCTGATGCAGACGCAGGAACAGCTTTTCGCGGGTGATTTCGGCGGCGAGCTGGCGCATCGGCAGATCGGAAATCTGGTCTTCCGGATAATACCACGGACCTTCCGGCAGGGTATCGACCAGATAATCCATCAGGTCTTCGCAGCCCGAACCGTTGGTGGCCGAAATCATGAAGGTCCGGTCGAAGGTCACGTGCTCATTGGCGGCGGCAGCAAGCTTCAGCAGATCTTCGCGCTTCACCTGGTCGATCTTGTTAAGGCAGAGGATTTTCTTCTGCGGAACATCCTTCAGCCCCTCGAGAATAGCTTCCGCATCACCCTTCAGGCCGCGTTCGCTGTCGATCAGCAGCAGGATGAGATCCGCATCCTTCGCTCCGCCCCAGGCCGAAGTGACCATGGCACGGTCGAGCCTGCGGCGCGGCTTGAAAATGCCGGGCGTGTCCATGAAAACAATCTGCGCATTTTTGTGAATGGCGATGCCGCGCATCACCGCGCGCGTCGTCTGTACCTTGTGGCTGACGATCGAAACTTTTGCACCCACCAGCCTGTTGACCAGCGTCGACTTACCGGCATTGGTCGGGCCGATAAGGGCCACGAAGCCGGAGCGGGTCGGAAGGGCGATGTCTTCGCCGGCAACGGCGGGGTTTTCGTGATCGGTCATGATATCCATTCAAGGTCTGAGGTATTCAACATGCGGCCACAAGGCTCGCCATGCGCTCGATTTTAGCGCCACTATCTTTCGGGCGCTCAGTTCTAGGTGGAGCTTTTCTGCCAGACGCCTTCGCGTTCCAGCAATCTGGTTGCTGCCACCTGTTCGGCTGCGCGCTTGGAACGCTCGACGCCGGTTTCCGGCTTTACGCCGGGAATTTCCACCGTCACGGTGAAGCTGGGATCGTGATCCGGTCCGGAGCGATCGTCAACCCGATAAGCGGGCGTAACCGCAAATCTGGCATGCGCCCATTCCTGCAATTCAGTCTTGGCATCGCGCCGTCCGGCATCCACGCGCGTTGCGCGGCCCTGCCAGTATTTCAGAATGAACTTGCGGGATGCCTCCAGACCACCATCCAGATAAAGAGTGGCGATCAGGCTTTCGACCACATCGGCGCGCACGTTCAGCATCGCCTTGCCGGTCAGCTTCTTCACATCCGATCCGGTGCGAATGAAATTATGCAGGCCCATTTCGTCGCCGATTGCGGCGCAGGATTCGGCGCTGACAAGCTGGTTGAGGCGAACAGAAAGCTCACCTTCGCTGGCGTTGCGGAAGGTGGAGAACAACAGCTCGGCAACACAAAGGCCGAGAACGCGGTCACCCAAAAACTCCAGCCGCTCGTAATTGCCCGCCGCAGCGGAACGGGCACTCGCATGGGTCAAGGCCCGGTCGAGCCGGGCCTTTTCCTTGAATTCATATCCGATCAACGCTTCGAGACGGGAAATCTCCGCAATCGACAGCGGCTTGGTCTTGCTCATCCCACAACCTTGAAGAGACGGTCCCAGCGCATGTTGGACGGCCAGTCCCAAATGCGGCTGAACGGCGTGTCATTGCCCAGCGAGAAGAAGATGACGCTGGCGCGGCCGATCAGGTTTTCTTCCGGCACGAAACCGACATCGAAACGGCTGTCGAGCGAGTTGTCGCGATTATCGCCCATCATGAAATAATGGCCTTCCGGCACCAGGAATTCCCGGGTGTTGTCGCCGCGCGAATCGGGCGACTGGTCGAGCGTGTCGAAGGTGACGCCATTATCGAGCGTTTCGCGGAACACCGGTACATTGGCGCCCGGATCGGCACGGTAATCGGAGGTGAAGGTGCCATCAGGCTGCTTCGGAACCGGCTGGCCGTTGATGAACAGCACGCCGTTCGTCACCTGGATGCGGTCACCCGGCAAGCCGACGAGACGCTTGATGTAATCGACTTCAGGATTGGGCGGCAGGCGGAAGACCACAACATCGCCGCGCTTGGGCTTGCTGAATTCGAGGATACGGCCGGAAAACAGGTTCGGCGAAAAGGGCAGCGAATATTTCGAATAGCCGTAGGAGAACTTGTTGACGAAAAGATAGTCGCCTACCAGCAGCGTCGGCATCATCGAACCTGAAGGGATTGTGAAGGGCTGAAACAGCACGGTGCGGATGACCATGGCCAGCAGCAGCGCCTGAATGATGACCTTGACGTTTTCCCAGAGGGCGTTCTGCTTCTTTTCAGCTTTTTCGGACACTTAAAGACCTGCCTGATTGTTTACCGGTTCCTGCGATTTGACGGAGGCGTCCGGGCCGTTGTTGCTCGCGACTGCGGCGGGGTGAAGCAATTTTTCACGCAGCCAGCGGCGCTTTCATATTTCTGCGACTTCTCTAGAACCTTTCCAGCCGGAAGGGAAGCGCTTCTGTCATACGCCTGCAAATAGGCCGCCAATGCGGCAGCCGCCGGTCTCAGTCGCTCACGGGAAGCGCCTCGATAATCACAAATGCCTGAGCGTAAGGGTAATCGTCCGTGATGGTCAGATGGATATTGGCGCGGTGACCGGCGGGCAGCATGGCCGCCAGCCTTTCTGCGGCACCGTTGGTGAGCGCCATGGTCGGCTTGCCGCCCGGCAGATTGACGACCCCCATGTCCTTCCAGAAAACGCCGTTCGCAAGGCCGGTTCCGAGCGCCTTTGAACAGGCTTCTTTGGCGGCGAAACGCTTGGCGTAGGATGCCGCGCGGTTCTTGCGGCCATCGGACTTGGCGCGCTCGATATCGGTGAAACAGCGGTGCGTGAAACGTTCACCGAAACGGGTGAGCGAATGTTCGACGCGGCGGATATCGATCAGGT
This sequence comes from Agrobacterium tumefaciens, assembly GCF_013318015.2. Classification (NCBI taxonomy): domain Bacteria; kingdom Pseudomonadati; phylum Pseudomonadota; class Alphaproteobacteria; order Hyphomicrobiales; family Rhizobiaceae; genus Agrobacterium; species Agrobacterium tumefaciens. Next base: position 689,512 of record NZ_CP115841.1, on the reverse strand, counting down.
CGCTGCCCAATCCAAGGATCATTTCAACATCTCCAGAGACGCGTTTTTATTGGCGGCGCGATGCGCGAGATTTTCCATCTTGCGGCGCTGGAAACCGCTGATGAGGCTGTAGACGGTGATATAGGCGATGACCGCGCTCACGGCCGCGGGCAAAAGCGCACCTACGGTCATGGGTTCCAGCACCGGCCTCCATATCTGCCGGAATTCGAGGTGGCTTAACAGCGCAACGAAATCCACATGCGCAACCCCCGCCTCCTTCTGTCGTCCGAGCAGGAAATGCCCGAGTTCCCAGGTGGACGCCCAGATGAACGGAAATGTCAGGGGATTGGCGAAGGTGGTGCCGAGTGCTGCCGCGACGAGATTGACGCGCATGAGGAAACCGAGCGCCATGGCGATAATGATATGCACGCCGAGAAACGGTGTCCACGCCACGCCGATACCGAGCGCGACACCGGCGGCAATCGAATGCGGAGACGCAGACAACCGCAGGAGACGCAGCTTCATATAGCGCAGCGAACGGGTAAATCCCGTGCGCGGCCAAAAGAGGTCACGAATCTTCTCTGAAAAACCAACGGGTTCACGGCGGCGAAACGGCATGAGGGCAGTCTATTTCATCGCCCCGGCTGAGCCAAGAGCATCGTATACGACACGGGGATTTCTTTTGCAGGCATATTTTCCCCGTCATTCCGGCCTTTAGCTGGAATTCCGCCCACACCCCGTTGCATCACCGAGTATACGAACCTTGCCGAACACTCTGACGTCATCCTCAGGCTTGTCCCGAGGATTTGCAAACGATTGATTGAATGCGAGGTTATCAGATCCCTGGGACCAGCCAAGGATGACGTCGAGGAAACAACCACCTCTCGCCGTCAAATTCGTTTCAAAAGCAGCGCGTCCTATCATTTAGACCGGACAGCGGTGAACGCCCGTTTGTAGCGCGCATTCACACAGCCTTACGAGACATGAGAAGGAGCTGACCGACAACGGCCACCCACCTTCCAAGTCCCATACGCATGGCGAACGGCTGCCATGCGCTGAGTGCATTACCGGCGGAACAGGCCGCGGTCGATTTCGCGCTGGCGGAACTCGAGGTCGACATTCGATACGGAGCCGCTGAGATATTCGAATTCGCGTTCCTGGGTCGTCTTGCCACGAACTGCACGGGCGATCTTGCGAAGCGGAGTAAACATGATTTCATGTCCTTTCAGTTTGGAAATGGCGTTTCTCATCGGGGTAGGACCACCGGCACGCCGCGTTTTCCGTTTTCAATTTCTGAAAGGAAGATAGTCGCAAACCACATGCGCGACCAGAGACAGTAAAAGGCCGCTGCCATGCACTCAATGCATAACAGCGGCCTTTTGGAATGTGCGAATGATCAAAAATGCCTCAATCGAAGGCACGTTTGACCGTGGATACGCAATCGAGGTCTTTCAGCTGCGACAGCAGCTGGTTGAGTTGCCGCAAATCCCAGACTTCGACATCCAGCGCCAGTTCGGAGAAATCCGTGCCGATGCGGACCATATTCAGGGCGCGTATGTTGACATCCAGCGTCGCGATCGATTGCGCCACGGAGGCGAGCGTGCCGGGTTCGTTCAGCGCGTTGATCATCACCCGCGCCATGAAGCGCGACTTGTTCGCCTCATCAAGATCCCAGCGGACATCAATCCAGCGCTCCGGCTCATCGTCGAAACGCTGCAGCGCCGGCGCCTGAATGGGATAGATGGTGATGCCCTTGCCTTTTTCCATGATGCCGACGATGCGATCGCCCGGAACGGCGCCGGCGGCACCAAAATGCACATCGACATTGCCGGAAAGGCCACGGATGGGCAGCGGGTCCGGTCCATCGAGCATTTCGGCTGCGCCATCGTCTTCCAGAACGGAGCGCGACTTTCCGGGGATCTTGAAGACCATACCGGAAGCGCTGCGCATGTTGAACCAGCCGTCGTCGCCGGTCATCTTCACCGTCACGCGCTCGTCCTGATAATCTGGATAGACTGCACGCAGCACGTCGAGCGAGGAGACCTCGCCGCGCCCGACGGCGGCGATAGCGTCTTCCACATCCTTCTGCGCCAGACGATGCAGCACGGGTTTTAGCGCGTCACGCGAGAAGGCCTTGCCGGCACGTTCGAAAGTGCGCTCCAGAATACGGTAACCGAGACCCGAATATTGCTTGCGAATGGCCATGCGCGTGGCGCGGCGGATGGCCGAGCGGGCCTTGCCCGTCACCACCACCTCTTCCCATGCGGCGGGCGGAACCTGCACGCCGGAGCGGATGATCTCCACCTCGTCGCCATTGTTGAGCCGGGTCACAAGCGGCATGATCCGCCCGTTGATCTTGGCGCCAACCGTGGTGTCGCCGATATTGGTGTGCACCGCATAGGCGAAATCGATGGGCGTCGCGCCACGCGGCAGCGCAATCAGCTTGCCCTTGGGTGTGAAGCAGAACACCTGGTCCTGGAACAGTTCCAGTTTGGTGTGTTCGAGGAATTCTTCCGGGCTGTCGCCTTCTGCCAGCGATTCGATGGTGTGGCGCAGCCAGGAATAGGCGTTGCTCTCCGGCGAGAGGAGATCGCCCTCCCCGTTTTCGCCGTCCTTATAGAGCGCATGGGCGGCAATGCCGAATTCGGCGATTTCGTGCATGCGCTTGGTGCGCAGCTGCAACTCAATACGCTGGCGCGAAGGGCCAACGATCGTGGTGTGGATGGAACGATAGTCGTTTTGCTTCGGCGTGGAGATATAGTCCTTGAAGCGGCCGGGTACCACGCGCCAGCGGGTGTGGACAATGCCGAGCGCCCGGTAGCAGGAAGGAATATCGTCCACCAGAATGCGGAAGCCGTAGACGTCGGACAGTTGCTCGAAAGAGAGCGATTTCGACTGCATCTTGCGGAACACCGAATAGGGCTTCTTCTGACGCCCCTTGACGCTGGCGCCGAGAAGGCCATTCGCCACGAGTAGCTCGCGCAGCTCGTCCTCGATCTTTTTGATGAGCCCTTCGTTGCGCGTTTCCAGTTCCTGAAGGCGGTTGGTCACCGTCTCATAGGCTTCCGGATTGAGGTAACGGAAGGACAGGTCCTCCAGCTCGTCGCGCATGTCCTGCATGCCCATGCGGCCGGCCAGCGGCGCATAGATTTCCATGGTTTCTTCGGAAATGCGGCTGCGTTTGTCCGCCGGCATATATTCCATGGTGCGCATGTTGTGCAGGCGGTCGGCCAGCTTCACCAGAAGAACGCGCACGTCGTCGGAAATGGCAAGCAGCAGCTTGCGCAGGTTTTCGGCCTGCTTGGCCTTGCGCGTGACGAGATCGAGTTTCTTGAGCTTGGTCAGCCCCTCCACCAGTCTGCCGATATCCTCGCCGAACAGCTCGTCGATTTCAGCGCGGGTAGCGGTGGTATCCTCGATCGTATCGTGAAGCAGCGCCACCGCGATGGTCGATTCGTCGAGATGCATTTCCGTCAGGATGGCGGCAACTTCCAGCGGATGCGAGATATAGGGGTCGCCATTGGCCCGCTTTTGCTGGCCATGTTTCTGCATTGCATAAACATAGGCCTTGTTCAGCAGGGCCTCATTCGCATCCGGTTTATATTTTTGAACCCGCTCAACGAGTTCGTATTGCCGCATCATGCGATATTCCACAAAAAGAAAGCGCGCCAACCTTGGGGTCGGCGCACAATGCTGCATCAATAGGGATCAGATTATGACGGCAAATATTGACAGACGGTAACCACCGCCTGCCAATGGCGTCATAAAGTCAGATCAATAGTCGTCATTTTTTTCCGGCGGCACAAGGCCTTCGATACCGGCCAGCAGTTCTTCTTCCGACATCTGGTCGAAAGTAACGGTTTCCGGCTGGTCGTCCTCTTCGCCATCGGCAGTAGCGGAGGCTGCCAGCGTAACCGGATCGGGCTCGGGCTCGTCCACTTCCACATGCTTCTGCAGCGAATGGATGAGATCTTCCTTGAGGTCGTCGGGCGAGAGCATCTCGTCGGCGATTTCGCGCAGAGCGACGACCGGGTTCTTGTCGTTATCGCGGTCAACCGTGATGGACGAGCCCTGGGAAATCTGGCGCGCACGGTGGCTGGCGAGAAGGACCAGCTCGAAACGGTTGTCTACTTTATCAATGCAATCTTCAACTGTGACGCGGGCCATTGCCTGTCCTTTGCGAGTCGTAATGTCGTGGATCAGAGCGCCGTGCTTTCTTGAGGATGCACAAGGGATGCTCTAACCTATTGAATCTGCGCTTCGTGCCTTGCGAAAAACGCTTTGGATTCCTCGCGACGAAGCCTTCCAGCTTCCGATACAGCCATTGGCCGCGGAATTCAAGTTTTTCCTGTCTTTGGCGTCTTTTGGCACCTTATTGCCCTTGTTTGGCGTCTGATGAACAAAATGTCTAGAAGAATTGTCTTGGAATACGGGTGAAGTTACCTTACTTAAAACGCAACGGCGCTACGCAAAATTCGTTGATACGACATGATTTTTCGCATTTGCGACCGGAAATAAAAGCCAGATAATGGCCTTTCCAAAAAAGGAATGGGATGGAATGTTCGATCCACGGGAGAAAATTGCGCTCTTTATAGATGGAGCCAATCTTTATGCAGCATCTAAAAGCCTGGGGTTCGATATCGACTATCGCAAGCTTCTTAAGGCGTTTCAGAAGCGCGGATACCTGCTGCGCGCCTATTATTACACCGCATTGATCGAGGATCAGGAATATTCCTCGATCCGCCCTCTGATCGACTGGCTGGATTATAACGGCTACAAGGTCGTGACGAAGCCGGCGAAGGAATTCACCGACGCGCTCGGTCGCCGCAAGATCAAAGGCAACATGGATATCGAACTTGCTGTCGATGCCATGGAACAGTCAGAGACCGTCGACCATCTGGTTCTGTTTTCCGGTGACGGCGATTTCACCAAGCTGGTGGACGCGCTTCAGCGCAAGGGCCGCAAGGTTTCCGTGGTGTCCACCATGGCAACGCAGCCCGCAATGATCGCCGACGATCTGCGCAGACAGGCAGATCACTTCATTGATCTCATGACCTTGAAGGCCGAAATCGGGCGTGATCCGAACGAGCGCCCTGCCCGGCACGTCGAAAGCCCCGAGACGATCTGATACCGGTTTTTAAGCCGCCGACCTAATGAGAACGCGTCCGTCTGCAAGGCGGGCGCGTTTTTGTTTGGCGCCACAACCGTGTATTCCTGCCGGAAAATTCCTCTTAAAATTAACAAACATCAAATTCGGCCAGTCAAAATTATATCTTGGTTAATTTTAGACGTGTCTAAATCACCCAACGGCACCAACGACATGATTTCGGTGTCAAATCAGGATGTTCAGACATGCATGGCCAAGTAAAAACCAATCAACAACTCGACGAAAGACTTAATTTTCTGGGGCTTGGCCAGGAGCAACGGCAAAACCTTTCGGACATGAAGGGCGTCATTACAGGCTCGCTCGACGCCTCTCTCGACCGGTTTTATGCGAAGGCGCGCTCCGTGCCGGAAACGGCGAAATTCTTTGCAAGCGACGCGCATGTCCAGCATGCCAAAGGCATGCAGATGAAACACTGGGCAAGAATTGCCTCCGGCACCTTCAACTCGGACTATACCGATGCCGTGACGGCCATCGGCCGTACCCATGCAAGGCTGGGGCTGGAGCCGAGATGGTATATTGGCGGTTACGCGCTGATGCTTGATGGCATCGTCAAAGCCGTCGTCAATTCAGAACTGAAGGGCCTTTTCCAGGAAAAGAAGGCCAAGAAGCTGAACGACGCCCTGACGGTAACGATCAAGGCCGCCCTTCTCGACATGGACTATTCGATCTCCGTATACCTCGACGTGCTTGCCGCCGAGCGGCTGAAGGTCGAGGAGGAACAGGCGCAGATGAAGAAGGAGCAGGAGCACGTTCTCGAACTGCTCAACAACGCCCTGAACAAGCTGGCGAATGGCGACCTTACCTCCAGCATCAATGAAAAGACTGCACCACAATTCGAGGGGCTGATTGCCAATTTCAACGCTGCGGTCGGCAATCTCGCGGGTGCATTCTCGCAGATCGTCGAGGAAGCCAACAAGATATCAGGCAATACGCGCGAACTGACATCGGCGACCGACGACATGGCCCGCAGAACGGAGCAGCAGGCAGCAGCCCTTGAGGAAACCGCCGCCGCCGTGGAGGAAATCACCACCATTTCCAAGCTTTCGGCGCAGCGCTCCGAAGAAGCCAAGGCCATCGTCGAAAGCTCGGCCGCCGAAGCGGCGCGGTCACGGGATGTGGTGACGGAAGCGGTAAAAGCGATGGGCGCCATCGAGGAATCGTCGCAGAAGATCACCCAGATCATTTCCGTCATCGACGAGATTTCGTTCCAGACGAACCTTCTGGCGCTGAATGCCGGTGTGGAAGCCGCGCGTGCCGGTGAAGCTGGCAAGGGTTTTGCCGTCGTCGCCCAGGAAGTGCGCGAGCTGGCACAGCGTTCAGCCAACGCCGCCAAGGAGATCAAGACCCTCATCACCAAATCCTCGGAGGATGTGATGCAGGGCGTATCGCTGGTCAATAAAACCGGGCAATCGCTGAATACGATCGGCAACAAGGTGGATCATATTCAGGAACATATCACCTCACTGACCAAGGCGGCCCAGGAGCAGTCCGTCGGCATTCAGGAAATCAGCGCCGCCATCAACAGCATGGACAATCTGACCCAGAAGAATGCGGCCATGGTGGAAGAAACCAACGCGGCCACGCACAATCTGAGCGATGTGAGCGCCAATCTGGCGGCACTGGTCAGCCGGTTCAGCGTTTCGGCGTCCACCTCCTATGTGGAGCGGACTTACAGGGCGGCGTGAGAGCTGTCTATTCAAGAGGCGAAAGCATCCCCGCTCTCATTTCTGTGCTTGTCACAACAATCTAGCCAGACCAAATCCTTGGGCTGAAAAGAACTCGCTCGCCGCGCAGACGCGCGGCGGCTTGATTCCTGCGACAAGTGCAGGAATGAGGGATGAGCTCTAGGCGTTGTTGCCCTTCAGCAGCCGCGACTTCTGCCGGTTCCAGTCGCGTTCCTTCTCCGTCTCGCGCTTGTCGTGCAGCTTCTTGCCCTTGGCCAGTGCCAGTTCCAGCTTCGCACGGCCCTTTTCGTTGAAATAGACCTTCAGCGGCACCAGCGTCATGCCTTCACGGTTGATGCCGGCGCGTAGACGGTTGATCTCGCGCTTGTTCAGCAGCAACTTGCGACGGCGGCGCGGCTCGTGGTTGAAGCGGTTGGCCTGCAGATATTCCGGCAGGTGGGAATTGATGAGCCAGATTTCATCGCCCTCGTCCGATGCGTAGGACTCGGCGATATTAGCCTTGCCTTCGCGCAGCGCCTTGACCTCGGTGCCGGTCAGCACCAAACCCGCCTCATAGGTGTCGATGATTTCGTAGTTGAAACGAGCCTTGCGGTTTTCCGCAACGATCTTGTTCACCACGCGCTGGCTGCCATTGGGGGCCATGATATTTCAATCCCTTGTTTTTCTTATTGCGCCTGCGGCTTGTCCGCCACGAGCGGTTTTCACGTTTCTATTTAGTATCGTCGTTACGAAAAGAAAAGGCGCGCGAAACGGCTTCTGTCGCGAAGCAGTCCCATTGCGCGCCTTTGGGTTTCAGGTGTCCGTCAGTTCATCAGGCCGGCATGCTTCAGCGCCGCGTCGATTGCCGCTTCCGTTGCCGGTTCCAGCGTGCTCATCAACGGCGAGCGGACCTTGCGGTTGCCGCCACGGGTCTTCGAAAGCGCATATTTTGTGCCGCAGACACCAGGTTCCATGAAGATGGCCCGGTGCAGAGGCATCAGGCGGTCCTGATACTCCAGCGCCTTGGCGTAGTCGCCTGCAAGCATGGCCGCCTGGAATTCAGAACAGAGGCGTGGCGCAACATTGGCGCTGACCGAAATGCAGCCGACGCCGCCATGGGCGTTGAAGCCGAGTGCCGTGCCATCTTCGCCGGACAGCTGGATGAAATCCTTGCCGCAGGAAATCCGCTGTTCGGAGACGCGGTCGAGCTTGCCCGTCGCATCCTTGACGCCGACGATGTTCTTGTGCGCCTTCACAAGCGCACCCATGGTTTCCGGCGACATATCCACCACCGAACGCGGCGGGATGTTATAGATGACGATCGGCAGTTTCACCGCTTCCGCAACTGCGGAAAAATGGGCGAAAAGCCCCTTCTGCGTCGGCTTGTTGTAATAGGGGGTGACCACCAGCAGCGCATCCGCGCCGGCATCCTGCGCGTGCAGGGCAAGTTCGATCGCTTCATCGGTATTGTTGGAGCCAGCGCCCGCGATGACCGGAACCCGTTTCGCCGCTACCTCGATGCACAGCTCGACCACACGTTTGTGCTCGTCGTGGGACAGGGTTGGAGATTCCCCCGTCGTGCCCACAGGCACAAGTCCGTTGCTGCCTTCGGCAATCTGCCATTCCACATGGGCGGCAAATGCCTGTTCGTCCACGGCACCATTGTCCGTGAACGGGGTAATGAGGGCGGGAATTGATCCCTTGAACATACAAAGCTCCTGGCGCCGAGCCGGTTCATGCTTCGGCCGCATTCGATGGTTAAAACCGGCACACATTAGTGCCAGCCCTTGGCGCCGACAAGCGCAAAGGCAGCCTATTTTGTCCGAAATTGTCGGAAGTGTGACAGTCGCGGAAGCTCACGCGGCAGGCAAAAAACGAGGCGGTGGAATTTTACGCCGCTCGCAGACCGGTGAATAAAAGTTGATTGGAGTGCCGAGCGGAAAGTAAGGTTTCGTTAAGCACAGTCTCCGTAGATTCCAGAGCGGGATCTGAGGCGAAATTCATAGGTGCAACGCACTGGCGCATTTCGCAATCCCGCTGCAATGAAACGACAATACAAGAAGGTCGATTGTTTCCGTCCAGTGATGAAGAGCGGTATGAAAAAGACAGTTTGGGGATTGATGGCGGCAGGTCTTGCCGCGACCGTTTGGAACGCGCTGGCCGGCCCCGTGCCGGAAGCTGCCGTGCCGCTTCCCTATGTGAAGCCGAATGCGCCTGCTGTTCCCGCCTTCATGCCGGCCTCGCCCGAAATTACCGGCGCCATACCACGCCTTAACCGGCCTGACGATGCGAGCCAGCTTAAAGCCGGACTGGATGCGCTTTCCAGCCGCGACACGACACGCGCCATCGCCCTTCGCAACGCCATGCAGACAGGCAGTCTCGACCGGCATATTCTTACCTGGGCGATTGCCATTTCCGGGCAGAGGGACGTGCCCTCCGCCGAAATCACTACAGCCCAGAGCGAGCTGGCGGGGTGGCCGGGTGCGGCGACGCTGCGCGCCAATTCCGAAAAGGCGCTTTACCGCGAAAATCCACCGGCACCCCAGGTGCTTGCCGCTTTTGCCAGCGGCCGGCCGGAAACAGCCGAGGGCACCGTTGTGCTCGCCAAGGCCCTCACCTCTTCCGGCAAGGCTTTGGAAGCACAACGCCTCATTCGCCAGCTCTGGGTGAGCGAAGGCATGGACAAGGACATGGAAGACCGTGTTCTTGCCGAGTTCCCGACTTATCTGACGCCCGCCGACCACAAGGCGCGGATGGATTATCTGATGTATCGCAGCCGAATCGGCCAGGCGAAACGTTTCGGTGATCTCGGCAAGGCGCAGTCGCTCTACAATGCCTGGGCCGCCGTGCTGCAGCGCTCAGGCAATGCCGTGGCGCTGCTGGGCAAGGTCGACGCCAACTTGCGCAGAGACCCTGCTTTTCTCTTCGCGCGCATCGAGAATCTGCGCAACCAGCAGAAATATCCGGAAGCCGCAGCACTTTTAAAGCAGGCGCCGAAGGACACGGCAAAACTCGTCAATCCCGGCGAATGGTGGAACGAGCGGCGAATCATCGCGCGCGGCGTCGCCGATCTCGGCGATTTTGCCGAAGCCTATCGCATCGTCGCCAATCATTCGGCCACATCAGCCGTCGATGTTGCCGATGCGGAATTCCATGCTGGATGGTATGCGTTGCGGGCGCTGCGCGATCCCGCCACGGCCTCACGCCACTTCAACACCCTTTTGCAGACCTCGAACCGGCCACTTTCCGCCTCGCGCGCCTATTATTGGCTCGGGCGGGCGGCGGAAGTGGGCGGGCCGGGCAATGCCCGCGATTTCTTCACCAAGGCGGCTGCCCATTCCGGCACCTTTTACGGCCAGCTTGCTGCCGCACGAATCGATGCAAAGACGCTGAACGTCACATACCCTGCTCCGAGCGCTGCCGACCGTGAACGCTTTGCCGGCCGCGAAGCGGTGCGGGCCATCGACAGGCTGGAAGCCGCAGGCTACGGCTGGCGGGCCGACAGCCTCTACAGGTCATTGGCAGATCAGCTCGACAGCCCGGGCGAGCTTGCCATTTTGGCAGCAAGGGCGGAGGGCAACGGCAACCATCAGGTATCACTGCAAATCGGCAAGACGGCCTTCAGCCGCGGCATCGATGCGGCCGCCCTTGCCTATCCGCTCGGTGTCATTCCCGCCAGTGCCAATATTGCCGGCTCCGGCAAGGCGCTTGCCTATGCCATCGCCCGGCAGGAAAGCGCCTTCAACCCGGCCGCCGTCTCCGCTGCCAATGCCCGCGGACTACTGCAATTATTGCCCGGAACCGCCAAGGGCGTGGCCGGGCGCCACGGCCTGCCCTACACGCAGGCGATGCTGACCAGCGACGCCGGATATAACGCCACGCTCGGCGCACATTATCTCGGCGAACAGATCGACAGTTTCGGCGGCTCCTACATCCTCACCTTCATCGCCTATAATGCCGGCCCGAAACGTGTGCCGGAATGGATCGCCCGCTATGGCGACCCGCGGGGCAAGCCGATCGACGATGTCGTGGACTGGATCGAGCGCATCCCCTTCCCCGAAACCCGCAATTACGTGCAGCGGGTGATGGAGAATTATCAGGTCTACAAGACGAGGCTGGGGCAACAGGCTGATATTGTCGATGACCTGCGTCATGGGCGGGCGGGATAGAAGACCGGTTCATCAGTTGACTACTGTCAAAATATCAAAGCACCGGCAGGCCCGGTGCTTTTTTTGTTTTCAGGATTTACCGCACTCAAACGAAAAAGCCCGGCTCGAGAGCCGGGCTTTCCATCACTGACAATGTCAGATCAGATTAGAACGTGCGCTGAAGGCGAACGAAGCCGGTCCAGCTGTCGCCGGTCGGACCATCGACGTCCTGGTAGTTTGCAGCGATCTTGGCATCGAGACCCTGGGTGATCTTGTAATCAACCGTCAGGCCAGCGCGCCATGCATCGTTGTCGCCGGTGAAGTCACCATCAGGAGCGATATCGATCGTACCGAGGTACTGAGCGCCGGGGGTGATGGTCAGCTTGTCAGTTGCCTTGATTGCGTATTCAGCAGCAACTGCCCACTCGGACTCTTCGTAGTAGTAGTTTGCGCCAGAAGCCCAAACGCCAGAGAGACCGAAGGTGCCGGGACCGATGTCAGCCGTCAGGATAGCGCGGATTGCACCATTTTCCTGGTCGGTGTCATAGGAGCCGAGCAGGTTGGCAGAAACTGCGCCGAACTTCGCACCGATGATGCCGCTGACGCCGACGTTGTTCGGGCCTTCAAAGACGCCACCCTTGGCAACGCCGAGGTTGGAGTTGCCGTCACGTACCGAGTCGAGTTCTTCAACGCTGATACCAGCATAGAACGAACCAGCATCGTAGGTGTAACGCAGAGCGTTGCTACGGGTGGAGTTCGAAGAAAGGATATCGGTTTCGCCGGAGAGATCGTCATCCCACCAGGTGTACATGTAACCGACCTTCAGGCCGCCGAGTTCGATGAAAGCCTGGTCGACGTTGACGCCACGGTCGCTGTCGTTGTTGGCCTGGCCACGAAGACCGATGTAACCACGCAGAGCGCCGAGTTCGGTGTCGGTGCGGGTGTCGATGTTGAACTGGGCGCGCGTGAACGAGTTCCAGTCAGACGTACCGGACTGGTTACGACCGAAGTCCGTCTGGAAACGGATGTAACCGTCGAACTTCAGGCAGGTTTCGGTGCCGGGGATGTAGAAGAAGCCGGTGCCGAAAGCGTCGCAAACGCGAACGTATTCCAGGGGCTCAGGCTCAGCAGCGACGATAGCGTCGGCAGCGTGAGCGCCGGATACTGCTGCGAGAGCCGCAGCGGAGCCGATCAAAAGGCTCTTGATGTTCATGGTTGACCTCCAGTCAAACGCTTAATTTTCTAAGCAGCGGGTGGGGAAACACAACTAAATGCGTGCCGCTTATGGAGATGATTAGAGCCAAAACCGGCCGGGGAGGCAATCCCAATGATGACAAAAGGAAGACAGTAAGGGGACCTTAGTTTTGCATTGTTGCGAAATAGCTACAATTCTAACCGACGGGCAGCACTTCCTAACAAAACGTTAATAATTCATGCTTTTCAGCGACTTAAGCGAAATGCCGATAAATGAGATAAGTCATTCCTCATCCCACCGCCAGAATTCTGACATCGCTGCGCCATGGGAAATCGTCTGAAACGCGGTGCCATTGGTGGGAAATCGGGCTGTCGGCAGCAATGCTTCCATCCGCAGCAGGAGAGAATCAGTTCCCAGTTCGACAGGCCCAAAACAGTTGAGTGGCAGACGAATCGGCAACGATACAAACCGACTTAAGCCGTAACGGAAAGTCGCCGGGATATCGAAACGCCGGCCAATCGACGCTTTGCCTGCCCCTCGCCAATGTGCATCAAACGAAAAAGCCCGGCTCAAGAGCCGGGCTTTCCATCACTGACGATGTCAGATCAGATTAGAACGTGCGCTGAAGGCGAACGAAACCAACCCAGCTGTCGCCGGCACCCGTATCAACACCTTCGGTGCCGTCTACGTCCTGGTAGTTAACCGAAACGAGCGTGGAGAGGCCCTGGGTGATCTTGTAGCCAACAGCTACGCCAGCTTTCCATGCATCGCGATCGCCAACCCAGTCGTTGTTAGCGCCGAGGTCGATCGTGTTGAAGTACTGGAAGCCGGGGGTGATGGTCAGCTTGTCAGTTGCCTTGATGGCGTATTCAGCAGCAACGGTCCACTCGGACTCTTCGTAGTAGCGGTTTGCGCCAGAAGCCCAAACGCCAGAGAGACCAAGAGTGCCTGGGCCGATGTCAGCCGTTACGATAGCACGGACTGCGCCTTCTTCAGCATCGGTGTCGTAGCCGCCGAGCAGGTTGGCAGAAACTGCGCCGAACTTCGCGCCGATGATAGCGTCGATACCTACGTTGTTCGCACGCTCAAACGAACCGCCCTTTAGGAAGTCGTCGGAGATGTTGGAACCGCCGCGAGCAGCTTCCAGCTCTTCAACAGCAACACCAACGTAGAACGAGCCAGCGTCGTAGGTGTAGCGGACAGCGTTCAGACGGGTCTGGTTAGAGCTGAGTACGTCAACTTCGCCAGAGAGACCATCATCCCACCAGTTGTAGTAGTAACCGACCTTCAGACCGCCGAGTTCGATGAAAGCCTGGTCAACAACAACGCCACGGTTGCTGTCGTTGTCAGCCTGGCCACGAAGACCGATGTAACCACGCAGAGCGCCGAGCTCGGTGTCGGTGCGGGTGTCGATGTTGAACTGAGCGCGCGTGAACGAATCCCAGTCAGACGTGCCGGACTTGTTACGGCCGAAGTCGGTCTGGAAACGGATGTAACCATCGAACTTCAGGCAGGTTTCGGTGCCGGGGATGTAGAAGAAGCCGGTGCCGAAAGCGTCGCAAACGCGAACGTATTCCAGGGGCTCAGGCTCAGCAGCGACGATAGCGTCGGCAGCGTGAGCGCCGGATACTGCTGCGAGAGCCGCAGCGGAGCCGATGAGAAGGCTCTTGATGTTCATGATTGACCTCCAGTCAAAGTTTTTAAGTGGGTCTGGGTACTTTTGCCGAAGGACAGCATTCCCTGCCCCATTCCCGTGTTCTTAGAAGCCAAACGATCCACCGCCTCGCTTCTGGTCGTGAAAATACAAAAGGTTTCGCCGCTTGCAATCGCCAACATCCGATAAAGCGCATTTACGTACATGCTTCATTTCGGTTTGTTGCGGAAACAGCACACAGTGGGCACACGGCCCATAGGCGGCTTTACCATGCGTTAAGAAATGACTTGAAAATCCGTTAGTTAGCGCGGTTAACAAGGTCTTTCTAAACTATAGGCCTTTTCGGAGATCCCTTGCCCCGCAGGGGAAGGGCGACGGAAACTTTTGCCCCGCTCCGGCGCCACACTTAGTATGGCTCCCCGGTGCGCACAGAGAAACAACAGTGAAACCCGAGCGGTTCGCCGCCGATTCCCCGATCAACGATTCGGCTCGCAGGCTCCGGCACCTCAATTGTTTGGCCGATTGCGTCCGCAAGCGTTACGGGACGAGTCGCGAAAACGGCGCGGGATACGAGTTTGTGTCACTTGGGTACAGAGTGCTTTATAACTGCCTGCAAGAAACGAGGGGCAGAATCGAGTCGGCCCATTAGCTCTCTCCACTATCCTGCGGTTTATCGTAGGGGTCCGGCGTTTCGCGAAACGCACTGAAGAACGAACTGGCATACGGAAACGCATGCTTTGGGTGTCTGCTGGGAAGAAGTAGCTGTTTAGGGAGATTTATAATTTCAGGCTTCGTGCCGAAATGGCGGAGAGGATGTCCGCCGCGCTTCGTAAGCTATTGAAATTATTGATACGATTTCGTTGACAATGGCCGTATTTGCCATAATTTCATGCATAAAGTTATGACAACGGGCGAAGCATGGCGCGCAATAAGCTTTCAGAGACCAAGATAAAGACGCTCACAAAGCCGGGTATTTACGGCGACGGCGACGGCCTTTTCCTTCGCGTGCGCGCCGGCGGCAGCCGCCAATGGGTCTTTATATACAAACGCGCAGGTAAGCGCGTCGAGATCGGTCTAGGCGGCTATGGCCAAGGCACGGCACCAGTACCGCTGGCCTTGGCACGGGAAAAAGCGGATGAGGTTCGCGCACGTCTGGCGCGCGGCGAGGATCTGGCCACGCGCAAAACCTTCGCCGACGTCATGGAAGACGTCATTGCCGTGAAGGAAGCCAGCTTTAAGAATGAGAAGCACAAGGCGCAATGGCGCATGACGCTCGATGAATATGCAAAGCCGCTGCACAAGAAGCCGGTAGGCGACATCACACGCGACGACGTTGTTGAAGCCCTGAAACCTATCTGGACCACCATTCCAGAAACCGCCGACCGAACCAGAATGCGAATCGCGGCGGTTTTGGACCACGCGCGGGCACGCGGGCTGTTCACCGGTGATAACCCGGCCAGCTGGCGCGGGGGCTTGAAAGAGCTCTTGCCCGCACGCAGCAAGCTGACGCGCGGCCACCATGCAGCGGCGGCATATAAAGACATGCCTGCCATTATGGCGAAGCTTCGGGCAAGTGACGCCGTTTCGGCTCGGGCTGTGGAGTTTACCGCCCTCACCGCTTCACGTTCCGGCGAAGTTCGCGGCGCAGTCTGGTCTGAAATCGATTTTGCTCAGGCGGTTTGGATTGTGCCGGCTGAGCGAATGAAGGCTGGACGTGAGCACCGTGTTCCGCTCACCGGCCGGATGCTGGCTATCCTTGAGGCGCGTAAGCAGGCGGCGACCGGTGACCTGGTATTCGAGGGCGGCAAGGAAGGCGCGGCGATATCGGATACGGCAATGGTGAAAAGTCTGCGGGCCGCGTCAGAGGACAAGTCCATTACGCTGCACGGTCTGCGCTCATCCTTCCGCGACTGGGCAGGCGATACCACCGGCCACCCCCGCGAGGTTGCGGAAGCTGCCCTTGCCCACGCCGTGGGTGATGTCGTTGAGCAAGCATATCGCCGGAGTGACGCGCTTGCGAAGCGGCGCGCCATGATGGAGGACTGGACCGAATACTGCGAAAGCAAGGTTTCAACAGTTTCCAAATCTTGACAAATTTGTAAAATCGGTCTATTAAATGAGCGTCGCAATTGTGGTGGTTGCGGCAATCGGTGGGGTGGTGCCCGCCAAAAAGCAGCGCCGGGAAAACCGGCTCATTGGCGCCCAGCGCCCCTAACCTTCACCGGCATCAGCCGGCAACCGAACCTTCTCAAAAATCTTCGTTCCATTTCACGCCATGACTCTGTCTTGGCTTCGAGGAGTCACCATGACCATTCCAGCGAATGACAACAAGCCGCGCCTGATGACGCCGAAAGAAGCAGCAGCCGCAACGACTATGTCGCGCGTGCTGCTTGCCCGCATGTCCAAAGAAAACCGCTTCCCGCAGCCGGTGCAGATCGGCTTGAAGCGAATCGCTTACGTCCGCGCCGAGGTTGAGGCTTGGATTGAAACTGCGATTGGCGCGAGGGCGGCGGCATGAGTTCCGTTCAAGATTATCTTGGCGCATTGAAAGAAGAACGCAAAAAGCTAGTGGTGCAGGCTGCGGAGACCGGCGAACTTGCCGCAAGCATGAAATCGCTCGCGACAGTCCAACTGGCCATTATCGCTTTCGAAGCCGTCGCATTTGAGAAAACCGCTGCGAACCGTTTTGACGCAGCCATTGAGGACATCAACCGCGTTGCAGCGGCGCGCCAAGCCGGCCTCATCTAAAGGAAACCGCCATCACCTCCAACAACCTGCCGACGCCTGCCGGCAGGCGCGCATTCGTGCGCTCTCCAGAAAGGATTGAGATGGACCACCGATCGCTTAACGACGACGATATCGAGCGTCTAACCGATTACATGACCGCTGGCGCATATGTGCTCAAGACAAAGAACGGTTTTCGCATTCCCGCCCTGGTCGTGGAGCAGTGGCGCGAACACGGGTTTGCCGTCCTGCGCACTAACGCCTTGGCAGCGCGCTACGGCGTCGGCCGCAAAACCATGTGGAACACCATAAGGGGCGCGATCGATGCCGGTTTCATTAAGGAGATCGGGCGCACCGAGGAAGGCCGCGCAATGTACATCCCTGTCGTCGAGCGCGGGGATGATTGGCGGGCGGCACATGACGCACGGATGGCTAAATATGAGCAAGCCTGATCACGCTGGCGGTCCCGTCGACCGTATAGAACTCTTAGGAGCCATCATCGACGATGAGCGCGTGCGGCTCATCCACATCAAGACCGCGCGCCACATTCTCAAGCGCTATTACCAAAAGCATGGCAACGCGCGCGCCAGTGTTAGTTTCTTGCAGCAAGCCACCGGCCTGACTAGGGGCAGCGTCGCAAGCGCAACAGAGGATCTTGTTGACTGGGGCTACTTCACCCGCGTCATGGGTTCCGGCAAACGGCCCTCACAATACCACCCGAATTTTAGCGTCCTACAGTCGCCGGACACTACTAGTGTCCTACCGTCACAGGACGAAACAAAATCAAGCGTCCTACAGCCACAGGACGAGATCGTCCTACGGTCACAGGACGCTAAATCTGGTAGCGTCCCACAGCCGCAGGAGCAAACTCATTTACTTGTCTCGGCTACAGCCAGAGACAAAGTAAATACATCCGCAGCGGGCGCGGGGTCGGGCCTGTCGGCCGCCCCGGCCCGTGCGTCTGAAGATCGCGTGATGACCATTGTCTCGAGCCACATTGAGCACGACAAAGACGATGGATCAGACTGGCTTCAAATGGAGCTCGAGGACGCCGATGGCGCCAAAGAGCAATATGCCGTGTGTGTCCAAAGCGACGAAGATCAAGGCATGCAGGAACGCGGTATGAAAAAGCTCGAACGACTGGCGATCGCTCTCGGCATCGACCAGATCAATAAGCCTAGCGACGTGATAGGCATTCCGCTGCTTCTTACGGCGAGCGACGATTTTCTTCCGCTGGAGGCCGCATGAACATAGCCAACGACTTTCACGCGCTGGCCAACCGGCTGGCGCGGCTTGCGCCAAGCCACCGGGATCCGTTCCGCTTCCATGAGGAAAAGAGCGAGCTTGTGCATGAATTGCACATGCTGGCCAATGCCGTTGCGGACGCCCTTGGAAGGATCGAAGCCAATGACAACACCGCTGGGTTCGCGCCCGGTGGATACATGTGCAAATGCAGTGACTGCGGCAAGCGGTTCACCGGCGACAGCGCTCTTGGCGGTGCCCGCAGTGTGACCAGCAACCACTTCCAACAAGGAAGTGGTTCGGAAATTCCTAATAACTGAGTTGTGGCAATTTTTGCCATGACTGGCTATGGCGAAAATGACGGACCACATGCCCGAGAGAGAACGTCAGGGGTTCTCGGTATCAAACAACGGCGCATTACCGCTGTCACGGTGAGCTTCGTTCTCCCAAATTTTCCATCCTAATATCGGCGCGGCATCCGGGGTTAATTTGAACGAGGCGCTTGATTGTAGGTCAATCACAAAGTTAAAGCCGAAGATGTTTCCGTTCGATGGACCGAACACCATGACCAGGCCGGGGGTATCAATATAGAGGCGTGCCTTTCCCCTTGATTGTCGTTCCCCACAATAGGTTTCGGATCCGTGCTCCTCTTCAAGCAGCCACTCACTTCCGTAGGAAAGACATTCACGCGGCCCGCCATTGTAATCTAGCCAGATCATGTTGGTTTTGAAGTCTGCGCCTTGAAGTATCCCCACCCTTGGCGCTTCACCTTCGACACGTTCCAAAAAAAGCGCCAATACTGCTCCAGATCCATAACTGAAACGGAACAGATCACCCGGCACAAGGTCGTCGACTGGTGTTCTTCGGAGAGCTCTTGATCGTATCATGGTCGCCTCGATTTTGATCGGAAGTCTCGGATATTTTGGAATGTATGTTTCGCATGTACGAGCCGATCTAGCTCATCTCGCAAGTCGTCGTCTTCGTTGATCATATTCAAGAAATCGGTGATCATGTTTTTCGCAAGCCTACCAGTGCGTCCTGCCATCTGCCCGTCGAGATAGATGGCGCAGGCCATCTCGAGATCATTAGCGAGCTCACCGAACTCGCTTTCCCATAAAGTGACGTTTCCGCTCTTTTGCGCCTGGTGGATGCGGTCAACGCGATCCATTATATCAGATCGCATCTGGCCAATTGCAGCAGCCGAAACAGCTAACCGATCATTACGCATTTGGATCGTTACGGCCAGCAAGCCCAACAAACCGATTGGCAGGCCGACTGCTGTTACGGTATTCGCCAGCCATGACAAGTTTTCTGAAGAAGCCAACCACTGAATCAACTAGCGGCCACCCCCTGGTTTTGGCTTTGCGATTTTGTCCTTATTACCAGCAGTGGAAAAAGATTTTTGCTGGGTGTTTTTGACACCGTCTTGAGTGACGCGTCCGGTTTGCTTATTAGCGGGAATTGAAGTTTTTTTGTCGTTCGACATTTTACTTGCATCCAAAAAAATCAGTTGCACTCTGGAAGCGACAACAGGTTGTCATTCCATTTTCCGTCTGCGTAAGTCCTTACGTACTTCCCGTTCTGCCCATTAACGACACCAATGTCGCCGCGGTTTCCGTTTACATAAGTGTAGAAGGTATTTGTCTTCGCTTCGATTGAAGCAATGACCTCAGCCCTCGTCCACTTCCAACCACCACCAGCATTCGGATTGCCTAGATGAGTAATACCCTCGTGGCTGCTGTTTCGATCTTTTTTATTGATACATGTCACAAGCACATCTGCCATAGCGAATCTCCGTTATACCAAGGGAATTATCTTCGTATGATTGCTGTAAAGCAACAGAAATTCAGCGATCTAGGTTTTTACTCACAGCGAATAATATAACTTCTTACATAATTCGTTATGGCGTATAATTTTACTGGATATATTTCAATTATACATCTGCGGTAGACATCAAAAAATATTCTCAAATCGACTACCCGTTTTCGCGCCTCTCTCGGAAAGTATGTGTGTCCGACATCTTGTCGGTATGCAGCTCTCAACACCCTCTTTCATAAGGTGACGGCCTAATGGAAAAAGACAATCCGGTTTTTGACCGGCGCGACACGCCGACTGCAATTTCTCTCGATGCTGGCGAATGGTCGCCAAGACGCGCGCGCATGAAGCGCGGAGACGTCGTGCTCATAGCAGGAGATCCCTTACCGAAAATTTTCTTGTCGGTTGCGCCTCACGACGAGGTGGAGAGGTTTCGCGCGAACGGAACCGCCTGGTACGCCTCCAATGGCTTCGACGGCCAAGCGGCCAATGACAATGCCGATTGGCCGCTGCAGAAGCTTTTGCGAACCGAAGGCAAAGACTACTTCCTTTCGCTCGCAGGTCGGTACCGAGACCTGCACGACACCGCTTCGCGGCCGACGCAGTTGATCGGCAAGGAATGCGAAAACCTCTTCTTCGTAGAGAACCAAGATGCAGAAGGCCGGTCAAAAGGCGTTAAGGTCGTGACAGGCAAGAAGGCGAACCCTGACACCGCGCCAACCAAAAAGACATCTGCCGGCGAGACCACCCGCAAGCTTGCGGCACCGGTGCCTAAGAAGTGGAACGGCGACTGGCCAATCCTGGCGGCGATCGATGCAAAGCGAGAACTAGCGATCCTTCGCGCCAAGCTGGCTTATGTCCCGGCCATCCTTGAAGCTTTCGAGTGGTCGGTCGTCGACGGCATGACGCTCGACGAAATCGGCAAGCGGCTCGGCGCAGGGAGCAAAGGAGCCAAAGGTGAGGCGCGCGCCAGGATATTCGACGGCCTCGGGATTGTGGATCGCCATTGGCGTGCTCAAGACAGGCTCGCCGCATAGGGGTACCCCATTTCCCCGCGCTACAGGGTATAAGAGAGAGAGGCTCGCAGCGATGCGGGCCTTTATCATTTCCGGCAGCCGTCACTGCCGTGATGGTGGGTTGCCGCGCGCGGTAGCTCACCCCAGTTTCCAATCATGGTGCGCACGGATGTACTGCCACCCTGAAATCCCGCGAGTGGTATCGCGGTTCGATCGCGCGCTCTGCCGACGTCTGTCTCCTCGACGACCGGCAGAGCGCCTGCGATTTTTTAAACACCCAAAACATTCATTTCCAAAAATGAAAGGAGGCGACCGTGCGAAAAGCTGCGGCATGCTTTGCCATTTCAAAGACCCTCGGCATTGGCCTAGGTCGCGTCACTTCATTGGCGCAACGTGCTGCGGATGCCGGCGTTCTGCCCAAGGCCGTAGGACGCACCTATCCACCCCTCTCCGCTGACCAGATGGCGCGGCTACTTATCGCCGTGCTGGCCGACAACGGTCTCGGCTCAGTAGGCGAAAGCGTCGACAAGTTTGCCCGTATCCATTCCCCAAGGCTCTGCATGTCGCTCGTTGAGGCTATTGCAGCCGCGTTCGACGGCGGCCGGTCAAACCCGTTTTTCCCGGTCATCAAGAGCATTGTGCTGCGCAATGATCTGGAAAACCCGGGCGTCGATATTCTCGCCGATGTCTGCGGCCAAGGCGTCCATGCCGTTTTCGGTGCCACGCAGACAACCGGCGCTGTGAAGCAGGCGCTTGTTGCCGGTCCCGCGTTCGAAGCGCTGGCGAAAGAATGGCGGGCTGCGCAATGACGTCTGAAGTTACGCGCCTGCTCGCAGAAATTCGAGTGGAGGCAGCGACAAAGAAGGCTGAAGTTTCAGCCAACCCCGTTGCCGCTGCAATCGAAGAAGCCATCCAAAAGCACCGGACACCCGAACAGATCGCTGCGCATCGCGATCTATACCGCCAAGCCAAGCGGCACGTCGTCGAAATCGACGCATGGAATGCCGCCAACACAGACAAACCCGGACGAACGTATCTGCCGCACATGCTTGCCTACCTCGGCGCGTTCTCCTATGTCGAAAAGGACACCTGAATGACTGACAATATCGCTGCAAAAATCGAGCAGCTTGGCTCCGCTTTCAACACCGCCACAACCGACCTGTCTGAGCGAATTTCCGGCCTTGAAAAGAGCTTCGCCCGTATGGACGGCCACGCCAACGACAACTTCGCCACGGGCGAAAGCCTGGCAACAGCGCTGGTCAACACGCCGGCCTTCAAGGAGTTGAACGGTGGCGCCAATCGTGGCCGCGCTTATGTCGAATCTGCCGCCATCACATCAGGAAACACGACCGTCGGCACTGGTCGCTCGCAGGGCACTTCTCTTGTCCCCGCCGATCGCCGCCCCGGCATAGTCGCACCAGCCCAGCGTGTTCTCACGGTGCGTGACCTCATCGCGCCCGGCAAGACCACTGCCGGCTCGATCGAATTCGTACAGGAAACCGGCTTCACCAATAACGCGGCACCTGTCGCCGAGACTACGCAAAAGCCCTATTCTGACATCACGTTCGACCTGAAGACCGCGTCGGTTCGGACCATTGCGCACCTCTTCAAACTCTCCAAGCAGATGCTTGATGACGTCGCCGGGCTGGTCTCCTATCTGGATCTGCGTGGCACAACCGGCTTGAAGCTGGTCGAGGAGCAGCAGCTTCTGTTTGGTAGCGGCACTGGCCAGAATATCCTTGGCCTTATTCCCCAGGCGACCGAATTCGACGACAGCCTACGCCATACCGGCGACACTCGCGTCGACACCATTCGCCGCGCCATCCAGCAGGTGCGTCGCGCCGAGTATACCGCAACCGGCATCGTCATGAACCCGGACGATCTGGCCGAGCTCGAGCTGACGAAAGACGCCGGCGGCAACTATATCATCGTTGACCCGGTGGAAGGCGGCTCGGGCCGCATCTGGCGCCTGCCGATTGTCGACACCACCGCCATGCCAGCCGGCCAGTTCCTTGTGGGTGCACTCGCTACTGCCGCGCAGGTCTTCGACCGACAGCAGGTTACTTTCGAAATCAGCACAGAAAACGCTGACGACTTCGAGAAGAACATGGCGACTGCGCGCATTGAAGAACGTCTGGCTCTGGCGGTCTATCGCCCAGAGTCTCTGGTCGCCGGTGACTTCGAGGCCTAATCGCCAAGCATCCAGATAGCGTCGATATGAGTGGCCGCGCTATCACCGGCCTGCTGCTGAGCACCGGCAGCAGGCCACCCCTTTTTCTTTTTTGGAGAAGCACATGGAAGCAACACGCCTCGATGTAACAGCGCATGTAAAGTCTTATCTTGAAGGCTTCCGTGCAGCCTTTCAGATGGCAACCGAAATGCTTGAAGAAGAGCTCGGCAAGGATGATCCGCAGGCAGAAGAAGGCGGGCCATTCGAGATGGATCACGGCACTGTCCTTGTCACTGAGGCGATCATCAAGCCAGAGACAGATGAAGAGCTTGCCGCTCGCATCAAGCGCCTTCGCGCCAAACAGTTGATCTGATTGCGACGCACTGTTCGCTCAGCCATCTAAAGATCCACCCTTTACCACGTATGAGGACTGAACAATGCCATCAGGCAAGATCATAAAGTGGATGACCGATCGCGGTTTCGGTTTCATCCAAGAGGAAGGCGCACGCGAGAAGGGCGGCGACTTTGTCCACATCACAAGTATGCCGGATCATGATGCGCCACGCATCGGCCAGCGATTTGACTATGACCGCGTCACGGGAATGGACGGTCGAGCAAGGGCAGTAAACGTCCGCGAGGTGACGACGTGGGGTGAGGCAGCGTACCTCTGACCCACCGGGGTGGTCAAAAAGTCCAAGACCCCTCAGCTGCGGACCGGCGGGGGAATGCACTTTTAATGCAAACACAGATTTTTGCCTCGCGCGTGCGCAAGCGCGCGTGCGAGAAATCATTGAGTTTTTTGGCTTACGCCAATCGAGCTAAGTGTGAGACTGATCGAGAGGAACTTACCAGTATGCACAGCCGCGCCAAAAGGGTTTTCGACACATAGCGCCGGCCTCTATGATGGAAAATCGTTAGACGAGGTATTTTCCCACAGCTACTTTTCCTGGCTGTAGAGGAAAGAAATCGTTCAACGATTTGCTCATGATCTGCTCATTAGTCACATTTAGACCTCGCAGATTTGCGGGTATCAGGTTCGCCGCTGCATTGCGATCCGGTTCTGATACATGAACCACGTACCGGTCTATACCGTCTTCCAAATAAAATATCCATCCGGCGTTCGACACGTTGCTCTCCTGCTATGCAATTATGAATTACGAAATGCCTACTTTGCTGCGCATCTCTATTTTATTCAAGAAGACTTCGGTTCTTTTCGAGATACTCTCGTGCCCACGGGTGCAATATGTAGGCAAACCTAGTCATTCTCAATGACAAATTGCTTGCGCGGTGTGCGATATGCTTGTTCACAAGCAAATTTATCGCACCAGTGTTGGCATCTTCGTAGACGGTGGATTCTCCGTCGATAATAAACAGGCGGAGAATAGCCTTCTCGTCCGATGTGAGCGAGTGTAGGTTTTTTTTGTGCGTTTGAACAAAGACCCATCCGCTTACCCACGGCTTTAGAAAAATTGCTGCGCTCCAGATGGCATTGGTAACCAACGCCGAAGAGGACAGCACAAATGCCGCACCGATCCAGAGCCTATACTCGCTTCTGAAACCGTCTATCCCGAGTATTTTCGCATAGTCGTTTGGAGCGAAAAGCGTCAGTGCCGACAAGACTAGTATCGGCAGGGCAATCTTAGAGCTTATCTCCCGCGAGAACATATCTGTGAGCCAACTAGGCATCGAGACCCCAACTCTTGGCGCTAAATTCTCGCAAGTATTGCCGTGGAAGTTCGTCGCGTCGATGCAACCCGCCCACAATCCACAAGGAAAATCTAAATGACCACAGCACAACCATTTGCAATCGTCGAAGAAGACTTTGCTGACGGCACGTATAAATTTGCACTGACCTGGGATTTGGCCAGTGAATGGGAAAAAACAACGGATCGCTCTATGTATGCGACGCTGCTTCACGCTGTCCGCACCGGCATCGTCAATCTCAATGACGCACGCGAAATTCTGCGCCTCGGCCTGATTGGCGGGGGCACGAAACCTACAGATGCGCTGCGCTTGGTTCGTAACTACGTCGAGAATCGACCCGCGGCAGAGAATTTCCCATTAGTGGTTCGGGTGATGGATGCCGCATTCCACGGCAAGGGAGGCGCCGCAGACGAAGCCGAGCCTGCCGCAGTAAATGGCTAGGCGGACCCTTGAAGGCTGGGACCGACTAAAGCGCCGCCTTGAAAAAATCCCAAAGGCTGTGCGCGAGCAGACCCAGCCTGCAATCACTTCCGCCGCACAGGATGTGGCCGCCGTTATGAAGGCGCTGGCGCCAGTCGACGACGGCGATCTGAAGGACAGCATTGAGGTTACCCCCGGCGGACAGAAAACCCCACCACATAGTCAGCCAGGTCGCTCGACTGTTGTACCTGCAAACGCCGCGATGATTACAGCCGGCAATAGCAAGGTAAGGTACGCCCACCTCGTTGAGTTTGGGACACGAGCCCACCTCAATGGCGGCCAATTTGCGGGAACAAAAAACCCCGGCAGCAGGGCGCAGCCGTACTTCTTCTCGGGTTTCCGGCTGGCGCAGAAAAAGGCCGCAGCCAAAATCAAACGCGCGATGTCCAAAGCCGTCAGGAGCAAAAAGAAATGAGCGTAGAGTACGAACGACTTGCTGTCCTCCTGGAAGCACGCGTTGCCGACTTTGAAAGAAAGATCGCCGGCGCAACACGTAATGCCGATCGCAATTTTCGGAAGATTGAGGCTTCGGCTGAAGGAATGCGGGCCCGCTTGAGCAAAGCTTTCAGTTCAGCTGGTGACGTAGCAAAAACCAGCCTTGCTGGCCTGTTTGCAGGGGTTGCTGCCGGTGGTGTTGGTGGTCTCGTTGCTGGTTTCGCGGCAGCTACGAAAGCCGTTGCTGAGTTGGGCGACGCCGCGAAGATGGCCGGCGTGTCCGCAAAGTCCTTTCAGGAATGGCGCTATGTTGCGGAACAGGCCCGCATTCCAATTGACGCCATGACGGACGGCCTCAAGGAAATGTCCCTGCGCGCCGATGAGTTTGCGCAGACCGGTAAGGGCAGCGCTGCGGAGGCGTTCCAGCGGCTTGGCTTGTCGCCTCAGGAGGTCAAGGAGCGCCTTAAAGACCCATCCGAATTCCTGTTGCTGCTGATCAACCGCACAAAGCAGTTGAACGACACCGCCGCTGGCGTTCGCATCTTTGACGAACTATTCGGGGGCACCGGCGGCGAGCGCATGGTTTCGCTCTTGGCTCAGGGTGAGAAAGGAATTCGCGCCCAAATCAAGGCGGCGAATGACCTGGGGATTGTCATCAATGATGACCTCATCAATCGCGCTGCGGAACTGGACGCAAAATTCAACACCATCGTGCACACGGTGGGCCAGAACCTAAAGGCGGCTATTGTTTCGGCTTCGGATTCGCTGGTCGATTTCATCGACCGTTGGCGGGCAACCGAAAGCCAGATGGCCGGTACGCTCACCGCGCGCCAGGCTGAAGTCGACAGCAAGCGACTTGATCTCGAGAACAAGATCCTTGAAACCACCAACAACCAGTTGCTAACGCAGCAGCAGCGCAACAAGGCGGTCGGCCAGTACCGCATTGAGCTTCAAAAGCTGACTGAGGAGAGCGGCGCGATTGCCGGCGCACTGGGCACAAAACTGCCCGAGGTCTCCAAGACGACAGACCGCACTTTCACGCCTATCACCCCTCCGGACCCGAAGGCCGAAAGCGCGAGGGCAAAAGCCACAAGAGAAGCGGAGCGAGAGCGGCAGGCCGTGACCGACCTGATTGCGCAGCTGGACTTCGAATACTCGCTGATTGGCAAGTCTGCCGCTCAGCAGGACAAAATGAACGCGCTTCGCCAGGCGGGCGCAGCAGCAACCGCTGAGGAACAGTTGGCCATTGCCAACAAGATTGACGCCATCAATCGCGAGTCTGAGGCTTATGAAAAGACCAAAGCGGCAGCGGAAGAAGCCCGAGACGCGGCGCGTGATTTCGCTGGCACGTTGGTTGACGGCTTTATTGAAGGCGCAAGTGCCGCTGAGGTGCTTGGCAACGCACTGAAGAACCTTGGCAGCCGTCTGATCAACAGCGGACTCGATAGCCTGTTCAACATGGGCGGCGGCGGACTGTTCGACATCTTCAAGGGTGGTGGCGGTGGCTTCCCTTCGGCTCCTGGCGGCCTTTATTCTGAAGGCGGCTACACCGGCGACGGCGGAAAGTACCAGCCTGCCGGCGTCGTGCACAAAGGCGAGTACGTGTTCGACCAGGCAGCTGTAAAAGCTGCCGGCGGTCCTGCAGCCATGGAGGCTATGCGGCGCGGCCTGAAAGGATACGCTGATGGCGGCTACGTCGGCGCAATACCGGCGCTTTCGCCGCCCAGCATTCCCGACATGAAGTCCATCACGGGTGGCGGTGGTGGTGGCGCGGTAACCTTATCGCCAGTCTATCACATTGACGCCCGTGGCGCGGACGTTGCAGCCGTGGCCCGCCTTCAGGCCGGTTTGGAAAAGACGAACCGCGATCTGAAAGCAAACATCATTGAAACCGTCAGGAAGGCCCAAAAGGGCAACGTGAAGTTGGGGTAAACCGATGTCTCTAATTTACATGCAAAAATTCGAAACCTGCATCAAGGTCATTTCTGACGGCTGCGGTTGGGATGAGGATGGCAACGTTGCTTGGCTTGGGCTCGGCGGTCCCTCGGGATCCTTGGCCAGCGGTAGTCGCGTTTCGGAAATAACGGCGCTGGTATTTAAGCGGTAAAGGCGCATGACATCGAAACGATGTCAGCGACGGATTGGGATGGTAGAAAAGACCGTCTCACACTCATATCCATTATCGTCCAAGAATTCTTTTAGAGCCAAATCGGAAACGCGTGAGTAGGGCGAGGGGCCGACTGTCACTAGCGATATAGGCAAACTCTTTCCGTCCTTTCGTCCCCACTGAAAGTACGGCACCACGCCGAGGTTACTAGACCTATATCGTCTCGCGACACCTTGGTTTCGGAGGTCGACGGTGGTTGTCACCAATCGCCATTCTTGTTCTGCCTCAAAAGCAGGATTTTTGAAACTCAGCGAGAGTGCCACAAACTCCAGGGCTGCACCTTCATACAATTTATCTTCTTCTTCCGGTGATGGAGAACCATCAGGATAAATCTCATTAACTGCGCGGTGAATTCCTAAGAAGAAGTCGTGACAAATCGCAATCATCTCAGTCGCATCATAGATAACTTTTACAAGATAAACCGGAAAATCGTAAATTCTATTATCGTAAAGGGAACTGACGTCTACCTCCAGCGAGTACGGAACCACATCCTTGCCGTAGTCTCTCCATTGGTTCAAAAGGTTGTTTTGCGAACTCATGCAGAAAACGACAGGAATCAGCGTATTGACAGCTTCCCTTATCGCTTCGAGCAGGCGATCTCCAACTTCCTTTTGAACTTCTGGATGGTCATTGCGATAAGACTCGATTGCCAAGGCGGCAATGTTCTGTGCGGTATAATTCTCGGAGCCGTCGTTCAGAAAACGGCTATCCGAAAATCTAAAATTGTTATTAGAGATGATCCCAAGCAGACCTTCGGAACTCGTGTAGTGATAAAGTTTGCTTGGAATAACAGGCGCATATTTTTTAAGCGTTGCCGCAGCCGCTCCCGCAAAGTGATGTCGCCGCGGTGGTAGTTCCGGTTCGTCCTGCTTTTTAAGTGCTGACGGTTTTTCTTTTTCAACATGAGTCAATACAGGGCCTCCCAAATTCTACGCTGTTGCCAGATGGTGCGGTGAAGAGTTTCCCGCTTAAGGCGCTTTTAAACAAAAATGCCTGCAAAAGATGGCTCGGGGCTTTGCAGGCCGGACGGATTATTGAAGAATGCCTCTTGTCCGGGACAAGTGAGGGAGGATCGGCTGCAACCGATCCTCCCTCTTCCGGGGTCGCCAGTGTCCGGGGAGCAGGTCATTATTGCGGTTCTAAACGCATCTGCTCTCCGGCACGCGCACATTATGACTCTGGAATCGGCGCGTTTGTCTCCACATAGAGTAACTATCCACAGGCGATTTGTTCAAAACACTCGTTCTGCCTGCGGTTTTCATAATCACGAGCGGCCTATTTGCCGGTCAAGAAAATCCACAAGCCATTAATCCAAGTCGCCAAGTTGGCGATCTGATCAACTGGGGAATTTCCCCACTATAGCCGCCAATCTCACCAGACTATAAGCGCTAAAGCCTCGCCCCACTCCATCGGTACAGCGTTTCGCTGAATGGTAGCCGCAATAGGATATAGCTGTTGTCAGCTACGCGTGCGGCAGCCGCGCCCCTGCAAAGGAGGTTCGGCTGCACTATCCGTGCACATACGGCGTCAGGGCTGTCTATGAAGTTGATGCCCCTCACCCCGACAACCACGGCCGTCACGCCATTAGGGATCGCGCCAATGGGCTGGATGACAAAAATGCGCAGGCCACCAAGCCATGCGCCCAGGACCATGAGAAGGACGGCGATAAGCGCCAACGGTAGTTTCATCTTTGCCCCCAAGTCAGGGTAGCAAAATGATTGAGGCGTTACCGCCGGTCAAGCCCGCCGCTAGATTGGTTTATGGACAACCGCTCCACCAACGGCATCAGGATCACCGCCAATCCTTATACGCACGCCGTCGGGATCAATAAACTCTGCGAAACGCCATTTACCCGGCTCGATCTCATCGCCAATTTCTAAAGCCGTCTGAAGAAGGTGGACGGTGGAAGTCTTCGCGTCTGAACCGTTCTCAATCCGCGTGACTGTGTTGGCGGTAATACCCGCTTTTTCAGCCAGGTCTCGCACACCCCAACCAAGTCCGACGCGGGCCATTTTAAGCTGAGTGGCGTTCATTTTTGGTACCCTGTACAAATACATGTTGACACGGTTAATTTCGTGTGGCTTGATGTGTACACAGTACAAATGCAGCGACACAAAAGCAACAAGGAACGCCCGATATGGTTAGCGAGTCCCAAATAGATACGGTTAATGAGTCGTTCCCCAACCTTGAGGCTGAGGTGTGTGACGTTTTCAACTCCACACGAATTGCGCTGGACTACATCAGCGCCCAGTTGGTGGCTCACATGGACCACGACGACGCCAACACTGCGGCGTACATCCTTCATGATGCTGCGAACCGCGCGGAGGTACTGAAAGCCAAATTCTATGCGGCTATGGATGCGCACCACGCGGCCCGGAGGGCAAGGGCATGAGTCACGTTGTCATGCACGGCGCGCTCGCCCTTGAGGAAGTCTCCATTTCTCTCTGTGAAGTGCGCAAGGTTATCGACTTGATTTCCCTAGCGGCAGACGGCCCGGATCCAGATAGCCCTTTGGCATTGCCGGGTATTAGCGCGACCGCAGCACTCGCCGGCGCCCGGATAGATGAGTTGACTGAGCGGTTGGACGCTCTTGTCCGGGAATGGTTGAAAGAATCACGTCCACAATAATTCCCAGCTGGCCTTATGACATGCAAGGCCAGCCACCTTGCCGGTGTGCGCCTTCGGGCTGCATCCGGTCCTTTATCACCGAGGAGACCTAGACGCACTTCGCGTCTGGGATCAAGCGCCACCACAGCGCCAACGAGGCTCGCAGGATTCACCACCCTGCGGGCCTCAGCCCTGTTCATCACCTGACATGATATCTTTGGAACGCGAATGCATCCTTTCCTTGAACTTCGCTTCGGCTTCGATTGAATGTGCCGATTTTAAATACAATTTTATGTCGTCGAAGTTCTCAATGGCATTCTCGATAGGCTGATCGTCTGGAAACAAGTCCCTGAGTTCGTCAAGATATTTAAGAATGACCTGACGCTCTCGGTCTGTGAGCTCGTCTCTGCGCTTTCGGTCAAGCTGTCTGGCGAACGACGATATTTCCGAGCGTGGATAGAGCCCCACTCTAATCAACTTGAACGCAGAAGAAAGGGAGTAGACCGAGCAGGCAATAGCGAAAGAGATTACCAAATGCGGCGTGAACCACCACATGGTTTCAGACTGCGACCCACTTCCAACCGCAGCTAAAGTGATAACACCTGAGAACGCGGCTATTGTCGCGATGTGACGCAGAACCTCTAGGTGCACCACCCCGCGTCGAACCATCTCCAGGTCCGCAGTTAGACGTTTTAGGCGCCTAATCACCCATTTTTTGTGACGTAGGGTAAACGAAGCACCGTACCACCTAGTGATCCTTTCCCTCACGGGAAAGAAGAGAATAGTGAGAATTGCCGTTGCGATTGCCGTCTTTAGATTATCCGAGAACGCCCACTGGATTGATTCCCAAAGAAACTGGATCAAAGTTGGTCCCCAACCATGGCGTCTGCGGGATTGTAAAATCCTCACCAAGTTATGGCAAGCGGCAAAAAAAGACGAATTATTGAATGAAATCAAGGGTAATGGCGGAGAGGATGGGATTCGAACCCACGATACGCTTTTGACGTATACTCCCTTAGCAGGGGAGCGCCTTCGACCACTCGGCCACCTCTCCGGTGCGGCCTGATTATTGCTTTAAAAAAATGAATGCAAGGGTTTTTCGCCAAGAAGCCGAAAAACCTGTTGGCCGAACACCCGCCAGCGAAACTTTGCGGGCCATTGGGGAACTTCTTCTCTTCCGGCACGTTCTGGCTTCGGTAACAAAAAGAGGTGTTCTAATGGCTCAGACCAAACTGAATGTTGTCGAAGATACGATCGAAAACCAGATTGCGGAGTTGCGTTCGCAGATTTCGTCTCTCTCCAAGTCCGTTTCCGCTCGTGCGGAAGGCGTTGGTGAAGATGCATCCGAATTTCTGGATGAGGCTCGTGGCCGCGTTCGCAAGGCGGCAAGCAATGTGCGCGCCCAGGGCCAGAACGTTGTGGAAGCAGTCAAGGAAAACCCCGGCACTGCAACCTCACTGTTGACTATCGTCGGCGCACTCGGCTTTGCGATCGGTTATGCGGTCGGCGCTGGTACGCAGCAGAGTTCTTCGAACAGCAGCCTTTATCGCTGGCGCTGATTGCCGCACTAGAGGCTAGAATTCAGGCAAGGCGGGATACGTTCCGCCTTGCCTGTTCGCATTTATTTCAGAGAATTGACGAACGGGGGGGCGGAAATGATGTTCAGCAGCGATCTTGAAGAAGCATTGTCGGATTTCGCGAGAGATCACGGCATTGACAGGGATGAGGCTATCCAGCGCATCGTCCGCGCGGCACTCATCAATAATGGTTATCTCGCTTCCGGCGAAGAAGGCATTCCGCCGGAAAAGCTGAACGCCAGCAACGATGACTAAGACTCAATATCCGGATTTGGATGGCGCAGGCGCTGCCCCGCCCTTGTAGCGGCTGGAAAGCGCACGCAGTGTATTGGAAAACTCCGTGACATCTGCGCCAACAGCCACGAAAGATGCGCCGAGTTCCAGATAACGGCGATTGAAGGTCTCGTTGAAGGTGAGAATGCCGGCAGCTTTGCCGGCCGCGACGATCTTGACGATCGCTGCCTCTATTACAGCCTGCACTTCCGGCTCGTCCAGCCTGCCGAGATAGCCCATATCCGCAGCAAGATCGGCCGGGCCGATGAAGATGCCGTCCACACCTTCCACCGCAAGAATATTGTCGAGATCATTGATCGCGGCGCGCGTTTCGGCCTGCACCAGCAGGCACACGCTGTCGGACGCACTGTCGGCATAATCGGTTATGGTGTTGAAGGCTGAGGCGCGGGCAACCGCCGCCCCCATGCCGCGAATGCCGCGCGGCGGATAGTGCATAGCACTGACCAAAGCTTCAGCCTGCGCCGCCGAATCGACCATGGGCACCAGAAGCGTGCGGGCGCCTGCGTCCAGCAGCTGCTTGATCATCCAGCTTTCGCCAACGGGCACACGCACCACCGGTTCGGCGGGCGATGTAGCGAGAGCGCGCAATTGGTCGATGATGCTGCGAAGATCGTTCGGGCCGTGCTCACCATCGATGACCAGCCAGTCAAAACCCGCTGTTCCGGCAATTTCCGCCGTGATGGCCTCACCCATATCGAGCCAGAGGCCGATTTGCGGCCTGCCGGCGTGGATGGCTGTTTTGAAACGATTTTCGGGAGCGGGCATGATGTCCTCAGGAAAGCAGTAATTTCAGATCGGCGGACGGGTCCGCCAGGATGGCGCGATCCGGCTCAGCGCCGGTATCGAGCAGTTTTTTGCCGGAAACATAAGCCTTGGCATCGTTGACCGCGTCGACCGCCACGAATCGCCCGTCGCGGAAATACCAGACCGACCAGCTGCCTTCGCGCGCGCCGGGCCGCAGCACCGTCTCGTCATAACCGAGGTTGAAGCCGGCGATCTGCAGCTTTACCTCGTATTGATCAGACCAGAACCAGGGTTTGGCATCATAGGCGACTTCAGCGCCTGCCAGTACGTGAGCGGCGGCCTCGGCCTGATCAACCGCGTTCTGGACTGATTCGAGACGCACAAGCTGGCCCCGCCACGGCAGCAACGCGCAATCCCCCACCGCGTGGATATCCTCGTCCGAGCTGCGGGTGTGTTCATCCACCACGATGCCATTGCCGACATCGAGGCCCGATTCGCGGGCAAGGCGATCGTTCGGGGTTACGCCAATGCCGACGATGACGAAATCCACGTCAAGCACCGAACCATCGGAAAGCTCGGCAGCGGCCACCCGGCCATCCATGCCGACGAGCCGCACGAGGCCGGTCTTTTCGCGGATGGAGACGCCGTGCTCCTGATGGATGCCGCGCATGATATCGGCGGTTTCCTTTGCCGCCACGCGCTGGAGAATGCGGTCGGCCATTTCGATCAGCGTGACCTCGAGACCGAGCTTGCGGGCGACGGCTGCCGCTTCCAGACCGATATAACCACCGCCAATAACCAGCAGCCTGCGGCCGGGTTTCATTTCCTCAAACAGCCGGTCAGCATCGCGCTTGTCGCGGACGGTCAGAACCCCTTCGAGATCGCCGCCGATGCTGGCGGGCAGCTCGCGTGGTGCAGCGCCGGTCGCCAGTACCAGCTTGTCGTAGGAAAGCGTGCTGCCATCCTGCATGCGAACGGATTTGGCAGCGCGGTCTATCTCCTCCACGAAGGTGGAGAGCCGGATATCGACATTGTTTTCCGCGTACCACTCCTCAGGCCGAAACATCAGCCGGTCGAAGCTCATCTCGCCTAAAAGGTATTTTTTCGACAGTGGCGGCCGTTGATAAGGATAGGCATCCTCCGAGCCGATGATGGTGATGGGGCGCTCATCCTTCAGCGCCCTGAGCTTTGCCGCCAGCGCGAAAGCGGCCTGCCCCGCCCCGACGATTACCAGCCTTCCCGCCACATTTCACTCCCAGAACAATCGCCAATGGGCAGATTTGCCGCACCCTGCGAAGCCATATTGCGGGATCAGGCGTAACGCCAAGTACGGCCCGCGTCAACCGTACAGCGCCACCAGCCCGGTGCAAGCATGACACATTATCACCCCATACTGCGACACCCTTGCAACCGGAAGGAGCCGGATGCATTTCCTCAAGGGAAACATCGGCTTCCGACAGGCGGTCTGGCCCATGTCGAGACGCAGAACAGACAATTGCGCGGATTTCCTTCACGCACTGGCAAGGAAGCCGCGTTAAAATTGGCATCAGGAAAAGGCAATCCGGGAGGTTGTCATGGCTTTACATATTGATCACCGTCAAAGCGTCCCGCAGGACGAGCAATACGAGAAGTTTCAGATCGACCGGCCCGGAAAGATCACCTTCATCGGGCATCACCTCAGCGCCAAGGATACCATGCGCTGCCTGGTGCGCAGCATCTCGCTTTACGGCGCAGAGATCGAGGTCAGCCCGCATCTGGAGATGCCCACTAATTTCTATCTGGAAATTCTCGGCATTCGCGATGAGATCGGCTGCAACCTGATCCGCAGGGAAGAGGAAAAGGTCACCATCGGATTCAACATGTTGATCGACGCGGAATTCCTGCACCATGTGCGCAGGCTGAGTTTCGAGACCAGCGTCTGAGCCGCATCGGCCGATTCGCGGCCGAGTCTTTCTCTCACGGCGCGACGGTGGAAAAAACTGTTCCAAAACAGGCATCCGGTAACCGGGCGCGACTTGCGTCCGGTTTTTTTGCACCTATTGTGTGCCGGGTTTTCAAACAGGTACTGGAAATCTCAGCCAATGTCCGCTTTCTCACGTCTTACGCCGCTTGCCGTCTCTCTTCCTTCAACCGTTCCCTTCGTCGGCCCGGAAGCCATCGAGCGGGGCCGCGGCCTGAAGGTGGAAGCGCGGATAGGCGCCAATGAAAGCGGGTTCGGTCCTGCCCCATCCGTGCTTATGGCCATGCGGGATGCGGCGGCCGAGACCTGGATGTACAGCGATCCGGAAAATTTCGAACTGAAGGAAGCGCTCGCCATCCACCACGGCGTTTCGCGTGGCAATATCGCCATTGGCGGCGGTGTCGATGGTTTGCTGGGTGAGATCGCCAGGCTAATCGTTGAGCCGGGAACGCCGGTGGTCACCTCGCTCGGCGGTTATCCTACCTTCAACTACCATGTGAACGGCTTTGGCGGAAAACTCGTGACCACGCCATATGTCGACGATCACGAGAACCTCGACGGGCTTCTCGATCTCGTCATCCGGGAAAATGCACCGCTGGTCTATTTCGCCAATCCCGACAATCCGATGGGAAGCTGGTGGGAGGCAAGCGAGGTCGTGGCCTTTGCCCGTGCGCTGCCGGAAACCTGCCTGCTCATTCTGGACGAGGCCTATTGCGAGACCGCACCTGCCAGCGCCGTGCCAAGCATCGACGCCCTTATCGGCCAGCCGAACATCCTGCGCATGCGGACTTTCTCGAAAGCCTATGGGCTTGCCGGCGCCCGCGTGGGGTATGCCATCGGCACGCTCGGCAATGTCGAAGCCTTCGACAAGATCCGCAATCATTTCGGCATGGCACGCGTTTCGGTCGCCGGCGCATTGGCGGCGCTGAAGGATCAGGCCTATCTGCATGACGTCGTTGGAAAAATTGCGGTGGCTCGAGATCGCATTTCCGCGATTGCCCGCAATAACGGCCTCTCACCCCTGCCGTCGGCAACCAATTTCGTCACCATCGATTGCCAGCGCGACGGCACTTACGCCCGCGCCATCGTCGACGGCTTGATGGAACATGGCGTGTTCATCCGCATGCCGGGCGTGGCGCCGCTCAACCGCTGCATTCGTGTGAGTGTGGGACCTGATGACAAGCTTGATCTTTTTGAACAGGCATTGCCGAAGGTCATCAAGGCGCTGGGTTGAGGTTTCGCTTGCCTTCTCCTCATTCCTGTTCTTGTCACGAGGAATCGAGCCAGC
Organism: Agrobacterium tumefaciens; assembly: GCF_013318015.2. NCBI lineage: Bacteria > Pseudomonadati > Pseudomonadota > Alphaproteobacteria > Hyphomicrobiales > Rhizobiaceae > Agrobacterium > Agrobacterium tumefaciens. The sequence goes on along the minus strand of NZ_CP115841.1, from coordinate 653,482 downwards.
CCAAGTCCTTGGGCTGAAAGGAGTCTTTCGCCACACAGACGTGTGCCGGCTGGATCCCCGTGGCAGGCAAAGGGATGAGGATGGCGAGCCAGGCGGCATATGGTGCGATCGACCATTGCGTGCATCGATTCAACATCCTCTGACAAACCACTGTTCGCGAATCGTTTTCCATCAACCGACATCGCCAGACATAAGAAAACCGCGCCGGCCTTGTTCCTGCCGGTCGCGGTTTGATGTGTCAGCGCAAAAGCTCCTTTTCAAAGCCCTCGCCGCATTCCCCTTCGGGTTTACTTTCGTTTGTACCGGTCATCGGGACTGGAGGGAACCGGACCGGAAATTCTGTCGCGGATAAGGTGCGTCAGTGCATCGTCATCCAGTCGCGTGCGGCACGCAGCGCTTCGGCCAGTTCCGCCTTGGTCATGTTGCGGGCAAGATCTGCTCGCAGCGAAGCGGCTCTTTCCGATCCGCGGATCGCGGCGATGTTGAGCCATTTGTGGGCGGCGACCAGATCCACCTTGCATCCCCGGCCGGTCGCATAGACCAGGCCGAGATTGCAAAGGGTGTCGGCGCGGGTTTCGCCACCGGCAACTGCCATTTCGATATCGCGAATTTCAAAGCGTGCCATCGTTTTAATCCCTGTCTTCTCGCCTGTTTCATCAAGTGCCTTCTTGTCGAGGCTAACCTTTGGAACTGCCGTCTTTTGCGGCTTTTTTGTTCTTCCGGCCGGCAGGTTTTCCCTGCGCTTTTGATGACCCCAATATGTCATGAGGCTTTCAACGGGCGCTTAAAAGGCATGATTAATGGGCCGCAAACAAACTGCAAACGATTGGTAAAATTGGGTTTTTGTTAAATATCACGAGGTGCGGAAATTAAGGACTTTCGAGCGAATTTTACGAAAACTTTAGAATTGGATTTCAACCCTTCATTCACCACGATCCAAACAACGGTTTTTCGAATTGCCCCTCTCCCACTCTCCTGACCGACGCAAATGCCGTCTCGCAGCTGGAATTTTCTGTTTCCTTTTACGTGAACGTCAAATACTATCCGCATGCCCGTGCGGAGGACGAAACGGGCAAAGAAAGCGCGACATGGACGGAGGAGTTTTTATGAAGCGTGTGATGATGATTGCCGCAGGCCTGCTGATCGGCAGCAACCTTGCTTTTGCTGCTGAGCCCATTGAAGGCAACTGGAAGACGGCGAGCGGCGAGACAGCCGTAATCGGCCCCTGCGGCGCAGCTTTCTGCGTGACGCTGAAGACAGGCAAACATGCGGGAAAACAGATCGGCAAGCTTTCCGGCAAGGGAAACAGCTATTCGGGCGATATTACCGATCCCGCCAATGACAAGACCTATAGCGGCTCCGGCACCGTTTCCGGCAATTCGCTGAGCATGAAGGGCTGCGTGCTGAAAATCCTGTGCAAATCCCAGACCTGGACGCGGTTGTGAGATAAGATGCGGCGGACAGGCTTGTAACAGCCTGTCCGTCGTCGCAGACGGACGTCATGTGTAACGCATATATCCGCTGATGTATCGTCGCGGCCCGAACGAACACTCTTAAGAGCGACGCATGCCTGCCACCCTTTCCATAATCCTGATTTCGGGTACGTCCCATGTCGGCAAAAGCACCCTAGCCGGCCTGTTAAGCGAAAAACTCCACTGCGAGGCAATTTCAACCGACAGCCTGGCACGCCACCCCGGGAGGCCATGGCCGGGCATACCCGCGCCTGTGGAGGAATATTACAGGCAGCTGTCGGCAGAAACGATCCATTGGTTTCTGAAGGTGCATCACCAGAATATCTGGCCGCTTGTGCGCGGGCTGATCGACAGCAAGACAGGCACTGGCAATATCGTCATCTTCGAGGGCGCGGCCTTGCGGCCGGAATTTATAGCGCCCCTGCTGGGCAGCACGGTTGCCGGGGTCTTTCTTCACGCACAGAATGACTTTCTCTCCGACAGAATGCGCGCGCATGCAGGATATAAAGATGCGACGGCGGGCCAGCGCCGGATCATGGACGCCTTCATTGAGCGGTCCCTGCGCGAAAATACCGAAATGCTGGCATCCGCGCGACACCATCACGTCCCGATCGTCGACATCGCCAATCCCGAAGCATTCGATGGCCTCGTCAACGAACTCACAGCCCGTGCGGTAGCCTCTCCGGCGTGATGCAAAAGAAGGCAATTTGAGGCCGCTGAAGCCAGCCACCGCCCTAATTCACACTGGAAGTATCCCGTTAATCTCCCTGAACACCATATGAACCGGGGTCTCAGGGTCCGTTCAGTCCGAGTGTGGCAAAACTCTGTCCATGAACTCCAATAAAGGGGAATGGACATGACAAAGTTGATCAGCCGGCTGGCAATCTTCGCGTTTCTCATGGCGATCTTCGCCATGTCCTTCGCCTCGCTCGTCGTTAATCCCAACCGCAGCTTTCAGCGGGTGAATGCGGGTGCGGCGCTTGCCTGCCAGCACAGCCCGGCACCCGCCGCCAATTGCCCCGTCGTGCTGTGAGGACCAGCCGATGACGACGATCTTTTCCAACGGCCTGTTTTCCGCACTGAGACTGGTGCTGATGGCATCGATCTTTCTAGGCCCGGTGGCGGGACTTGCAGTTTACAAGGCAGATCCCCGCCCGGCATCAAAGGGCGCCGGTTTCGTGCTGCTTATGAGCCTGCAACGCGGCGCGCTCGGCTGAGATTTCACCGCCCGCCCTTTGCCGCAGCCATTTTTCCGTTTCTTTTCAGTTTCTTCGTATTTCTGTCGCTTGCCTGTCGAAATAGGCCTCCTATAATGGGCCATGACAATAGCAAAACGAACGATTCCGCCCTTCTCCTTCATCAGCCCCGAGCCTTTCGCGCCGCAGACGTTCACGGACCCGAAAGAAGCTGTCGAGGCTTTGACCGCGCTTTACGAACGCAATACGGCGTTCCTCATCAACTCCTTCACCGAACTTGCCAAGGGTGCGCCGATTACCGGCCGCTACCGCGCCTGTTATCCGCAGGTCAGCCTCGAGACATCCACTTTCGGTCATGTCGATTCGCGCCTTTCCTACGGCCATGTCACCTCCCCCGGCGTCTACACGACGACGATCACCCGGCCGGAGCTTTTCCGCCACTACCTGAAAGAGCAGCTGGGGCTTCTGATCAAGAACCACGGCGTTCCGGTGACGGTTGCCGAATCGGCCACGCCCATTCCGCTGCATTTCGCCTTTGGCGAAGGCGCTTATGTCGAGGCGGCGGCGGCATCTTCGCTGTCCGACGTGCCGTTGCGCGATCTTTTCGACACGCCCGATCTCAACAACACCGACGATCTCATCGCCAATGGCGAATATGATCAGGTGCCCGGCGAACCCGCGCCGCTTGCGCCGTTCACCGCGCAGCGCATCGATTATTCGCTGGCCCGCCTCAGCCATTATACGGCAACGAGCGCCAGCCATTTCCAGAACTTCGTGCTGTTCACCAACTACCAGTTCTATATCGACGAATTCGCCGCATGGGCGCGGCAGTTGATGAAGAATGGTGGCGAAGGCTACACGGCCTTCGTGGAGCCGGGCAACATCATCACCCCCGCTGGCTCCGACAGGCCGGACACGGATGCGGTGCTTGGCCGCCTGCCGCAGATGCCAGCCTATCACCTGAAGAAAAAGGGCCATGCCGGCATTACGCTGGTCAATATCGGCGTCGGCCCTTCCAACGCCAAGACGATCACCGACCATATCGCCGTGCTGCGCCCGCATGCCTGGCTGATGGTTGGCCATTGCGCCGGCCTGCGCAACAGCCAGCGCCTTGGCGATTATGTGCTGGCACACGCCTATGTGCGTGAGGACCACGTTCTGGACGACGACCTGCCGGTCTGGGTGCCGATCCCGGCTCTGGCGGAAGTGCAACTGGCGCTGGAAGGTGCGGTTGCGGAAGTCACCGGTTACGAGGGCTTCGAGCTGAAGCGCATCATGCGTACCGGCACCGTCGCCACGATCGACAACCGCAACTGGGAGCTTCGCGACCAGGCGGGCCCGGTCAAGCGCCTGTCGCAATCGCGCGCCATCGCACTCGACATGGAATCGGCCACCATCGCGGCCAACGGCTTCCGGTTCCGCGTGCCCTACGGCACCCTTCTCTGCGTCTCCGACAAGCCGCTGCACGGCGAATTGAAGCTGCCGGGCATGGCGACGGAGTTCTACCGCACGCAGGTTGCGCAGCATCTGCAGATCGGCATCCGCGCCGTGCAGAAACTCGCCGCCATGCCAACGGAAACGCTGCATTCGCGCAAGCTCAGAAGCTTCTACGAGACGGCATTCCAGTAAATTTGCGCATCCATGTCCTCAAGGTGGTGATGTTGCTCAGACACCTTGAGGCGCTGCAAAGGCTGGAAACCTTTCCGTCGTCATCCTCCGGCTTGACCCGAGGATCCACCACCGGTCGACTATGGATCCTCAGGTCAAGCCCGAGGATGACGTTGAATTTGGGCCGAGCAAAGTAATCCGCTACGCGCGCTGGGGAAGCAACTACATCCGTCTCAAACCACCTTCACCGTCCCCTCCACACGCACGGGAAAATTCACCGACCGGGCGATGAAGCATTTGTCGTGGGCATCGTGGTGCAACTCATCAGCCCGCGCAAGATCACCCTTGGAGATGGTGATGACCGGCTTCAGCACCACCTCACTGAATTGCCCGGCGCCGTCCTTTTCCATAACCAGCGTGCCTTCGGCATTGTCGACATAGTCTTCAACGATGATGCCGTTGACGGAGCAGAAATGCAGGTACCATAGCTTGTGGCAGGCTGAGAGCGAGGCAACAAGCAGGTCTTCCGGGTTCCAGCGGGAGGCATCGCCGCGAAAGGCGGGATCTGAAGAGCCAGCGATATCCGCTTTTCCGGACGTGGAAATCGTGTAGTCGCGTTCATAGTCACGGTAGCCCGAGGTACCCTTGCCGCGATTGCCGGTCCACTTCACCTGAACGGCATAGTGATGTTCCTGTCCTGCCATTTCTTTTCTCCCTTAGAGTTTTTTTTCGCATTTCCCGGACGTAAAACAACTACGCGCTTTATTGGAAATGCTCTGGTGTATCGCGCAGGTGATCGAGCCCCTTGCGCAAAGTCTCGATGATCTGGTCCACCTCCGAGCGGCTGATCGTCAGCGCCGGTGAGGCCAGCATGCGGTCGCCGGTGGCACGCATGACGAGGCCGTTTGCCAGGCAGTGGTTGCGCACGGCGGTGCCGATGTCATCCGGCTTGGCAAAACGCCTGCGGGTCGCCTTGTCGACCGCAAGCTGCAGGCCACCCATGAGGCCGACATTCACTGCCTCACCCACCAACTCGTGGTCGGTGAGGCTTTTCCAGCCTTGCGAAAAATAAGGGCCGATATCATCCCGCACCCGTTCCACCAGCCCCTCATCCTCGATGATACGAATATTTTCCAGAGCGGCGGCGGCGCAGACGGGGTGGCCGGAATAGGTGAAGCCATGGTTGAAATCACCGACCTCGGACAACATCACCTCCGCCACCCGGTCGGAAACGAGGACGCCGCCAATCGGCAGATAACCGGATGACAGGCCCTTGGCGACGGGCGCGAGGTCCGGCTCCACGCCGAAATGCTGGTAGCCGAACCACGAACCGAGGCGGCCGAAACCGCAGATCACCTCGTCGGACACCAGCAGAATGTTGCGCGCCTTGCAGATGCGGGCGATTTCCGGCCAGTAGGTTTCCGGTGGCACAATGACCCCACCGGCGCCCTGAATGGGTTCCGCTACGAAAGCCGCGACATTCTCTTCACCGAGCTCGTCTATCTTCGCTTCCAGTTCGCGGGCCACCTTCAGGCCGAATTCCGCGGGTGAGAGATCGCCGCCTTCCGCATACCAATAGGGTTGGCCGATATGGGCGATACCCTCGATCGGCAGATTGCCCTGCTCGTGCATCCACTTCATGCCGCCGAGCGAAGCGCCGGCGACCGTAGAGCCGTGATAGCCGTTGCGGCGAGCGATCACCTTGGTCTTCGTCGGATGGCCGAGCGCCTTCCAGTAGACCCGCGCCATGCGGAACCAGGTGTCGGTGGCTTCCGAACCGGAATTGGTGAAGAACACATGGTTCATCTTCGGCCCGGCACGGGAAGCGATCTTCTGAGCCAGAAGTGTCGCTGATGGTGTCGTAGTGCCGAAAAAGGCGTTGTAATAGGGCAGTTCGTTCATCTGGCGCTGCACGACATCGGCGATCTCGCGGCGTCCGTAACCGATATTGACGCACCATAGTCCGGCAAAGGCGTCGAGATACTTCTTACCAGTGCTGTCATAGATGAAGACGCCTTCTGCACGCTCGATGATGCGGGTGCCGCTCGCGTTCAGCTTACCCATATCGGAAAAGGGGTGCAGGTGATGGGCGGCATCGATGGCGGCAAGGTTGGACACCGGCTTGGAGACTTCATTCATGACAGATCGCACTCCCGCAAAGACGACGGCGTCTTCCGGAGCCGCACCCAACCGAACATGGCCGGGCGGCTTCGATTTGGCAAGACTGGCGTTTTTTGGGGGATCGAGACGATGATTCGGCCTTGCCGCTTGTTTCTACTCCCCGCCGGGGAGAAGAAATGCGCCGCTACCTTTAAGCAGGTTCGATTGCACCGTTATCGAGGTGGTGCGCTACGCCAAGACCCCTCGCCCCACCAGCACCTTCAATTCGCCGGCATGGACCTCAAGTGCCACGTCGCGCTCCATCGGCAGCAATTCGCCATCGATGACGCAGCGCACGTCGTGGCGCTTCTTGGGGAAATGGAGTTCCACACCCGTGACGGTCGTGGCCGTTACAGCAGCGTTTTCCTTCAGCTTGCCGCGCAGGATGTCGAAAGCGAGCCTTGCGACGCCCGAGGGGCGCAGGGGATCGGTGAGATAGAAGCCGAGGTGGCCGCCCGAGACATTATCCGCGACCAGAAGCGAGTTCTGCCCGAATTCATTGTTGGAGACGGAAATTGCTGACACCTTGCGGCGCTGCGTCTTGCCATTGACCGTATATTCCACCTCGAAGACCGGCGGATTGAGAATGACGCTGATGGCGGCGCGGACGCTTGCCTTGATCTTGCCAAGGCGGGAGGCGAAGGCGAGATTGTTGCGATAGCGCACCATGCGCGAATGCAGGCCTGCGGAAAACTGGTGGACGAAAAGACGGCCGTTGGCGCTGGCGATATCAACATTGGCGATCTCGCCATTCGCCAGTGTCTCCAGGACCTGGCGGATATCGAGCGGCAGCTTCAGCGAGCGGGCGAACAGGTTCATGGTGCCGGCCGGTACGATACCGAGCGCGATGCCGTGTTTCCAGGCGATACCGGCAGCGGCCGAAATCGTTCCATCACCACCGCCGGCAATGATGCCTTCGATATCAGGCTCATCGGCGGCGCGTTCCATCTCCTCGACGACTTCCTTGCCGGAGACCACGCGGCAGTCGATCGTGTGGCCGGCGCGGGAAAAGACCTCGCGGGCGTGGTCGCAATAGGCATCCATATCCGTGGTGCGGAAGGTGCCGCCGTCACGATTGAAAATTGCAATGAGCTTCATATTTCCAACCTGATCCTGTGAGGCAGCCGCGCGTAAATGCTTGGGGTTATATAGGGTTCCAAACACCATCGCGTGAAGATGCTCTTTTGCCGAGAATCGCTCTACCGCAATGCATCATTTCATGTTAGATATCACTTAAGGTCATTTTCATGACCGCGCATCTCCAGTCAGGGCAGGCCGTTCCCATACGGTCTTGCCCTTTTTTCTGTGGGGTCCTTCCCCTTTCAGGTCGCAATGAGCCATTCGAATTTGTCGGAAGCCCGCCTCGAGGCGGAGAGTGAAACCGTTGTTGCGGCAAGGCCTGCCGTGGCACTGACGCCGTTTGCCGTCGCACTCATCGAACTGGCGCTTGCCGCCGGCGGTTTCGGCATCGGCACCGGCGAATTCGCCATCATGGGCCTGCTGCCTGACGTCGCAACGACCTATGGCGTCACGGTGCCCCAGGCAGGTTACGTCATCACGGCCTATGCACTGGGTGTCGTCATCGGCGCTCCCATCATCGCGGTGCTGGCTGCACGCATGACGCGGCGCACCCTGCTTCTCGGGCTCATGGGACTTTTCGCACTCGGCAATATCTTGAGCGCAGTCGCACCTGATTTCCTGAGCTTCACCGTGTTGCGCTTCATCACCGGCCTGCCGCACGGCGCCTATTTCGGCGTTGCAGCGCTGGTGGCCGCCTCCATGGCGCCAATCCACAAACGTGCCCGCGCCGTTGGCCGCGTCATGCTCGGCCTCACCATCGCCACGCTGCTTGGAACGCCGCTTGCCACTTTCTTCGGGCAGATGCTTTCCTGGCGCGCGGCCTTCATGCTGGTCGGCGGCATCGGGCTGTTGACCGTTGCCCTGCTGTGGCTGTTCCAGCCGCGCGACAGGGTAGAGGAAGGTGCCAGCGTTTGGCGTGAACTCGGGGCTTTCCGCCGCGTGCAGGTATGGCTGACGCTCGCCATCGCGTCGGTCGGTTTCGGCGGCATGTTCTCGGTTTTCAGCTATATCGCCAAGACCACCACCGATGTCGCGATGATGCCGGTTTCCACCGTCTCCATGGTGCTCGCCCTCTTCGGCATCGGCATGAATGTCGGCAATGTGGTCGGCTCGCGGCTGGCCGATATCTCGCTCAACGGCACGATCGGCGGCATGCTCGCCTTTAACGTGGTGGTCATGGCCGTGTTCGGCATGACGGCGCATGACCCGTTCATGATGTGTCTCTGCGTCTTTCTGATCGGCTGCGGTTTTGCCGCCTGCCCCGCCGTGCAGACGCGGCTGATGGATGTGGCAGCGGATGCGCAGACGCTTGCGGCTGCCTCCAACCACTCCGCCTTCAACATCGCCAACGCGCTCGGCGCATGGCTTGGCGGCATGGTCATCGCCATGGGCTATGGATATGCCTCCACCGGTTATGTGGGCGCTGTTCTTTCGCTTCTCGGGCTTGGCGTTTTCCTTGTGTCCGTCACCGTCGAACGGCGCGCAAAAGCCGGCTGAAAGCCGGTTTTTCAGCGGCCGGAACACCCGTTCCGGCACCTGCAATAAACCTTACGGAAATTTCACGATCGGCTCGCTTGACTCTTTTTGGTTTCGGGCGCAACACGGCGTTACGCGCAGGCCGTGACCCGGCACAGCGCGGATTTTAACGGAGCATCATTTGATGTCTAGCGACAGTAGTAGTCGATTGCCTTTGCCGAAAGCGGCGAACGGGAACTGATCCGGCACCTGTCGGCTCACCACCGCGTTCGTCGTAATCGGCGAATCGACGGAAAGGTGAGCAATCATGAACTTCCACACCCTCTCCCAGAGAGCCAGCAAGGCCGCACGTCTTCTCCGCAGCGGAAATGCCGGTTCCACCACCATTGCAGAACGCGTCGAGCACCTCAACACACTCGATACGCATGAGGCAGTCGCTGCCCTGCTCGCCATGCCGCATGCAAAGGCCGTCGCCATTCTCGACCGGCCGGAACTGCATGACGCAGCCGCCATCATTGCCGGCATTCCGCTTGACCAGGCCGCCCGCTTCGTCAACCTGATGTCAGACGACCGCGTTGCCGACGTCATGGCGGAAATGGACGAAGAGCCGCGCGCAAAGCTGTTTTCCCGGCTGGATCGCACAACCGCGCTCTCCATCAAACATCTGATGGGTTATCCGCCGCGCACCGCCGGCTCGATCATGACCACGGAATTCGTCAGCGTGCCGGATAGCTGGACGGTGGAACAGACCCTTTCGCACATCCGCGTCGTCGAGCGGTCGCGTGAAACGGTCTATGCCATCTATGTTCTGGCGCAGGACGGAACGCTGTCCACCGTCGTGACGCTGCGTCGCCTGCTGACCGGCGAGGCCGGCGCCTCCATTCTCTCCGTCGCATCGAAGGAAGGCATCGTCTGTGCCAGCCCCTTGATGTCGCAGGAGGATGTTGCCCGGCTCATCCGCAAGCACGACCTTCTGGCGCTTCCCGTCGTTGACGACCACTCGCATATCCTCGGCATCGTCACGGTCGACGACGTGATCGACACCATGATCGCCGACACCACGGAAGACGCTCACAAGTTCGGTGGTATGGAAGCACTCGGCAAGCCCTATATGGCAATGGGCTTTCCGGACATGATCCGCAAGCGCGCAGGCTGGCTGGCTGCCCTGTTCCTGGGTGAAATGCTGACGGCAAGCGCTATGCAGCATTTTGAAGGCGAGCTGGAAAAAGCCGTCGTGCTGACTCTGTTCATACCGCTCATCATGTCATCAGGCGGCAACTCCGGTTCGCAGGCCACCTCGCTCATCATCCGGGCGCTGGCGCTCGGCGAACTGAAGCTTTCGGACTGGTGGCGGGTGCTGCTGCGGGAAATCCCGACGGGCCTGACGCTCGGCTGCATTCTCGGCGCCATCGGCTTCCTGCGTCTGACCATCTGGCAGCAGGCAGGCTTTTATGATTATGGCGACCACTGGCTGCTGGTGGGCGCCACCGTCTTTGCCGCACTCGTCGGCATCGTCACCTTCGGCTCGCTGGCCGGCTCCATGTTGCCATTCCTGCTGCAGCGTCTGCGGCTGGATCCAGCCAGCGCATCTGCGCCGTTCGTCGCCACGCTGGTGGATGTCAGCGGCCTCGTCATCTACTTCTCGGTGGCGCTGGTCATCCTCAGCGGCACGCTGCTCTGAAACACAAAAGGCCCGCTCGAAAGAGCGGGCCTTTTCATTTGCAGAGTTTTCGACAGGGCAACCACCCCTCAACCGCCGGCGCTGATAACGCCCGTTCCGAGAAGTCCCAAAAGAATGACGCCGATGACCACCCGGTACCAGACGAAGGGCATGTAGCTCTTGGTGGAGACCAGCTTGAGGAAGACAACGATCACGGCGTAACCGACGACGAAGGCGATCAGGGTTGCGAGCCCCGTCTGGCCCCAGCCTACAGGGTTCTCCTCGCCGATGCTTTTGAACAGCTGGTAGAAACCGGAACCGAAGACGGCGGGAACGGCGAGCAGGAAGGAATATCGTGCGGCCGCCTCGCGCGTGTAGCCTAACAGCAGGCCGGCGCTGATGGTGCCGCCCGAGCGCGAGACGCCGGGGATGAGCGCCATGGCCTGCGCGAAACCGAACAGGATGCCATCACGCCAGATCAGCTGGTTCAGCTTGTAGCGCTTCTTGCCGATCCTGTCGGCGACCCCGAGAATGATGCCGAAGACAATCAGCATTACGGCGGTGATATAGAGATTGCGCAGCGAATGCTCGATGGCATCCTTGAAAAACAGGCCGAGCAGCACGATCGGCACCGAGCCGACGATGATCAGCCAGCCAAGCCGCGCATCGGACTTGTCATAGGGTCCGAGGCGAAGGTTCTGCCGGAGCCAGGCGGCGGCGATCCGCATGATATCGGACCAGAAATAGACCAGCACCGCCGCTTCCGTGCCGATCTGCGTAATCGCCGTGAAGGCGGCACCCGGATCCGCACCGGAGGGCAGAAACTCCCCGGCTATCCTCAGATGCGCGCTTGAAGAAACCGGAAGAAATTCCGTAAGTCCTTGCAAAAGGCCGAGAAATCCGGCCTCCAACCAACCGATGCTCATGTGATTTGGTGTCCCTGCTGCGAATCGAATTCGCAGCATTATGCATCAAACCGGGCAAATCCGTGTTGCATCGCACCATGAAAAAGAAGTGCGGGAGGGCTTGGTTTTACCCGTTATTTTTCAGGCTGCCTTCTCCGCAGCCTCGGGATGAAGGGTGTATTTCGCACCGTTCTTGCACACAACATGGGCGTCGCCCCAGCTTTTCAGCGCCGAGATCACAGGCTTCATGGTTTCGCCAAGTTGCGTCAGCGCATAGTCCACGCGCGGCGGCACCACCGGGAAGACGGTGCGCGAAATCAGGCCCGCCTCTTCCAGTTCCCGCAGCTGCTTGGTGAGCATGCGCTGGGTGACGCTTGGGATGTGGCGGCGCAACTCGTTAAAGCGCAGGGTGCCCTCGTTGATGAGGTGATAGAGGATCACGCCTTTCCATTTGCCGTCGAGAAAACTCAAGGCAGACTCCACCGGGCAGCCCGGAAAATTGCCGGTAAGCTTGGCGCGCGGTCGCGACATCACAGTATCCTTTTTGTATGTATCATCACAAAATGTGCATTCTTGTGATCGATGTTCATATGTATCAAGTAAGAGGCACGCAAACAAGCAAAGGAGACTGTTCATGCGCGCCATCGGTTACAAGACGAGCCAGCCCATTACCGCAACGGATGCCCTTATCGACCTCGACCTGCCGCAGCCGGAGGCGACGGGGCATGATATTCTGGTGGAGGTGAAGGCGGTTTCGGTCAATCCTGTTGACACCAAGGTTCGCCGCAACCAGGCGCCGGAAAACGGTGCTGCCCGCGTGCTGGGCTTCGATGCGGCGGGCGTGGTGAAAGACGTCGGCGACAAGGTATCGCTGTTCAAGCCCGGCGACGAGGTGTTTTACGCTGGTGTCATCAACCGCCCCGGCTCCAACAGCGAATTCCATCTGGTCGATGAGCGCATCGTTGGCGCCAAACCGAAGTCGCTGAATTTCGAGGAAGCGGCGGCACTGCCGCTGACCGCGATCACGGCCTACGAGACGCTGTTCGACCGGCTGCGGGTGACAGAGCCCGTTCCGGGTGCGGCAAATGCCGTTCTGGTGATCGGTGGCGCCGGCGGCGTCGGCTCGATTGCCATCCAGCTTCTGCGCGCACTGACCGATCTCACCGTCATTGCCACGGCTTCGCGGCCGGAAACGATGCAATGGGCCAAAGACCTCGGCGCGCATCATGTCGTCGATCACAGCAAGCCGATTGCCCCGCAGGTGGAAGCGCTCGGCCTTGGTGCACCGGGCTTCGTATTCTCGACCACCCATAGCGACATTCACGCCGCAGACAGCGTGGCGACCATTGCGCCGCAGGGCCGTTTTGCGCTGATCGACGATCCGGCCGGCGGTTTCGACGCCATGGCGTTCAAGCGCAAATGCGTTTCAATCCATTGGGAAATGATGTTTGCCCGCGCGGTATTCCAGACGCCCGACATGATCGAACAGCACAAGCTGCTCAATCACGTTGCTGAACTGGTCGATGCCGGCAAGATCAAGACGACGTTGACCGAGGTTTTCGGCACCATCAACGCCGCAAACCTCATCAAGGCCCACGCCTTGATTGAAAGCAACACGGCCAAGGGCAAGATCGTGCTTTCGGGCTTTTGATCTACACGTCACACGAAGTGGGAGGTGCGCGCCTGATAAAGCGCGCCCTTCCCGGTCAATCGTCTTCCGGATCTTCCGGGCATGGCCATGCGGCAGGCGTCGTCAGGCCGCTCGGCAGTTTTGTCTTGGCGTCGCCGCAGGCGATGTCGATCTGTTTCTGCTCAAGGCCGGTGGCGGCGGAAAGATCGACCCCCTCTATGCGGGTCAACAGCAGGAAGGCGTTGGCAAAATCCACCGCGCCGCCGAGCTTTGCGCCCTGGAAGCTGGCACGCGACAGATTGGTCAGCGAAAATTTCGAGCCGGACAGGCTGGCATCTTGAAACTCGGCACGCCCGAGTTCAGCCTTGGTAAAATCCGCGCCGTCCAGTTTGGCCTTGTTGAAATTGGTCCGCTGCATTTCCGCATTGATGAATTTTGCGCTGGTGGCGTCGGCGGCGGAAAAGTCACTGCGGTAGGCTTCCACCTTCGTCAGGTTGGCGCCCTGCAGGTTCGCCTCTCCAAGAGCCGTCCGGATGAGTTTCGCCTTTTCAAGATTGGCGCCCTTCAGCGAGGAGCCGCGCAAATCCGTATAGGTGAAATCCGTGCCGTAAAGCATCGCCGAATCGAGGTTGCTGCCGCCCAGCATCAGGAGGCGCTTGTTGCATTCGCGCCAGTCGATGCCGGCCATGGCGTCGGCGCGGCAGCTGGCGGCCATCAGCGGGCTGCCACTGAGCGAAACGGCAACTACCATACCTGCCGCCAGACCGGCGACGATCCTTGTATTCCGCACGATATTCAGCCTCTGAAAGCCGGACATTCCATCACTCCTGCCGCCGGGCGACGGCCCAAACGCAACATATGCACATTCAAGGCGTTACCGCATTCCTGGCCCACAATCCATGGACCATGCAAAGCGACAACACCCCAACATCCTATATGTAAGAAATCGAAGGGCAATCCACAAATACTAGGGGGGACGAGACTTTCGATGCCTCGCGCACGCGACGTCATCCTTTCGCTTGTCGCCAGGATCCAACCACGTATCGTGAAATCAATCGGTTGCAGATGCCCGGGGCAAGCCCGGGCAAGACGAAGGTTGCCGGCAGACCGGCATCACCATCACATATTGGCGTAAACCGGCCCTTCGCCACCCTGCGGCGGCACCCAGTTGATGTTCTGGTTGGGGTCCTTGATATCGCAGGTCTTACAGTGCACGCAGTTCTGCGCGTTGATCACATAGACCTCCTCGCCGTCCTTCTCCACCCACTCATAAACGCCGGCAGGACAATAACGCGTCGAAGGACCGGCATAGACGTCGTGTTCGGAACGCTTCTGCAAGTCCATATCCTTCACCTGAAGATGCACCGGCTGGTCTTCCTCATGGTTGGTGGAGGACAGGAACACCGATGACAGCCGGTCGAAGGTCAAAACGCCGTCCGGTTTCGGATAGGCGATCGGCTTGTGTTTGGAGGCCGGCTCAAGGCTCTGCGCATCCGTCTTGCCGTGTTTCAGCGTGCCGAAAACGGAGAAACCGAACAGCTGGTTGGTCCACATGTCGAGACCGCCAAGGCCGACGCCAACAAGCGTGCCGAACTTCGACCACAGAGGCTTGACGTTGCGCACACGCTTCAGGTCCTTGCCGATATCGCCGTCACGCCATTCCGCCTCGATCTCGGCCACTTCATCATGGGCGCGACCGGCGGAAATAGCCGAGGCGATTTTTTCCGCCGCCAGCATGCCCGACAACACCGCATTGTGGCTGCCCTTGATGCGCGGCACATTGACGAAACCGGCCGAACAGCCGATCAGCGCGCCGCCGGGGAAAGTCAGCTTCGGCACCGACTGGTAACCGCCCTCGGTAATCGCGCGCGCGCCATAGGAAATGCGCTTGCCGCCCTCGAAAGTGTCGCGGATGGCCGGATGCGTCTTGAAGCGCTGGAATTCCTCAAACGGATAAAGATAGGGGTTCTTGTAATTGAGATGCACCACGAAGCCGACGGCAACGAGATTGTCCTCCAGATGATAGAGGAACGAGCCGCCGCCGGTCTTGAAACCGAGCGGCCAGCCGAAGGAGTGCTGCACGAGGCCCTGTTTGTGGTGTTCCGGCTTGACCTGCCAGAGTTCCTTGATGCCGATGCCGAATTTCTGCGGTTCGCGATCTTTCGAAAGGTCAAACCTGGAAATCAGCTGCTTGGCGAGCGAACCGCGCACACCTTCTCCAACAAGCACATATTTGCCATGCAGCTCCATACCGCGCGTGAAGGCGGGGCCGGGTTCACCGTTCTTCTCGATGCCCATATCGCCGGTGGCGACACCGATCACTGCGCCTTCTTCATTATAAAGCACTTCGGTGGCGGCAAAGCCCGGATAGATCTCGACGCCGAGCGCTTCCGCCTTTTCCGCCAGCCAGCGACAGACCAGCCCAAGCGAGACGATGTAATTGCCGTGATTGTTCATGAGCGGCGGCATCATGAAGTTCGGCAGACGGATGGAGCCGGCCGGGCCTAAGAACATGAACTGGTCGTCCTTGACCTCGGTCTTGAAGGGATGCCCCTCTTCCTCACGCCAGCCGGGCAGAAGCCGGTCGATGCCGATGGGATCAACCACGGCACCTGAGAGAATATGCGCGCCGACTTCAGCACCCTTTTCCAGAACGACGACCGAAAGCTCCGGCTCGACCTGCTTCAGACGGATCGCGGCGGCAAGGCCCGCAGGACCCGCACCGACGATCACAACGTCGAATTCCATCGCTTCGCGTTCCGGCAGTTCCATCGCTTCCGTCATCTTGTCCTCTCACCTCGCCGGTCCCATCCGGCTGTTGTTATATCCGCTTCCGGCATTCGCACCGTGTTGCCTGCACTGGCCGAAAAGCCAGTCTGCGACAACACATTCGCCCTAGCCTGTCTTCGCAAAGCACGACGGCTTTGTCGAGCTTCCATAGCGGCAAAACATGTCGCACGCCACTCAATTGTCAGACAACCTGATGAGTATTTTATTACTTTTACGTGCACGTAAGATTGAGAATAGGAGTTGAGTGGGTGGGCGTCAAGGTTTGTCATTATTTGATGGCAAAGGATTGCCAATTCCAAGGATTGCACCGAGCCCAAGTCGCCAGGGCGGTCAGGACGCTTCCCGCCGTTCATTGCAGCTCGCACTCCCAGCCATCCGGCCGGCCGAAAACTCGAGCTGCAAAGTGTTTTTCCGCCAAGGCCGACTCAGCCGGGCTAACGCCGCTCTTCCGACTTTGACCTCAGCAATGATGAGATCAGGTCAGTACAAGAGTTGCTTTCAGGCAAAAACGCGTGCGCTGTTTTCCAAGTCTCCAGCCACCTTGATGTATGGCGTGGGGCCAAAACTGATCCGGGCCACACCAAGGTCTGCCAGCTCTCGGATATCTTTCAGGTCGCCCGATATCATAACATTGACCGGTAAAGTCGCGCGGTCGCATATTTCTTTGATCAGCTTTTTGTCTTTTAGCCCGGGCACGAAAAAACCATCTGCTCCTGCCGCCTTATAGGCTGCCCCGCGAGCGAGCACCTCATCCAGCAAGACCGCATGATCGATGCCCTCATCTGCTTTGAGAAACACGTCCGTTCTCGCATTGATGAAGACCGGGACACGGTGGTCTTCGGCAGCGCTGCGAATAGCTCGAAGCCGGTCCACCTGATAATCGACATCATAGAGGCCCGTCCCGTGCACCACCTGATCCTCGAAGTTCAATCCGATGACGCCGAGGGTGAGTAGACGACCTACGTTGCGCCTGACCGTTGCAGCATCACTCGAATAACCGCCTTCAAAATCCACAGTGAGAGGCAGATCGATGCATTTCATTATTCGAGCGACGACCGCCAGTGCGTCATCGAGCGGCATCTCCTCACCATCCGAATAGCCTTGCGCGGCAGCAACGGACCAGCTTCCGGTTGCAATGGCCTTCGCACCGCTGCGGGCAACGGCCATCGCGCTTCCTGCATCCCAGATGTTGTAAAGGACGATGGGATCGCCCGGAATGTGCAAGCTTCGAAACTTTTCTGCACGTTCAATCTGATTGCTCATTTTGGTGTCTCCCGTGTGCTATCTTTGAGCTTTCGCTCAATTTCGTTCAGCCGTCGCCTGTTCTAAAGGCCGCGGCCGTTACCTGGAAACGACTAGCACCGGGAAAATGCTCAGAACGCCGATTTTCGGGCACCTATTTCTTTTTGTCTAAAATTACGAGAGTCCTCTACTTGCGAATCAGGATGAGTACCGCAAGCAGCTAAAATCAAACATCCCGTTCAAACCGCCCATTCCTCATCCGTCGTAAACACAATCGTCAACCACCGATCCGTCCCCTCGCCGCCGAGTGCATCGCCGATCTCGTCGCGGATCGCGTCCCATTCTTCGAGACGCCGGGGTGGCCAGTTTTTCGGGACGATGAAGAAGAGTTCGATCTGGCGGCCTCGACCCACGCGGGCGACATAGGAATAGTGCGAGGCGAAGCCGAATTTTTCGACGGCTTCGGCCGCTACCCTGTCCACATGCTGCTTGAATTCAAAAGGCGTCACCAGAAGGATGTCGGCGAGCGCCTGCTTCACATTGCCGAGCGGCATGGGAATGATGATGAGGCAGACCAGCGCAAGAACGGCGGGGTCGATATAGGGCGCGATCCACTGATGCGCCGTTCCCGTCAGCCCGTAGCCGATGGCGAAGGCGAGGAACAGGGCCGCGCTCAGGAGCGCGCTCATCAGCCAGCTTTTGGCGTCCAGCGCCACGAAGGCCGATTTCAGTCTGCGGTTCTGGCGTTTGACGAACCATGCCATGATGAGCGAAACGGCAAAGCTGACGAAGGTGACGATGATGGCGTAATCGAACTCGATCGATCTGCCGCCGTCCATCAGGCTGTCGATGGCGTTGATCAGGGCATAGATCGCAGCGCCCATCAAAAGCGTGCCGTTGAGGCCGAGGACCATCGGCTCCAGATGCCAGAAGCCCATGGTGAAACGCTCTGCCAGCCTTCCACCGGGCCGTGGGGCGGC
Source organism: Agrobacterium tumefaciens (assembly GCF_013318015.2). Lineage (NCBI taxonomy): Bacteria > Pseudomonadati > Pseudomonadota > Alphaproteobacteria > Hyphomicrobiales > Rhizobiaceae > Agrobacterium > Agrobacterium tumefaciens. Next base: position 635,283 of record NZ_CP115841.1, on the reverse strand, counting down.
GGAAGCCGCGATCAGCCGCGCCACCAATAGCGCCAGCACCGTCATGAAGGCATCCGTCAGGGCATAAACGCCATCGAACACCACCGCGAAAGAGCCGGAAAACAGGCCTGCCCCAATGCCGAACGCGGCCAGAAGAACCGTGATGGCAATTGAGAATTTCAGCAGAGATTGTTCGGTCATGACGCGTATTTAACCTTCAAAAGCGGGCGCCGCCTTCCTATAAACAGCACAGATGGAGCGGGATAGCGAAAACTGTGGACGGTTTTCGCCTGTAGTCACGCTTCGATTCTTTGATCCGCTGCAAACAAGACAGGACAAAACCCATGGATCTCGGCATTTCCGGCAAACGCGCCCTCGTTCTCGCCTCCTCTCGCGGCCTTGGGCTGGGCATCGCCACGGCGCTGGCGAATGAAGGCGTGAATGTTCTTCTCGTTGGCAGAAGCAGCGAAAAGCTGGACGCGAACTGCAAGACGATCAATGCACTCGGCAAGGGCAAGGCCGACTGGGTGCGGGGCGATCTTGGCGATGACAATTTCGTCGAGGCCATGGTTCAGGCCGTGAACGACAAGCTCGGCGGCATTGACATTCTCGTCAACAACACCGGTGGCCCGACGCCGGGTCTTGCGCAGGAGATCACGACCGAGAAGCTGGAGAGCTTCTTCCAGTCGATGGTGCTGCGCGTCATCACGCTCACCAATGCGCTGCTGCCGCAGATGAAGGAACAGGGCTTTGGCCGCATCCTGACCGTTGCCTCCTCCGGCGTGTTCGAACCCATCCCCAATCTGGCGCTCTCCAACACGCTGCGTGGGGCGCTGGTGGGCTGGAGCAAGACATTGTCGAGCGAAGTGGCCGGTTTCGGCATCACCTCCAACCTTCTTCTGCCCGGCCGCATCCATACCGACCGCATCGACGAGCTGGATGGCGCCAATGCCAAGCGCCTGGGTAAAAGCATGGAGGAAATCCGCGAGGCTTCGGTCAAGAGCATTCCGGCAGGCAGGCTTGGCACGGTAGAAGAATTCGCCGCCGCCGGGGCTTTCCTCTGCTCGGTTCCGGCAAGCTACATCACCGGCACAATGCTGCGGGTGGATGGCGGCGCGGCGAAATCGAACTGACGCCGGTGAGACGCCGGAGCGGTCAAGAGGCCGCTCCGTAGACTACGAAGCGGTTTCTGCCGGTATTCTTGGCTTCGTAGAGTGCCGTGTCGGCGCGGCGCAGCACATCGCTCGCGCTCTCGCCGGGATCGGCAAAGGCAATGCCGGCCGAACAGCTGTAACGGAAATCCGGCACATCGCTCAGCGGCGATGCCTCTGTCAACGTCGCCAGCAGCTTCTGCATGGTGCTTTCCGCGCTCAGCATTCGCGAACCGCTGAGAACGAGCAGAAACTCCTCACCGCCGATCCGTCCCACCAGATCGTCCCGGCCGATCGCGGCGGAAAGCCGGGTGGCGAAATCCTTAAGGACGAGATCGCCGCAGGCATGCCCGAAACGGTCGTTCACCGCCTTGAAATGGTCGATATCCATGATGATCACCGCAAGCGCCTGCGCCTTGTTGGGGCCAAGCATCTGGTTGAGGATATCCATGGCATAGCGGCGGTTGCCGAGGCCCGTGAGTTCGTCGCTCAGCGCCGATTTCAGCGCCCTGTCGCGCTCCTGCCGCAGATCGCGCAACTGGATGCCAAGCTCGGAAACATCGGTCACGACACACAACATCCAGCCGCCCGGCAGCGTCGTTTCCGTCGTCAGCATCCAGCGTCCATCATTCAGGCTGGTTTCGATGGTGCGGTAAGGCAACTTGCCGCGCCTTGTCCGCGCCGAGCGCAACCACAGTTCGAAATCGGTGGTTTCGACCGCCGTTCCTGTCGAGCTGCGATACCCGCCGCGCATCAGCTCCATCCAGTTCGGAAAACCGTCCGGAGCCATGCCCAGCGCCTCGCGGAAGGCCGCATTGGCAAAGCGCAACTCATCGCTGCCATCGAAAAGGGCATAACCCTGCTGCGATGACGCCATGAGGTTCATAAGCTGGGAATGGAAAATTTCCACGTCGCCGCGAATGAGGACCTCCGGCCCGGGCGGCACATCTTGGAGGGCGGAACATGCCTGCTTGCGGGACATCTGGACTTCCGGGTTACAACGCGACAGCTACAATTAAGAAAGCTCCCTGAGGATATAGCCTTTATCTATACTTTGCGATTGCGAAAAAATATTTAATTTGCATCGCAAAACTGTATTTATAACGGAAAATTACTTTATTCTAATGTTTTAATAAACCGAGAACTGGCGCTTGCCATTCTGCCGGGCCTGTGCAATCAACCGCCCTCCTCTGACATCGGGATGCCAAATGCGTCCCTTATTCTCACGCCGGGCCGCCTTTGGGCCGGGCGAGGATTTCTATCGGCGACAAGGATATGGCGATGACGCAAAAGCGGGCACTGGGCCTCGATTTCGGCACGACCAACACGGTCATGGCTCTTTCCGACGGCGGCGGCGAAAGCCGCTCCATGCAGTTTACCAGCAGCGCTGGCACGGATGACAGCATGCGCACCGCGCTCTCCTTCATGAAGGATTCGGGCCTTGGTGCGGCTGCCCTGCACGTGGAAGCGGGCCACGCAGCCATCAGGCAATTCATCGACAATGCGGGCGATTGCCGCTTCCTTCAGTCGATCAAGACATTTGCGGCCTCGCCGCTCTTCCAGGGTACGTTGATCTTCGCCAAGCGCCAGAGCTTCGAGGATTTGATGGACGTGTTCCTGCGCAAGCTGAAAACCTATGCGGGCGCAGAGTGGCCAAGCGACGTCTCGACCGTCATCGCCGGTCGCCCCGTGCGTTTCGCCGGCAGCAATCCGGATGAGACGCTGGCGCTCTCCCGCTACAACGAAGCGCTGACGCGTGCCGGTTTTCCGGAAATCCACTATGTCTACGAGCCGGTGGCGGCCGCCTATTATTTCGCCCAGAGCCTGAAGAAGGACGCCAATGTGCTGGTGGCGGATTTCGGCGGCGGCACCACCGACTATTCGCTGATCCGCTTCGAGACCCATGCCGGCAAGCTTTCCGCCACCCCCATCGGCCATTCCGGCGTCGGTGTCGCCGGTGACCATTTCGACTTCCGCATGATCGACAATCTGGTTTCGCCGGAAATCGGCAAGGGCAGCAAGTTCAAGAGCTTCGACAAGGTGCTGGACGTGCCTTCCGGCTACTACGTGAATTTCGGTCGCTGGAACCAGCTGTCGATCTTCAAGACCTCGAAGGAATTCACCGATCTGAAATCGCTGGTGCGCTCGGCGCTGGAGCCGGACAAGCTCGAACTCTTCATCGATCTCGTGGAGCATGACGAGGGTTATCCGCTTTATCAGTCGATTTCCGCCACCAAGATGGCGCTTTCCTCGGCCGAAGAAGCGGAATTCAACTTCGCGCCGCTCGGCAAGGCCGGCCGCAAAATGGTCAAGCGCAGCGACTTCAACAACTGGATCGCCGACGACCTCGCCAAGATCGAGGGCGCGCTGGACGAAGTTCTGGAGAAGACGCAAGTCGCGCCTGAGGCAATCGACAAGGTGTTCCTCACCGGCGGCACCTCCTTCGTGCCGGCGGTGCGCGAGCTTTTCACCCGTCGCTTCGACGCGGACCGGATCGAAACCGGCGGCGAGCTGCTCTCGATTGCCCATGGTTTGGCCATGATCGGCGAAAGCGGTGACATTCAGCGCTGGACAGCGTGATTTACGGGTTCCCCGGGCGGGGAACATGGGATAATTTCACCCCATGATCGCCGCTCACGACCTCTCCCCGGCCGAACTCGCCGCGCTTCTGCATTTCCATGCGGATGCGGGCGTGGACTGGTTGCTGGAAGACGGACCTGTTGACCGTTTCGCCGAATTTGCCGCCTCCCGCCCTGCCCGACCGGCAGCGCGTCAGGAAAGTTCTGCGCCCGCACACCAGATGGACAGCGGCACGGAGCGTCGTGCCGATGCTCCGCAGCGGCAGACGGCAGGTCGCAGCGCGCCGACGAGAGGCGCGCCGCCTGCTCCGGCACTTCAGCAGAATGTTGCCATGCCGGACGAACAGGCCGTGGCGGCTGCCCGTTTTGCGGCTGAAAGCGCAAGGTCGCTTTCCGAACTGAAAATCGCGCTTGAGGGTTTCAGCGGCTGCAACCTCAAGAACAGCGCCCGCAACACGGTATTCACCGAAGGCGACCCTGCTTGCGCCGTCATGGTCATCGGCCCGATGCCGGATGCGGATGACGACCGCGAGGGCCAGCTTTTTGCCGGCAAGACCGGGCTGCTGCTCGACCGTATGCTGGCCGCTATCGGCCTTGACCGCGCACGCATCATGCTCGGCAATGTCGTGCCCTGGCGTCCACCGGGCAACCGCCCGCCGACTCAGGCCGAAATGGATATTTGCCGCCCCTTCATCGAGCGCCAGATCGCACTTGCGGAGCCGAAACACCTGTTGCTTCTTGGCAACTTGACCGCACGTTTCTTTTTCGGCGGCACCGGAACGATCCATACGCTGCGCGGACAGTGGCGTGATGTCGCAGCCGGGCACCTGGTTTTACCGGCGCTGGCGAGCCTGCATCCGCAGGAACTTCTAAACGCACCTGCCAGTAAGTCATTGGCATGGCAGGATTTATTGGCGTTTCAGGCAAAAATCTCCGAAGGCTGATTGCCTGATTCTTACTCAGAGTAAATGAAGTATGAAAAAAGCCATGCGTATTACGCATAACAGCGGCGCGCTGACCCGGCTTGCCGAATCCATGCTGCACTGCGATAAGCCAGCCTGTGTCTTGGGAGGAATTCGGTTTAAGGAACCAAGGCAATGACCACTCGCTTCCGTCCGGTACATTCCGGCTTTGAAACGCTCCGACTGGCGGGCCTCGGCCCTCGATCCAGTCAGGGTTACCATCGTTTCGGCGCTGCCGCTAACGAACAGATGACCGCACGTGCTGCCATGCAGCAGGTTCGCGTCACACGTCCTGCAGCTGTCTTTGCGGATTTCCGCGAGCGCTGAGAGCACTCAGGCCGGTGTAAAACCGGTCCATATCTTTGATTGCGCGCTGGCGTCTTTCTTCGGGAAGGCGCCTTTTGCATTTGCGGGACTAGGCGCCGAAACGACAACGGCTCTGGCGCCGACGATGCCGCATGTTTGCGACCTCCGCCAAATTTGGTGCGTTACCCCTGCGGCGTGGAGGCCTTGCGTGCCGCTCGTCTCGCCAAGCCCAGCTGGTGCTCGCGGAAAATGATGAAGATGCCGGCGAAAATCACGATTGCCGTGCCGATCAGCATGGTGAGCGTGGGAATGTCTCCGAACAGGATATAGGAGACCGCTATCCCGAAAACGATGGAGCTGTATTCGAAGGGCGCGATGGTTGAGACCTCCGCGTGGCGATAGCTCTCCGTCAGGAAGATCTGTGCGACGCCGCCACAAATGCCGCTGGTGATCAACAGCACGGCCTGCTTGGTATCCAGAGCGCTCCAGCCGAAGGGTACGCTGACGAGCGAAAGCAAGGTGGCCGTGAGCGAGAAATAGAGAACGATGGTCGGCGTCTTTTCCGTTTCCACCAGTTGCCGCACCTGGATCATTGCGAGACCGCCAAGTGCTGCCCCGCATAGCACGGCAATCGCGCCCAGCCCCTCGCCCGCGGCAAAACCGCCTTCACGCAACAGGGTCATCTTCGGCCACAGGATAACCAGCACGCCCATCATGCCAACGAAAACCGCGCTCCAGCGGTAGATGCGCACCTTCTCGCGCAGGATGAAGGCGGCGAACACGACGGCCAGCAGCGGTGAGGCATAACCAATGGCGATGAATTCCGGCAACGGCAGCAGCGTCAGCCCGTAAAACCCGCAGGCCATGGAGAGAATGCCGAGAAACCCGCGCTTGAAATGGCCGATGAGATTGTTGGTGTGCAGCGCGCTCGTTAGCGCATGCAGCCAGGCAAGATAAACGACGATGGGGATGATGGCGAAAGCGGAGCGGAAGAAAGTGATCTGACCGGCCGGCACATCGGGACCGGAGGCTTTGATACAAGTCTGCATCACCAGAAAAAAGCCAACCGAAATCAGCTTCAGGCTTATCCCCCGAAAGGGATTTGTCGGTTCGGCGTTCATCGGCAGTTACTCATATCGGCTGCGCAAACACGCCATCGGGAGATTGTTCATGCGGGGGAGGACGACGCGGGGGAATTGGATTTGCCCAAGGCTAGAGCATTCCCGAAGCGCTTTACAACAAAAAATGTTATTTACCCATGAATTCCGTTGATCTGGTGAGGCGCAGGATTGCTTTCCCCGGCTTGTGGCCTCCTCACCCCCATTGTTCAGGCCTTCGGCCCTAATGGCGACGTGAGAATCAGACCAAAAGCGACACGCGCTAAAATTTGAAGAAAATAAAATACAATTTCAGCAATCGTTCAACATTTGCTGGCATGGTCCGCAGGTCCGGCGGCGACAGAATCGTCTGCAGGGCCGGCAAAGCCTTCCATGGCAGGACAGAACGTCCTCCCGATGCGCACATGATTGTGACGAATACTCTACCTATTTTACATCCGGGCCTTATGACGACATGATGCCCGGAGGACAACGACAAAGTTATTCAGGAACAGTCATGCGAACAGACACGGGCCAGATCGTTCACCTGGCAGATTACCGCCCCACCGATTTCGTTCTGGAGCGGGTGGATCTCACCTTCGAACTCGACCCCAAGAATACCAAGGTCGAAGCCCGTCTGATCTTTCATCGCCGAGAGGGCGTCGATGTGTCAGCGCCGCTCGTTCTCGATGGCGACGAGTTGACGCTTTCGGGCCTGCTGCTCGATCAGGTGGACATTCCCGCAAGCCAATATGACGCGACGCCCGATAGCCTGACGATCCGCGATCTGCCTGCGGAGACGCCCTTCGAAATCTGTGTCACCAATTACATCAATCCGCAGGTCAATACGCAGCTGATGGGGCTTTACCGCACCAACGGCGTTTATTGCACCCAGTGCGAGGCGGAAGGTTTCCGCCGCATCACCTATTTCCCGGACCGGCCCGATGTTCTGGCACCCTATACGGTGACGATCATCGCCGCGAAGGAGGGCAATCCGCTGCTGTTGTCGAACGGCAACTTCCTCGGCGGCGGCAATTACGATGAAGGCCGCCACTTTGCAGCCTGGTTCGATCCGCACCCGAAACCCAGCTATCTCTTTGCGCTTGTCGCCGGCGATCTCGGCGTGGTGGAAGACACGTTCACCACCCTTTCCGGCCGCGAAGTGGCGCTGAAGATCTATGTCGAGCATGGCAAGGAGCCGCGCGCGGCCTATGCCATGGATGCGCTGAAGCGCTCGATGAAGTGGGATGAGGAACGCTTCGGCCGTGAATACGACCTCGATATCTTCATGATCGTCGCCGTGTCCGATTTCAACATGGGCGCGATGGAGAACAAGGGTCTCAACGTCTTCAACGACAAATTCGTGCTGGCCGACCCGGAAACTGCGTCCGATGCGGACTACGCCAATATCGAGCGCATCATCGCGCATGAATATTTCCACAACTGGACTGGCAACCGCATCACCTGCCGCGACTGGTTTCAGCTGTGCCTGAAAGAAGGCCTGACGGTCTATCGCGACCAGGAATTTTCCGCCGACATGCGCTCGCGCCCGGTCAAGCGCATCGCCGATGTGCGTCACCTGAAATCGGAGCAGTTTCCAGAGGATTCCGGTCCGCTGGCCCACCCGCCACGCCCCGATACCTATCGCGAAATCAACAACTTCTACACGACGACCGTTTATGAAAAGGGCGCCGAAGTCACCCGCATGATCGCCACGATCCTTGGCGAAGACGACTTCAAGAAAGGCATGGACCTTTATTTCGAACGTCATGACGGCGAAGCGGCGACTGTTGAGGATTTCGTCAAGAGTTTTGCCGACGCCAGCGGCCGCGACCTGTCGCAGTTTTCGCTGTGGTACACCGAGGCCGGCACGCCGCTCGTCTCCGTTTCCTCCGCTTACGATGCCGCCAAGGCGACCTTCAGGCTGACGCTGGAACAGACCGTCGCACCAACGCCCGGCCAACCGGTGAAGCAACCGCGTCATATTCCGCTGTCGCTGGCGCTGATTCTCGACAATGGCCAGATCGCCGAGCCGCAGGCTGTTACGGGCGGCGAATACCGTGACGGCGTGCTGCATCTGACCGAACGCAACCAGACATTCTCCTTCTCCGGCGTTTCATCGCGCCCAGTGCTGTCGCTCAACCGCAGCTTCTCGGCGCCGATCAACCTGCATTTCGAACAGAGTGCTGCCGATCTGGTGCAGGTTGCCCGGCACGAGACGGATATGTTTGCCCGTTTCCAGGCGCTTACCGATCTCGCTTTGCCGGCGCTGATTGCCGCCACCAGGGCCGTGCAGAACGGCCAAGAAGTACGCTCGGACGCCGACCTTATCGCAACGCTGATCGAAATCGTCGGCGATGCTTCGCTTGAACCCGCTTTCCGCGCACAGGCGCTGGCGCTGCCGAGCGAAACGGACATCGCTCGCGAACTGGGCGGCAATACCGACCCGGACGCCATCCACAAGGCCCGCAACGCGACGATCAAGGCCATTGCCACGGCCGGTCTCGAAACGCTCCGCGGGCTCGCCGACAGCGACGGCAATGGTGAAGCCTACAGCCCCGATGCCGACAGCGCCGGACGGCGTTCGCTTCGCAACGGCGCGTTGAGCTTCCTTGCTTTTGCCGAGGGAACGCCCGACAGGGCGGCAAAGGCCTATGCCAGCGCCACCAACATGACAGATCTTGCGCATGCGCTTGGTGTGCTGACCCAACGTTTCCCCGACAGCGCGGAGACAAAGGAGGCGCTTGCCGCCTTCGAAGCCCGCTTTGCCGACAATGCGTTGGTTCTCGACAAATGGTTCTCGCTGCAGGCCGCCATTCCTGGCGACGGCGCGCTGGAACGTATCAAGGCGCTGATGACGTCGAAACACTTCATCGCCTCTAATCCCAACCGGGTACGGTCGCTGGTGGGCACGCTCGCCTTCTCCAACCCTACCGGTTTCCACCGCGCCGACGGTGCCGCCTACCGGTTCCTCGCCGAGCAGATCATAGCCATCGACAAGCGTAACCCGCAGCTTGCCGCGCGCATTCTCACCTCCATGCGCTCCTGGCGGTCGCTGGAAGCAAGCCGCGCCGAACACGCCAAGGCAGCACTTTCGACGATCGCCGAAGCAAAAGGTCTTTCGACGGATGTCAGCGATATCGTCGGGCGTATTCTGAAAGGATAATACCCGGCGAACATTCGCCAACTCCCCTATTCCGGACAATGCCTGTGCGCCGTCTTGATTTCCGTCAAGGCGGCGCAACGCATTGCGCGACACAATCGTCAGCGACAGGCCGGAACGCGGCCGCAAGCGGAAAGGGACTTCAAATGACGGATATTTCCAACACCAGCAATTCGTTCCAGCGTTTCATCACCGAGGCCCCGGCCCATCAGGCGGTCTGGCTTCAGGCCGTGCAGGGGCTGGGTGCGGCGTCCACGCTGGATGCCAAGACGCAATGCCTGGTCTATATCGGCATTCTTGCCGCACTGCGGCTTGAAGGCGGTGTGGCATTTCATGTGCTGGAAGCCAAAGCGCATGGCGCAAGCCGTGACGACATCATCAGCGCGGTGCTGACCGGGCTTCCCGCCGCCGGAAACGGCGTTCTCGGCGCACTTGGACCTGCTCTCGAAGCTTTCGACAGGGCTTGAGAACCACCGGCCGTAACACACCGGAACGTCCCAGACCGGCCATCCGGGTGTCGGTTTTTCCAATGCCTGCCGCCGCTGTGAAGACCGTAACGCGCTGTCCCGAAAAAATACGGAGTCGGTTCAAGGGGTTAAAATTCTTTTAACTTTTGCCTCTGGACACGGCGAATCGCATTTGATTCACTATGCATATTCGAGCGGCGGCGCTTCGAATCAGTGGGGATATCTTGAAGGCGGGACAATGACGAACGTGCGGCGGGCGACTGCGGGCGATGAGCGGCCGTATGCCAAATTTTCTGATCTTGCGGCCTGGGGCGAAAGGCTTTCCAGCGACCTGATGGGTTTGATGAACGGCTCCGACCGCCCGATGCCGCAGGTCGAGACCCTGCTGAAGCGCCTCATTCCCATTCTCATTCTTGCATTTCTCGTCGTCATCGCGGCGTCACGCATGCTGGGCATCGTTGCCGAATATAGCCGCATGGAAGAGGCAGCCCGCCACTCTACCGCACTGACAGCGCTGACGGCCAAAGCAGCCCTTATCAACAACGGTATTGTCTTTGCCTCGCAAGAGCGCACCCGCGCAGAGGCGAGCCTTGCCGCAGCGCTGCCTTCGGGCAGCCTTGCTGATGGCACGATGGTGCTTCTGTCGGGCAGCAACGGCCGGATTTTCGCCGGCGCCGGCAAGGGCGCCACGCTTTACATCGGCACCTCCCTGCCGGCTTTGCTTCCCGAAATCGCCATTGTTCAGCGTTTTCCCGGCGCGCCCGGCACCATCGAAACCAATATCGACAACCAGCCGCATTATGCGACGATGATCCCCTTCGGCGACGATGGCGGCATGGTTATCGCGGCGCGCTCGCTTGAGCCGATCCGTTCTTTCTGGCGCAGCGAAATCGCCATGAACGTGACGCTGTTTGCCGGAATCTCCTCGATCCTTCTCGTCGTGCTCTACGCCTATTACATGCAGGTCAAACGCGCCCGCGACGCCGACGACATCTTCGCCGAATCGAACCTGCGGGTGGAGACGGCGCTGTCACGCGGCCGCTGCGGCCTGTGGGACTTCGATCTTTCCACGCGGCGCATGTTCTGGTCCGGCTCGCTCTACGAAATCCTCGGCAGACCGCCGAAGGCCGCACCGCTGTCCTTTTCCGATGCGGCGCGCATGATGCATTCCGAAGATGGAAACCTCTACGAGCTTGCCCGTGCTGTCGGCTGCGGTGATCTGCGCCAGATCGACCAGATCTTCCGCATGCGCCACGCGAAAGGCCACTATGTCTGGCTGCGCGCCCGCGCCCAGGTCATCCGCACCAATAATGGCCCACGCGTCATCGGCATCGCCATGGACGTGACCGAGCAGCACCGCCTTGCGCAACGTTATGCCGAGGCAGACCAGCGCCTTGCAGACGCCATCGAATCCACCTCGGAAGCCTTCGTGCTGTGGGACAAGAATGACCGTCTCGTCATGTGCAACACCCATTACCAGAAAGCTTACGGCCTGCCGGACAGCGTTCTGGTAGCGGGCACCGAAAAGAGCGCCGTGCAGGCGGCTGCGGCACGCCCGGTTGTGGAGCGGCGCGTTGCGGACCCCGATCAGTCCGGCCTTTCGCGCATGACGGAAGTGCAGCTTGCCGATGATCGCTGGCTACAGATCAATGAACGCCGCACCCGTGACGGCGGCCTCGTCTCCGTCGGCACCGACATTACGCTTCTGAAGCGCCATCAGGAGCGCCTGCGTGACTCCGAACGCCGGCTGATGGCCACCATCGGCGATCTTTCCGCCTCGCAGCATAAGCTGGAGCGGCAGAAGACGGAGCTTTCAGACGCCAACGCCAATTATCTCGCCGAAAAAGAGCGCGCCCAGGCGGCAAACCTCGCAAAGTCCGAATTCCTCGCCAATATGAGCCATGAGCTGCGAACGCCGCTCAACGCCATTCTCGGCTTTTCCGACATCCTGCAAAACGAGATGTTCGGCCCGGTTGGCTCGCCGAAATATTCCGAATATGCCCGGGATATCCACGACAGCGGCAAGCACCTCCTAAATGTCATCAACGACATTCTCGATATGTCCAAGATCGAGGCCGGCCATATGCGGATCAACCGCGAGACAATCGATCTCGCGCCGCTGATCGAGGAAACCCTGCGGCTGACCGCCATCCAGGCGGAACAGAAGAACATCACCGTGCAGCAGAAGGTCTGCGCCGGGCTGACGATGCAGGGCGACCGCCGCGCCATGAAGCAGATCATGCTCAACCTTCTGTCCAATGCCGTGAAGTTCACCGGTAATGGCGGCCGCGTAGCGCTGCGCACCCATGTGCATCAGGCCGCCATGATCCTCACCATCGCCGATACCGGCATCGGCATTCCCGCCGAGGCGCTTGACAAGATTGGCCAGCCCTTCGAGCAGGTGCAGAGCCAATACGCCAAAAGCCAGGGCGGCTCAGGCCTCGGGCTCGCCATCTCGCGCTCGCTCGTCAGGCTGCATGGCGGCACGATGAAAATCCGCTCCTGCGAAGGCAGAGGCACGGTGGTGACGATTATCATCCCGCATGCGGCAGGGTGCTGTGGCACGGTGCATTGAGGAATATCGGGCTGTGCCCCTTGCGTTGCAGTAAGTGAAGGCAGAACGCGCGATACCCACCATCACCCGCCATTCTTCACCGTTGCCACAAACGCCTTCCTGACAACCTTCGCCAGCCGCTTCACCTCGCCCTCCAGCGTGGAAATATCCGGGCAATCCCCGGCCCGGCAAACCAGATCGATAAGACCGGCAGGCGCTTCCTTCGGATTGAAAGCACCGTCGATGCACAGCCGCACGATCTGCGATATCTCGGTGTAAAGCGCCGTCGCCGCCATGCAGTCGTCGAAGGATTGCTGCTCCATCACCGGGGCGGCCAGCACCTGCAATGCCTCTGCCGTGTTGCGACCCGGTTCGTGCGGCTGGAGACCCCTGGCGGGACCGACCAGCGCCAGATATTGGGCGATGAATTCGAGGTCGATCAGCCCACCATTGATGAGCTTGAAATCCCAGATGTTTTCCGGCGGCTTTTCCTGTTCAATGAGGCTTCGCATTTCCAGCACATCGGCTGAGACTTTCGCCACATCGCGCTTCTGGGACAGTACCGAGGCGATGATGCCGCGCGCATCTTCCATCAGCGAGGCTTTGCCACAGATCAGGCGAGCGCGGGAAAGCGCCATATGTTCCCAGGTCCAGGCTTCCTCGCGCTGGTATTTCTCAAAGGCGGAAATGCGCGTCGCCACCGGCCCCTTGTTGCCGGAGGGGCGAAGCCGCATGTCCACCTCGTAAAGCACGCCTTCGGCCGTGGGCGCCGATAGTGCGGCAATCAGCCTTTGGGTGACGCGAGTGAAATAACGCACCACATCGAGCGGTTTTGCGCCGGTCGATTCATGGGCGGCATCGTTGTAATCGTAGAGGAGAATGAGGTCGACATCCGAACCCGCGGTCAGCTCGAAGGAGCCGAGCTTGCCCATGCCCATCACGGCCACGCGCCCGCCCGGATATGGCCCATGTGCCGTCTCCATCTCCGAGAGAACGGCATTCAGGGCCGCTTCAATTACCAGATCGGCAAGATGGGTGAAGGCGCGGGCGGCGATCTCGCCACGGATCGCGCCTGTCAACAGCCGCACGCCGATGAGAAAGCGCTGCTCGGCGGCGAAAATACGGAGCCGGTCGAGAATATCCTCATAGTGGCGGGCATTGGAGAGGAAATTGCCCATGCGCTGGGCAAGATACTCGCGCGTCGGCACGTCGCTCATCAGCGCCGGGTCCAGCATGCCGTCAAAAACATGCGGGCGGGCGGCGATGATTTCGGCAAGGCGCGGGGCCGACGACATGATCGTCACCAGCAGCGACAGCAGCGCCTGATTGTTGCCGAGCAGCGAGAAGAGCTGGATGCCCGCCGGTAGCCCGGAGAGGAAATTATCAAAGCGCAGCAGCGCCTCATCCGCCCGCTTGCTTTCGCCAAAGGCGCGCAGCAGATCCGGCGTAAGCTCCGTCAGCCGCTCGCGCGCCTCGACCGATTGCGTTGCCCGGTAGCGGCCATTGTGCCAGGTGCGTATGACGCGGGAAATATCCTCCGGCCGCTGAAAACCAAGTGCTGAGAGGGTTTTCAGCGTATCTGGATCGTCCTTCTGGCCCGTGAAGACCAGATTGCCTGCCTCACCGGAGAGTTTCGTCTCCTGTTCGAACAGCGCCGAATAACGGCGCTCCACCAGCCGCAGCACCTTTTCCAGCTTCTCGGAAAACGCCTTGGTATCTTCAAAACCGAGCATGAAGGCAATGCGCTTCAGTTCGGTTTCGGTGTCGGGCAGCACGTGGGTCTGCTCATCGCGCACCATCTGAATGCGGTGTTCCACCTCGCGCAGGAACCAGTAGGCGTCCGTCAGGCTATCGCGCGTTTCGGCATCGATCCATTTCGCTTCGGTGAGCGCCGCCAGCGCCTCCTGCGTCGCGCGGACCCTGAGCGCCGGCATACGGCCGCCGGCAATCAGCTGCTGCGTCTGCGCGAAGAACTCGATCTCGCGGATGCCGCCGCGTCCGAGCTTGACGTTATGGCCCTTAACCGCAATCGCGCCATGGCCCTTATGCGCATGGATCTGCCGCTTGATGGAGTGAATATCGGCAATCGCCGCGTAATCGAGATATTTGCGGAAGATGAAAGGCGTCAGTTCGCGCAGGAAATTGTCACCGGCCTTAAGATCGCCGGCCACCGGCCGCGCCTTGATATAGGCGGCGCGTTCCCAGTTTTGGCCCCTGCCCTCGTAATAAAGCAGCGCCGCTTCCACTGGAATAGCGAGCGGCGTCGAGCCGGGGTCTGGCCGGAGCCTCAAATCGGTGCGGAAGACGTAACCGTCTGCCGTGCGTTCCTGCATGATACGCACGAGGCGGCGCATCATGCGGCCGAAATTCTCTGTCGCAGCATAGGGATCATCGATAATGCCAGCAGAGGGTTCAAAGAACACCACTGCGTCGATGTCCGAGGAATAGTTCAGTTCGCGCGCGCCGAGCTTGCCCATGCCAAGCACGATCAGGCCGGAACCTTCGCTTGGCGCGGCCACGTTCTTCAGTTTGAGCTTGCCGGTCTCATGGCCGACAAGCAGCAGGTGGTCGATGGCGGCCGACAGCGAAGCATCCGCCATGTCGCTCAGCCAGCGCGTGGTATCGCGGGCGGTGAAGATGCGCGCAAGATCGGCAAGCGCTGCGACGAAGGAAAGCCGACGCTTGGCGATCCTCAAGCGCGACATCACCTCGTTTTCGACGGGCACGCCGCCCTCTTGCCCCGGCTTCCAGCAATCGCGCGCTTCACGGACGAGATCGGCCAGTAGTGGCTCCAGCGGCTTCGAAATCGCGAGCGTCAGCAGTCCCTCGTCCGCCGCGGCCATATCGCGCAGATAGGGCGACAGCGTGAAAGCCGCAGCGATGAAGTCCTTCAGCGGGCTTTCGGCGGCAAGAAGCGCGGCCACAGCTGGCTCGCCCTTGGCGATATCCTTCAGCGTGGAGAGAACGGATTTCAGTTCCGTCTGCGTATAGGGGCGGATAACTCCCGGCAGAACCTCGCTCAGCCGCCTTTCAGCGGTTTCCCGTTTCGTCACTGTCTCTCTCCCTCTCCCCAGCGACCCATCCTTGCGCTTCGACCGTGCCTGATTCTCAGGAAGGATCGCTCCCCGCAAAATCGTCCTGCCGCCACGCATTGTCGAAGCTTCCGGGCGCATACACTCCGCGTTGTAACAAATGCGTGGCGCTTTGCGATCAGGAAAACCGTTTTTGCCGATCTTTTCCGCGGTCTGGCCTGCGGAAGCGCCATTTCAGTCGTGGCCGGCAATATCGCGTAATGTCTCCGCAATTATGCCCACGTAGCGTCCTGCTCAACGAAACCCGACTCCCAGGTTTTGCAACGCTTGATGCTGCAACGGATATGATCATGAAACAGATTTTTATAGTGAAATGGCAAAAGAACCTGCGTGCAATGGCGTTGTGCCTGACCGCGCTGCCCTTGGCGCATGCCGTCTGCACGCCCGTCCTCGCTGCCGATCTCGGCAAATCGGACAGGTTCGCCGAACCGCAGGGCAATTTCGACAATGCCCGCTACAGCAGTTCCAGTGAGTGGAAAATCACACTTGGCGTGGGTGCTGCCTACGCTCCCAAATATGAGGGCTCGGACAAGCTGGAAGCAGGCGCGGTTCCCCTGGTTTCCGTTGAGTATGGAGATACGCTGAGCATCGATTTCAGTGGCGTCACCGTCAACCTGCTGAACAGCAACGGCTTCAGACTGGGCGTGAAGGGCGGCTGGGAAGCCGGGCGCAAGGAAAAGGACGACAAGAAAAATCTTCGCGGAATGGGTGACATCAAGGCGGGCGGCGTGGTCGGCGGTGTTATCGCTTATGGCATCGATCCCTTCGAGGTCTATGCGAAAGTGGACAAGACCATCAGCGGCAGCGAAGGGTTGACCGCAACCGTCGGCGCCAGCGTTTCGCACAAAGTCGACCAGTTCATCCTTGGCGCGGACCTCTCCGCCACCTGGGCGGACGACAAGCACATGAAATCCTATTTCGGCGTCACCTCGGCCCAATCCGCCCGTTCCGGCCTGCGCCGCTATGACGCCAAGGCAGGCTTCAAGCGCATCGACGCCAGCGCCTCCCTCACTTACCTTATGACCGAGAACTGGTCGATCACCGGCGCCGGCGGTGTTGGCTTCCTGCTGGGCGATGCCAAGGAAAGCCCCCTTTCGAAAAAGGATATTCAGCCGTTTGCGATGGTGGGCGTGGCTTATACGTTCTGACCCGATGGCGACGTGGCGTTGCGGGGATGCGTAACCATCTCCGCAACGCCGTCACGTGTCTGTCCCGCCGCCTGAAATTGTCGCCTGCCCTGGGCGGAGGATCGTCGCTAAGTTCAGAGAATCCTGTCCCTGTATTCCGGCGGCGCCACCCAGCATTGCGCACGTTTTCCGAACCAACGGTAGCGATTGCGGGCGACAAAACGATAGACGGGATCGCGCAGAAATGCGGGAATTATGCGCAACATGCCAAGCAGCCGCCAGGGCATGCCAAGCGCCTCATAGATCGCAAGAACGCCGTCGCTATCCTGTCGCACCCTGTCGCCATCGACAACGAGCAGGCTGACCGGATTTTTGGGGTCCATTCCGTGCCGCCGGTAGATTTCCGTGCCGACGGCTCCCTGCATGGAGGCCAGCCGGAAATATCCGGCCTTGTCATGCCGCAGTACGAATTGCGCATTCACCGAACACAGCACACATTCGGCATCGAACAGAATGATCGGTCCATGGTGGTCGCCGACCAAGGGGGCCATGTTTGCCATCGATCATAAGTCCTTTTGCCGATCGCGATGCGATCCCCTCATAAAGTGCAGCTGTAGAACCTTATAAGATATTCTTCCGATCATCTTTCAATTCAATCTCGAGAGACGATTATTTCTCGGAGGTGAACGAATTTCCGCACAAATAGCGGTGACCAGCCGGTGCTGGTGTCGGCGGCGTTGGACAGCGCGGCTTACTGGGTCGAAACGGGAAAGATCATCGAGACGGTCAGGCCCGGGCAGACGGAATTTGTAGTGTCGGTGTCCGACAGCGCGAGCGATCCGCCGTGCAATTCCATCACGGCCTCCACCAGCGACAGGCCTAGCCCCGTGCCGGGTTTGGAGCGACTTTCGTCCAGCCGCACGAAACGTTTCAGCACCTCGCCGCGCTTGTCGGCGGGGATGCCGGGGCCGTTATCGGAGACGGACAGCACGATGGCGTCCGGTTCGCTCACCAGACGCACGATGAGTTTTTTGTCGCTCTCGCATTCGCAGGCATATTTCATGGCGTTGTCGATGAGGTTTGAAAGCGCCTGGCCGATCAACTCACGGTTGCCCTGCACCGAAAGACCGGGTTCGATCTCGGCCTCAAGCGTAAGTCCCGCGTCCTCGGCCACCGGTTCGTAAAGTTCGGCGCTGTCGGCGGCGATTGCCGACATGTCCACATCGGTCATTTCGGCGGCGATGGAGCCGGCCTCGACGCGGGAAATCATCAACAATGCATTGAAGGTGCGGATCAACTGGTCGGATTCGGCGATGATGCCTTCGAGTGCCGCGCGCCGTTTCGTTTCGTCGTCGTCATCCAAGGCGGCGGCTGCCTTGTTGCGCAGCCGCGTCAGCGGTGTCTTGAGGTCGTGGGCGATGTTGTCGGACACCTGCCGCAAGCCCTCGTTCAGCTTTTCGATACGGCCGAGCATGGCGTTGAGCGAGCCGGACAGCCGGTCGAACTCGTCGCCGGAGCGGCCCTGCGGCAGGCGCTGCGAAAGATCGCCGGCCATGATCTTCTTGGTCGCTGCCGACATGCGGTCGATGCGTTTCAAGGCATTGCGGCCGATGCCGAACCAGATGAGCAGCGCACCGGCGCTCATGATGGCAAGCGCCACCATCAGCGCATTGCGCACCAGCGCCCGGAATTTGGTGGGCTCGCCGAGATCGCGGCCGATCAGGATGCGCAGGCCGTTGTCCAGCATGAAGACATTGGCGGTCGCCATATGCTGCACGCTGTCGCCGCTTTCGGAATAACGTTCGTAACGGAAGGGGAAACCCGTCCAGCCCTCCTTGTCAAACACGCCGGGCTGCACGGAAGCGACGTTGCCTGCAAGGATTTCGCCATTGGGGCCGGCGATGATGTAAAGGCTCGCCCCCGGCTGGCGGGCACGGCGCTCCATCATCCGCAACAGCGGGTTGATGCCGCCGCGATTGTAGATGCGCTGCACATCCGACACTTCCTGCAGCACCGCGTCACGCGTCTGCTGGTTCAGCAGCCGTTCGGAAAGGGCGGTGACATAAAAGACCAGGAAGGCTGCACAGAGCGCAAACAGCAGGATATAGAGCGCAGAAAGGCGCACCGCTGTTGACCGGAACAATATTCTGAGGCGGACCATTTTCGCCAATCAGCCCTCGTCCTTCATCATGTAACCCGCGCCGCGAATGGTCTTCAGCAGCGGCTTTTCGAAGTCCTTTTCGATCTTCGAACGAAGGCGGGACACATGCACGTCGATGACATTGGTCTGCGGGTCAAAATGATAATCCCAGACGTTTTCCAGAAGCATGGTGCGGGTCACCACCTGGCCGGCATTCTTCATGAGATATTCCAGCAGGCGGAACTCACGCGGCTGCAACAGGATTTCCTTGCCGCCGCGCCGGACATCATGGGACAGCCGGTCAAGTTCGAGATCGCCGACACGGTAGACCATGTCCTGTTCGGGTTTGCCCTTGCGGCGGCCCAGCACTTCGATGCGGGCGAGAAGTTCGGAAAAGGCATAGGGTTTGGGCAGATAATCATCGCCGCCAGCACGCAGGCCGGTCACGCGGTCGTCCACCTGCCCAAGCGCCGAAAGAATGAGAACCGGCGTCTCGATGCCGCGCCGGCGCAGCTCGCTGATGACGGAAAGTCCGTCGCGGCGCGGCAGCATGCGGTCGATCACCATCACGTCATAGGAATTCTCGCAGCCCATGAACAGGCCGCTTTCACCATCGCTCGCGTGGTCGGCAACGATACCGACTTCCCGGAACGCCTTGGTCATATAGGCCGCAGCCTCGAGATCGTCTTCAATAACAAGAATCTTCATGTGCGGGACAATAGCGCCCTCGCCCTTTTCCGCACAACCGGAAACAGATGCGACGGACATTTCCTGAACCTTGTTTTCCATGAGATTTCCTCCTCGGTGCTGACTGGACCGGCTTTGTGGGTCCTTGTCTTCTCCCCGGCGGGGGGAAGGTGGCCCGAAGGGTCGGATGAGGGGGCAAGGGCGCGGTCTATCGCTGGCCTTGCCCTTGATCCCGCTGCCGCGACCTCCTCCTCCCTAGCGGAGAAGAAACAAGCGGCACGCGCGTTCCACATACTCTGTCCCGCCCTCAAGGGGAGACACAGTCCCGAGCGACGCCGGCTCGAAGAAGAACCGGCGTCGCATCTCAGATTATCAACCCTGGTCGATATCCAGTGCGATGAAGCGGCTGCCGCTGTCCGTCTGGATCTGGAACAGCGCCTTGGAGCGTCCGTCCTTCTTCGCCTGCTCGAGAACCTTCTCGATATCGGCGGCAGAAGCCACCTGCTGGTTGTTGACGGAGGTGATCTTCTCACCCGTCTTCAGGCCACGGGCAGCGGCGTCGCTGTCCGGATCGACATCAGTGATGGCAAGGCCGTTGCCGTCGTCAGCGGGCGCAACCGTCAGGCCGAGGCTCGACAGCACCTTTGCGCTGGAAGGCTTGCTGCCACTGTCGTTTTCCTGGCCCGGCGTTGCCTTGGAGGCATCGTCGCTTGCGAGATCGCCAAGCGTCACGGTGACCGACTGCGACTTGCCGCCGCGCCAGAGCGAGATTTCAACCTTGCTGTTTGGCGTCATGCTGCCGATGCGGCGCGACAGATCGCGGGCATCCTTGACCGGGTCGCCATTGACGGCGGTGATGATGTCACCCTGCTTGATGCCAGCCTTGTCGCCCGGCGAACCGGACTGCGGCGAGACGACGAGCGCGCCCTTCGCTTCGGCAAGACCAAGCGACTCGGCAATGTCCTTGCTGACGGGCTGGATCTGCACGCCGAGCCAGCCGCGTTCGACCTTGCCGTCCTTTTGCAGGTCGGCGATCACGTCCTTGGCAACGGACGACGGGATGGCGAAAGCAATACCGACATTGCCGCCAGATGGCGAGAAGATCGCGGTGTTGATGCCAACGACTTCACCGTTGAGATTGAAGGCGGGACCACCGGAGTTGCCGCGGTTCACGGCGGCGTCGATCTGCAGGTAATCGTCATAGGGGCCGGAGCCGATATCGCGGCCACGGGCGGAAACGATGCCCGAGGTTACCGTGCCGCCGAGGCCGAAGGGGTTACCGACGGCTACGACCCAGTCACCGACGCGAATCTTGCTATCGTCGGCAAACTGCACATAGGTGAACTTGCGGTTCACATCGACCTTCAGCAGCGCCAGATCGGTACGCGGATCACGGCCAACGAGCTTGGCTTCGAGTTCGGTACCGTCATTCATCACCACCGTGTAGGCGGAGCCGTCATCGACAACGTGGTTGTTGGTGACGACATAACCGTCTTCGGAGATGAAGAAGCCGGATCCTTGAGCGACGGGGCGCAGCGGACCCTTGCCGTCACGGTGACGGTTCGGACCACGGTCGGGACGGTCCTGGTTGGGGCCGCCGAATTCCTTGAAGAAGCGCTTCAGGGGATGGTCGTCCGGCAGCTGGTCGAGACCACGGCCGCCGAAATTGAAGGAAAAGTTGCTGGAATCATCGGAAGCGGGCTGCACGTTCGACTGGACGCGAACGGAGACGACGGCGGGCGAAACAGCCTCGACCACATTGGCGAAGCTCGGAACCTGCGGCGCAGTCACCTCCACCGGAGCGGCAAAGGAATGAACGATCGGTGCGGCGATGCCTGTGGAAAGCATCAGCGCGGCAAGACCGCCAACGGTCGTTGCCTTCAGAACCGTCTTCAGCGAGGAGCGTCCGTTTTGCGAGTGAGACATGGTGTACCTTCTTTCTTCATTCAGACTGGAACCCGTTTGACCGGGGGAGAAGCGGTGGATGATGAAGATATAGTAGGCGACACCTTACAGCGAAGTGTCTGACGAATGAAAAAACCGTAATGTTGAAAAAGAACCGAGGACGGATATGAAAATCGGTTATTTTTCAATGAGATTACGAATTCTCTCTTCTTCGTCCGCGCTCAGTTTTTCCGGCCGCTCCTGGGTGGCGCGCCGACGCGAAAAAACGAGGATGGCGAATATTCCCGCAAGCGCCAGAACGATGGGCGCGCCCCACAAAAGTGCGGTGCGCAGGCTGAAACGCGGTTTCAGCAGCACGAATTCGCCATAACGAGACACGACGTAGTCGACTACAGCCTGATCGCTATCGCCTGCCACCAGCCTGTCCCGCACCAGAACGCGCAGGTCCCGTGCCAGTTCGGCATTGCTGTCATCGATCGACTGGTTCTGACAGACCATGCAGCGCAGTTGAGACGTGAGATTGCGCGCGCGCTGTTCCAGTGCGGGGTCTTTCAGCACCTCGTCCGGGTTGAAGGCGAAGGCCGGCCATGACGTAAACATGAGAACGAGAAGGAGCGTGAGCCCCGCCACAACCTCCCTCATTCCGCCGCCTCCGGCATCGCGGCCGTTTTTGCCGGCTTCGCCTTGCGGCTCGGTGCGCCCACCCTCAACCGCCTGTCGGAGAGCGATATCAAACCGCCGGCCATCATGAACAGCGTGCCGCCCCAGATGCACAGGATGAAGGGTTTCCACCAGATGCGCACTACCATGCCGCCATCCGCCATCGGGTCACCGAGCGAGACGTAGAGCTGGCTGAGGCCGAACGTCAAAATGCCCGCTTCCGTGGTCGGCATTCGCCGTGCGGTGTAGAGCCGCTTGGAGGACCAGACGTCGGCTACTTCCACACCCGCCTTGCGTATGGTGAAATGGCCGCGATCCTCGGTAAAATTAGGGCCGACGGCATGGCGGATGCCATCGAAGGTGAGACTGTAGCCGCCCGCCTTCGCCTCCATGCCCTGCTTCATTTCAAGAACGGTTTCGGTCTCGAAGGTGGTGACGGTGACGATGCCAAGCACGGTGATGCCAAGCCCCATATGGGCAAGTGCGGCGCCGAAGGCCGAACGCGGCAGGCCCTTGAGGCGTCGAAAAGCGATGCCGAAGGCCAGTTTGCCGAAATTGGCCCGATACCAGAGATCGGCAAGCGCCCCGAAGATCAGCCAGAAACCGGCTGCGATGCCAAGTGCGGCGAGCACCGGGCCGCCGTTCTCCACGTACCAGAGCGTCAGCCCGGCAAGGGCTGCAATGGCGGCCGCCACATAAAGCCTCTGGAAAGCGCCGAGAAGATCGCCGCGCTTCCAGGCGAGCATCGGCCCGAAGGGCGTGACGATCAGGACCGGGATCATCAGGAGGCCGAAGGTGAGGTTGAAGAACGGCGCGCCGACCGAGATTTTTTCGCCTGTCAGCGTTTCGAGAATGAGCGGATAGAGCGTGCCGATCAGTACCGTTGCGGTCGAGACCGTCAGGATCAGATTGTTGAGGACCAGCGCCCCTTCGCGTGAGATCGGCGCGAACAATCCACCCACCTTCAGCGAGGGCGCACGCCATGCGAACAACGCGAAAGCTCCGCCGATGAAAACGGTAAGGATGCCGAGAATGAAGATGCCGCGGCTCGGATCGGTTGCGAAGGCGTGCACGGAGGTCAAGACGCCGGAGCGCACGAGGAAGGTGCCGAGCAGCGACAGCGAGAAGGTCATGATCGCCAGAAGCACGGTCCAGATTTTCAGCGCTTCGCGCTTTTCCATGACGAGTGCCGAATGCAGCAGTGCGGTGCCCGCAAGCCATGGCATGAAGGAGGCGTTTTCAACAGGATCCCAGAACCACCAGCCGCCCCAGCCGAGTTCGTAATAGGCCCAGTAAGATCCCATGGAGATACCTGCCGTCAGGAAGGTCCATGCGGCGAGCGTCCACGGCCTTACCCAGCGCGCCCAGGCCGCATCGATCCGGCCCTCCAGAAGTGCAGCGACGGCGAAGGAGAAACAGACTGAAAAGCCGACATAACCGAGATAAAGCAGCGGCGGATGTATGGCGAGGCCGAAGTCCTGAAGGATAGGGTTCAGGTCCTGCCCTTCGGCCGGCACCCGCTCCAGACGCATGAACGGATTGGAGGTGAGCAGGATGAACAGCAGGAACGCGACGGAAATCCAGGCCTGCACGGACAGCACATTGGCTTTCAGCGTTTCCGGCAGGTTGCGACCAAAGACGGCAACGAGCGCGCTGAAAAACACCAGGATCAGCAGCCACAACAGCATGGAGCCCTCATGGTTGCCCCAGACGCCGGTCAACTTGTAGAGCATCGGCATCAGCGAATGGGAGTTTTCCCAGACGTTGCGCACGGAGAAATCCGAGACCGCATAGGCCCGCGTCAGCGCCGCAAAGGACAAGGCCACGAGCAGGAACATCACGACGGAGCCGAGCGAGGCGATATCCATCAGCGCCCGGTCGTTGCGGCGCGCGCCGATCACCGGCAGCGTCGAGACGATCAGCCCCACGGCGAGTGCCAGAACCAGAACGTAGTGGCCGATCTCATTGATCATTTTATCGCTCCGGTCTTGTCGGCTGAAGCCCCCGCAGGAGAAGGCGCTGCGCCGGAAGGTTGCCCGCCCTCTCCGGTGTTCTGCCACAGGCCCTTGTCTTTCAGCCGGTCGGCCACTTCCTTCGGCATGTAGTTTTCGTCATGCTTGGCCAGAACGCTGTCGGCAACAAAGCCATGGGTCGCGGCATCGAAAACGCCTTCCGTCACCACGCCCTGCCCCTCGCGGAAAAGATCGGGCAGAATGCCGGTATAGCTGACGGGCACGTTTGCTTCACCGTCAGTCACCGTGAAGCTCACCGTGCGGCCCTCCCCGCGCTTGACGGAGCCTTCCGCCACCAGCCCACCAAGGCGGATGCGGGTGCCGGGATTGACCGGCGTCTTCTCCAGATCGGCCGGCATGTAGAAATAGGCTATGGACTGGCCGAAGGCGAACAT
Organism: Agrobacterium tumefaciens; assembly: GCF_013318015.2. Lineage (NCBI taxonomy): Bacteria > Pseudomonadati > Pseudomonadota > Alphaproteobacteria > Hyphomicrobiales > Rhizobiaceae > Agrobacterium > Agrobacterium tumefaciens. Next base: position 611,007 of record NZ_CP115841.1, on the reverse strand, counting down.
GACGAGCAGCACGGCCGCGACGATGAAGCTCATGCCGCCGCCGATGATTGCGAGCCGTTTCTGTTTGCGGGTCATTGCGTCACTCCCTGCGGCATCGCGCGCCCTTGCCCGTCCATGCGAACGGGTCCGGCGGAAACTCCCAATTCCTTCGCCAGCGCCAGAAGCTGCTTACCCTCTTCGCCATCAGGCGGGAAAACCTGCAAACCGGCTCTCAGTGCCTCGCCCGCCTTCGCTGCATTGTTCAAGACGGAGTAGGCGCGCACGAGGCGCATCCAGCCTTCGAAATCACCGGGATTTTCCTTGAGCTTGGCGTCGAGGCTCGCCACCATGCCCTCGATCATCGCCTGCCGGTCGGCGGGCGTCATGTCTTTCGCCGCCGCCACGTCGCCTGCGGTCGGGCCGGGCGCTGCCTCGCCGCCGGTTCTGGCGATATGTTCCCGCACCAGCGGCAACCATGGCGCACCGGCTGGTGCATCCGCCGCCAGTGCTGCAAAGGCCGCACGCGCCTCCTGCGCCTTGCCCGCCTGCTCCAGCGACAGCGCCAGATAAAAGCGGGCGCGTGGATTGCCGGGTTTCAGCCGCTCGGCTTCGGCAAAGGCCTCACGCGCAGCCTCGATGACGATGCCGTCATTGCTCGCCACCAGTGTTTCGCCAAGTCCCGTCAGCCGTTCTGTGCTCGGCCCTTGCAAACGAAGCGCGTTGCGATAGGCAAGCTCGGCATCGCCAAGCCGCATCGTCTTGAAATAGATCGGCGCCAGGATATCCCAGCCTGCACCGTCGTCGGGGTTTTCGGCCAGGTGCCGCTCGGCACGGGCGACCAGAAGGTTCATGTCGTTACCGGGTTGCTCCAGACGTGCCTCGAGCGGCATGTCCGGCACTTCCGGACTTCCCTTCCAGATGTAAAGACAGAGGCCAAGTGCGGGCAGCAAAACGGTAATCAGGGTTACGGCGAGATTGTGCCGTAGCGGTCGGGCGCTGCTTTCAGCGTCTTGACGGGTATCGGCTGCGGCAAGCAGCCGGCGGCCGATTTCGGCGCGGGCATATTCCGCCTCCGTCTCGCCGATCAGGCCAGCGGCACGCTCGCGGTCCAGTTCGGCAAGCTGGTCGCGATAGACTGCAACCTCGCCCTCGCGGCGCGTCTGCGACACCTCGGTCTTCCGCATCAGCGGGTACATCAGGACGATGGCGACAGCCGCCGTCAATATCGCAACGACAATCCAGAACATATGGCTCAATTACTCGAATGCACGGCACATGGAAACATGAAGCGCGGAGATGACGCGAATTTGAGACATCACGCCGCACCGCCCGGCATCCAGGTGCATCGCTATAGCCCTTCCTGTCACTCGGAAAGGTCCATGACCTTGATTTACGTCAAAGGAGACCAGCTGCCATCGGCATTGCGACAGGCCGCACCGCGAACCCGGGTTTCCTTTTCATCGACAGTCAGCGTGTGGGAATATTGCCGGCAATTCTGGTTGCCCACCTGATAGGGCGCATTGGCAACCACCTGGCCGCTGGCATCGTCGCCGGTCCATGTCACCGGCGTACCGACCGGGGCGGTTTCCAGTGCGCGATATTCGGCCTCGAGCGCTTTGGTGCGGTCACCCTTTTCGAGCTGCAGACCGCTTCGTCCGACAATGCCGCCCTGCATGTTGGCAAGGAACGGCGTTGAAGGTTGTGCCGAACCGCCGAACAGACTGCCACCGGCCGAGCGGGTGCCCGTGGTGGTGCAGGCGCTCAGCATCGATACGCACAGGATCGAGAGAAGTGCCGGGCGTGACACCAGCGAACGCATCGTCACGGAGCGGCAGCCATCATACACGTCAACCAAACCCTGTCCTCTTTTCCTTACCGCACCGCGCGTTATATATCGGCATTGAATTTCTTGCCTTTTTTCTTGCCTCACGCAAGCTCTTTCGAGAGGCCAGGCAAAATCAGATCGGCTTTCAGGCCACCTATCCCGCTGCGCGAGAGGGAAAAGTGGCCATGGTACTCAGACACCACTTCGGAAACGATCGACAATCCGAGGCCGGTGCCAGGACGGCTTTCGTCCAGCCGCCTGCCGCGCTTCATCGCTTCGCTTATCTGCCCGGGCTCCAGCCCCGGCCCGTCATCCTCCACGATCAACTCCACCCATGAGCGCCGGCCCATTTCGGGGTCGGAGGACGGGTGAGTGCCGGTCGCAAGCGTGACGACGACTTTGGTCTGTGCAAAACGCGCGGCATTCTCGAGAAGATTGCCGACGATCTCCTCCAGATCCTGCTGTTCCATGCCCAGCACCGCCCCCGGATGCTCGAAATTCAGCTCGAACTGCTTGTCGGGGTTGAGGCGGCGCATGACGCGCACCAGCCGTTCCAGCGCCGGCTCCGCTTCCACACGGGCAAGGATCGAGCCGCGCTGGGCGGCAATGCGGGCGCGCGAAAGATAAGACTGCACCTGCGCCTGCATGGCGTCAGCCTGCGCGCGCACCAGATCGCCATGCTGCGGCTCCAGCGTGCGGGCCTCGTTCAGAAGCACGGCAATCGGCGTTTTCAGCGAATGTGCGAGATTGCCGACCTGCATGCGGGCGCGCTCGACAATGCGCCGGTTGCTGTCGATCAGCGCATTGACTTCGTTCGCCAATGGCTGGATCTCGCGCGGGAATTCGCCTTCGAGGCTTTCCGCCTCCCCGCCCCTGATCTTTCCGAGCGCCAGACGGGCCTGATCGAGCGGCCGCAGACTGTAGAGAATCGCAAGGCCATTGACGACCAGACTGCCGACACCGAAGACGGCGAGCGCCAGATAAAGGCTGTTGGAGAAATTGCGCACATCGTCTTCAACGACATTCAGGTTGCCGGAAACGCGGAAACGCGCCGCACGGCCTTCACCATCCAGCACGACTTCCGTTTCCGCCACCCGGACCTTGTTGCCCGCCTCGTCGGTCACGGCATAAAAACGCTCGTATCTGTTATCGAAGGGAGCATCGATAATGCTCGGCACCGGCAAGGACGCGACGCCGAGCGAAGAGGAGACCAGCGGTGCCGTCTGGAAATTGCCGAGCGGCTCCACCACCCAGTACCAGCCGGTATCGGGCTGCGAGAACCGGAGATCGCCGAGCTGCGGGCTGCCGGCCAGCGTATTCTCGTTCGAAATCGTCACGGAATTAATGACGTTATAAAGCTGCGCCCGCAGAAGATCGGTGAAGCTGCGCTCCACGCCCTGCCGGTAGAGCGTCGAAATCACGACGGCAATGACCACCAGCGCCAGCGCCGACCAGGCGGAGGCGAGAAGAAGAACGCGGGCGGTAAGAGAGCTACTTCGCATCTGCCGGCGCTTGCATCCGGTAACCGAGGCCACGGATGGTCTCGATCAGATCAACCCCGAGCTTCTTGCGCAAACGTCCGACAAACACCTCGATCGTGTTGGAATCCCTGTCGAAATCCTGATCGTACATATGTTCGACCAGCTCCGTGCGCGAGACGACCTCGCCCATGTGATGCATGAGATAGGAAAGCAGGCGGAACTCATGCGAGGTGAGCTTCAGCGTCACGCCGTTGACCGTTGCCTTGGAGGATTTGGTATCGAGCTTGACCGGTCCGCAGACGAGTTCGGACGAAGCGTGGCCAGCGGCGCGGCGGATGAGCGCACGCACGCGGGCAAGAACTTCTTCCACATGGAAGGGCTTGGTCACGTAATCGTCGGCACCGGCATCGATGCCCGCCACCTTGTCGCTCCAGCGGTCACGGGCGGTGAGAATGAGGACCGGCATGGCCTTGCCCGCCGCGCGCCATTTCTCGACGACGGTGATGCCGTCCATCTGCGGCAGGCCGATATCGAGAACGATCGCGTCATAGGGTTCGGTATCGCCGAGATAATGGCCTTCCTCGCCGTCAAATGCCTGATCGACAACATAACCGGCTTCTTTCAGCGCGTCGGTCAGCTGACGATTGAGATTGGCATCGTCCTCAACCACGAGAATACGCATTATCCGCCCTTTCCTTACGTCCCGGCCCGCGCGCGCGTCGCCGGTCATGCTAACTGTGTCGGATTGTTTTCCGATATTTCGGCGATGCGGGCAAGGCTACATCGGCACGCGCATCGTTACCTTGCGCGGGCGCTCGCCATTACCCTGGACGAGAACGGTAACTACACAGGACTGACCGTCACCGGAGGGATAGACCGAAAGAAGCTGACCACCGGTTTCGCGCACCACGCGGGCAACGGCCGCGCCGCAATCGCTTGCAGCCAGAATGTAATGGCCCTGCAAATCAGCCTCGGGCGCCGTGAAACCGGAAAGCCCGGCTGCAAGCGTCGCGATGATGAGAGGTGATGCCATTGCACAAATCTTCCAAAAAAATCGGCTGCGTCTCGAACCGTATTGTGACCGAATATGTAGCGCAAAGCGTCTGAATGGCAAATGAATGCCGCCCCCGACGCTACGACGCACGGCGGGGACGGTATGGGCGCTAGTGGCGTCAACGGATGGCACGTGTTGCCGAAAGGCGGCCGTAAAGTGCGACGAGGCCGCCAATTCCGCCCGCAACGGTCACCAGTCCCTCCGCCAGCTCGCCGTGCAGGCCGGCGGGAAGATCAAGACCAGCGACGCTGAAAAGCGGTGCGAAAACCGCAACCAGGGCGCCCCAGATAGTGCGCGATTGATACCATGCCTTGGTACTATCCATAATCTCGTCCTTTGCGTTGTTTTTCAGGTGGTTGTCAGAGTGGGAGAACGGCGTGCGCCGCCACTCCCAGAGGCACCGCACGGCCGAGCTGACGGACACGCACGGAAATGTGATCCCGCAAGGTCGGGAAATCTGTGAGTTCGTCCGCTTTGGGGTACAGCCAGAAGGGTTCGGAGACCTCTGCCGTGCGTCGAACGGCCTCGCGATCCAGCACCTCCACGCGGTAACGCTCGAACGGCTCTTCCAGCGGTATCTCGCTCGCGTCCCAGCCATCGGCCTCCATCCGGCCTCGGCGCACCCAGCGCAGCAAAATGCCGTCCCTGCGCCGCTCAGCCGCAAGATGCACTGGCGCAAGCGGCGTTTCAGCCCGCAAGCCACCCTCGAAGACAAAAGGACCGGCGGGGGCGCCCGCCATTCCCGCCGCCTCGGCGATCCAGTTCAGCCGCCGTCCGCGTTCGGTCGCGGCAAGACCGAGCGGCTGCACCGCCGCGTCCAGCACCACGACAGGGGTGCCCACCGGCGCGCCAATGGCCAACGCATCTTCCGTCCCGCCAAGCCCACGCAACAAAGCGGAAAGCCGCCAGCGCGCGGGCGCAATTTCCTCTGCGCGCGCGAAAGCGATGATCTCCCAAACACCGTTTGCGGCCCTCACCGCCATGCGGTTCTCGCCGTTCAGCACCGAAAGCTCCGTGGCCGAGGAAAGCTCGCCGGATGGCAGATCGATCAGGATGGTGTTTTGCCGGTCGAAACGGCCGGAGGGGCCTGATGTCAGCGGCATGGCCAACGTGCCGATCATCGCGGGCCGGTCAAGCACGGCGCGCTGCCGGTAGCCTTCCGTGCCTGCGGAGGACGAAACGACGATTGGCCGCCATGGCCGTGCAAAAACGGCAATCCGCGCCGAATTTTCAGACGCCGTGCCGTCATGGCGCGGCAGGTCGAGAAACAGCACCTCCGGGGCAAAACCTTCCGCGCCGTTTGCCCCGCCAACACGACGCTCATCCACAGCGCCCGAAAAAGCAGCGGATGCGGCGGAAAAGGCGCGCGCCTCCACCTGCCGTACAGTACCGTCCTCAATCCGGCTAACCAGGAACCTCCCTGCCGGAGCCTCCGAAAACACATTCTGCGGGAGACGGATGCAATCGCCGGGTTCCAGAGCGATATCTGCGGGCGGCAACGCAAAACGCAGCGTGCGCCGCGCCTGCCTGTTGTCACGCAACAGGGCCTCAGCTGCGACTTCCGCTGTTTCCGCCGGGAGTGCTGCGCTAAGGTCGAGCCGCATGACGCGGCTGCCGGCATTGTCGATACGGCGCGAACGCACGCTCGCCTGCTCGTAGTCCAGCGCCGGATTGAACGAGGTCAGCACGGCCTCTGCGGCGAAATCGCTGTCATGGCCGCGATTTTCCGACCACAGCGGTTCGTCGTCCAGATCGGCCAGCACGGCAGCGTCACGCACTGGCAGAACCGCCGTATTGCGAGAGCGGAAGCGCAGGGTTCCGCCGTCCTCGGCCACATCCACCTGAAACGCCGACATCAACGGCTCCAGGAGGTTGCGGGCCGAGGTCACGTCGCCCTGCACATATCCCGTCAGATCGCCACTGACGGCAGAGACGTCGAAGCCGGAAAATCCATGGTCCGTCAGGATCGCGGCGATGGTATCGGCAAGTGTGGCAGTCCCAAGCCGGCCGTTTAGCCAATGGCCGGTACGCCAGTTGGCCCCATCGCTCCAGGCCGCGCCGTTCTGCGGAAAGGCGGGGAACGGCCGCGCATCCCAGGTCCACATATAGACGCGGTTCGGATCCACCATCGCCGCATCTCCCTTCCCCCTCCAATGGTCGAGATGCGCCTCCAGAAACCGTCGCTGCTGGCTGTCGGCGCGGCTTCTGCGGGAAAAATAGGGATAAGCGTTTTCCGCCGATTTCGGATCGGGAAAGACATTCGGGCGCGTCGCACTCTTGTCCACCGCCGGGCAGCCGAGTTCGGTGAACCAGATCGGTTTCGACCCCGGCACCCATGCGGTTGGCGTCAACTTCTCCGCGCCGCGCACCCGGTCAAAATGGGCATTCTGCCACCAGCTTCGCAGGTCCTTGTAGCGGAATACCCACGGCTTGCCCCTGAGACCATCAGTGATGGGCTTGCGTCGCCGCGCCGCGCGGTCGGCATCGCTGGCGTAATACCAGTCGAAACCCTCGCCCGCCGTGATGGCATAACGGAAGGCGCTAGCATCGTCCGGGCCGCTCATACCATCAGGATTGCCGTTTGTGGCATCCTCGTCGCGCCACTCGGAAAGCGGCATGTAATTGTCGATGCCGATGGCATCGATATCAGGGCTTGCCCACAGCGGATCTAGATTGAAGAACACGTCGCCGGAACCGTCCGCCGGCTGATAGCCGAAATATTCGCTCCAGTCCGCGCCATAGGTCAGTTTCGTTGCCGACCCGACAACGGCGCGCACATCCGCCGCCAGCCGCACCAGTTCCTCCACGAAAGGAAAGGCGTCGTTATGGTCGCGCAGGCTTGTCAGCCCGCGCAGCTCCGAGCCGATCAGGAAGGCATCCACCCCACCCGCCTGCGCCACCAGCGCCGCATAATGCAGCACCATGTGGCGATACCCCTCAGTGCGGTTGCACAAGGTGGAAATCTCCGTGCGCGTGCCTGCACTGCGGTCGGGCGAACCTGCCAGGCCCGGTGCCGGAAAACAGGTGATGCGTCCGCGCCAGCCATAGGCGTCCTGCTCGCCTTTGCCGTAGGGGTCCGGCAGGCCGTTGCCGGCTGGCACATCCATCATCACGAATGGATAAAGGCAGACCTTCAGACCACGCGCCTTGAGGTCGGCTATCGCCTGCACAACGCTTTGATCATCCGGCGTGCCACCATACGCCGGGCCGCCGCCGTGATGGCTGACGAGATGCGCTTGCCCACGCGAAACACCGGCGACGGACCATGCCGCACTTTCCCTGTCGCGACCTGCCACTTCCACACCCGGCAGAATGCGGCATTCGCCCGCGCGCATGTCGGTGCCGAACCAGCTCACCACCAGCGCCACGCTTTGCAGATTGGGGCACAGCGCCTGCAATTCGTCGATCGCGGCCTGCCAGTCGGTCAAGGCCGTCAGGCAATTGCGGTTCATGATGCGACTTTCGCCCATGCCGGTGCGTTCCGAAACCTGCGCCGTGGCGTAACCGTGTTCCGTCGCACCGGGAATGACGGTGATGGCACGGATGGCTTTTTCCAGCCGGCCGACCGGTCGCACCACCTCGAACTGCATCAGCGGAATGCGGTTGCCATAGCTGTCAAGCGGCAGGCGTTCGAACACCACATAGGCCAAACCGCGAAAGGCGGGTGCATTGCCTGCGCCCTGTTTTGCCTCGATCAGCGGATCCGGTAATTGCGTCTCGCTGCCGGGATAAAAGCGCATCTCGATGGCGCTCAGGTCCAGTTCCCGCCCATCGGCCCAGACGCGCCGCACCATGGCCGCCTCGCCCTCGCACAGCCCGACGGCGAGATTGGCGAAATAGCGGAAGGTCTCGACCTTCGGGCCGCGATTGCCCTTGCCGCCACGACGCGTCACCTCGACGCTTTCCTCAAAGCGCGTCGCCCAGATCAGCGTACCGCCGATCCTCGCCGTGCCGTAAAGCCGGTTGATGGCAGCGCCTTCGTCCGCACCCGGAATACGCGCTGTGGAAAGCCGGGCGCCGGACACCGTCCGCCCGTTCGAAAGCAGCGCGCGGTCGACGGCATGGCCTGCCAGCGCGCCAGCCGCGCGGCCGATGATGGCACCCACGGGGCCGAAAACGCCGCCGAGTGCTGCACCCGCCGCCTGAAAGAGAATGGTCGCCATGGTCGCCTCGAAAAATGTCAGGGTTCGGGAAAACGGAAGACGCCGGCAATACGTCGCTTCCAGCAGGGCACCAGCGCCGAGCGCACCACTGCCACCTGTTCATAGGCATGGATGAAATGCTGCGGCCCGGCGAGGATGCCGAGATGTTTCGCCGCTGCATCGGCCCGCCAGCGGAACAGCAGCAGGTCGCCCGGCATAGCCTCTTCCATATCAGGCACCGCCGAAAAATAACGTGTCGCGGCCTCCAGCAGCCGGTCCTCGCCGCCCCGCTCGGCCCAATCTGGTGCGTAGGGCGGCGGCAGTTCCGGTTCCTCGCCGTAAAGCGAGCGCCAGATGCCCCTGACAAGGCCGAGGCAATCGCAGCCAACGCCTTGCAACGACGCCTGATGCCGGTAGGGCGTGCCGATCCAGCCTTGCGCGAGCGCCAGCACTTTTTCTGAGGTACTGCTCATGGAAACAGCGCCTCGCCGTCATGGGTCTGGCCGCCGCTGGCGTAGGAATAGGCGAAATCCGCCCCCGGCAGATGCGGAAAGCCACGAAAGTTCAGGTAATTGGCGAATTTCGCCTTGCAGGTCGCAAAACTCTTGTCGCAACCGGCGATGACGGAAAAAACATCACCCGGCTGCGGCGGTTGCTCCGGAGCGAGCCACAAGGACAGAAGCGTGCCGCCATCGCGTTTCTCGTGGCCGTCGAGATCGAAACCCTTGCCGGCAAGTTGGCCGCTCAGAAACTGCAATTTCCCACGGCTGAAGAAACCATCGGCGAAAGCGTCCAGCCCTGTCACCAGCAGGTTGCCCGCCGCGTCCGTGCCCGCAACGCTGCCGGTGCCGGTAAATCGCTTGAGATCGACGCCGCATCGCCGATCACCAAGGGCGGCATCGCAGCGCCGCCCATAGACCCTGCCCTGCGGCTGGGAAAGACGATGGGCGATGCTGCGCAGCTCGGCACGAAACGCTCCGCCCGCCCGTGTCACCTCGCCGATTTCGCGCATGTTCAGCAGCACATGCTGTTCCGGCACCTGCCAGTTGACGAGGTAAAGCGCCACCTGCGCACCATCGAAACGTCCGGCGGCCAGATCGCTTTCGAAAATCGCCTCACTGGAAAAGCCGCCCGTCACTTCGCCCGCACTCGCGCCAAGTCCGGCCTCGCTGTCGCTGTCACTCGCACCAAAACCGCTTGCGGCCAGGTAGGCAGTACCGGCGAAGGAAAGGGTCCCGTCATGGTCTGTAAAACCGATGACCTCGCCGTCCTTCAGCGTCACTTTCCAGCAATGGCAGGTGGTCGTGGCCTCGCCCGCCAGATGTTCGGCCAAAACGGCAGGAATGGTCTTCATGGCAGGATTTCCATCAATGGAATGGAGGGAATGCGGCCCGCCTCGAAGGCGGTAAGGTTCACGTCGATGCGGTCGATTGCAAATCGCACCGGCACGTCGAATTCGAAACCGGCCCGGATTGCGGCACCGGCAGGCGGCGCCTTACCGGCGCGAAACGTCACCGTACCGGTCACATGGTCGACCGAAAAATCCGACAAAACGGCTTTCACCCCATCGACTGAGATGATGACCGAAGCCTCGACCGGCTTCTCCACCCGCCGGGTGAAAGAACCGCCCGCATCGGCATAGGTCTTCACCAGCTGAAAAGCCGTCGTCGTGCCGTCACCGGTGCCAATCTTCTGGTCGCTTGCAGCAGGTGTCTGGCCCGGCGGACATGATTTGAAATCCACCGGGTCGCGAAACCGAAAGCCATGGAGTTCACCGCGCCGCGCCTCGAAAAAGGACAGCACCTCGTAAAGATCGGCAACGGAGCGAATGCCCGACCCTGCGTCATAGGCGCGTCTGGCATTCTTCCAACGCTGGTTGCGGTTCTCCCGCCCATTGGAAAGGTTGACGATATCGGTTCTCCTTACCGGCCCGCCGCTCACGCCAAGCGCCAGCCTCAGCGGAAACCGCACTTCATGAAATGCCGCCATGTCGTTGTTCCTGGATTCGTTTTGATAGTCTGGGAAAGATGGAAGGGTCACGCTCGACACAGAGGTCTTGCAGGGAGGAGGTCCAATCCGTCACAGGCCGCGCTGGCCACGCCCGACGCTGCGCGCCAGCATGGCGGCGATCTGGCCTTCACTTTTTCTGAAGCTCGCCGCATCCGTCGCCGTCACATTGAAAACGATCTGCGCGCCGCCGCCACCCGCCGGTGCGGCAACACCGAGCGCCCCATCCGAACCACGCTTCAGCGGCAGGATCGCCTCGGCACCCGCTTCGCCCATCAGGCCAAGCCCGCCGCCCATCGGAAAGAAGGCCGGGCTTGCGACCACACCGCCATCGGCAAAGGGCGTGATACTGCGTCCCGGCACCCCGCCATCGGCAAAGGCAAACAGCGAACCGCCGCCATTCAAAAGCCCGCCCACAGCATTGCCGATCATGTTCTCAAGCGGCTTCAGCCCGGCGGAAAGCGCAATGCCGGAGAGCCGTTCGCCAAGCCCGCGCAACACGTCATCCAACCCCTTGCCGCCCGTCACCGCGGCCTGCATGGCAGAAGTCAACGCCGCCCCGAACCGCTCGGAACGCCGTTCGAGATCACCCATCACCTCCGAGAGCGCTTCCGCTTCCTCGCGACTGTCCGCAATCGATACTTCGCCTGCCATCACGCTTGCCTTTCTGATTCAAAACGGAACCGTAGATGTTTGAATTGCCTGGTCGTTTTCACGAAAGATGCCCGTCCCCCAAAATAGCAAACCACACTCACCCATCCGGAAACCGTCGCATCATCGCATCCATCGCCGGGCGGTCGAGGGTGTGGAAAGCGGGGCGGATGCCGCCGGTCATGGCAAAGAATTCCCTTGGCGTCAGCCGCCAGAAGGTTTCGGAGGAAAGCCGCAGCAGGTGGAAACCGGTGTGTATTACCGCCTCCCAGGGAAAAGGACGCGGCGTCAGATCGCCCACCTCACCTGCTGCGGCACTCAAGGGTCCGGCGGCGTGCCCCTCGAACCGGCAAAGGTGGCTGTCAGGAGATCGGCGACGATGGCGGCGTGGCCGGCAACGCCGCCTTCCACCGTGGCTGCGGCCACGTCCTCATCGGAAAACACGTTGCCCGCGCCGCGCAGACCTGCGCCGATCACCCGTATCATATCGGTCGCCTTCATACGTCCGGCTGCGAAACGTTCGGCGAGCGCGGTGAGATCATCGGCCTGAAAGGCGGTTTCGAGTTCGGCGAGAGCGCCGAGCGTCAGGCAAAGAACGCGCCTTTCGCCATCGATCAGCGCCTCGATCTCGCCGCGATGGCGGTTCGCCCGCCCGTAACGTAACCCTTGCGGCATCACAGTGCTCCGAAATTAAGGAAACCGGCCGATTCCAGCGCGGTCTCGAATTGCACTTCGCCATCGTGGCGACCGGAATATTCGAGCGCGACGATCTGGAACGGCCCGGTGATCGTGCCAAAGTCAGGAATGACGATCTGCCAGCCCGGAATGGAGCCGGCGAAAAATGCGCCACGCACCAGCGCATCGCTTGCCTGATCCTTGAAGATGCCCGACGCCGTCAGCGATGCCCGCTGCACGCCGGCGCCGGCCAGAAGCTCGCGCCAGCGCCCGGCGCTTTCGCCGTCGGTAATATCGACCGCCTGCGCGTTGAAGGCCAGACGCTTGGTTCTGAGCCCCGCCACGGTCACATAGGAGCCGGCGTTGTTGAACTTCAGCAGCAGGTCCTTGCCCTTCTGCGCCACCATGGTGTTCTCCCTCTCGTTTCGATTGATGTCGTCTCGTTTGATGTTGCCGGGTCGCAACTGGCCTGCTACCAAAAGCATTCCCGCATCTCGCACCCGCGATTTTCATCATGTCTGATGCCACCCCCTTCACGTCTCGCGCGCGCCTTATCGGCGTGCTTGCGGTTGGGCAGGTCGTCAGCTGGGGCACCGGTTTCGACATGCTGGCCATACTGGGGCCACGCATCAGACAGGAACTGGCCATCGCAAACGAGGTCGTTTTTGCCGGTCTCACCGTCATGATGACGATCAGCGCCCTCTGCGGCCCGCTTCTGGGAAGAACGCTGGTGCGCCGTGGTGCCGCCCCTGTTCTTGTGGCGGGTTCGTTGCTGTTCACGGCGGGTTTTGTCGTGCTCGCCTTTGCGGGCGGCGTGATAAGCTACGTCCTCGGCTGGGTCGTGATGGGTCTGGCCGCGACCTGCGGCCTGACGACGGCGGCCCATACGGCTGTGGTGGAACGTGTCGGCGCGGAAAGTGGCCGGTCGCTGACGCTTCTGATGGTGTTTACCGGACTTTCGGCAGCGGTTTTCCTGCCCGTCACCACCGTCGCAGATCAGCACCTGGGCTGGCGCGGCACCCTTTTGGTATATGCCTGTCTGCAGATATTCGTGCTTCTCCCACTCTATGTTTTTGTCCTTCCCGGACGAAGGACGAGCAATACTCAGGGCACTTCGAAAGGCGCTGCGGTCTCGACATCGCCTGTCGATACGCGGCGCGCCTTTCTGCTTCTGGCGGCAATGACGACGCTTAGCGCCTTCACAGCCTTTGGCTTTTCGCCGCTCCTGCCTCTGCTGCTGGTCCATGCCGGCGCATCGCAATCGCTCGCCGTGCAACTGGCAGCCGTGCGCAGCGTGCTTGCGATCATGGCGCGCGGGCTGGATTTTCTGCTTGGAAAACACGGCAATCCCTTCGTCACCTGCATGATCGGCTTAGGTATGCTGCTCGCATCCTTCGTGCTATTGCTCGTTTTTGCCCCGGCCATGCCCGCTTTCATCGGCTTCATCATTTTCTTCGGCTTTGGCGCGGGCGTGCTCACCGTCAGTCGCGCGGTGTTGCCGCTCGCGGTATTTTCACCGGAACAATATGGCCTTCAGGCCGCGCGTATCTCCCTGCCGCAGAACCTTGCCATTGCCGTGGCGCCCGTCATTTTCACGCTGGCGTTGGATCGCGGCGGGGTGGCGGCCATGCTCACCATCGCCGCCGTGCTGATCAGCATTTCGTTTCTGCTGCTGATCGTGCTCTGGCGCACCGTGCGCAAACAGAATTCCTGAACCGACCCTATTCCGTTACCGCCCTGAAACGCATTTCTGCGAGGAAGTTCCGTGTCTTCGGATCCCGCCGCGAACGGCTGGAGAGAAGCTGCAGATTGACGAGCGAGATACCGACAAGTGGAAAGGTGGCATCGTCGAGCAGGGTTTTCACCCGCCCGGCAATCTCACCCGCGCACCTGCGGCCATTGGCATCGCTCCAGATGTCCAGCGACAGAAAATGTTCTTCGGCCTTTTCCGTCGCCGTCGAGTAATCGCGGCTTTCAAGTTCGCCGATAACGATCAGGGGCAGGATGGCGCGCGGCAAAAGCCGGTCGACGATACCGCCGGGGATGAGCGCCATCAGAGCAGCGTCGCCGGAAAGTTTTGCGAAAATCGCCTGTAGAAGCACATTTGCGGCACTCACGGGCTTTCCTCCTCACAGCGGCAGACGATGAAACGGCGGGTCTCGTCCGGATCCATCACGGCCCGGATCGCCAGAATGCGCCGTCCCTTGCGAAAGCGCATTCCGGCGGCAATGTCGCTGCGCCAGACCAGCCAGACGCGGTGGGTGATTGTTACGCCCTCAGCCGAGGCCCGCTCATGCGAGGCATTCGAAACAGGTTCGATAGCCGCCCAGAGCGAACGCAGGAAACTCCAGCTTTCCGCGGCCCCACCCTGCCCGTCCGGTACCTCACTGCGCACCTCCAGCTCCAACCGCGCCGTAAGCTTGCCGGGGTCGAGAAAAACGAGGTTCATGGCTCAGAGCCCCACACGGCAGAACGGCGACACCAGCCGCTCGTAACCGGCCGGAACCGCTGCGGGTTGATTTTCCAGAGCAACGGCACCGCGGAAGGCGAACATCTGGGCCACATGCATCAGCATGGCGCGTTTCAGCGTATCGGGCACATCGGTTCCCGCCTCACCGTAACCGGCAATGAAGTCGATCTCGATGCCGTTCATCACCCGTCCGGGGGCTGGCGGGTCGCGCAGCCACAGCCGCGCCGGGCGCGCCTCGCCGTCAAGCAATCTGTCGGCGGCTGTGATGTCGGCCGCACGCCCTCGACCGTCAAAAACCAGAATCGTTTCGATGGTTTGCACCGGTCCCTTACCAATCAGAATCATGCCACTCGGCGGCCACCGGTCGAGATAGAGCCGCCAGGTCTGGCGTATCAGGCAAAGTCCTGTCGTACGTTCCAGATGCTCGCGGGCGGTACGGATCAGCGCAGCCAGCAGCGCATCCTCGTCGCCGCCGTCGAGACGCAAATGCGCCTTCACCTCGGCAAGCGTCAGCGGCTCCGCCTGCGGCGGATGAATGAGGGCATAGGTCATGGGGTCTCCGGATATGGGACAGAAAGAATTCCGGCCGAAAGCGTTTGGCGAAAATGTAGCATCCGCACGCCGTCACCCCCGACTTGGTCCGGGGTGACGGGGAAGATTGTGGTCAATTCACCCCGAACTTCACCAGCTTGATCGCCTCGAAGTTCTGCACGCCGCCGCCCACGCGCTTGGTCGTGTAGAACAGCACATAGGGTTTTGCCGAATAGGGATCGCGCAGGATGCGTACGCCGGTGCGGTCCACCACGAGGTAACCGGCGCGGAAATCACCGAAAGCGATGGCGAAGCTGTTTGCCGCGACATTCGGCATGTCTTCGGCCTCCATCACCGGAAAGCCCATCAGCGAGGCGGGCTGCCCGGCGGCCGCGGGCGGATGCCAGAGATAGGCGCCGCTGGTATCCTTGAAGCGGCGCAGCGCCCCTTGCGTCTTGCGGTTCATCACGAAGTTGCCGTTCTGGCGGTGGCCTGCCTTCAGTCCATAGACGGCATCCAGCAGCACATCCATTGGCCCCGCGGAGGCGAAGCCACCCGCAACACCGGTGGCGACATAACCGATATTACCCCAGCTCCAGCTGTCATTGGCGACGGCCGTATAAGAGAGGAAACCCTTCGGTTTGTTGGTACCGTCGCCGGCGATGAACGCCGCTGCCTCCTGTTCGGCAAAGGCAATGTCCACTTCCGAGGCGATCCAGGCCTCGATATCCACGGCCGCATCATCCAGCAACCCCTGGGTTGCGGCAGGCATGGCGTAGAGTTCCATGGTCGGGAAGGAAAGTTCGGAGAGCTTCGGTGTCGTCGTCTCGGGGCGAGCCGCCGTTTCAGAAACCCAGCCGGTGGCAAATCCGCCCGGCGAAAACGGCTTCTTCAGCACGGCAGTGGAAACCTGCCGCACGGTCGCCAGCGACCGGATCGGTGAAATCGCCGTCATGCGGCGGCCGATCTCGCCATCCGTTTCGGTGGGCAGCAGATAACCACCATCGACGCCTGTCGATCCGGCAAAGGCCTTGGCCTCCAGATCGCGCAGCGCGCCCTCCTCACCCCGGCGGATATAGGCCTCGAAGGCGGCCTTGTGCTCATCCGTATCGAGGGAATGCGCCTGCTTGCGGCCGAGCGCCGGGCGCGCTTTCTTGAGCGCCAGATCATCCATGATCTTGCGGTTGTCATCGAGCGCCTTGTCGATGCGGTCGAGCTTGTCGCGGGTCACGACGTCGGACCCCATCTTGCGTTCGATATCGGAAAGCCGCTGGTCGTTGGTGTCGCGGAAGGCCTCGAAGGCCTCCATGAACTCGTCGAAGGCCGCCGTCATCGTATCGGGCACGGCCTTCACCTGCGGCGCAACCGTCATTGCGGCCGGTTTTGTCATCTGGTCTGTCATGTCGCCATCCTTGTTTTCGGAAGTGTTTGGGAGGAAGTCAGCGTTTGAAGGCTGTGTCGAAAAGCGAACGCGCCGCGCGGCGCATGGTGCGCACCAGCTCGGTTTCGCGGTCGCGGAAGAAGCGGGCGTGTTTGACATCCGATACCCGCGCGGACGGCAGCATCGGAAAGGTCACCACAGAGATTTCCCAGAGATCGGCCTCAAGAATGCGCCTGACGCCAGAGCGTGCCGCCTTGCCGGAGCGCCCCTCCTTGCTGGACCGTACCGTGCGAAAACCGATCGAAAGCCCGTCCAGCGCGCCTGTCTTCATCAGCGAATGGACCTCGCGCGAACGGGCGACGCCGGGGGCGAGAACACCTTCCACGTAAAGCCCGCGCTCATCCTCGCGGATGGTGCGCCATGCGCCGATCGGCTCGGCCGGATCGTGCTGGTAGAGCATCCGGATACCGCCCGCACCGCGTTCCTCGATGGAGCGGCGGAAAGCGCCGCGCTCGATCACGTCGCGGCCGAGATCGACCTCGCCGAAGACGCTGGCATAACCGGAAAACGTGCCGTCGCCAGCTATGCCGCGCAGTTCCAGATTGGCGAATTTGCGCGTGGCGGGGCGCGGCCCGCGATAGACGTGCATGGGAAACTCCTGCGATGTGAAAAGGGGGTGCCGCGTGGAGGCTAAGCGCGCGGACGGGCGTTGTAACGGTCGGCCACGCGCACCAGCAGGCCAAGCCCCCACCAGGCCACCATGCTGGCAGCGGCAGAGCCCGCCACCATGATTTCCCGGCCGGAAAGCGCGCCGGCAATCTCGAGTTGCTGCACGATCCACAGGCCCACTGGGCCGCCGAAGATCATGCCGCAGGAGACGCCGGTCACGAAACGGCTCGCCGCCTCGCGTTTGCTTTTCGGCAGGAGGTAGACGAGCGACACACCCGCGCCTGCGACGGCACCGGTGATGCGGGCGGCCCAGATGCCGCCTTCATTGGCGAATTCAGACATGGGTAATCATTCCGGTTTAGGATGTGAAAAATCGGACAGACGCGTCGCGTCGCCCGCAGGTCGGGTGTGCGGTTTCAAAACGCCATTTCGCGAGTCTTCAGAATCGCTTGAACGGCGAACCTCACAAAACGATTCCGCTGGTTCAGAAATTGGTCGAAGACGCAGCCCGGTGGCTCAAGCACAATGGCTAATACCCCACCGCCTCCCGCTTTTCCTCGTCGGTCAGAAACGACGCTGCGCCGATCCTTGTCCACAGAGCGTCCCGCTCACCGGCAAGACCGGCGATCCTGTCGAGATCCGGTTCCAGCCGCAGCCCGGAGCCGAAAATCGGCGACAGCCAGCCGCAGAGCCGTGCCGCCGTGCGGTTGACGAGCGGCAGCACGGTGAGACGATAGAAAGCGCGGTTTGCCTCCTGGTAATTGGCATAGGTATTGTCGCCGGGAATGCCGATCAGCATCGGCGGTACGCCGAGTGCAAGCGCGATGTCGCGTGCCGCACCGTTGCGTGCTTCCAGAAAATCCATGTCGCGCGGCGAAAGCCCCATGGCCTTCCAGTCGAGACCGCCTTCCAGAAGAAGCGGCCGGCCTGCATTCATCGCGCCCTGATAACCTTCCTCCAGCTCGCGCTTCAGCCGCTCATATTGCTCGGTGGAGAGATTGCCACCCTCTTTCGGCTGATAGACCAGTGCACCGGAAGGGCGAGCGGAATTGTCGAGCAGACGTTTGTTCCACTGGCTCGCGGCATTGTGCAGATCGAGAGCCGCGCCCGCCGAAGCAAGGGGAGCGAACCCGGCCCGATCGTCCAGCGGATGAAAAAGCTTGAGGTGAAGCAGCCCCAGCCCGTCACGTTCAGCGGCAATGCGCCTGATGGCGCGGCCCTCGGCACGATAATCGTAACCCAGGGGCCAGCCATCCTCGCCTTCGATGATGCTCACCCTGTCCGGCCGCAGAAGATGCAGCTCGCGCAGTCGTTCGCCGACCACTAGCGGCTCGATATAGGCGTTGCCAGCCAACATCAGATGGCCATACAGCGTCTCGAAAAAGTCCGGCCCGCCCATATGCGCGCTGGGCTTGCCTAGAAGTGCGAGCAGCGGATGATCGCCGATCTCCTCATCGCCATCGTAAAGCAGCCAGCTCACCGATGCGGAGGCTTCTGCCACCATGCGGGCGGCGCGGTGCGCTATCGGGTTTCTCATGAAGCCCTCGCGGGCGAGTGCGGCATAGGAGCGGCCGGTCCAGAATGCCTGCCCACCCTGCGCCGCAACCGCCATGAAGCCGCCCGCCGCTGTCTTGCGTTCAGGCACGGCTCTGCCATCCGCCGGGCGCCGCCACGGCAGGGAAAACGGAAATCGCATGGAATTATCCTTGTTTTAATGCGGGCTCAGTTTCCCGCCAGGCCCTCATCCCTGTGCTCGTCACAGGGATTCAGCCAGCCCAAGTTTTTGGACTGAAAGCACTCGTTTCGCCGTGCAGACGCGCGTCGACTGGATTCCTGTGACAAGCACAGGAATGAGGATCGAGAGCCCGAGTCTTGACGAAACTTACCGGATTGGCGCTTTCACTGCCGTATCGCTGTTGAAATCAGCGGCAACCCGCGTCTCGCGCAGCGGCTTCACCGTACGCGTCGAAAGATCATAAGCGGGGTCGGCTTTGTAGGCCGCGAGCGCCGCCTCGTTTTCGAACTCTCCATAGACGATGAAATCGACCGAATTACCCCATTGGTCCTTCTTCACATTCTCGCCGATTTCCAGCTTCAGCGAATGCGGTATGGCGGTGAGGCCGGAGAGCCCCTTGCGCACGGCGTCGCGGTTTTCCTCGGGAACGGTGAAAAAAACGATATGGCGGATCACGGTGTCACCTGTCATGCAAAATTCGAATATGGCCCTTGCGGCCTTGCTAACGGGTTATCATCTGGCCCGCGCCGGTTCAATCCGCGCCGCCAAAAGGGCGCGATGAAATGCCCGGCCGTAGTCCCCGACAAGCCGCGCCCGGTCGAGGCCATTGATGATGGCGCGCGCACCCTCCCAATCCTCACGCTTGCCCTCGAAGACATCGGCAAGCTTCCGGCCGGTAAAGCTGCCGGATACCATGCCGTGGATGAGGATCGCGGTTGCCACATCCGGTTCCATGGCGCGCTCGGGACGCTCCAGAAGGTCCACACCGGTCAGCTGCGACATGGCCTCGTAATTGCGGCGATGCGTCAGTTGCACGAAACCGCGCCCGAGCCAGCTTTTGCCCTCGGCGTCTGGCCGCCAATAGGGTTTGCGCACCATGGGCAGCCTGCCTGCCGCAAAGGCCCGGTCCAGCCTTGCGATCGCCTCGGAATCGTTTGCCGCCAATGTCTCGCGCACCGGCTGCATGGTCGCAGCCGTCTCGTGAAAAGTGGTGGCCAGCATGTAGGCGAACCAGCGGGGATCACCGCCCGGCAGGGCCTTGCCGAAGCCGGCCAGGATCGTCTTCGTCCCGTCAAGCTGTGTAGCTCGCAGGCGACCACCGTAGATGGAAATTCGCACCGACGCGAAGAATCGCGCCTCGTCATAGGCCACAGCCGGCTCCTGAAAATCGGGGGCGATATCACCCTTTGTTTTTTCCACATGACGGCCGTCAGAACTAAATCGATTTGAAAAAATCCTAATCGATTTTAATCCGCTGACCGGGGCTTTGAGGTAAAAAATTCCTTGAGTTGCGGAACCTTAGCGCGCTAACTCCATTCACCGCGCACTTCCGCAGCGTTGACCATTCAAGGAGGAATGCCACCATGACAGCGACAATCCCCCAGACCGTTTATGACCGGCTTGAAAACGAGTGGCGCCAGATGCGCGAAACCGGTTCTCAGCCGAAACCCGCGCAGTCTCCGAAGAAGTAGCATCTGCCAGACGTCCGATTTTGGGCGTTAACGGCGACCCGGATTTCTTCTCCCCGCCGGGGAGAAGAACCAATATGCATCGGCTAGATGGGCAATTGGCTCTCATTCATGGGGCCAATTAGCGCCTATATCACATTCCGCGCACCCTCGGCTCACTCGCCACAGTCGTCGTCAACGCCGTTATTGCCCAGACCAGCGCATCCAGCCGGTCGGGCGAGCGTCCGGATGAAAGACCGTCGGGTCCGAAATCCGCCATCTGGTCGGTTAGTTTTTCAAACCGTGCGGCGTGGCGTACCCTGCCCTGTTCGTAGAGTGCCGCCACCGGCTCGGCGCGGGTGAACTTGCCCCGGCTTGCCCGCACCAGGGTCAGCGGCAGATTGGCGTCTATGCTCTGCAACATTGCCCGCACCATCTCGCCGCCCTGATTGACTTCCGCCGCCACCCGGTCGGCCTCATGACGGCGAACGGCAGCGACAACGGCCCGCGCCCAGCCGGCCGGTGTTTCACCTTCCACCGAACAATCCGCAAGCACGACCAACTTGCCTGATATGCCAAGCCCGGCCGCCACGATGCCGCAGCAGGAATTTTCACCGATACCGGCGGGCGGGTCTACCGCGACCACGATCCGCGCCAGCGGCTCATGGTCGGTTTCCACAATTGCTTCCAGATCGGCACGTTTCCATAGCGCGCCTTCGCGCTCATCAATCAGTTCGCCGCCGATCTCCTGACGCCCCAGCCGCGTGCCGCCGTAACGGTCGTGCATGGCTTTCAGGAAACCGGGTGAGAGATTTTGCGCATTCATCGCCGTCGGCATTTTGGCCACCCGGCTCGAAGGGTCGGCGAGAAGCGCCTTCAGGAGCGGAATGGGCCGTGGCGTCGTCGTCACCAATTGCCGTGGGGCCTCACCCAGACGCAGGCCAAATTGCAGCATGTCCCATGTTTCCTGCGGATATTTCCATTTTCCAAGTTCATCGGCCCAAGCCATGTGAAATTGCGGGCCGCGCAGGCTTTCTGGGTCTTCAGAGGAAAACACCTGCGCCATGGCCCCGTTTGGCCAGATAACCCTCCGGCGCGATACCTCGAAGGCGGGGCGGCAACGGCGGGCGATACGGCAGATTCCGGAAATGCCGTCAATCATCACCTCACGGGCATCCCCCAGCGTTTCCGCAACAAGCGCGATGCGCAAATCAGATTGCTTGCCGGCGGACGCAATCCTGTGCACCCATTCGGCCCCGGCGCGCGTCTTGCCGGATCCGCGCCCGCCGATCAGAAGCCACGTCCGCCAGTCACCCTCAGGCGGCTGTTGCGGCAGGTTACCGATGAAACGCCAGTCGCGCAGAAGGGTGAAGACCTGCTTTTGCAGTTGGGGTTCGCTCGAAACATCCGTCATGTGTCAGCTTCTGTAGATGCACTACGAGCCAGATCGGCCTCCAGCCTCGCGCGGCATTTCTGTTCTGCCAGTTCGTCGATGCGTTTGAGAAAATGCGCCACCGCCATTTCGTAATCTTCGGTATCGGCTTCGTCCTCGCCGGCAAGAGCCTGCCTCTCTTCTGCCAGCACCCGTTGCAGGGCATCGATCCGTTCCAGTGTGCGCACAATCAGCGAAAGCTGATCCGTTGCGGCCTTCACGTCGGCGCGCGCCTGTTTGCCCGAGGCATCCTCCACCGTTGATAAAAATGCCGCTTCGCTTGTCTGCCGCAGGTTGCGGTACATGCAGAACTGTTCGCGCATCTCCACCGTCAGCTCGTTCAGCAATTGCCGCAGATTGCCATTGCGCGCCGCATCTTCGGCAGCCAGCTTGTCGGCCCGCGATTTTATCTCGGGTGCGGCCTCCAGCCTGCCCTCGCCGCCATAGGCGCAGCTTTCCTGCCAGACGCCGTGGAGCGCCAGATCGCAATTGCGGATATTTGCCATGAGGTGGACCTGCGAGAGAAATGACGTGTCGCGGAAAAAGCATCGGCTAAACCGACCTTTGCCGCTCAGCCGCAAATCTCCGACTGTGACCTAAACCTATCAAACCACCGTCACGCTGTAAAGGATTATTTTCCTATAATTGTGATTTTTATCCTGCTAACAGGGTTTGCACCCTCGCCCACCGCATACTACACTCGTGCCAGACGGCGGGAAAAAGGGGCAAGTCAAGTTGTTGAAACAATGGGTTGGGCGGTTGTTTGCGGGTCTTTCGGCAACCGGCATCGTCTTTGGCACTATTCTGTTCTGCGCTTCGCTCACGCCGTCTCTTCTGCCGCGCACATGGCTGATGCAGGGTGTGCTGTGCGGATTTTCCTTTGCCATCGGTTATCTGATCGGCGTGGCGCTCACCGCCATATGGACCTATCTGGAATTGCCCCACCCCTCGCGCCATAACCGGCGCAGCATCCGCTTTCTCATCGCCCTTGCCAGCGCGATAACGGCGATCGCGTTTCTTTGGCAGGCGAAAGACTGGCAGAATTCCATCCGTATCCTGATGGAGCTCGATCCGTTGCCCAGCGCCCACCCCACCAAGACCGGCGGCGTTTCGGTGCTGGTCTCCGCCCTCCTCATCGGCGCTGGACGGCTTTTCCAGCTCATCCGGCGATTCTTCTCGGTGCGCAGCCGTCACTTCCTGCCGCGCCGGCTCGCCAATGTGCTCGGTATAGCCGCCGCCATCGTGCTGTCATGGATGCTGCTGAACGGTCTGATCTTCGATATCGGCCTGAAGTTTGCCGATTCCTCGCTGAAACAGGTGGATGCGCTGATCGAGCCGGATGTACCGCGCCCTTCCGATGCGCTCAAAACCGGCAGCAGCGCTTCCCTGATGACATGGGAATCGCTTGGCCGCAGAGGCCGCGAATTCGTGGCCGGCGGGCCGGAGGCACAGGAGATTTCCGCCTTCACCCACCGCCCGGCCAGGGAACCGCTCAGGGTCTATGCAGGCCTGAATTCTGCGGCAACGCCCGAGGAAAGGGCAGCACTTGCGCTGGAAGAGCTGAAGCGGGTTGGCGGGTTCGAGCGCAAGGTGTTGCTGGTCGTCATTCCCACCGGCACCGGCTGGATCGATCCGGAAGCGCTTGATACGGTCGAATATCTGCATGACGGCGATATCGCCAGCGTTGCCGTGCAATATTCCTATCTTTCCAGCTGGATCGCGCTTCTGACCGAACCAGATTACGGTGTGGAAACGGCGCGCGCGCTGTTTCAGGCCGTCTACGGTTACTGGACCACCCTGCCGAAGGAGACGCGCCCGAAACTCTATCTGCACGGGCTGAGCCTCGGTTCGCTGAACTCGCAGAAATCATCCGATCTTTACGATGTGCTCTCGGACCCGTTCCAGGGTGCGCTGTGGAGCGGTCCGCCCTTTTCCAGCCCCACATGGCGCATGGCCACCAATGGGCGTGTGGCGGGTACGCCGGAATGGCTGCCGCGTTTCCGCGATTCCTCGGTCATCCGCTTCGCCAACCAATATACCACTGCGCATATGCCTGATGCGAAGTGGGGCCCGATGCGCATCGTCTATCTGCAATATGCCAGCGACCCGATCACCTTCTTCGAGGCCGCATCGCTTTACCGGCGACCGCAATGGATGGTTCATCACGGCCCTGACGTCTCCACATCCTTCCGCTGGTTCCCGGTCGTGACCCTGCTGCAGCTCGGTCTTGATGTTGCCGCCGCCACCACGGCGCCGATCGGTTACGGCCATGTCTACGCGCCGGAGCACTATATCGATGCGTGGATGGAGGTAACCGCACCGCAGGGCTGGAATGCGGATGATATCCAGCGGCTGAAGATGTTGTTCAAGGCCCGCCGCGGCTCCACCGATCCGGCGTGACGCGACGGGCGTGTCGTTTCTGAGCGTCAATCCTTCAGCGCGGCCACATGGTCGGCCACATAGGTTTCCAGCGAGCGCGGTGCGTGGCCGGTCAAAGTCTCGACATCACCGGTGACCGCCGACGTCCAGCCTTCGCGCACCGGATAGAAGATCGACGCGAGGAAGGCGGCGTAATCCTTCGGAACGCCAGCGCCGGTCAGAATGCCGATGAAAACATCGTCCGAAACCGCGCTATAGCCGACCGGCTTGCCGATGGCCTGCGAGATGATCGCGGCCGCCTCGCCGTAACTCAAAGCCTTCGGCCCGGTCAGGTTGAACGCCTTATTGTCGAAATCCGTCGAGGTCAGCGCTGACGCTGCACTGTCGGCGATATCGCGCACGTCGATGAAGCTCGACTTGCCTTCGCCTGCCGGAACGGCGATCTGGCCGTGTTCGATGCCGGCCTTCCAGTAGGTGTGGAAATTATCGGCAAACCAGTTGGGGCGCAGAATGACGTAAGGCGCGCCGGAAGCGATGATCTTCAGTTCCACCTGGCGATAGGGAATGGAATCGTCGGCATCGACGCCGAAGACGCTGAGGAACACGATCTTCACATTGCGGCGGGCAGCTTCCTCGACAACCGGCGTCAGCGCGTCGATTGCATCCAGACGCCCGCCAGCCAGGATCAGAAACAGACGATCGACGCCATCGAAGGCATCCGTGTAGGTCGAGGCGTCGGTGTAATCGAAGCGCACCCCTTCCGCGCCTTCGGCTGCCTTGCCGGTGCGCGAGGCCGCTTTCACGCTTTCGCCCTTGGCCAGAAGCGCCTTTACCAGCGGCGTGCCGATGGTGCCGGTGGAACCGATTACGAGTATCTTGCCAGTCATCTCAAATCTCCGTAGTATCTAGTAGAAACCATGTTTCGAAAACATACGTACTGCGTATTCGAAATCAGGAAAAGAGAGCACTTTCCGGTTATCTGGTATCCTCAAGGAAACCGACCCGGGCTTTTCAGAGCGGGATGAGACCCATGGAACATGTCTATGACGTTTACGAGGATCGCTGCCCCACACGCATGGTGCTGGACAGGATCGCTGACAAATGGGCGCTGCTGATCCTCGACAAGCTGCGGGTGGACGCGGTGCGCTTCAACCTGCTGCGGCGGGAAATCAAGGGCATTTCGCAGAAGGTTCTGTCTCAGACGCTGAAAAAGCTCGAGCGCGACGGCCTGATTTCGCGGCAGGTCTTTCCGACGGTGCCGGTCACGGTCGAATATTCCCTGACGCCGCTCGGGCGCACGCTGACCGACACGGTTGCGGCACTGGCCCACTGGGCGGAGGGCAATATGGACGCGGTGCTGGCGGCGCAGAAGGCTTATGACGAGAGGGGTGGGTTAGGGTAAGGCAAGCCCCCACCTTCCTGATTTCTGTGCTTGTCAAAGGAATGAGGGGGGACGAGAGCATTGCGCGCACTCGTCCGCCTTTCGCCTGCCAAACCCTCCAACGCCTACCGCGAAATCCGCGTGGAAAGAATGATCGACGATAGCGTGCGTTCCACGCCGTCCAGCGCGCCGATCCTGTCGATCAACCGGTCAAGGTCGAGAATGGAAGGTGCTGCCAGAATGGCGATCAGGTCGAAAGTGCCGCTGACCGAATGCAGCGTTGTCACCTCCTTGATGGCAGTGAGCGCCGCCGTCACGCCGGGCAGCGCCTTTGGCCCGATGGTGATCAGCACATGGGCGCGCACCAGCCCGGAAAGATAGCTTTCCGAAAGTCTCAGGCCATAACCGGCGATCACCCCTTCGGCCTCGAGCCGCTCGATGCGAGCCTGCACGGTGGTGCGCGAAAGGCCGAGTTTGCGGGCCAGTTCCGCCACCGGCATGCGGGCGTTTTCGGAAAGCAGGGCGAGCAGCGCCCGGTCCTTGTCGGCAATCGTCATAATGACCAATCCTGTCGTCTAATTGTCCAATATTAACCCGCTATCCGCGCATAGTGAAGCTGCGAATCGTCCAAAAAAGCTGGCATTCTGTCTATGAAGCGCATCCGGTGCGCAGAGGCATATGAATTTACTGCGGGGAACAAAAACATGAAAAACATCGTCGTCATCGGCGCGGGCAATATCGGTTCAGCCATCGCCTGGATGCTGGCTGTCACCGGCGATTATCGCATCACGGTTGCCGATCGCTCGGCAGACCAGCTGACGAATGTGCCGGCGCATGAGCGTGTCGACACTGAAATCGTCGACATTGGCGACCGTCCGGCGCTGGAAGCGCTGTTGAAAGGCAAGTTCGCCGTGCTTTCCGCTGCGCCCTTCCACCTGACGGCGGGCATTGCGGAAGCTGCGGTTACAGTCGGCACGCATTATCTCGATCTGACTGAAGACGTCGAATCCACCCGCAAGGTCAAGGCACTGGCGGAAACGGCTGAGACCGCGCTCATTCCACAATGCGGCCTCGCCCCCGGTTTCATCTCCATCGTCGCCGCAGATCTTGCCGCCCGGTTCGACAAGCTGGACAGCGTGCGCATGCGTGTCGGCGCGCTGCCGCAATATCCGTCCAATGCGCTCAACTACAACCTTACCTGGAGCACGGACGGGCTGATCAACGAGTATATCGAGCCCTGCGAAGCCATCGTCGAAGGCCGCCTCACCGCCGTTCCGGCGCTGGAAGAGCGCGAAGAGTTCTCGCTCGACGGCGTGACATATGAGGCCTTCAACACCTCGGGCGGCCTCGGCACGCTATGTGCGACGCTGGAAGGCAAGGTGCGGACGATGAATTACCGCACCATCCGTTATCCCGGCCATGTCGCAATCATGAAGGCGCTTTTGAACGACCTCAACCTGCGCAACCGCCGCGATGTGCTGAAGGACCTGTTCGAAAACGCCCTGCCCGGCACCATGCAGGACGTGGTCATTGTCTTCGTTACCGTCTGCGGCACCCGCAACGGCCGGTTCCTGCAGGAAACCTATGCCAACAAGGTCTATGCCGGCCCCGTTTCCGGCCGGATGATGAGCGCAATCCAGATCACCACCGCAGCCGGTATCTGCACGGTTCTCGACCTGCTTGCGGAAGGCGCCCTGCCGCAGAAGGGGTTTGTCCGGCAGGAAGAAGTGGCCCTGCCGAAATTCCTGGAAAACCGGTTTGGAAGATATTACGGCGCGCATGAGCCGCTGGCCCGGGTTGGGTGAGTTAAGGGGAGCAATCGGCCCCGACACTGTCATCCTCGGGCTTGTCCCGAGGATCTAACGTCTCACGAAATCGATAGGTCGCAGATGCTCGGGACAGGCCCGAGCATGACGACGAGCGGCGGAATGCCTCTCCCAAATCACGTCCCGCAAAAGGTCCGAAACACCTTCTCATCGCTCATCGGCGGCTGCATGTAGACGAAATTGTCCGGCCGTTCCTCAAATGGCGTGGCAATCGCCGCCAGCATGGCGTGGAACGGTTCGAAATCGCCGTCTTCCACCGCCGCCTCGATCAGTTCCTCGATGCGGTGGTTGCGGGGAATGATGGCCGGGTTGACGGCGAGCATCGCCCGCGACCTCTCGGAGGCAGAGACTTCTTCCCGCCCGGCCCGCTCCCGCCAGCGCGCCAGCCATGCATCCGCCGCCGCGATATCGATGAACATGCCGCGAAACGGCTCGGCATCGCCCTCTACCGCGTGAGAAAGACGCCGGAAGGTCAGCGTATAATCGGCTTCCGATGCCTGCATCAGCGAAAGAAGCGCCTGCACCAGCTCGATATCGCCCTCCTCTTCGCCCGTCAGCCCAAGCTTTTCGCGCATGCCGGCAAGCCAGCGCTTGGGAAACGCGGCGGCGAAATCAGCGAGCACGGCGTTTGCGAGTTCGGCTGCTTTCTCCACTTGAGGGTCAAGCCGCGGCAACAGGCATTCCGCCAGCCTTGCAATGTTCCATTGGGCGATGCCCGGCTGATTGTTGAAGGCGTAGCGCCCCTGTGCGTCGATGGAGGAGAACACCTTGTTAGAATTGTATTCGTCAAGGAAGGCGCATGGACCGAAGTCTATCGTCTCGCCGGAGATCGCCATATTGTCGGTATTCATCACGCCGTGGATGAAGCCAACCATCATCCAGCGGGCGATGAGTTCGCACTGCCTCTGAGCGATGCCCTGCAACAGGGCGAGATAGGGATTGTCCGCGTTTTTCACTTCGGGATAGTGGCGGTCAATCACATAATCCGCGAGATTTCTGATCCCCTCATCATCCTCGCGCGCGGCGAAGAACTGGAAGGTGCCGACCCTGATATGGCTTGCCGCAACACGGGTGAAAACCCCGCCCGGCAGACCCACCTCGCGCTGCACCCTGTCACCGGACAGGACGGCGGCGAGCGCCCTTGTCGCGGGAACGCCGAGCGCGAACATTGCCTCGGAGACGATATATTCGCGTAGCACCGGGCCGAGCGCCGCGCGCCCGTCGCCCCTTCGCGAAAACGGCGTCGGGCCGGAGCCCTTCAGCTGGATATCCCGACGTTTGCCGTGTTTGTCGATGACTTCACCGAGAAGAATGGCACGACCATCGCCGAGCTGCGGCACGAAACCGCCGAACTGGTGGCCGGCATAGGCCATCGCCAGCGGCTCGGCCCCTTGCGGTACCACATTGCCGGAAAAGATCGCCGCCAGCCTGTCGTCGTCGAGGCCTGAGACGTCGAGAAGAAGCTCGTCTGCCAGCGCCCGATTGAAGGCGATGAGGCGTGGCGCCTTCACCGGCGTTGGCAAGACGGCGGCGCTGAACCTTTCCGGCAGGCGGGCATAGGAATTGTCGAATGTGATCACGGGTAAACTCCCTGCTTTTACCTGATATGGCCCTTTTTCCGCCCGGTTGCGAGGGGTGAATAGCCACAATTACGGGAAGCCGCAGCGAAGTTTGGAAAAATCAATTTGAACTACAGGTATATTTGAACATACAAACATCCAATGAATGAGCCGCAATGCAAGCAGGATAAATTCGTGCCAGAGTTCCCCTATGACGACAGTGAAATGGGCGAGGCCATCCGCCGCTTCGACTGGGCGTCGACAAGCACGGGGCCGATAGAGACATGGCCGGTATCACTCAAAACCACCGTGCAGATGATCCTCAAGCAAGGCCATGCAATCTGTCTGTTCTGGGGGCCTGACCTCAACATCGTCTACAACGACGCCTACCGCCCGTTTCTCGGGCTGAAGGAAGAGGGTGCGCTCGGCAAGCCGTTTCACATCATCTGGTCCGATGTCTGGAACGATGTGAAACCCTTCGTTGATCAGGCACTCTCCGGCAAGGGCACGTTCGCCGAGGACATGCATCTCGTCATGGACCGCAACGGCTACCCCGAAGACACCTACTGGACCTTTTCCTACAGCCCGCTTTACGACGACCAGGGCAAGATCGCAGGGCTGATAGACATAGCCGTCGACACGACCGGAGCGGTGCAGAGCCGCAGCCGGGAGGATCTTCTGCGGCGCGAACTCGTCCACCGGGTCAAGAATACGATGGCGATCACCACGGCGGTCGTCAGCGCCACCCTGCGCCATTCGCAGACGCTTGAGGATGCGCGCGACACCATCAAAAGACGTATCGCAGCACTCGGCAACGCCCAGAACCTCATTCATGCTTCGGGAAAGGGTGCCAGCATCTCCGCGCTTGTCCGCGAGTCCGTTTATCCGCATCTCGACGACAAGGCGCGCGTAACGATTTCCGGACCGGACATGGAAATCGCGCCGCAACAGGCGCTGGGCCTGTCTCTGGCCATTTATGAACTGGCCACCAACGCGATGAAATATGGCGCACTTTCTAACGAGAGCGGCAAAATCGAAATCTTTTGGACGCTGGACGAGGATGACCGCTTCGAACTGCGCTGGCGCGAGACGGACGGACCTGCGGTCAGGACGCCGACGCGTACGGGTTTCGGCTCGCGGCTGACCAACCAGATCGTTGCGGCTTACTTCTCCGGCGAAGGCCGCACCTTCTATCATCCAGACGGGCTGCTGTTCGAGCTGGATGGCAAATACGAGGCTGGCGACGGCGAAACCTCTGGCGGTTGAACTTTCTTTCGTCCCATTCGTTGCGTTTCCTGAACCAAAGTAGCCGCAACGAAAGGAACGGGAATGACCGTCGTTGAAGCCGTAGCCGCCGAGCCGGAAAGCGCAATCCGCATCCTGCACACCGATCTGCCTGTTAACGCCACTTTCCATGTGTGGCTGAAGGCGAAAAAACCGGCGGAACCCGGCGCCGTCTCCTTTTCCAATGCGAATGGAAAATTCGCTGAGGTTTCAAGCCTCAACACGGAAGAGTTCGGATTTAGAATCTATCAGGTCTTCGGCGGCGGCCATGTGGAACTGAGCTACGATACTGTCACGACCGCCGTTTCCGTCATCTACTGGTTCACTGCCGCCGACGTGCTGGAAACCGGCATAACCGTCGTCCATACCAAGCCGGACAATGCCGCACCGGAACTGCCTGACAGCTACCACTTCCGCCCGCCCTTCGGCTGGATGAACGATCCGAACGGCTTTGGCCGGTTCGAAGGACGGCCGCATCTGTTCTACCAGCATTATTCACACGGGCTGCGCTGGAACACCATGCATTGGGGCCACGCGGTTTCCTCCGATTACCTCCGCTGGAGGCATCTGCCGATCTTCCTCTTCCCTTCCGAGGACCTGACGACGCGGCCGGACAAGCGCGGCGGCGCTTATTCCGGCTCGACAATTCCTTTGGTCGAAGGTTCGGGCATCCGCGTGTTCTTCACCGAGCAGGTGCAGGATCGCATTCCCGAACAGCAGATCCAGCTCACCGCCACTTCTTCCGATCTCATCATGGCCGGACAGGCCGAAGTCATTCTCGGCCATCGCCCGGACGGACAGGGGCTGACGCCGGATTTCCGCGATCCTTACGTCTTTCGCGGCCCGGATGGACTTTGGAAAATGCTGCTCGGAAGTCAGAGCGACGGTGGCGGCGTCATCCTGCTTTACGAGACGCTGGACCCGACGGCGGCGTCAGGCTGGACCTATGTGGGCAAGCTTTGGGTGGAAACGCGCTACAAGACCACTGCCATTGAATGCCCCTGCCTTCTGCCGCTCGACGGCCCGGCCAATGCCCGATCCACGCGCTGGGTTCTGGTCTATGGGCTGATGCATTCAGAAGACCCTGAAACCGGCCGCAAGAACCTGACCATGGCCGATGTCGGCTGGTTCGACGGCAAGGTCTTCACCAAGGAATTTGGGCAGGAGCTGGATTTCGGCACCGACAATTACGCCTTCCAGGCGTTTCTGGATGGCGACAGCATCATCGGCATCGGCTGGCTCGCCAATTGGGCGGATGCCAATCCGGAGATCGATTTCCCGACATCCATGACGCTGCCGCGCCGGATCCACTATTCGAACGGCGAGCTACTGACCCCGCCAATCGGTGCGGCGGAAAGCCTGCGAAGCCATATTGTCGATCGCACGCGGTTGGCGGCCGGGGAGCGCGTCACCTTCATCAACGGTGCGGTGGAGATGCTGATCGAGCTTGCTTCGCCCGGCACACCGTTCGAGTTGGTGCTCGATCATCCCGTGGTCACACTGGGCCTCATCGCCGATGAAACGGGCCTGTGGATCCGCCATGATGACGGGCGCGATGGCCCCTCGCCGCACTATATCGCCAGAGGGGCAAGGGCCTCGCACATCCGCGTCTTTCTGGACTACGGATCCATCGAAGTGTTCGCCAACCGCGGCCGGTATGTGGGGACAAAACGCATAGAGGGTTTCGAGCCCGTGCGTTCAGCGCTCCTCAAGGCAGCACCGGGGGCTGTAGTGCACGCCACCAGCTGGGCGCTGCGTCCGTGAGGAACCTTTTGGCGGATCTGCTGTTGATAAGCAGCAACCGCTCAAAGGAGAAACGGCATGACAAAAATCAGCGATTCCCGCGATCCCATCCTGTTTCCGACAGAAGCCAACGAAAACAAGACCGAGAAAAAACGCGCGGGCAAGGGTGTCGTCATCATTATTGGCGCAGTCGCGATCATGGCTTTCGTGGTGTATCTGGCGGCGATCACCATCGCCACCACGCAGTCTTAACCGCACACACGCCGCAGAGGCGTCAGCGCTGTCCGCTTCGCAAGCCGCGGGTTGTCAGGATCGCCAGAAGCGAGACGATGACACCCAGCCCATAGAGATAGAGCATCGGCATCGTCACATCCGCACGATCGATCTGCAGAACGAGATCGCTCGCGGCAGCAACGGTGCCGCTTGCACCCGCACCGGCCGCGGCACCCAGCGTCGCGACCGTAG
Organism: Agrobacterium tumefaciens; assembly: GCF_013318015.2. Lineage (NCBI taxonomy): Bacteria > Pseudomonadati > Pseudomonadota > Alphaproteobacteria > Hyphomicrobiales > Rhizobiaceae > Agrobacterium > Agrobacterium tumefaciens. The sequence goes on along the minus strand of NZ_CP115841.1, from coordinate 578,890 downwards.
GCAGCAGCGCGCCCGTCATCTTGCGCTCCTCTTCCGGCGCGGCTTCCATGGCCGCCTGGCTGATGCCTGCCCAGGACATGCCGAAAGCTGAACCGATCAATATCTGCCCGATCAGCATTTCCGGCCAGTTCCCCGTCGCCAGCCCAAGCCCGAGCAGCGCACAGCCCGGCACCATCTGGTAGGGTCCGTAATGCAGGCAAAGCTGCCGCAGGCGGCCCGAACGCAGGCTGCCGATCAGCATTGCCACGAAGCTCCAGGCAAGCGGCATCGTCACGACGATAAAACCGGCGAAGGTCGGCTCATGGTGCCAAAGATTGATGGCGACATAAGCGAGATAGACGCTGCCGAGTGCGTGGGCATAGGACATCAGGAACAGCACCCAGAAACCGCTGCCAAGTACCGTTTTCAACCGGAAGGAATCCCTGGGGAACAGGCCAGTGGAAGGCTGGATGCCCGCCTTCAGCGATGCCCACAACAGGGCCGCACCAACCAGCAGCGACATGATGCGCAGACCGGCATCCTCAAAGGCGGAGGGTGCGGAGAAAGCCAATGCGCCAACAAGGCAAAGGAGCAGCGGCACCATCGGCTTGCGCGAGGTCGCGACCGACCGTTCCGCCGAGACCGCAATCGCCGTATAGGCCAGCAGCAGCACGATCAGCGGCGCAGACAACAGGAATGTGGCGCGCCAGGAGATGTGCTCCGTGGCAAACCCGCCGGTGAGCGGCCCGACGAAGGACGCCACCGCCCAGATGGCCGCCTCGATGGCAAAGACCTTCGGCAGTAGAGCCGAGCGAAAGCCGGCAGGTATGAGGCTGTAACACACGGCCACGATCAGGCCATCGGCAAGTCCCTGCAACGCCCGGCCGATGACGACCCATAAAAAGCTGTCAGCGAGCGCCGACATGACGGAGCCGAAGGAAAAGATAAGGCAGCACAGGAATAGAACGCTGCGTGCGCCAAAACGCTCGCGAAACAGAACGGCGGTGACACCGCCTGCCACGGAACCGACGAAATAGAGGCTGTAGGCCCAGCTATAGAAGGCCGCGCCGCCAATCTCGCGCACCGCGACCGGCAGGGCCGTGACTACTGCAAACTGGTTGAAGGCATGCAGGCCGATACCGGAGGAAATGACGGTCAGAAGCGAGAGGTTCGCCCCACCAAGCAATTCCGACCAGCTATTTTTCTCCGTCATTTCCATACTCGTCAAAGCCGTATCCTTTCCATTCTTGCGATACGGCGGGCAAACTAGAACCTCAAGCACCATTGAGGTCAAGGCGCCTTTTCACCTATTCCGCTCGAGCGAACTTGCAGGCATCAGGAACCCTCTGCCTCCCCGGTCGTTTGCGCAATGACCAGACAGAAAGGATACCACCATGGACCGCAAGAAAATCACACCTCTCAACGAAGACGCCATGGACGAGGAACTGCTCGATCTCGATATCGACGCCCTTCCGGCAAAGGGAGAAATTCCGCAGTCCATCGAACATGAAATCGAGGAAGAAGAGGCCGAGAGCGAGGACGACCCCTATCAGGAAAGCGACGAGGCCCTTCCCGATGACGCGGAAGAGCGCGTGATCGACCGCAATCCCTCGCGCGAAGGCGGTGCGTTCGACGAGGTTTAGGGACTGGCGGCGGGGCGGGATGCGGCCGTCAGTGGGCCTTCGCAGGCTTGTGGGCGGCCTTTTCGACGCCGGCCGCTAGATCATCGAGGATCGGGCAATCCGGCCGGTGGTCGCCGCCGCAGCAATGGGCAAGGTGGGACAGCGTCTTCACCATGCCCTTCATCTCGGCAATCTTCTGCTCGAGATCGGCGATATGGCCGAGCGCAATGTCCTTCACCGCCGAACTCTCGCGGCTCTTGTCCTGCCAGAGTTTCAGGAGCGTTTCGGTCTCCTCCAGCGAGAAGCCAAGCGTGCGTGCCCGCTTGATAAAGCGGAGATTATGCACGTCCTGCTCGCCATAGACCCGGTAGTTGTTGCCGGTGCGGGCGGCAGGGGTGATGAGGCCGATCTGCTCGTAATAACGGATCATCTTGGCGGAAACGCCGGATGCATCCGAAGCCTGTCCGATATTCATAATGCCACTTCCCTCGGGGCGACTTTCGCCCGTTTATGGCTACTATGTAAGGATTCCCATTATGGGAAGGTCAAGGGATAACGACATTTTTTATCGCACGCACAATCGTGAGTGCCTGGCAGGGCTCTGAATTCGATGATTACGCCGCCACACGTCTGGCGAGATAAATCGTCGCCCCACCGCAATCGGGATCGTTGACGATGTGGTCGAGAAGTCGAAACCCGTGCGCGGCAAGCAGGCTTTCATATTCTTCGCGAGCGAGGCTGGCATGGTAAAGCGGTTTTCCCTGAAGGGTCCCCGTCGCTTCCCCGTGTCCCGGCCCGGCCGTGAACATCAGTGCGGCGCCGTCATTGGCGTGCTGCCGGAAAATACCGAACATGCGGCGCTGATCGTCGGCTTTCAGATGGAAAAAACTATGCCAGGCAATCAACCCGTCGAAGCGGCAACTCAATTCGAGTTCACGCATATCGGCCACCACCCAGCGCTTTTCCGGAAATCTGGTGCGGCAAATTTCTATCAGGGGATATGACGTATCGATGCCGGTCACGTCATATCCGTTGCCGATGAAGTAGCCGGCAATCGGCTCGCCTGAACCGCAGCCGATATCGAGGATGGATCCGCCCTGCGGCAAAAGCGACGTGAACCGATCCAGCCAGGGTTTTTCGGCGAGGGAGCGACCGCGCAGCCTGTCGAAATCAACCCCATGGTCGGTGTAGAGCTTGATCACATCGTTGGAGGCGTCCGCCATGTCCGCTTTTCCTTGGGGCTGGTCAGCCGTGTAATCATCTGTGCACTGCCAGCCGGGCAATATCGCGCAGGAAGGCGTCGCGCACTGCGGGGCCGAGCGGTTCACTCGACGGCTTGTCGGCAACGCGAAGCCTTGCGAAGACGATGTGCTGGCCTTCGCGCTCCGCCCAGCCAACGAACCAGCCGAAGGGGCGGCTTCGGTCGGGGTTGCCTTTTTCGTCGCGCATGAAGCCTGTGCCGGTCTTGCCGTGCACGCTCCAGCTCTCCGGCGCATCGAACACCGGCACGATCGCCCGCGTCTTTGCCTGCGCGTCGCGCGAAACCGGCAGATTTCCGGCCAGAAGGCGGCGGATGAAGCCCACCTGCTCGACCGGGGAAACGGTCAGGGAAGCACCGAGCCAGGAATGGGTGAGACCGTTATTCTTGCCGGGCTCACCCGAGACATCGGCATTGCCGTAACCCAGCCGTTTGACATAGGCGGCGAATTTTTCCGGGCCGAGGCGGCGGGTGAGTTCGCGCGAATACCACAGCACCGAATCCTGCTCCCATATGGTCGGATCAACCGTCTTGCGGTCCTGCGCGCGGGCTTCCGTGCCGGGTTTCCAGTCCCATGAGGGGGTCTTGTCATCCAGCAGGATGCCGGCGTCATAACCGATCAGAGCCAACGGCACCTTGAAGGTGGAGGCCGGCGCCACGCGCTGATCGCAGGCGCCCTGCTGGTTGATGACAGCGCCGGTCTCGATGGAGGTGACCAGTGTGCATTCAAAAGCCTGCGATTGCTGGGCGGAGGCGGAAAGCGGCAGAATACCCTGAAGGGCAATGCACGAAAGAACGATGGCGGGCAGCCGATAGCGCATGCGTTTTGATGTCCCTCGTCCGCATTCTGCGGATCATATGCCGGAATGGATGAACGGCGGCCCTTGTTTCAGGCATGCCGTTCTTCCGAAACATGCCTTAAGAAAACGATGGGGCAGGAATAGGACCAACACGAAAATTGGCGACTTCCGTCAGCTATTCTCTTTTTCGCCCGCCGTCTCACCCACTGTGAGCGGCCAGTCCACCACATAATCCTCGAAATCGTCAACCTCCACGTCCAGCTCGTTGACGGTGCGGCCGCGCGCGGAAATGCCGGCCTGATGCACCGTGTTCACGTCGCCGGAGACGAGATAGTGCCACCAGTACAGATCCTTGCCATCGCGTACCAGCGCGTAGGCGCAGGTGGGCGGCAGCCAGCCGATTTCGTGCACCTTTTTCAAATCAAGCTGGATACAGTCCGGCACGGTGGCGCGGCGGTTCTCATAGTCGGAGCACCGACAGCTTTCACCGTCGAGCAGCTGACAGCGGACCGACGTGAACACCACTTCGCCGGTGTCCCAATCTTCCAGCTTGTTCAGACAGCACAGGCCGCAGCCGTCGCACAGGCTTTCCCATTCCTGGCCACTCATCTCTTCCAGTGATTTGGTTTTCCAGAACGGCGCGTCATTCATCGTTAACATTTCCGTTCCATTTTGATCTCTTGGAGGGCAAGGTTTAACCGATCCCTAATCCTTAATATCGTATCGCCAAGGGCTGGTTTGTACGATATTTTAGCATTTTGGCGAGTGGCAAAGGGTCATTGACCCGCGAGAGGCCGCCGCGTCAAGCAATTCCAGCAGAACCATGTCATGGTTTTGCGTCCGGAATTGGATGAAGCGCAGAAACATCGACAATCCGCGTTGCGTTGAACAGGAAAACATCGCCAGGTGCAGGAAGAAAAAGACGATAAAAACGGTCGCAAAAAGCGGCACATCCTGCTGAGAATCGATAGCTTTATCGACTCCGGCCTGTGGACGGCTGCGGCAAGGCTGGTGGATTTCTGGGAAGACGTCACCATTGCCTCGCGCAAACTGCATGTGCGCGGCTGGAAGAAGCTTCTCGTCAACCTGACATGCGACGCGCTGACCTTCGGAACGGCCGGCTGTGTCGTTCTTCTGGCGCTTGCCATGCCCGCCTTTGAGGAGACCAAGAAGGACTGGCGTTATCGCGGTGATTTTGCCGTGACCTTCCTTGACCGTTACGGCAACACCATCGGCCATCGCGGCATCATCCATGAGGATTCCGTCCCGATCGACCAGATGCCGGATCATTTCATCAAGGCGGTTCTGGCCACCGAAGACAGGCGTTTCTTCGACCATTTCGGCATCGATTTCATTGGCCTTGCACGCGCCATGAGCGAGAATGCCCGCGCCGGCGGCGTCGTGCAGGGCGGCTCGACGCTGACGCAGCAGCTTGCCAAGAACCTGTTCCTTACCAATGAGCGCTCGCTTGAGCGCAAGATCAAGGAAGCCTTCCTCGCCCTGTGGCTCGAGGCCAACATGTCGAAGAAGGAAATCCTCAGCCTTTATCTCGACCGCGCCTATATGGGCGGCGGCACGTTCGGGGCAGCAGCGGCGGCGCAATTTTACTTCGGCAAGAACCTGACCGATGTCACGCTTGCCGAATCCGCCATCCTCGCCGGCCTGTTCAAGGCGCCGGCCAAATACGCACCGCATGTCAACCTGCCCGCCGCACGTGCGCGCGCCAACACCGTGCTTTCCAACCTGGTGCAGAGCGGGCTGATGACCGAGGGTCAGGTGATCGGCGCGCGGCGCAATCCAGCCACCGTCATTGACCGCGCCGATGTGAAGGCCCCGGATTATTTCCTCGACTGGGCGTTTGACGAGGTACAGCGGCTGGCGGCGCAGGGCAGGTTCAAGGACCATACCGTCGTCGTGCGCACCACCATCGATACGGGGCTGCAACAGGCAGCCGAGCAGGCGATGGAAATGGAGCTGCGCGAGTATGGCGAGGGCTACCGCGTCAAGCAGGGCGCGATGGTGATGATCGAGAACGGCGGCGCGTTGCGCGCCATGGTCGGCGGGCGTGACTACGGCGAAAGCCAGTTCAACCGCGCGACGGCGGCGCTGCGCCAGCCGGGATCCTCCTTCAAGGTCTATACCTACTCGGCCGCCATGGAAAAGGGCATGAAGCCGGAGACGCTGATTTCCGACGCGCCCGTGACCTGGCGCGGCTGGTCTCCGCAGAATTATGGCCGCTCCTACGCCGGCAAGGTGACGTTGCAGGTGGCGCTTGCCAAATCCTACAACACCGTGCCGGTGCGTCTCGCCAAAGACGTGCTCGGCACGCAGGTGATCGTCGACACCGCCAAGGCGATGGGCGTCGCCACGCCACTGCGCAGCGACAAGACCATTCCGCTCGGCACATCGGAACTGACGGTTCTCGACCAGGCGACGGCCTATGCCGTGTTCCCGGCCGATGGCATGCAATCGCGCCGCCACGGCATCGAGCAGGTGCTGGATTACGAGGGCAAGGTTCTCTACGATTTCGGCCGTGACGAGGAACCCGCCAAGCGGGTGCTTTCCGAAGAGGCCAATTCGAAGATGAACCAGATGCTTGTCACCATTCCCGTGATGGGAACGGCCCGGCGCGGCGCGCTTGAAAACGGCATCGTTTCCGGCGGCAAGACCGGCACATCGCAGGCTTACCGCGACGCCTGGTATGTGGGCTTCACCGGCAATTACACCACGGCGGTCTGGTTCGGAAACGACGATTTCACGCCGATGAACAACATGACCGGCGGCGCGCTTCCCGCCATGACCTTCAAGCGGCTTATGGACTACGCCCATCAAGGCATGGAGCTGCGCCCCATTCCCGGCATCCAGAACCCGCTGCCGACAGGCGCGCGCCCGCAGCCTTCGGCCCAGGTCGCTGCCGCATCCGCCACCGCTGCACCTGCCATGCCGGCACTCACCCGCCCACGCTCGCTCTCAGCCGAAGCAACCCGCGTCATCCGTTCCATCGCCAAGAAGATGAAGGAAGCCGCGCCTTTGACCGTCACGACGCAAAAGGTTGCGGATGCGTCGTTGCGGGATGGCCCGGGGGATGCGGCCCGGCGGTGACGGCTTGGCAACCTTGGCTCATAATGCTGAAGGCGTTTTTCCCTCCAGATTGCTGCCTGCACTCGGCTTTAGAAAAATCCACATTTGGCGCTTGACCTCAATCATGGTTGAGGTTGCACAGTCCGGTTGCAAGAAAGCGAATGCCCGAAAGGCGCAGCGCTAAGGCAATTGAGGACAGGAAATGGTGAAAGTAAAAGCATTGTTCGAGACGCATTTGACGGTTTCGAACCTGGAACGCTCGGTTGAGTTTTATCGTAATGTTGTCGGCCTGGAGCTGGCACAACGATTCCCTGAACGGAATGTGGCGTTCTTCTGGACCGGCGAACGTGGGCATTCGATGCTTGGCCTATGGTCCATCCAGTCCGCACCCATCAATATGAGACTGCACATCGCCTTCAGCGTCGATTTTGATCAGCTTCTCGCCGCACCGGACTATCTACGCCGGAACGGCGTAACGCCGCTCGGTTTTGACGGCGAAAAGGAGATCGACGAGCCCGTCGTCTTTCCATGGATGCCGGCAGCCAGCGTCTATTTCAAGGATCCCGACGGCCACTCGCTTGAATATATCGCGTTTCTTGGCGGCGAAGCAAAACCGCAGATTCCGCGCGTGTTGAACTGGAGCGAATGGCAGACTATTTGATCTGCCTCAGGAAAGAAGCGCCGCCCGTGCTGTTTCCACCACATGGGCGGTGAGCGTGCCGAGGCGTTCAGCGGCGAGCCGATTGACCTGCCAGTAAAGCGGGATATCGAGCGGCGTGCCGGGAACGACTTCCACAAGCCGCCCCGCCTCAAGGTGCTCTCCCACCAGCTGCACCGGGTTAAGGCCCCAGCCCATGCCGGCAAGACTTGCCTTCACGAAACCGTCGGTCGAGGGCAGCCAGTGGGTGGGATAGGATATATCCTCACCCAGCGCTTTTTTGATCCAGCTGGCCTGCAGCCTGTCCTTCTGGTTGAAGGTAAGCCCCGGCGCGCGGGCAAGCGTGGCGGGCGTGACGCCATCGGAGAAATGGCGCGCCATGAAAGCCGGGCTGGCGGTGGCGTGATATCTGAGCACACCGAGAGCCAAGACCCGGCAGCCCTGCACAGGCTTGGCATGGGCGGTGACGGCGGCGAGCACCCTGCCCCCGCGCAGCCATTCCACCGTATGGTCCTGATCGTCCACCGCGATGTTGACGAGATAGTCGCTGCCACCGGTGAATTTCGAAACCGCGTCGAGAAACCATGTGCCGAGACTATCGGCATTGGTGGCAATGTTGAGTGTGACACGCTCTGCCGCCGCGCCCGCTTCCGAAAGAACCGGAAGCTGCCGGAACAGTTCGGTTTCCAGCATGCCGACATGGTCCATGTGCCGGCAGAGCCACTCGCCCTTTTCCGTCGCCATGCAAGGATTACCGCGCACGATCAGCACCACGCCGAGGCGCTCCTCCAGCTGCTTGATACGCTGGGAAACGGCCGAGGGCGTGACACACAGCACCTGTGCCGCCTTCTCAAAGCTGCCAGTCTGGGCCACGAGCGCCACGGCGCGCATGGAAGGATAGTCCAGCATCACAGGCCTCCTTGTAAAGATTGATATGGGCGTGGTTGGCGGGAAGCGTCCGGGCAGTAGCAGTAGCACTCTCCTCTTCCCTCATTCCTGTCCTTGTCACAGGAATGAGGGTCAGGCGAGGTGCCCGCACATGAAATCGCCCTGTCGCATAGTTTTTGCCCGTCATTAGTTTTACTTACTTGAACTGAGTTTGTTTAATTTGATTAAACCATGTGAGGGAAATATCAAAGCACTCGGTCTGGAAGCGGTGGCATCATCCATCCGCACAGGCAGAGACAAAAGGCAGCAGCCAGCATGGACATTCAGATCTTCTTCACCGGCCTGACGATGGGTCTCAGCCTCATCGTTGCCATCGGCGCGCAGAATGCTTTCGTTCTAAAGCAGGGGCTGGCGCGCTCCCATGTCTTTGCCGTCTGTGCCACCTGCGCAATTTCCGATGCGCTGCTGATCACCGTCGGCGTCTTCGGTTTTCAGCGGATAAGCGCCGTCATGCCGGCACTCGATCCCATCATGCGGTATGCCGGTGCGGCGTTTCTCATCTGGTATGGCGCGAAAAGCCTACATTCGGCCCTGCGTTCGTCGGAGGTGCTTTCGGTGGCGGAAAGGCGGGAGGCGAGCCTCTGGCAGACGCTTGCCATTTGCCTGGCGCTGACCTTTCTCAACCCACATGTCTATCTCGATACCGTCGTGTTGCTCGGCACCATCTCCACGCAATTTCCCGGCTTTGAAAAAACCTTCGCGGCGGGTGCCGCCACCGGCTCCCTGCTGTTCTTCTTTTCGCTGGGTTACGGCGCGCGCTGGCTGCGCCCGATCTTCGAAAAGCCGTCCGCCTGGCGCATCCTCGAAGGGGTTATCGCCTTCACCATGTGGGCCATCGCCTTCAAGCTGGTCATGGGAGCTTAAAGCGGAGGGGTATCTCCCTCTCCGAGGTCCCAGTAAAGCCCGGCCATGATGGCAAGCGCTTCGCGGGCAATCTCTTTCGGCAGATGTTCGTTCGGCGCATGCTGCGAGCAGCCGGGATAAGAATGCGGCACCCAGATGGTGCGCAGTTTCAGTATATCGGCAAAGATATCGTTGGGCAGCGAGCCACCCAGATTGGGAAGAAGTGCCGGTTTCTTGCCCGTCGTGCGGGCCATGGAACTCAGAGTGAAGCCGACCCATGGGTCCTGCGGATCAAGCCGCGTGGCGCGGAAAATCTCGTCGCCGGCGGGTACGATCCGAACCATGCTGAACCCCTGCCGGTCGAGATGGCGGCGGATGGCGGGCAGCACCGCTTCCGGATCGATGCCGACAACGAAGCGCAATTGCAGCCGCGCCCATGCCCGTGGCGGAATGGCATTGACCGGCGCGCGCGGATTGCCGGTCTCGAAGGCCAGCACCTCCAGCGCACACCAGCCGAACACACGCTCGGCGGTGGAAAGGCCGGGCTCGCCCCAGTCAGGATCGATTTTCGGACCATCCGGGCCGCCATCGATCTCGCAATCGGCAAGCGCGTCACGCACCGCCTGCGGCAGTTCGTCGGGCACCAGTTCGGGCACGCGGATCTGCCCGGATGGGCCAACGAGGCTTGCCATGGCATGCGCCAGCTGCACGCCGGGATTGGACAGCGCCCCGCCCCAATTGCCGGAATGATGGCCGCCTTCCCGCGCCTCGATCACCAGATCAAAGGTAATGCCGCCGCGCGCACCGAGAAAAACGGTCGGCCGCTCCGCATTCAGGCGCGGGCCGTCGGAGGCGATCAGAAGATCGGCTTTCAGCCGCTCGCTATAGTCCCGGCAAACTTCCCTCAAGCCGGGAGAACCCCTCTCCTCGCCCATCTCGATCAGATATTTGGCGTTGAACCCAAGTCTTCCACGCGTCTCCAGCACCGCTTTCAGCGCCGCCATGTTGACCGAATGCTGCCCCTTGTTGTCGGCGGTGCCGCGCCCGTACCACCTGCCATTGCGCTCGGACATCACGAAAGGCGAAAGGCCTTCTGGCCAGCCGTCGTCAAGACCGCGCACCACATCGCCGTGGCCATAACCCAGCACGGTCGGCAGATTTTCACCCTCGAAACGTTCGGCGATCAGAAACGGCAAATCCGCCGCCGGGTCGCGCAGGATCGTGCAGGAAAACCCTATGGCGGTGAAAGCGGGCTGCATCTCGCGCTCCAGATAGAGCGCCAGCTCGGCACCGCGCGCCTTATCCTGGCTTTCGGTGCGCAGCGAAACGCGCCGCGCCAAGTCCTGCTCGAACCTGCCATCGTCGAAAAAGCGGGTGGCGTGGTCGATGGCGGCTTGTCGCGACATGGTGGAATCCCTCTTCTGGTCATTTCCATCAAGACTAAACAAGGCGTACCATTTTCCAAACAGGGAATCAGTGATAGTCCTCGACCTGTTCAAAAACGGGAAAACAGCGTGTTTCGAGTTCCATTCTTTGTCGGCATCGCCCTATTGATCGCCTTTGGCGGCGGCATTGCCGCGACGCTGGCAGCACTTGAGGCGACATCCGGCTTCGGCTCGATCCGCATCGGCTCATGGGATGCCTTTCCGGAAGCGCAGACGATCGAGGCCGATCCCTACGCCAAGTCGCACCGCGCCGATGCCGGCAAGCTGCTTTATGGAACGGCCGAGGGGCTGGCCTTCACCGCCTCCGTCGACAGCGACGGCCAGCGCCTGACCGGCGAATGCCGTTACCAGCTGGCGGGCGCCGTGCCGCCCTCGCGGTTTTGGACGCTCTATACCGCCGACCAGCAGGGCAATGTTCTGGCGGAAGATGCCGGACGACCGTTTGCGCTCAATTCGCGCACGCTGCTGCGCAGCGCCGATGGCGGCATCGACATCACCATTGCACCCGATGCCCAGACCTATAACTGGCTGGCCGTGCCGCAGGGGCAGACATTCAAGCTGGTCATGACGCTGCTCGACACGCCGGTTGCCGGCAGTTCCGGCCTTATCGATATCGCCATGCCGCAAATCCGCAAGCTGGGGTGTGGCAATGCTTAGGACCCTCCTCGCCATCCTCACCGGCCTTGTCGCCGCCGCCGTGCTGCATGTTGTCATTCTTCTGGCGATACCGCATTTCAGCAATCGCGACGCCTATACCCGAGCGGTGGCGGAAGGTAAGCCGCATCAGTTTCATCTTCTCGAAGAGACGACGGAGAAAAAGACACTGGGAAGCGGCGATCCCTTCATGCGGGTTGCCGTCTGCACCTTCAATATCGAGGAAAAGCCCGTCAGACTGACGGCCATCGGCGCGGTGCCCTTCTGGTCGGTCGCGGTTTACGACAAGGCGTCGAACGAGGTGTTCAGCATGAACGACCGCACGTCCGCAGGCGGGGTGATGGATATTCTGGTGGCGGATTCGGTGCAGATCGCGGCCATTCGCAAGGCGCAGCCGCCATCGCTTTCACAGGCCATTCTGGCGGAATCGGATCAGACGGAAGGGTATGTGGTGTTGCGGACCATGGTGCCGCAGCCGAGCTTCGGGGAAGAAGCGGAACGGTTCCTGAACGAGGCGAAATGTCAGCCGACACCCTGGAAATAGCGCCGGTCAATCAAGCGTAATCAGGATTTGAAGGCGGTTTCCGGTGCGGGCTTGCGCTTGCGCGCATCCTTGCCAGCCGGTTCCGTATCGCGTTTTTCATAACGCACGCCGGTAAACAGCACGACCTTTGCCGGGCCCATAACCTTGCCGGACATTCCGGCCGGGCGCAGGCTTCGTCGGGCTTCGGCGATTGGAATAATAACTGCCATGCTCGTCTCCTCTTCGGGAGTCAATGTTGCCCATGGGAACCGCGCAAGCCTCGTCTTGCGTCGGGAATTTCAACACCATCACATTGCGCATAATCCAGCCCACAGACTGGTTTTCGCACGACCCAAAAATCGATGGCGATTTTGCAAGGTGTCGTGCGCATATCAAGGCTTCGGCATGCCATTTTCGAAATTATTCTATCAATCAGAATAACATGGAATCCTAATACTGCCCATGAAATTAGAAACAGACAGAGGTTAATGATCCGTTAACCCTAATCGCCGGGCGCCAACTTATCCTTCATAAAGCTGCACCCGTTGAAAACAAAGGCGAGACGGCAAGGTTCCATGACGTTTTGTCCGTCACGAAGGTTTTAAAATTTCCTTGTTGATAAACGCACAATAACGCTTGCCACCCCCCATAGTTAACAGGGTGTCAACGGATTTGCTCTAATTTGAACCGATATTGTGTTTGCGTTTTTGTTGGGTAGTGCGTTGACCGACCGGTTTCGAGAACTTGAGAGGCCAAGAGCCGTGAGGAAGAAAGATGTGGTGCTAATGGCCACTGTCACGAATTTTGAGACTGTTCCCCATCCGTCAAAAACGGACCTTCGGCAGTTTGCCGAGCTTTTCATGCCGCTTTTCAACGCTTCCACCGAAGAGGCCAAGCGGGAAGCCATTGCAGCGCTTTCCCAGCATCCCAACGTGCCTTCGGCGGTTGCCTTCTTCATCGCCTGCCAGCCGATTTCCATTGCCGCCCCCTTCCTGATTTCGTCGAAGTGCCTTGATGACGACACGCTGATCACCATTGCCCGCACGCAAGGGGCCGCCCATGCGCGCGCCATCGTGCGGCGCGAGGACCTGTCGCCGACCGTCATCGACGCGCTAGTCGGCCTGCGGCACATGGAAGACCTGAAGCGACCCGATGACGCGACGCCTCCCGCCATGCCGGAGCCCGCCATTGCGCAGCCGGCAGACGCGCAGATCAAATCCACCGCCGTGGAAGAGGAAATGCGCCAGCGCATCAAACGGATGGCGCATCAGCTCAGCCGCCCGGAAAGCGACGTTCTTGGCCTGCGCCGCCTGAGTGACGTGCAGGAAGCGCTGCTCGTGCGGTTCGCGCGCGAGCGTGATGCGCGGCAGTTTGCGGTGACGCTGGCGGATTCGCTGTCGTCCAGCTACTGGCTGTCGGAGCGCATCATGCTCGACATATCAGGCACGCAGCTCGCCACCACCCTGATCGGGCTCGGCATGGAATTTTCCGAAGCCGCCTTCATATTGCAATGCTTCTATCCGCATCTTGCCGCCGCAGAAGGCGATATGAGCCGCGCCGAGGCCATGCTTGACCGCCTCGAAATCATTGAATGCGAAGAGCGGGTGGAAAGCTGGCGGCGCGCCGACAGCTACACCCACGGCCGCGAACGACCGAACCACAGCGCACCTGTCATTCACAGAACGGGGACGTGAGGGTTAAGGCGGCCACCCCTCGCCCGGAGCAATTCCGGGCGCAAAGCTGATGCACGCTTTAAATCTTCGGTTGGTCCACCAGCGTCAGGAGAGTGCCGATCTCGTCCGTTTCGATCTCGACGACCCACAGATCGCTGTCGAAGCGCCGCTCCCTTTCGAGAAGAGCAGCACTTTCCTCCCCCTCCACACCCGCAAGGCGCGTCTCGAAACGGCGTTCGGCCCGGACCTCCTCGTCCTCGGCAAAACTCTGCGGCGCGGGTCCATAGAGGTTTTCGCGGCCATCACGAAGGCGCTGGCGGATGAAGATCGCACCGGCCTCTTCCGCACCCTTCTTTTCGACAGCGGCAAAGCCACCAGCGGAAAACACGCGGCGGATAAGGGCTGATACGAAGATTTCGGATTTGAGGCGCATTGGGGTGCTTTCGATGGAAGCGGCAGGCCGCTGCCTGTCCGTGTTGTTTCGCTCTCTTCTTTCCTCGTTCCTGCGCTTGTCACAGGAATGGGGAGAGTTGAGACCCAGTCCCCTAAAGCGCCCCGATCGATTTCAGCTTCTTCAGCACGGCTTCGCTGGGTTCACCGGTCTCCGGCAGGCGGTAGTGTTTTTCGAAATGGCGGATGGCGTTGCGGGTCTGCTCGCCGGCCACACCGTCCACCTTCACATCGGCATAGGCGATGTTGATCAGTCCCTGCTGGATCTTTGCAATCAGATCGCGGCTCACCGGCTTTGAAGCGGCGGCAGCGCTGTTCAAGGAGACCGGTTCGGCCTTGGGACGAGGCGCTTCAGCCTTGCGGATTGCGGCCGCGACCGGGTCGATCTCAACGCCGCCGCCGGTGTTGGCGTCGGAAGGCCGATCCTTCGGAATTGCGGCGACGGTTGCGCCGTCGATCCTGAGCGCCGCCAGCACCCGTGTCGTCGGTTCGCCGGTCTGTTCCATGCCGAGTGTTACTTCGAAGAACATGATGGCGGCAGCCGTGCGCGGTCCCATCTTGCCGTCCGCCTCGCCTTCGTAAAGCCCTCGTTTTTTAAGTTCGGCCTGAATATCGGCAACGATCTGCTGCGGCTTCTGGTTTTCCGCCGCAACCGATGTCGCGGGCGTCGCCGTTGCGGCCGCCGGTTGCTGTGCCGTTTCGGTTTCGCTCGGGCGTTCTATGCGGAAGGTCGTGACATGGCCCTGCGTGCCGAGCGGCTCCGCCGCGCGATAGCCGGCAATGCCGTTCGGGTTTGCCGCATCGCGGGTACGCAGGAAAGGAGACGGGTGAACGCCCGGCTGGTACCAGAGCGCGTTGGCGGCGACAAAACCGAAGACGACCACGAAGGCGCCTGAGCCGCCCACCAGTTTCGGACGGCGCAGGAGTTCGCGCCCGATGGCCGAAACCACCAAGGAAACAATCCCGGCGCCAATCTGGGCCGTTGTTTTCTTAGGCGATTTTCGCTTTCGCGGGGCCATCGTCACCATCCTTCCTCATAATCGCGGCCATTTCGCCGAGCCGTTTGATGCGCGGCGGAAACTCCACCATGCATTCGGTTTCAGCGTTTTCGCCACCTGCCATGCCGGAACCGTCGGCAGGCAACATGATCGTTACGACCGTCCCCGCGCCGGGCTGGCTGGTGATGGCGAAAGTGCCGCCATGCAGTGCTACCAGACCCTTGACCAGGGACAATCCCAGACCCGTGCCCTCATAGCGACGGGTATATTCATTCTGGACCTGCATGAAAGGCTGGCCCAGGAGTTCAATCTTGTCGGATGCGATGCCGATGCCGGTATCGCTGACCGTCAGTTTCAGCATCCTGCCTTCACGCGCAGCATCGATCGACACTACACCGCCGGCATCGGTGAACTTGATGGCGTTACCGGCCAGATTGATGAGAACCTGGCGGATGGCGCGCTGGTCGGCGGAGATTTCGCCGATACCGCGCTGGATGCGGCTGGTCAATGTCAGACCTTTTTCCTTCGCCTGCAAGCCTAGCATGGCCTCGCAGGACGAGATGGTTTCGCCGATCGGGAAGCTTTCCATCATCAGCTCGTAACGGCCCGCTTCCAGCTTGCTCATATCCAGCATGGTGTTGACCACCGACAGGAGATGCGCGCCGGACTGGCGGATCAAGCCGACATATTCCCGCTGGCGGTCGTTTTCCAGCCGGCCGAAATATTCGCCCGCCAGAATGTCGGAAAAGCCGAGGACGGCGTTGAGCGGGGTGCGCAGCTCGTGGCTGACGGCAGCGAGGAACCGCGACTTGGCGTCGTTGGCCGATTCCGCCTCCGCCGCCTTGCGGGCGACATCGCGGCGCAGAAGTTCCATCTCGGTAACGTCGGAGAGCTGGGCGACGACGCGGCGTAGCCTGCCGGCCGCATTGCGGATCGCCGTCATTTCCATACGCGCGTGGATGAACTGCGCCTGGCGCGATTTCGCGCCGGTTTCGAACCGCAGTTCCACGCTGGACTTTTCCTCGCCCTGCCGCAGAAGGTCGAAAGCCTGCATCAGCTCGATCCGATCAGAAACATAGACATATTCGGCAAAGACATGGCCCTTGCAGGCCTGAAGATCGGCTGGAAACGTTTCAAGGTCGCGGCCGGAGACGCGCTCGACGAGGCCGTTTTCATTGATGGTGAGCACGAGGCCGGGCACCTGTGATGCCGCAACGAGGTCATCGTCGCCGGCTTGAGCGGACAGGGACGCTGCGCCACGGGCAGGACGCGAAAAGGCGATCAACAGGGCGGCTGCGGCCAGATAGAGCGCCAGCACCAGAGCGGCGCCGATGGGCAGCGCGATGGCGGGGCTGAAGACGAGGCTGAACAGGGCGGGAACGACCAGAAAGCCGACGGCGCTGAAGGCAAACAGGCGGCGCAGGCGCGCAACGGTGCCGGCACGCCTTTCGGCGTCCTCCTCCATACGCGCAAGCCATCTGCCTGCGGCATGGTCGACCAATGCGACCGCTTTTTTTCTCATATTACGCAATACCAAACCTGAATCCCTGAGACGGATCTAACGGCTCCGACAATAGAAGCCCGCGGCTTAAGGAATGGATAAAAAGAACGGCACCAAACAGCCTCGAAATGCGCCGCAGTCCCATTACGGAGCATTTCAACCAAGCTTTGACAATCATGGTTAATGACGGGTAAGCGACGGATTTCGCTTTATTTTTGCCATCGCGTTAACCTTTGTGGCAGCACGGGTGAGCACTTTTGCCCGGAACAGACGGCATCTGTCGCAATTATGCTTAACATGGACTGTTAAAATGCGACGGAATTGCTGGAGCCGGTCCCGATGCGAGGAGAATAGATACAATTTGAATTAAATTGCGCGGCTTTTTGCAATTGGCTGTTCGCCGGTCGTCTGTAGCTTCTCTCCAAGCCCGAAAAACGGGACAAAGGCCGATGACCCAAAACGGGCGGGGCTTCAAAACAAAGATCATCTGGCAGGGTAGTCTGACAATGTGGTTTCTGATCAAAGGAACATTCTGGTTTTCGCTGGTGCTGGTCGCGCTGTCCTATTTCGGTAGCAGCAACGATCCGACCAAGGAACCTTCGGCATTCGATATTCCCAGCGCCGTTTCGGCAGCCGGTGAGGCCTATCGTTATGTCAGCGCCATCTGCATCGAAAAACCCGACGTCTGCGTCAAGGGCGCCGAAACCTTCCACGCGCTCGGTGAACGGGCAAAGGAAGGCGCCAAGGTCGCCTATGAATTGCTCGACGCGCAGCTTGCATCCGGTGATAAAACGGCACCCGCAGCCGAACTCGCCAGCGAGAGCGAAAAACTGGCCGCAGCACCGGCGATCAGCGTCGAATTCCCTGGGAATGCCGACATGCTGAAGACCGGCACCATCATTCCCCTGCCGCAGAAGCGCCCCACCCCCTGATATTTTGCGCCGCCGCTTGACGCCGCGCCGCCCCTTCTCTGCAGCCGGATATGTCCGCCTGCGTGACTGCCTGCCAAACTTGCCCACGGAAACCTGTTTCCGTGGGCTTTTTCATGGTCCGCATGGTTCAAAACCGTCCACACTTGCCCTATATCGTAGCAAAGCATGGCAATAACGAACGATACGGCGCGCAACATGGCCTCTCTCGATACGATCCTTGACGATTTCGCCTTCCTCGACGACTGGGAGGATCGCTATCGTTACGTCATCGAACTCGGCAAGGCGCTTCCCGACCTTGCGGAAGACAAGCGCACGCCTGAGAACAAGGTGCAGGGCTGCGCAAGCCAGGTCTGGCTCGTCAGCCACAGCGATGGTGCGGAAGATCCTCTCATGACCTTCGAGGGCGATTCCGATGCGCATATCGTGCGCGGCCTCGTCGCCATCGTTCTTGCCGTCTATTCCGGTAAAAAAGCTTCCGAAATCGCCGGTCTGGACGCCATTGAGGTGTTCGACAAGATCGGGCTGGTGGAACATTTGTCCTCGCAGCGCGCCAATGGCCTGCGTTCCATGGTCAAACGTATCCGCGAGGAAGCGAGACTTCTGACCGCCTGAGCCTTCATTCTGTTGCCATCGTTGGCGCCATCGGCGGGCGATAATCTTCGTCGCCCCAATGGTGGCTTGCCCTTCTGCTGCGTTGCGCTTGCGGCGCATAATGCCGGGCAAGCGATAGCAGAGCGGCCCGCAGCAGCAGTTTTGCCGAACGCGCCGGCCATTGCCGCTCGCGCTCTACGGCCTCCAGCCCCTTTTCAAAGCAGCAGATATCGATGGCGACACCTGAAAGTTCAGGCCCCATAGCATCGGCTGCACGGGAAAACCGCATCCGGGCGGAAATCGCCGCATCGGTAAGATCGAGCTTGCCACCCGCCTCCCCCTTCGTGCGGCTTGCAATTTTCGGCTCCCATGTTGCCGTCACCTTCGGGTTCAATTGCGCGCGGTGAAAATCGGCGGCGAGGCGTTCGCCCGCCTGCAAGGCGTCGCTGGGGAAGAATGCCGTGCCATCCTTTTCCTTCAGCCGTGAAAGCCCTGTCAGTGGCGAGCTATTGAGGTTGCGCCGGGCCGGCTGCCTGTCCTTGCCGACATCCAGAACCACCGTCTGCAAATCCCAGTGCTGTTCCTGAAAAATCTCGTCGCGATCCCTGGCTATAGCGCGCTTCAAATAGGAGGCGAGCGGCGGCGCGGCGGAGAGCGTGTTTTCACGTCTCTCGATCAGCCCCGAAGAGAGGGCTAGCTGCACCGTGGCGGCCGGAAACCGCAACGCCGGACGCCCTTTCCTGCCGTTCCCGGCCTCCGGTCGCTGCAATACCACATCGCCGCGATCCTCCGATATCTCAGCCGTGCCCGCAGCAATGCAGCGCAGGAGCCGCAACAGGTCAGGATCGGGAAGTATCGATGGAGCGCTTTTTGTCTCACTCATCCCGAACACCCTTCATCACGTTGAAAATGCTGCCGGAAAGCCGCTCCAGTGTGGCGACGAACTCGTCAAAGGCGGGTTCGTCGCGACGATCCTCAACCACCTGGCATGCATGGCCGACTGTCGTTCTGTCCCTGCCGAAACAGGGGCCGATATCTGACATGGGAATACCGAGCTGCACATGGCACACATACATGGCGATCTGGCGGATATGGCATTCGGTGCGCCGCCTGTCCCGGCGCGCAGCCACGCGATCGCCGGTCAATTGCACCATTTCACCGGCCAGTTGCCGGACCAGCCGGCAAATCCGGGAAATCTCATCCCGCCCGGCAGCAGGCGGAAAACGGCGGAAATTGCTATCGGCAACCTGCACACAGGGCCGAAAGGGGGCAGGCAAAGACGATATGTCCGAAGGCATATGCAACTCCTTTACGAATAGGAATTAATTCATACACCTGAGGATGGACGCGGGGAAGGGCAAATTTGGCGTCGAAAAACATGCGATTGATTTCGCTTTGTTTTTGAATAAAGGTGACGCTCGGACAAGGATTTTTTTCCTCTTCCAAAATTGCGCGCGGCAATAAAAAAGCCGGTCTAAGGACCAGCCGGATATAACACTAGGTGCAAGTTGTGTATGGAGCGGGCATGTGCGCCCTGCCGCCATCTCCTGCTAAGGGAAAAGGTCACGGCGGCGAGTTAAGGGGCAAGGCCAGCAATATGCTGCCAAGGTCCCCTTTATCCGGCGCTTCGGGCCATCTTTCCCCGGACGGGGAGAAAATACAGCCGCGACACAATCCGTCTTAGAAAATCAACGGTTCGCCTTGCGGCGCTGACCGAGACCCATTTCCTTGGCGAGCCGCGAACGGGCTTCGGCATAGGCGGGAGCAACCATCGGATAATCGACCGGCAGATCCCATTTTTCGCGATATTCTTCCGGCGTCATGCTGTGATGCGTCGTCAGGTGGCGTTTGAGCGACTTGAACGAGCCACCACATTCCAAACAGACGATATGATCGTCCTGAACTGACTTGCGAACGGACACAGCAGGCTTCTGCTTTTCAACATTGACCGCCACCGATGCCGGTGCCGATGTTCCGCTGAGTGCCGTATGAACATCCGAAATAAGGCCGGGAAGCTCAGTTACCGGAACGACGTGGTTGCTAACATAGGCAGCCACAATATCCGCCGTCAGTTCGACCAGCAGATCCTGGGCGTTACCGTATGCAGTTTCCGTCATTTAAGTATCTCCTGTTATTTATCTCCAGACACGGATGAACGCCGCATCGAGCGATGTGAAGTTACCCGGTGCCCCTCCTTCGCCCTGTTGAAACCAACGTGAAATCTACCCCTAGATTTCAAGCGAAACCGGAAACGAATTGATCCGAGATTCAACTTGTAGCCCGCGACATGGCCAACAAAGGTCTGATCAACCATAGATTAGACATTAATAAAATGCCTATGCCGACCATGAAGAGGCTAGATGCAAATCGCAATAAGCAATTTTACACTTAATTTGGATAGCATCAAAACAGCAAAAGTCAAATTCCTATTATGATTTTTTCAGTCCAAAACAGTCTAATTGGAATACAAAAAATCACGGGTAATAAAATACTATGCCAAGTAGTAATGCAAAACGAAGACCCCCCATTATTAGGGGGTAATTCAACTTCAAATTTTCTTTAGGTCATCAACTACCGATTTATCAGCAAGTGGATAACCTGCCTTGTGTGCAGCCATTGCAAGAAGATGTGCGGAGACCGGTGCTGTCAGAACAAAGAAAAAGAAACCGGCAAGTGCCCGTGCCAGCGTCGATATTTCCGTGGAATGAATGCCAACGGCCAGCAGCAACAGGCCTGAGCCCACCGTTCCCGCCTTGGAGGCCGCATGCATGCGGGTGTAGACATCCGGCAGGCGATTAAGCCCGATTGCCGCAATCAGCGAGAAGGCGGCACCTGAGACCGTCAGTGCCGCAACCAGAATAGCCACGATCCAGCCCATCATCGACCGCCCCTTCTTTTTCCACGCCTGGATACTTGTTTTTCAGGCTTTTCAACAACTTCCGATGCCCGCTCGCCGTCGAGAACAGCCTTTGTCCTGCGCCTGCCATCTGCACCGCGCGACAGGACGAAGCGGGCAAAAGCCACCGTTGCGAGAAAACCCACCAGTCCGAGCGCAATGGCGATATCGACATAAAGATCGACGCCGGTGCGGATGGCGATAACCGCAATGAAGCCGATGGCGATACCGACCAGCATGTCGAGCGCGACGATTCGGTCCGGCAAGGTCGGACCGACGACGACGCGATATACTGTCAGCAAAAAGGCAGCGGACAGTACAACCGTGGCAAGTACAGTTGCAAATGAAACTATGAGTTCCGGCGTCATCCCTGAAACGCCTCCATGATCTTTTTTTCGAAGCCGTTTCTGATGTCATTCTTGGCGGCTTCGATATTGCTGCAATCGATCGCGTGGACGTAGAGCGTTGTTTTATCCTCGGAAACATCGACCGAAAGTGTGCCGGGGGTCAGCGTGATGAGATTGGCAAGCAGCGTGATCTCGAAATCCGTCGTCAGCCTGAGCGGATAGGCGAAGATACCGGGCTGCACATCGAGCTTCGGCCGCGTCACCATCACCGCCACCTTCCAGGCCGATAGCGCCAGCTCCTTGAAGAACAGCAGCAGCAGCGACAGCACGCGGACCGGACGCAGCCGATGACGGCCGCCCTTGGGGATCTGGTGACGGATAAGGCCGAGCGCCAGCGCCGAGACGATGAGGCCGAAGAGAATGTTCGCCGGCGTGACGCTGCCGCTCACAGCGAGCCATACGCCAACAAAGAGCAGTAACAGGATGTAGCGGCTCATGGTCTGCTCCCCTCGGAAAACACCGACTGGATATAGGCTTCGGGGTTGCCAAGCCCCGCAGCCGCCTGCTGGCTGAGATTGAGCAGGCTTTCCGGAAACAGGCCGAAGAACACCACCAGCAATGTCAGCCCGACCAGCGGGACGAAAGAAGGGGCCGCCAGAGGCGACGCAGGCAGCGACGGCGCCTGGCCGGTTGAGGCCACTGCCGGGCGCCAGAAACATAAGAGGAAGACCCGCCCGAAGGCGATGGTGGCGATGAAGCCGGACAGGAGAAGTGCGGCGGCAAGCCACCAGGCGCCGATATCGATCGCCGATTTGACGAGAACCACCTTCGGCCAGAAGCCGGAAAACGGCGGCAGTCCGGAACCGGCGAAAAACAAGGCGAGCGCGAGGCCCGAAAACCACGGCGCCTGCCGATAAAGGCCACCGAGCGAAGTCAGGGTAAAACTGCCGCCAAGGCGGGCGGCGTGGCCGGCGGCGAGATAAAGCGCCGTCATCAGCACCATGGAGTGCAGCGCGTAAAAGATCGCGCCAGCAACGCCGGAGGGCGTGCCGATGGCGATGCCCGCCATCATGTAACCGATGCCCGATATGACGATGTAACCGAGCATGCGGCGGATATCGTTCTGTGCGAGCGCACCCATGGCGCCGAGCACCATTGTCAGCGCCGCAGAGATGGCGATGACGATACTCAGCTCCTCCCGCTCGACCGGAAACAGCATGACCATGACGCGCAGCAGCGCGTAGATGCCGACCTTGGTAAGCAGGCCGCCGAACAGGGCGGAAACGACGATGCGCGGCGTGTGATAGGAGGCGGGCAGCCAGAAATTCACCGGAAAGGCCGCCGCCTTCATGGCGAAGGCGAGAGCAAACAGGCTGGCCAGCGTCATCAGCGGAGCCGTGCCGCGCAGCTGCGTCGCCTTCAGCGCGATATCGGCCATATTGAGCGTGCCGAAGATGGCATAGAGATAACCGACCGTGATCAGGAACAGCGTCGTGCCGATGAGGTTGAGGATGGCGTATTTCAGCGCGCCATCGATCTGCTCGCGCGTGGAGCCCAGCACGATGAGGCCGAAGGACGAGATCAGCAGCACCTCGAACCAGACATAGAGGTTGAAGAGGTCGCCGGTCAGGAACGCACCGGTGACACCCGCCATCAACAGCATCAGGAATGGATAAAAACCGTATCGCCTGCCGCTGGCGTCGATATCGGCGCTGGCGTGGATGGCACCGGCCAGCGCCACGATGGCGGCGGCGAGCGACAGCAGCGTGCCGGTCAGATCAGCCGTAAAGGCAATGCCGAAGGGTGGCAGCCAGCGGCCCATGACCATGGTGAACGGCCCTTGGGTCACGACCTTCCACAGAAGCGCAGCATCGAGCAGTACCAGCAGAACAAGTGCCGTGATTGCAATGGGCGCATGCAGACGCATGGTGTGGCGCAGCATCATCAGCACCGCACCTGCGCCGATTGAGAGCGCGACGGGAAGGATGATCAGCCAGTCGGATAGCGGCACGGGTGCCGTGACCAGCGCTGCGGAAAGATCTGATATTGCAGAGGTGGTGGATGAAGCCATGTGTCTGTGCCCCGCCCCGCTCAATAACCGAGCGGCGGCAAAGGCTCGCCTGCCGGTTCTGCGGTGCGCATTTCGTCGGTGTCGTCGGTCTGCAATTCCTGGAACGCGCGCCAGGTCAGCACCAGCAGGAAACAGAAGAAGGAAAAGGAAATGACGATTGCCGTGAGGATAAGCGCCTGCGGCAGCGGATTGGCGGCACCCGCCGGCAGGGCGTCCATGCCGGGCGGAATGATCGGCGGCACTTCGCGCGTCAGCCTTCCCGCCGTGAACAGCAGGAGGTTGACTGCGTTGCCGAGAATGGCGATGCCGAGCAGCATGCGGATGCTGTGACGCGAGAGCATGAGATAGATCGCCACCGAAAAGAAGATGCCGACGAGAATGGAGAAGACAGCTTCCATCAGTCGCTATCCCTTTCTTCCAGAGCCAGCGCAATGGAGGTGATGGCACCGACCACGACGAGATAAACGCCGATGTCGAAGGACATGACGGTGGAGAGTGGCACTTCCACACCGAGCAGGCTCGGATAGACCCACAGCCCGGTCATGAAGGGCACGCCGGCTGCAATCGAGACGAGACCAGACAACATCGCCAACAGCAGCCCCGCGCCGGCAATGGACAGCGGATGGTACACGATGGCGCGCCGGACTGCGGCCACACCATAAGCGATGCCGTAGATCGCCAGCGCCGAGACCGCGATCAACCCGCCAATGAAACCGCCGCCCGGCTCGTTATGGCCGCGCAGCAATACAAAGATGGAAAACAGCACCATGAGGCTGGTGACTACGGGGGCGACGGTGCGCAGGATAAGCGTGTTCAAGCCCGCGCTCCCTTCTTCTTCGCTATTTTTGCTGGGCCCTTGATGGCAGCAGCCGGGCGGATGCGGATGAGCGCGAGAATGGCCAGGCCTGTTATCATCACCACCGCAATCTCGCCCAGCGTATCCGTGCCGCGGAAATCGACGATGATGACATTCACCACATTCGCCCCGTGGGCGATGACCTTGGAATAGGTGTTGTAGAAATCGGTTAGGCGATTATCGAACGACGCTTCCGTCGCCCGCATCAGGAACAGGGCAAAGCCGGTTCCGCAGGCAATGGCGATGGTGCTGTCCAGAAGCTTCTGGCCAGGGCCGCGATGGTCTGACGGCGACAGGCGAAGCCTTGTCATGACCAGCGTCAGAATGACCACGGAAAGGGTTTCGACCATGAATTGCGTAAACGACAGATCGGGCGCACCGAACAGCAGGAAGATGACCGCCACCGCAAACCCCTGAATGCCGAGCGCGATGATGGCCGTAAGCCGACTGGACGCCGTGAGCACAGCGACAAGGCCCGCAACCGCGATGGCAATGAAGGTCAGCTCATGGATTTTCATGTCGTGCGGCCACGCCGGCATGGACGGCATTTCGCCATAGAGAAACAGCGGCGCAAGCAGCACGACGGCGATGACGGCGAAAGTGGCGGTGACGTAAAATTCCAGCCTGCCGGGCTGGATAAGCCTGACAACGTGGAACGAGATTTTGACCAGCGTTTCGATGAAAACATCGAAGCCCCTGTCCGGCCCTGCACCCAGCGCCTTGAAGGTGCGCACCATCAGGCCGCGAACGGCGGAAAGCTGCATATAGAGGACGATGCCGAGCGCGATCGTCAGCAGCGACAGGCCGAGCGGCACGCCGATATGGGGAATGAGCGAGATTTCCACCGGGCGCGCCTCACCCGCGATCGCGCTTGCCATCGGCGTCGAAATGTAAAAATGCGAAAGGCCAGCGAAGAGAGCGATGGTCAGCCCCTTTATCGCCAGCAGCGCCGGGCCGAGCCACAGCAGCAGTGGTCCCTCATGCGCGTGTTTCGGGGTTTTCACGGGCTTGCCGAGGAAAGGTTTCAGCGCCACGGCAAAAGCGACGGCAAACATCAGCGCATTGCCGAGAATGGCGATGCCGGTGAACAGCACGGCACGCGGATTGCCATGCGCCAGCGCATAATAAATCTCTTCCTTGGCGAGAAAGCCGAAAAAGGGCGGCAGGCCGGCCATGGAGATGGCTGCGGCAAGTGCTGCCGCAAAGGTGATCGGCATGGCTTTTCGCAAGCCGCCGAGCTTCGTCACATCGCGGGTTCCGGTCTCGTGGTCGATGATGCCGGCAACCATGAACAGTGCGCCCTTGAACAGCGAATGCGCCACCAGATAAAGCACAGCCGCCTCTATCGCGTGGTCCGAGCCAAAGCCGGTCAGCATCACCAGCAGACCGAGCGAGGACATGGTGGTATAGGCCAGCATCAGCTTCAGGTCGGTCTGGCGCACGGCGAGCAGCGCGCCGGTCAGCATGGTCAACCCGCCGAAGAACGGCAGCAGGATCTGCCAGGCAGCGGTATCGCCGAGAACGGGGTTGAGGCGCATCAGAAGATAGACGCCGGCCTTCACCATGGTTGCCGAGTGCAGATAGGCCGAAACCGGCGTTGGTGCCTCCATCGCGTTGGGAAGCCAGAAATGGAACGGGAACTGCGCCGATTTGGTGAACGCGCCGCCGAGAACCAGCAGCAGCGCAGCCAGATAGAACGGGCTGTCGCGCAATATATCGCCGCCACGCACCAGCATGGACAATTGCGTCATGCCGCTCATGTCCCAGATGAAGATCAACCCGGCGAGCAGCAGCAGACCGCCGCCGCCCGTTACCACCAGCGCCTGTAAGGCGGCACGGCGTGCGGCCGGGCGCGCATGGTCGAATCCGATCAGCAGGAAGGAGGTTATCGAGGTCAGTTCCCAGTAAACGAACAGCATCAACAGGCTGTCCGAAACCACGACGCCCAGCATCGCGCCCATGAACAGAAGCAGGAAAGACAGGAAGCGGCCCTGCTGCGGATGCCCCTTCATGTAACCGCCGGCATAGAGCACGATCAGCAGACCGATACCGGTGATCAGAAGTGCAAAGGTCAGCGACAGGCCGTCGATGAACCACGAAAAGCTGAGGTTGAAACTTGGAACCCAGACGTAACCGCCCGTGACCACGCCGCCAGCCGCCACCTGCGGCAGCATCAGTGCGAAGTGGACAAAAGCCAGCGCGGGCGCGATCGCCAATATCCAGACGGCATTGTGACCTAATCTTTTCACCAGCATCGGTGCGGCAAGCGCTGCCAGAAACGGCAAAAACAGCGACAGGAATGTCAGCTGCGTGACATCTGATGTCATTCACATCTCCCAGGGCTTCCCCTACCCCTGTACGCCCATGAATGGCGTTCTTTTCAAATCGTATTTTTCAGTTAAGGCATAGACACCGCCATCTCAACCCAAATCGACTCTCATACCTGCCCATAACGTACTCGTTATGACAGCTGCCCTCTTTCAATCTGCAGCGCCGATGCCTATTTCTGGCAGGAACAGAAAGGATCATTCCATGAGCGATCTGACATCCCCGAAAGTGAACAAGAGCGATGCCGACTGGCGCGAGCAGCTGACGCCGGAGCAATATCGCATCCTGCGTGAACACGGCACCGAGCGCCCATTTACCGGTCCCTACTGGGACACGTTCCAGAAAGGCCTCTATCGCTGCGCCGCCTGCGACGAACCGCTGTTCCTCTCCGATACCAAATTCGATGCAGGTTGCGGCTGGCCGAGCTATTTCGAACCGGTGAAACCGGGTGCGGTGACGGAACATCGCGATGCGACGCTTGGCATGGTGCGCACCGAAATCCGCTGCGCCAATTGCGGCGGCCACCTCGGCCACGTCTTTCCGGACGGCCCACCGCCCACCGGCCTGCGTTATTGCATCAACGGCCATTCGATGGTGTTCGAACCGATCTGATGAGAGACAGGTAACGGCCGGTTGCCTGCCGGCCGTTTTTGCGAAGAAAATGACCGTCTCGACAGCCGGACCGGAGAGTGAGATTATCGCGATCTCACTCCTTCCGGATCACCGTCATGGCGCTCGAAACCATCCTCATATTCATTCCCGCCTGCTTTGCCCTGAACATGGCGTTCGGGCCAAACAATCTTCTGTCGATGACGGTTGGTGCGCGATACGGCATGGCAACGGCAGTGATGGCCGCGAGCGGCCGGCTGGTTGCGTTTGCGGGCATGATCGCGATCGCCGCTTTGGGCCTCGGCGCACTTTTGATGGCTTCCGAAATGATGTTTTCGCTGATCAAATGGATCGGCGTTCTCTACCTGCTGTGGATCGGCTTCAAGCTCATCCGCTCAAGGGCGGATGTCACCGCTCCCGATATCTCCTCGGGCAACGGAAATATTCTCAAGACCTATCTGCGGCAGGAGTTTTTTGTCGCCTCCGGCAATCCGAAGGCCATCCTGATATTCACGGCCTTTTTCCCGCAATTCATCCAGCAGGACGCCTATTGGCAGAGCTTCGCCACGCTCGGGGCAATTTTCCTGCTGCTCGAGGTGGTGGCCATCACCGTTTATGCCTTTGTCGGTTCGCGACTGTCCGGTCTTATGCGCAATGCGCGCGCCCTGAAGCGCGTCAACCGGATCAGCGGCTCGATGATGATGGCTTTCGGTGTCATGCTGGCCTTCGCCCGGCGCCCCGCCTGAGAGAAATCCCGGCCCGCGTACTAGTTCAGTTTAAGCTCCATGCAGGTCAGGTCCAGCCAGCGGCCAAACTTGGTGCCCACTTCCGAAAACCGGCCGGCAACGGTGAAACCGAGGCTTTCGTGCAGGCGGATGGAGGCGGCGTTTTCCGATTCGATCGCGGCGATCAGCACATGCACATCGTTGCCGGAGGCGTGGTCGATGAGCGCCTGCATCAGCCGCTTGCCGATGCCGTGGCCGCGCGCGTCCTTGTGGACATAAACCGAATGTTCGCGGGTGTGGCGATAGCCGTCGAAGGCGCGCCAGTCGCCATAGGAAGCGTAGCCGGCAACCTTGCCGTCAAGAATCGCGACGATCACAGGAAAGCCACGTGACTTGCGGGCGGAAAACCATTCCTTGCGGTTTTCCAGATCGACCAGCACTTCGTTCCAGATCGCCGTCGTGTTCAGGACCGCGTCGTTGTAAATCTCCATGATGCCGGAAAGATCGTCCACGGTGGCATCGCGCAGTTCCAAACTCATTATCGTTCGCCCTCATTCTTGTCTGCATCGCGCGCCCAACGTTCCGGGGCACGACCTTCAGGCGAGCATTAGGCGATGACGCGGATGGCTGTCCAGTGCTCTCTAGCTCAGGAAGACATGGGAACGAGGCTGAAGGAAGTGACCACGGCAAAATAGTGGACAACGGCGGCGGCAACGACGAAACCGTGCCAGATGGCGTTCTGGAATCGCAGCTTTTCCCAGACGTGGAAGACCACGCCGAGCGAATAGATGACACCGCCAGCGACAATTAGCCAGAGCGTGACGGGGGCCAGATGCGTTGAGAGCGGCTGCACCACCATGATGCCGCTCCAGCCCATGGCGAGATAAAGGCCTATGGCGACCCGGTCGTAACGGCCGGGAAACAGGCATTTGAGCAATATGCCGCAGATGGCGGCAAGCCAGATCAGCCCCAGCATGGTGGCAATCAGCGGCTCGTGGATACCGCGCATCAGGAACGGCGTGTAGGTGGCGGCGATCAGGATGAAGATCGCCGAGTGATCCAGCCGGCGCAGGAACCATTTTACGTTGGAATGCGGCCAGATATTATAGGTGAAGGACACGGAAAGGCAGGCGACAAGGCCGAGTCCGTAAATCCAGGCGGCCGCGATGGCGCTGAGGCTGCCCCAGACGGTCGCGTAAAAAATCAGCGCCGTGGCGCCCACCAGCGCAAAAACGATACCCACGCCGTGGACGATACCATCGGCGACAATCTCGTGAAAATCATACTGGCGACCAAACCGCCACACGTTACTCATAGTCCATTCCCGTTTGCCTGCTTGTGGCCAAGCATGACGGCAATATTAGACAGGAACAAGACAGCAGCCGGTTAACGGCGATCAAATTGCGTTCCGGGCTGTTGCGAAAGGAGAGGTTGATCGGTGGCCTCGCCGTTTCCCTCATTCCTGCGCTTGTCACAGGAATGAGGAGGGAAAAAGGAGCGCCCTCACAAGGCCGCAGCGCATTCCTGGCAGAACGGCGTATAGGGCACGGCTTTCAGGCGGTCTTCCGAAATTTTCTTGCCGCATTTGACGCAGGTGCCGTAGGTACCGTTCGCGATGCGGTCGAGTGCGGCGTCGATGGCGCGCAACTCGTCCTGGCCCACCTGCCCAATTTCATCCAGCACCTCGTCATTGCTGCGTTCAGCGGCGCGATCGTCGTCATCGGGGTTGCGCGGTTCTTCGAAATCCGCCTCGATTTTGTGCAGGCGGCTGTAAAGCTCGCGCTGGCGGTCGCGCAGGATTTTCTCGTAACTTTCGACATTCATGGTCTTCTCCTCCAGCCGGTGCGGGCGAAAATCGCCCGCAACCCCAAGATTTCAACTCACTTTACCTGTCAATCAGCACCGAGCACTTGGCATGGCGCACCACGCGGTCGGCGGTGGCGCCGATGAAATAATTGGTAAAGTCAGGCATATGCGATGCGATGATGATGAGATCGGCCTTGTGCTCTTCGGCAGCGGCTATGATTTCACGCGCCGGCGCGCCGCTTCTGATTTCGTGCTTGCCCTTGAAGCCGGCCTTCGCCTGAATATCCGCAAGTTTCGTCTTGGCATCCTTGATGGCATTTTCGATGAGGTCTACCGGCAGGTCGATCGCCATATAGCCGGGCAGTTCCTCAACCACATTGATGAGGACGATCTCGCCATCGACATCCAGCAGCGCCTTGGCCTTGGCGAGAATCTTCTCTCCCTTGTCGATGGCGCTGAGGTCTACCGGTACGATGATTTTCTTGTACATGGCTATCTCCTTTGGCGTAATCTGCCGTTCACGTGTCGGGCTCATATTTCCCTGCCGATGCGCCCTTCGCCTTGATTGAAGTCAAAGCCGCGTCGGAGCAGCAACAGGGGCATTGTCAACGAATAGTGGACGGTCAATCGCCAGATGGCGATCTTTGCTGAACGACAAAACCCGCCCATATTCACCACAAATGAACGCCGCAAAGCGGCGTCGGCTGATGCAGACGCGCAAATCCGCGTCGTCAGCACGCCGGATTCAATATGGAGATTATGATGAGTGAAATCAAACAATTCGCCCTGACGCGGCCGGCTTATGTCGGTCAGGCTCATCTTGTCGTTCACGATCTGCCGCGCATTTCGGAATTCTACCAGAAAATCATCGGCCTCTCCGTCATCGAGAAAAGCCCGAGTGGCGAGGTTCTGGGCGTCAACGGCCAGCCGCTGCTCACACTTTCCACCTCCAGCACGGTTGAACGCGCGCCGCGCAATGCCGCAGGCCTGTTCCACACCGCCTTCCTGATGCCACGCCGCGAGGATCTGGCCCATTGGCTGGCCCATGCCGCGCACAACAATATCCAGCTTCAGGGCGCATCCGACCATCTGGTGAGTGAAGCGATCTATCTGGCCGACCCCGAAGGCAACGGCATCGAGGTCTATCGCGACCGGTCGCCCTCGGAATGGACCTACCAGCAGGACGGCACGGTGGAGATGGCTACGCTCCGCCTCGACCTACAGGCGCTGTATGACAGTGCGCCGAAAACGGCGTTCGAGGCCGCCGCCGATGGAACGGCCATCGGCCACATGCATCTGCAGGTCGGCAATATTCCGCAGGCAGATGAGTTTTATCAGGATGTACTGGGGTTGAAGATCATGGCGCGTTATCCGGGTGCCAGCTTCTTCGGCTCGGGCGCTTATCATCACCATGTGGCCGCCAATATCTGGAACAGCCGCGGCGCCACGGCCCGCAAGGACAACATGACGGGCCTTTCGGGCTACTCGCTGAAGTTCAACGATAGTGCGGCGCTCGATACTGCAATGGCCGCTCTCGACCGGCTGGAAATAGCTACGGAACGGCAGAGCGACGGTATTGTTCTCAAAGATCCGTGGGGCATAGGCCTGAAGCTTTCCGCGTAAAGACCACGGGGCGGCAGAAATTTTTGCCGCTCCGGAACCGCCTCATTTTTCGAACGTTTGATGTCTTATTGGGGGACAGTTCGATGAATGAGAATGCCAGGCCGGAAAAAACCGGCATATTGGGCAATATCGGGCGGCGCGCCGCAAACGCTCCGTCGACGAAGGCCGACCCTTTCGAGGGTCTGGCGTCTGGGTCGCACCGTGACGACGCGCGCAGCCAGCAACCGCTTGGCCGAGAAGCGCTCGATGTGGCCGTTGCATGGTCGGTTATCGGCATTTTTCTCGTCGTCATGATGGCGGTCATTCATGAATTGTCTCTGATCCTAATACCGGTGGTGCTGGCGATTGTCGTGGGCATGATCCTCGGCATCGCGGCGGAAAAGCTCAGTTCCTATGGCATTCCCGGTGCCGGTGTGGCGGTCATTCTCTCCGGCCTTGTCGCGGCCGTGATGTTTTTCGTGATCAATTCGCTGATCGACCCGTTGTCGCAGCTCGCCTCCGAAGGACCAGCGCTGATCGAACGCAGTATGGACCGCTTCCTGCCCTATCTTCAAAGCATCCGATGGCTGAACATTTCGGCAGCAACCTTCAGCATGGGGTCGATTTCAATGGAGTCGCTCATTTCGCGCAGCGGTGAGATAATTTCCCTGCTCGGTTCCAACGTCACCCCCGCAGTCGTTCAGGGCATGATCTTCCTCGCCGCGCTTTTGATGTTCCTCTACAGCCGCCTGCGGCTGCGCAAGGCGATCATCATGGCCTTTCCGGCCCGGCACCAGCGGCTGAGGGCCATTCGGATCATCGCTTCGGTGGAAGAAGTGCTCGGCACCTATTTTGCCACGGCAGCGCTGATCTATGCGGCGCTGGGCGTGACGATGGTGGCGATCGCCTATTTCGGCGGGCTGGCCATGCCGCTTCTGTGGGGGCTTTTCGCCTTTCTCTCCAGCTTCGTGCCATTTCTCGGCATCACCGCCATGACGGTGTCGCTGGCGGTGGCAGGCATTATCACGCATGACAACATGGTGCTGGCATTGCTGCCATCCGCGATCTTCTTCACCATTCACCTGTTGATGGAAAACCTGGCCTTTCCGGCAGTGGTGGGCCGCAACATGGAGATCAACCCCTTCCTCGTCTTCGTGATGATCATCTTCTGGACGTGGATGTGGGGTGCTGCGGGCGCCATGCTGGCACTGCCGCTGTCGCTGATCGCCATGACAGTAACGCGCGAGCTGTTTCCTTCACGCCGCATCGTTCCAAACCTGCCGGCCTGAAGGCCGGTCAGGAGGCGAGAGGAATGCGGAACTTATCGGCCATGCGCCGCTCGTGCTCGATCAGCCATTTCTTGCGCCACAGCCCACCGCCATACCCGGTCAGGCTGCCATCTGCGCCCAGCACCCGGTGGCAGGGAACGACGATGGCGATCTGGTTAGCGCCATTGGCGCGGGCGACGGCACGCACGGCGGATGGCCGTTGCATCGACGTCGCAAGCGAAGAATAGCTGACGATCTCTCCCGCCGGTATCTCCCGCAAGGCGTGCCAGACATCGCGCTCGAAGGGTGTGCCGTGTCCGGCAAGCCGGGTTTCGAAGTCAGCCGAGCGCCCGGCGAAATAGGCCGCGAGTTCTGCTGCGATCTGGCCGGTGACCGGCGTCCTGCCCAGCACCATATCCGCGCCGGTGCGCGCCTTCAGCCGCTTCAATTC
Source organism: Agrobacterium tumefaciens (assembly GCF_013318015.2). Taxonomy (NCBI): domain Bacteria; kingdom Pseudomonadati; phylum Pseudomonadota; class Alphaproteobacteria; order Hyphomicrobiales; family Rhizobiaceae; genus Agrobacterium; species Agrobacterium tumefaciens. The sequence goes on along the minus strand of NZ_CP115841.1, from coordinate 545,975 downwards.
GGCCGGAAGCGCTGGACGGTCGGCAAATTCTAGAAGATGCAGGGCGTGATCATCGGCAACCACCAGCATCGGACCGATCGGCGTGTCGATCCAGTCGCCCTTCAGAAACCCCTTGCCCTTCATGGCGGCGGGAGAGGTGCCGAAGAACTGATTGATGGCCGAGCGGAAACCGCTGCCGGATTCATATCCGGCATCGATCTGCGCGCCGATCACGGCTTCTCCTGATGCGAGGCTTGTCGCCGCATCTCCCAGCCGCCGCAACCTTGCGATTTCCAGAAAACTCATGCCGAAACGGCGTTTGAAGGTGCGGCGCACGGTAGAAGGGTCATGGCCCATTGCCACCACATCCTCCTCACGCCAGCGCCGCGCCGGTTCGTTTTCCAGTGCCGTCAGAAGGGTGGTGACGGTTTCATCCGCCGTGCCATAGGAAAGCATCGGCTTGCAGCGCTTGCAGGGGCGGAAGCCAGCTTCCAGACATTCGGCGATGGTTTCGCGAAACCGGCAGTTTTCGATCTTCGGCTTTCGCGCCGTACAGGTAAAGCGACAGAAAATCTTCGTCGAGGTCACGCACACATAGGCCACGCCCTCATAGGCGGGGTCCTTGTTCACAAGGGCGGAATATAGGGTTTCGGTGTCGGGGCGTTTGAACAGCATGGGAGGATGCTAGCGCAAATTTGAGCGGTATGCCGCCGAAAAACGGGCGTGGATGTGGGATGCTCATTTCCCTCGTTCCCGTGCTTGTTACAGGAATGAGGAGAGAGTCGCCCCGCTCAATTACCCGGCGGCGTAAACGACGGGTCGTCCAGCCTTGTGAACACCACGCCGCGGGCCTTCAGCGCCAGAAGTCCCCTCACCACGCCCTCACCCGCTTCGTGGGTAGGCTGATTGATGTGGGAGATGATGACGTCGCCGTCCTTGGCCGAAGCGATGTGCTTTGCCGTGGCGGCCGCGCCCAGAAGCGAGCCGCCATCGCCATTGACGGAATAACCCGCCACCCGCATGCCGAGCCTGTTGATGGTGGCCATGGACGAGGTGGTATATTTCGCCGTCGCACCGCGAAACCATTGCGGTTGAAGACCGGTCATGGCGACAATTGCCTGCCTGCCGCCCTCGACCTCCTGCTCGACTGCCGCTTCCGAACCGGCAGCGGCAATGCCGTAGATGGCAACGGGCTTGTCCACCGCTGGCACATGGTTTTCGCCGTGGTTTTCAATCTCGAACAGATCCGGATGCGCCATCATTACGGCAAGCGCTTCGCTATTGTGCTTCAGCCAGCGGGCAGTGACGAAGATCGTCGCCGGTATCTTTTCCTGCACCAGCGTATCGAGAATGCGATGGTCGGTCTTGCCCATGCAGGCGTCCAGAGTCATCGCCACCCGCACCCTGCCGTCATGCCTCGGCGTCATTTTCAGCGTCGGCTCGACGAGACCCGTCCCCGCGAAGGCGGCAGTGGAGAGCGACAGGAAGAGAGCGGCAAAGGGCAGGCTACGCAGCATTTTTCAGTTTCCGAAGGGTAAGATGTGGCAATCCGCCTGCAAAACGCCCGAATTATGGCGCGGCTTCCAGCGTTGACAGAGCGTTCAGCACCTCTTCCACCCGCTGGCGCTCCGCGCTGGTGAGCGACAGGATTGGCCGGGGCGGCTCGCATGCCGTTACCGACAAAGCACTGGCGGCGGCGTAGATCACGCGGATACTGCCGAATTCCTTGAAGAGCGCCCAGAGCGGCTGGAAGGCCAGATCGAGCCTGCGCGTCTCCTCCGCATCCCCGGCCTGAGCGGCGCGCATCAACCGCAATGCCGGAACCGGCAGCAGGCCCGCAACGACGCTGTACCAGGCATCGCCGCCGGCAAGCGTTGCTTCCGCACATCCCCAGTCGCCGCTGTAACCGATGGCGAAATCATCCGTCAGTTTCGGCCGCAGCCGCGCAAGCTCTCCCGCATAGTCGGCATCGGCCGGCAGCGGCATCTTTATGGCACGGATATTCGGGATATAGGCGAGCCTGACCAGAAGCTCATCGCTGAAGGAGAATCGCGTCGTCGTCGGGTTGTTGTAGATGGCGAGCGGCAAATCGGTTGCGCCGGCGACGGCGGCGAAATGGTGATAGGCCTCTTCCTGAGTCAGCGGCGTATAGGAAACGGGTGCCAGAAGCAGCGCATCGGCACCGGCAGCTTCGGCATCCTTCGCCAGCGCCACGGCCTCATCGGTGCGCAACGCGCCGACGCCTGCCATCAATGTGCGCCTGCCCTTGAGGACGGCATGGGCCGCCTCGACTGCGCGCCGCCTCTCGGCGCGCGACAGATACATATAGGTTCCGGTGCTGCCGAGAATGCCGATGGAATCGACCTCCGCCGCATCCAGCCGCTCGACGAGGGCGGAAAAGGCTTGGCTATCCACCTGCCCGGCCTCGTCAGCGGGCGTGATCGGAAAAGCCGAAAGTCCCTTGAATTGCTTCGCCATGTTCTCGCCCCTCAATTCGATCGAAGGACAGCGTTACAGACCCATTGGCAGGGCGGCAAGAAAAGCGGGGTTTAAACCGGCGACCGCGGACGAAGAATTCCCCGATCAGTCATAAAGATACAACTTCTTCCACTGCTCTTCGGGAATCTTGTCGCCGACACGGTAATCGAAGGACTGGATGGAGAGGCTGTCGCTTTTCAGCTGGCACTTGTATTTGAGCTTGTACCATTCACCGGCGCTTCTGAAGACTGCACCCGACGCCTTGATCGAATTCTTGCCAACCTCGGGATCACCGAAGGTATAGGCAATGACCTTATCCGGCTTCATGCCCTTCTGCTCCGTCGCGATCCGCTCCATCGCCTCTATGTCGCAACGCTGCTCCAGACGCTCCTCGGGGGCGAGCACGTTCAGCTGCCGCATGACGTTGGCGTCTATTGCGAAAGCGGGTGTAGATGCCTGCAAGGCAAGGAAAAACGCAGAAAGAGCAGCGGGAAGAAACTTTCGCATGGGATCCTGTCAGTTTTCGTTTGTTCTTATCGATGCACGGCAGGCCGGTGGCAGGCGCGTATCATCGCTGATTTGCCGGATATTGCCAAAATGTGATCGAAAACTGACGAAATTGTGCCCAAGCCTCATTTCACCTGTGGAGATTTGAAACTTGATCGGTGGTGAGGGGCACTCTACATCTTGGGTGCCGCCCACGCATTTTTCATACGAAAGCGAGTTTCCCTTGCCGATTTTCAAGAACCTGCCCGCCGCCCCGACCGCCGAAAAACGGCCCGTCCAGGATACGCATCACGGCATCACCCGCACCGATGACTACGCATGGTTCCGGGCCGATAACTGGCAGGCCATGTTCAAGGACCCTACCCTGCTCGACCCAGCCATCCGCGCCCATCTGGAGGCCGAGAACGCCTATATGGAAGCCGCAATGGGCGACACCAAGGCGCTTCAGGAAAAGCTGTTCGAGGAGATGAAAGGCCGTATCAAGCAGGACGATTCCTCTGTTCCGGTCAATGATGGACCTTATGCCTATGGCACGCTGTTCGTGACCGGCGGCGAGCAACCGCATTATTTCCGCACCCCGCGTGATGGCGGCGAAAAGCACGTGCTGCTTGATGGCGACAGGGAAGCTGAAGGCAAGGATTATTTCCGTCTTGCCGGCCTCGACCAGTCTTCCGATCACAGTCACGGCATCTGGGGTTATGACGACAAGGGTTCGGAATATTTCACGCTGCGCATCCGTAATCTCGAAACCGGTGAAGACCTTGCCGATGTCGTGGAAAATACCGGCGGCGGCGGGGCATGGGCGCCTGACGGCAAGAGCTTCTTCTATACGCTACAGGACGAAAACCACCGCCCCTCGAAGGTCTTCCACCACATCATCGGCGAGCCGCAGTCGGCCGACCGGCTGGTCTATGAGGAAAAGGACCCCGGCTTCTTCATGGGCGTCGGCGCGTCCGTGCTCGACGACTTCATCTTCATCGACATTCACGACCATGAGACCAGCGAATACCGCATTCTTTCCACCAAGGACCTGATGGCCGAGCCTGTTGTGGTTGCGGAGCGCGAGGAAGGTATCGAATATTCGATGTGCGAAGGCGGCGATGTCTTCTACATCCTCACCAATGACGGCGATGCCAAGGATTTCCGCATCATGGAAGCGCCGGTGACCGCGCCGGGCAAGGAAAACTGGAAGGAGGTCGTGCCGCATGAGCCGGGTCGCCTCATTCTCTCCGTCGATGCCTATGCCCGCCATCTGATCTGGCTGGAGCGCCGCGACGGCCTGCCGCGCATCGTTATCCGCGATCGCCGCACGGGCGAGGAACATTCCATCGCCTTTGCCGAGGAAGCCTATTCGCTTGGCCTGCATGGCGCTGCAGAATACGACACCGATGTCATCCGCTTCTCCTACTCCTCGATGACGACGCCGAGCCAGTTGTTCGACTACAATATGGTGACGCGCGACCGCACGCTGCTGAAAACGCAGGAAGTGCCTTCCGGCCACAATCCCGACGACTACATTACCCGCCGCATCATGGCGCCTGCCCAGGACGGCGAGTTGGTGCCGGTCTCGCTGCTTTACCGCAAGGATGTAGCGCTCGACGGTTCGGCCCCCTGCCTGCTTTATGGCTACGGCGCCTATGGCATCACCATCCCCGCTTCCTTCTCCACCACAACGCTGTCTTTGGCAGACCGTGGCTTCATCTATGCCATCGCTCACATTCGCGGCGGCAAGGACAAGGGTTTCGAGTGGTATGAAACCGGCAAGATGAAAGACAAACAGAACACGTTTAAGGATTTCATCGCGGCTGCCGATCATCTGGTCAAGGAAGGCTTTACCTCCTACGACCGCATCATCGCGGAAGGCGGTTCGGCAGGGGGAATGCTGATGGGCGCCGTCGCCAACATGGCCCCGGAAAAATTTGCCGGCATCATCGCTGCGGTTCCCTTCGTGGACGTGCTGACGACCATGCTTGATGACACGCTGCCGCTAACCCCGCCGGAATGGCCGGAATGGGGCAATCCGCAGGAATCGGAAGAGGAATATCAGTGGATCGCCGCCTACAGCCCCTATGACAATGTCGGGGAAAAGCCCTATCCGCCACTGCTTGCGCTTTCCGGCCTCACCGACCCGCGCGTGACCTATTGGGAACCGACCAAATGGGTGGCGAAACTGCGCGAAAAGACGACGGGGGAAGCCCCGATCCTGCTAAAGACCAACATGGCGGCTGGCCATGGAGGCAAGTCGGGCCGTTTCCAGCGGCTGGAAGAAATTGCCTTCGAATATGCCTTCGCACTGAAGGTCGCGGGCAAGGACACCGTCTGACACGCTGCATGCAGAAACGGGCGGCGATCCAATCGTCGCCCGATCTTATTTTGGACGAAAATACCTGCGAAAATCTCGTTATTGAATATTTTTTCCACAAATTATCACACGCATCTTTTATTTAAATAACATCTTTATCGACATTGAATTTTTATTTCCAGTTGCTGCAACTCATAATATATCTTCCGCAAACACAAATAATTCCCATGTATTACGTCACCGGGAAAAATGTTCCGGAAATCGAACGCATGGCTGCGTTGCGCCATTTCGCATTGCAATATCACTTTTCGGCCGTATTATCCGGGCCGTTGACATATTCATGCGCCTTTTCGCCGCCTTTCTCGCGGCAATCCTGCAGCACGTCTTGCGGATAATCTTATCGCCGGATTTTTTCGGCTTTTTCATGCGCCATGTCAGTTCGCCCTTGGCAATCCGGGCTTTGCAGTGCTCCCGCTTTGCCAACTGAAAACACTGCATCAGACTTGGAGGTCTCCCATGAAGAAACTCCTGGCCTCGACCATTCTCGTAACGGGCTTTACCATCGCTGCCGGTGCAGCAAATTCCGCCAACGCCGCAGAAACATGTGGCAGCGTCACCATCGCCGAAATGAACTGGGCGTCCGCCGGTGTTGCGGCTTACGTCGACAAGTTCATCATGGAAAACGGCTATGATTGCACGGTCAACGTCATCAGCGGCGACACCACTCCCACATTCACCTCCATGAATGAAAAGGGCCAGCCGGATATGGCGCCCGAAATGTGGGTGAATACCCTTGGCGCCCCCTATGAGGACGCCGTCAAGAAGGGCAACCTGATCCAGGAAAGCAAAATCCTGAGTGAAGGTGGCGTTGAAGGCTGGTGGATTCCCAAATATCTCGCCGACGAACACCCTGATATCAAGACAGTTGAGGACGCACTCAAGCATCCCGAGCTTTTCCCGGCGCCGGAAGACGCCAGCAAGGGTGCCGTGTTTGGCTGCCCGCCGGGCTGGGGCTGCCAGCCAACGACCGCCAACCTGTTCAAGGCACGCAAGGCCGACGAGAAGGGCTTCGCCCTGATCGATACCGGCTCCGCCGCGGGCCTCGATGGCTCGATCTCCAATGCCTATGAGAAAAAGCAGGGCTGGCTCGGCTATTACTGGTCCCCGACGGCCATTCTTGGCAAGTACGACATGGTGAAACTGGACGATGGCGTGGCACTCGACCGCGAGGCCTACGACAATTGCATCGCCAAGCCTGATTGCGCCGATCCCAAGCCAAACGCCTATCCGGTGGCAGAGGTATTCACTGTTGTCACCAAGGACTTCGCCGAGAAGGCCGGTCCTTCCATCGACTATATCCGCAAGCGGCAGTGGGACAACGAGACCGTCGCCAAGGTTCTTGCCTGGATGGATGAAAACCAGGGCACCAACGAAGACGGCGCGGAATATTTCCTCGAGAACAACGAGGATATCTGGACGAAGTGGGTTTCGCCCGAGGTGGCAGAGAAGATCAAGGCTTCGATGTAGTGCATCCGGAGGGTGGGAAAGCTCGGGTTTGTATCCGTGGCTTTACCCCCCTCTGCCCTGCCGGGCATCTCCCCCTCAAGGGGGGAGATCGGCCTGCGGCAAGGCCTCGCTCCACTCCAACCTAGCGGATGAAGCGATGTGGCGCGTCTTGCCGATCTCCCCCCATGAGGGGGAGATGTCCGGCAGGACAGAGGGGGGTGCCCGCACGCTCCAGCGACTCCATTGTCCCTCCCATTCATCCAACCCAAAGGGAAAACAACAATAATGGCCCTCTGTAACTATCTGCCGGATATGCTGTGCAAGTTTCCGGCCATCGATAACGGCACGATGCGTGTGGCACGCAAGACCATCGATGACGGTTTTCGCGATATCGTGCGCAATTACGGCGATGCGATCGATGTGATCGTGCATCCGCTGCAGCTCTTTCTCAACTCCTCGGAGCGGCTGTTCATCCAGACCCCGTGGATCGTCACCATGCTGGTCATTCTGGCGATCGTGCATCTGGCCGGGCGCAGCGTCAAGATCACCGGTGGCACGGCCATCTCCCTGCTCATGATCGGCGCAGTCGGCCTCTGGCGCGACGCCATGACGACGCTTTCCATCGTCGCCATCGCCACGCTGATCGCCATCGTCATCGGCCTGCCGCTCGGCATTTTGATGGGACGCTCCGAACGGTTGCAGCGTATCATCAATCCCGTGCTCGACGTGATGCAGACCCTGCCAAGCTTCGTTTATCTCATCCCCGTGGTGGTGATTTTCGGCATCGGCAAGGTACCGGGCCTGATCGCAGTGGTGATCTACGCCATTCCGCCCGTCATCCGCCTGACCAGCCTCGGCATCCGCCTGGTAGACCGGGAAGTGCTGGAAGCCGCCGATGCCTTCGGCTCCTCCAACGGCCAGAAGCTGTTCAATGTGCAGCTGCCGCTGGCGTTGCCCACCATCATGACCGGCATCAACCAGACCATCATGATGGCACTCGCCATGGTCGTCGTCGCCTCCATGGTCGGCGTCGGCGGTCTCGGCAAGAATGTGCTGCAGGCCATCAACAACCAGTTTTTCACGGTGGGCTTCCTGAACGGTTTCGCTCTGGTCGCCATCGCCATCGTGTTCGACCGGGCAAGCCAGGCTTTCGGCAAGCGCCTGCAGAAATACCGCGAGGTCTCCCATGGCTAAAAGCATCGAAATCAGGAATCTTTACAAGATCTTCGGCAAGCATCCCGAGAAGTACCTCGAAGCGGTGCGATCAGGCATGGACAAGGTCGAGCTGAACGACAAACACAACCATGTGCTTGGCCTCAACAACATCAACATCACCATGCCGGGCGGCAAGATTACCGTGGTCATGGGGCTTTCCGGTTCCGGCAAGTCGACGCTGATCCGCCACATCAACCGGCTGATCGACCCGACCGCAGGTGAGGTCCTCTACGACGGCGAGGACATTTGCGGCATGAGCACTTCGGCGCTGCGGAAATTCCGCCGTCACAAAACGGCGATGGTGTTCCAGAAATTCGGCCTCCTGCCGCATCGCACCGTGCTGGAAAACAGCGTCTACGGCCTCGATATTCAGGGCATGCCACGCAAGGACAGCGAAGAGAAAGGCCGTTACTGGCTGGATCGTGTCGGTCTTGCCGGCTATGAGGATTATTATCCGAACCAGCTTTCCGGCGGCATGCAGCAGCGTGTTGGCCTTGCCCGCGCGCTTGCCAACGATGCCGATATTCTCCTGATGGACGAGGCCTATTCGGCTCTCGATCCGCTGATCCGTGTCGATATGCAGACGATGCTGCTCGACCTTCAGCAGGAGCTGAAAAAGACCGTGGTGTTCATCACTCACGATCTGGATGAGGCTTTGCGGCTCGGCGACCACATTGCCATTCTGAAAGACGGCCAAGTGGTGCAGCAGGGCGACGGCCAGAGCATCATCCTTTCCCCTGCGGATGGTTACGTCACCGACTTCGTGCGCGACGTCAACCGCAGCCGCGTGCTTCAGGCGACCACCGTGATGGAGCCGCTGACGGCGAAACCCGAGGGCATGTCGGTGCCGGAAAACGCGACTCTGGAAACCATCGCCCGCGATATGTCGGAGGCGAACGAAACCAGCGCCCATGTGGTGGATGAAGACGGCAAGCCAGTCGGCGCCATCGGCCTCGACACGCTGGTGGCGGCGATGGTCACGCCGGCACCTCAGGAGACGGAGGCCGGGGTGGCAGTCGTGGAGGAAGCGGAAAAAATCCCGGAACCGGCGGCGCCTGTGGAAAAGGAAACTGCGTAATCCGGCACCAACAGGATTTGCCTTTCTTTCAGAGGACCGAAAAAGCCCCAGCCCCGCTGCGCAAAAGACATCGGAGCTGGCTGGCCGCGCCCAAACTCTTTCGTCATACCGGCCTAGAGCCGGCATGACGGGAGTGGGGTGTTTGGCGCCAGAGTTTGAGCGGCACAACAGGGTCGCCATGGCGAGCACGACGCGAAGTGTGGGCAAGGCCGGCAATGCCCGCCTTCCCATCCAACCATGCAAAAACGAAGCACCCCTTTGCCACGTGTCAAGCCGGGAACGACATTGCAATGCAGCAAGCGCAAGCTTCGGGCAAGCCGCCGCCGTTAACCATTTGTTAACTTTTGAACGCGGAATCACTGGCATGCAGATCGAAAGCAATATTGGCGGATACAATTATCAGGCTCGTGTCCGCGACATCGAAAAACCCGGCAGCGCGCAGAGCGCGCCCGAAGAACAAGCCGTAAAACGCGGCCCCGGCAACCCGACCGTTTCCAGCACCGTTCTTTCCCGTTCGCTGGCCAACGTGCTGTGGGCCGTCGGCAATGGCAGCGCGCCGGCCCACACGCCGGCTGCGACCTCCGCCGAGGACAAGGCAGAAGCGCAGGCCGAATGGGTGCGCAGCGCCTATTCCGAATACGAATAGATGATTCCGATCAGGCCCTTGCCGGGCTGACCTCCACCGTTACATGTGAGAGTTCATGTATGGCTGCAAGCTTCTGCTTGTAGAAAGCCGGTGCCTTCGGCACCTGCGAGTGGATGGCGACAATGGCGGCGTGATGCCCCGGCCCCACCTGCCAGACGTGCAGGTCGGTGATGCGATCTTCTTCCGTTTCCACGCTTTCACGGATTTCCTGCGGCAAGTCCTCCGTCAGCGGAACTGCATCAACCAGCGTCGTTGCCGTGGAGCGAATGAGTCCCCATGACCAGCGGGCAATCACCACACCGCCGACAATACCCATCAACGGATCGAGGAAGGACCAGCCGTTCCACTTGCCGAGCAGCAGCGCGACAATGGCGAGAACGGAAGTCAGCGCATCGGCGAGTACATGCAGATAGGCTGCGCGCAGATTATTGTCCCTGCCGCCCTTCGCTCCGTGCTCGCCGTGATGCGCGTGCGAGCCGTGATCGTGATGGGCGTGGCTGCCATGGCCGTGATGGGCATGCGAACCATGTGCGTGACCATGGCCATGGCCGTGATCGTGGTCATCCTTCAACAGCACGGCGCTGACGAGATTGACGATGAGACCGATGACGGCGACGAGGATCGCCTGATTGAAGTCGATCTGAACAGGATTGAAAAGCCGCATCGCACTTTCGACGGCGATGAGCAGCGCCACCACCGCCAGCACGATGGCGCTGGCAAAACCGGCGAGATCACCGAACTTGCCGGTGCCGAAGGTGAAGCGCGGATTGCGCGCCTCGCGCCGGGCATAGAGATAGGCCAGCGCCGAGATGAGCATTGCGCCCGCATGGGTGGACATGTGCCAGCCATCCGCCGTCAGCGCCATGGAACCGAACCAGTGGCCGGCGACGATCTCAGCCACCATCATGACTGTGGTCAGCGCAATCACCATCCACACGCGCTTTTCATTGCGCTCATGGTTCCGGCCTAGGAAAACATGGTCGTGGCCGGACGCTGCGGAAAATTCGGATGTCGTCGTCATGTCGCTAATCCTGTTCGATCCTGGAATATTCTGTTTCACGCATGTCTTTTCCCAAAGCCGCGGACACTTTTGGGAGAGAGGTTAGCGGATGTAGGTCTTCAGCACCTGGGCCAGCTCTTCCGCCGCACGCGCCCGCTCGTCTTCATTTTCGGCGTGCACGACGTGCTCATGCAGATGTTCCTGCATCACCTCCCCCGTCAGGCCGGAAAGCGCACCGCGCACCGAGGCCAGCAATTGCAGCACCTCGCCGCAGGGCTTGGAATCGTCCAAAGCACGCTCCACCGCCTCCATCTGCCCCTTGAGGCGACGGATGCGAGCGAGAAGCTTCTCCTTGTTGCGGATCGTATGGGACATGAGTACCTCATATACTATAGGGGGGTATACTATATTGCGATGTTTTTTGGTTCAAGCCCTGCGCGACGCAACCTTCGCGAATGTTTCGACCCCTAAAAATACCCCATGAAACTTAGGGGACTCAGTCATGACGACTATCGCAGCAACAACCAGCAGCTATTACGCAACTCCGGTCCGAACCCTTGAGCCGACAAAGACCAGGGAAACAAATGCAACCACCGAGGCCTTGCTGGAACTGACACGGGCGGCACACCGCGCGATTTCCAGCGCCGAGAGCGTTGCCGTTTCCGCCGCACCTGCCGCCGCCAGCGTTTCCGCCGGACTTGCCGCAGCACTTTGGAACCTGGACAGCGGCGCACAGGCCACAACCGAACCGGCGGTAGATATCGCCGCATCAGCGCAGCCTGACGCCGCCTCCAGCATCGAGACAGAAGTTCTCAAAGCCCTGGCGCAGGCACTCGGCGTGGATGCTGCCGCCTGACACCCATTGAACGGCAGGCTGAAAAGCTATATCTCTAGAGACTAGAGCATCCGGCTCGTTCTTGTCCCGGCTGCTCTTGAGGATATGGAGAAGGCAATGCTGTCCATCGGTGAATTGTCCAAACGTACCGGCGTGAAGGTTCCGACGATCCGCTATTATGAGCAGATGGGCCTCATCCGCGAGGCAGACCGCTCGGAAGGCAACCAGCGCCGTTACGAAAAATCCGATCTCGAAAGGCTGGCTTTCATCCGCCATGCCCGCGATATCGGGCTCAATATTGACGCTATCAAAGAATTGATTGCGCTCAGCCAGCACCGGCAAATGCCGTGCGAGGGTGCGGACCGCATTGCCGCCGAACACCTCGCCCATGTGCGCGAAAAAATCAGCAGCCTCAAGAAGCTCGAGCATGAGCTGGAACGTATCGTCTCCCATTGCCATGGTCATTCGATCGAGGATTGTTATGTCATCCGCGCGCTTTCCGACCATGGCATGTGCGAAGGGGAGCATTGATGCTGAAGAGCAGGCTTGACAGATTTCAGATTCGAGCGCATTGCATGGACATGATCAACGAACGCGCACCCATCTCCTGCTCGTACTTTTGGGCCTACCTGTAAAGGGCGGCTCGACAGATCATTTTGTCAACAAGCCGCCGTCAGGCGGCTTTGTTGTTTTTCAAGCGTCCTGACGGCACCGATAAAACCGAAGGACCAGAAAAATGACCGAAGATAGTTCCCTTACACTGGAAAGACCGCCCGTCGTCATCATTCGTGGCGCACGCAAGACCGATTTGCCTGAGCTCAATGAGATGATCACCCTGCTTGCCACCTTTCATGGCGATGCGGCGGCGATTACGCCGGCGAAACTGGAACGCGACCTGTTCGGCCCGCTTCCCTGGGTGCATGGGCTGGTTGCGGAAGCCGACGGCGCATTGATCGGTTACGCCCTGATGCTGCCGCTCTACAGGGCGCAGGAAGGCCGCCGCGGGCTTGAGCTGCACCATCTTTTCGTGCGTGACGGTCACCGCGGACATGGCACCGGCCAGCACCTGGTTTCCCGCGCCCGCGATATCGCCAAGCGCCTCGGTTGCGACTATCTTTCCGTCAGCGCCACGACCGGCAATGTCGCCGCGCATCGTTTCTACGAAAGCATGGATTTCGCGCCGCGCCCGGTCACCGGCATGCGCTACATGCAGTCTATCGCCTGATTGCAACCTTCGGAGACGGCCATGACACGGATTGCCATTGCGCTTGCGCAGGATTTTGCGGACTGGGAACCGGCGCTGCTTGCCGCCGCCGCGCGCGGCTATCTCGGCGTCGAGATCGTTTACGCAACCCCGGACGGCCGGCCCGTGGTTTCAATGGGCGGGCTCAACGTTACGCCCGACACATCATACGACGCGCTTGATCCTGCTAACATCGATGCGCTCGTCATTCCCGGCGGCCTCAGCTGGGAAAAGGGAACGGCTGTCGATCTTGGCGGGCTGGTACAGCGGTTTCGCGAGAAGGGCCGACTGGTTGCCGGCATCTGCGCGGCTGCCAGCGCGCTTGCAGGCACGGGCGCCCTTGATGACGTCGCCCATACCGGCAATTCGCTCGCCTCTCACAAGGCCTCTCCGTCCTATCGCGGCGAAGCGCTCTATCGCGACCAGCCGAAGGCGGTCAGCGATGGCGGCATCGTAACCGCAGCCGGCAGTGCACCGGTCAGTTTCGCAGTGGAAATTCTGAAACACCTCGGCCTCTTTGGTCCGGAAGCCGAGGCGGAACTTGGAATTTTTGCGGCGGAACACCGGTGAAGCTCACCTTGGTGTCGAGAGTTTTGCGGATCCTCCCACCCTCATTCCTGTGCTTGTCACAGGAATGAGGGTGGTGGAGAAGTTAAGCCGCGAGACCATCACAAATCACCCCTGATCAAGCACCCGGCAGACACGGGGCGCGACATCCCCGCACTCCCCCGCAATCGCACGGCGGATATCGCGGCTGTTGAGATGCAGACTGCGACCGGCCGGTAAAGCCGAGCGTTTTATCTTGGCAAGGGCTGCGGCCGTAAAGGCAGCCTCATTGTCATGAAAATAGGCGAGCGCCGCTTCCCGTTCCGGGCTGACGACGAGGACTGCCTTGAAGGCAAGGCGGTGCACGGCGCAGAAAGCGCCGTGACCGGGAACGGCAAAACGCAGCGCGTCGAGTTCCTCACTCCATTCGGCTGCGTCCTGCATGGTTTCAAGCCTGCTGGAAGCGCTTCAGGAAAAACGCGCTCAATGTTCCGAGCAAGGCCCAGAAGACAAAGCTGGTCACGGTGGCGGCAACGATGAACTGTCGTTCCAGCGGCAGCGGTGCCAGCGCATGTTCACCTTCCGGCGGCAGGGGCGCGCCCACCACATGTGGTGCAACGATCAACACCAGTGCGAGCACGATTGCCCAGGGTTCGCGGCGGAATGCGATCAGCGCAATGCCGCCTGCGGTCGCCGCAACCGTCGAAAGCCACCAGATTTGACGCGCCTCAAGCGCGGCCGCCGGGCTGCCCGGTAGTTCCGGCGGCAGGCCGATCATCGGCGCAAGCATGACGGCGGCAAAACCGGCCACACCCCACAAAAGGCCTTCGCGCCAGCCGGCATTGGTGCCGCGTAGCGAGATGAGGCCGGTGAGCACCAGTGCATAACCGATGGCGGTCAACACGTTGGCGGCGACCGTATAGGCGGTGCGCTCGAGGCCGTCGGCCGGAGACCAGGCTTCCTCGTTATGTTCGTGCGCGGGAACGGCAGCGCCGGTCGTGGCCGGAGCATCGTGGCTGTGGGGCGCTTCGCCACCGGCATTTTCATAGGTTTCCGCCTTCAGGATCAGCGGCGTGGTGCCGAAAGCCTGCATGGCCGAAACGGCGAAGCCGCCAACGATGCCGACGAGGACGGCGGTAAAAACGATATTGCGAAAGAACGACATGCTTCCCACCTCAATGGCAAGGGAAAGCATTGGCATGACGTGTGTCATGCGCGGCGTTGTGAACGGCTTCCACATGCGAAAAGCCGACAAAACCGACGACGAACAGACCAAGCACGATCGCCGTCAGCGATTGCGCGAAGCTGCCCGTTTTTGCTGAAACGGCGGCATTTGCCGTATTCTGGTTGATGGACATGGTGACCCCTCTTACGGCGCGACCCCGCGCCTTTAGACGCGGCGGAACGGCAAAACGCCGTGCAGCCGCATGCGATACACTTCACCACGGGGATACGAGACTGACACAGGGCGGCACGTTCAAGCGCCACCACCCTGAAATTCCGCTCTTCCGGACACCCCGCCGGCATGGACATTTCCGTGATGGCAGGTCTCCTGGCTTACGGGTCAAAACCTGAAACACCTTCCCGGCATTGCCCTCGCCCATATCCGGCGAGATGCTTACCAGTGGCATTTCGTTTCAGGCTCTCCGCTCACAGTTGCGGGGGCAGCCACGAATGAGGATGTCTCCCTATCGTGTTCCCTTTTCACCTTCCGGAACGCCCGGAAGGAACCATCACAGGATCGTTATCCGATGGGTGTGGGTGGGAGTCAATGGCAGGCCGGCGTGAGAATTGCGCGCCGTGGCTGGATGCCGGATGAAGTCCGGCATGACGGCAAAGGGCTACCGTGCCGGGATGGCCTTAAGATAGGCGGCGATCGCATTGCGGTCTTCGGCCGTCAGATGCGCCATGTTCTGCTGCACCTTGACCATGGAGCCGCCGACGCTGTCGAATTCCGGGGTGAAGCCGGTTTCCAGATAGTTGGCAATATCGGCCGCCTCCCAGCTTCCGACGCTCTGCGAGCCGGGGGTAATATCGGGAATGCGGCCCTCGCCTTCGGGATTTGGACCACCGGCCAGCCATTTGCCATCGAGAAAACCGCCAAGCGGATTGCGCGGCGTGTGACATTCGCCGCAATGGCCCGGGCCTTCCACCAGATATTGGCCGCGCAGCAATTCGGCATTGGCGTCGGCAAGCTCGACGCGGGGTGGCGCGGATGTATCGAAATAGAGGAATTTCCAGCCGCCCAATGCCATGCGCATGTTGAAGGGAAACGGCAGTTCGTGATCCGGCGCGTCATTCTGGCTGGCGGGCAGAACCCGCAAATAACCGAAGAGGTCGTTGATGTCCTTTTGCGTCATGCGGGCATAGGAGGCGTAAGGGAAGGACGGGTAGAGATGTTCGCCGTTCTTGCCGACGCCGCGCGTCATCGCATCGCCGAATTCCGAAAGCGTCCAGCCGCCAATGCCATGCTGCGGATCGGAGGAAATATTGGGCACATGGAAGGTGCCGAAGGGGCTTTTCAACGCTTGCCCGCCCGAAAGCGTCAAAAGCGCATCGCCATTGGCATCTGGTGCCGCATGGCAACTTGCGCAGCCGCCCGCCCAGAACAGCGTTTCGCCATTGGCAAGGTCCGGCTCGCCAAGGCTCACCCAGTGGCTGGGTGCCTGACGCACAGGCGCGGTGACCCAGGCGAAAATGCCGAAACCGGCAATGGCCGCCACCGCGATCCCGCCCGCGAGCTTCGTCCAAATGGAGGCCATGACCCCTCTCCCAATTATCACCTGATGAGATCAGGCATCATTCCCGCTGAAAAAACGCCGCCGGGAAGCGGCGTTCTTAATAGGATCACTTCTTCAGACGGTAGGTCTGGTGGCACGCACCACAATCGGCACCGAGGGTCTGCATGGCGGCGGTGACGCCTGCCTGATCGGCGGGAAGGCTGGCGAGGACCTTGTCCGCATCGGCACCGAGCTTGGCGGCCTTGGACTTGAAGTCATCGAAATTTTCCCAGATCGCGGGTGCCGCAGCACTGCCGGTCTCGCTGCCCGGGGGAAACTGGTCGGGGAAAGCCTTGGCGTTGGTGCTGATGGTCGTCACGGCAGCCTTTACGGCTTCGGCGTCATAAGGCTTCTGGCCCTTAGAGATGGCAGCAAGCGCCCCCATGGAGCCGCCGATCTGCTTCATCATGCCTTCACGTTTTTCGACTTCGCCGGCAGCGTAGACCGCTCCGGCGCAAAGACAGCCGAAAAGCATGGCCGCCGCGATGGTTTTCAGTTTCATACACTCTCTCCTTGATTCCGGCAGATGCCGAACGCGCGATAACGGCGCGAGGATGCACTTTCCGCATGGCGAAAAGAAGTCACATTGCAGTGAATTTCCCCAAGAAAACAGAAGTCTAGGAGAGTGCTTCCCAAAGCGTAACCAGGGCTGCGGCAATCAGCATGAAACCGGCGGCGCGGCCGATGAAAATCGTCGCGGCAGGCGAGGAAACGAGCCATGCCCGGCTTTTATCCGCCGTCAGCGCCAGAGCGCCATAGACCGTGAACTGCGTGATGGCCACCATCGCGCCCATTACCAGACCCTGCATCCAGATTGGACCATAGTCGGGTTTGAGGAATTGCGGATAGATCGCCATCATGAAGAGATAGGCTTTCGGATTGGAAAGGCAGGTGAGCACGGCCCGCCAGAACGCCTTTCTGACAGAGGCGCTCGCCTGCGCCTCATCGCCATTGACGGTGATAGCGCTGCGCATCAGGCCGACGCCGATCCAGACCATGTAAGCGGCGCCGGCGACCAGCAGCGGCAGGAACAGCGACGGCATCCAGGCGGCAAGCATGCCGACGCCCAACGCACCGTAAAGTGAATGCACCATGCCGCCGGCGCTCATGCCGCTTGCGGCGGAAAGCCCGGTTCTTTTGCCACCCGTCAACGCACTTGCCAGCACGAACAGCATATCCATGCCCGGCAGGATGATGATGCCGAACAGGACCAGAAAGAAAAGCCAGCGATTTTCGGCGTAACTCATGTCAGTATCTCCCAAAACAGTTTTCGACACATTCGGGAAAACTCATGTTTCTCAATGTGTTTTGCTGCTTATAGGAAAAGCCAACTGACAGCGTTGTGTCAGTTGCGTTGAGAAACCACCGGGAAAAACGGCAATGCGCAAGGCATCGAGACTGTTCGAGATCATCCAGATCCTGCGGGTGGCGCGCAGGCCGATCACCGCGCAGACCATTGCCGAGGCACTGGAAGTCACGGTGCGCTCGGTCTATCGCGATATTTCGGCCCTTCAGACCATGCGCGTGCGAACGCGGCGTCGGTTACATCCTGCGTCCCGGCTTCAACCTGCCGCCGCTGATGTTTTCCATCGAGGAGACGGAGGCGATCGTGCTTGCGCTCGCCATGGTCGCGCGCACGGGCGATACTGAATTGCGGCAGGCGGCCAAAAAGGTCAGCGACAAGATTGCCGCATCCCTGCCCGAACCCCTGTCGAAAACCCTGTCGGCCAATGCCCTGCACGCCTGGGGCAGCATCGCGCCCTCACCCGCCGGCGTCGATCTTGCCATGGTCAGGCGGGCGGTGCGCGACGAGGAGCGGTTGGACATAACCTATGGCGATGAAACCGGCACCGAGACCCGGCGACAGATCCGGCCCATCGCCATGATCTATTATTCGGAGACGACCAACATCGTCGCCTGGTGCGAGCTAAGGCAAGCGATCCGCAATTTCCGCTCCGACCGCGTTCTGACCTGCAAGACAACCGGCAGCTTTTTCAAGATGGAAGGCGAAAGGTTGCGGCAATTGTGGATGAGCGGCTGGCAGAGCAATCAGCTTGGGACTTCGGAACGAACGACGAATCAAGCCGGCGCGTAAAAGCAACTGATTTAGCGCGTCTTTCAACCTTCGTTGTGTGTCGGGGCCCCCGTCTCAACCGTCATTCCTGTGACAGGGACAGGAATGACGGTTGAGAGGGTGGTGCTGACTTCAAAGCAAGGCAGCGTTATGCTGCAAGTGCTCCAGCACCCTATCGTCCTCCCGCCCGAAACCGCGGATGACGATTCGGTCGGCAAACACATCGGCAATGGCGAAGGTGTTCTGGTCGGGCGTATCCACCATGCCCTTGAAGTTGACGAAGTGAGTGTTGCCCTGCACCCCGTAATTGCCCTCATGATTATGGCCGCTGAACCATGCGACGACCGAAGGGTGTACATCCAGAAGATCAACGATGCGGGGCGCGTCCCACATATTATGGGCGTTGTTCGGATAGACCGGATAGTGGCAGAGAATGACCACTTTTTCACCCGCCGCATCCGCCTTTTGCAGAACGGTCCGCAGCCATTCGAACTGTTCGTCGCTGAGCGACGCATTCCAGTCCTGCGCATTGATCGCACCCACCTCTTTCAGGCGCTTCAGACGCTCTTGCGCCAGCGTGCGGCGCGGATCGCCCGGCGGCGGGGCAAACAAGCTGACCTCGCTGCCGTCAAGCACCACGAAACGTATCTCACCGATAGTGAAATCGTGCCATGGCGACGCCATGCCGAGGCGGGCATGGATGGCGGAGAGGTGTTCGGCGGCAACGGCGAAATCGTGATTTCCCGGCAGCATCACCGAAGGGTGGCGAAGCTGCTCGTAGACGCCAAGGATCGCATCGAAATTTTCAAAACCGCGATCGATGATATCGCCCAGCGTTACCACGAAGGCCAGTTCCTCGCGATTGAAGGCGTCGATCGCTTCGCCAAGCTTTTTCGGGCTTTCGGCATAATACCGGCCCATATCCGGGCGGGGTTCGGCATCGGCATATTGGGGATCGGCAACAATGCCGAATGAGAAGAGCGGTGTGGTTTTTTCAGTCATGATGCGCCGCGATAAACCGGGCGGATGACAGGCTTGTGACAAATGGAAGCGACACGCTGGATTGTCGACCTCAAAAGCAGAACACCCGGCCTTTGGGGGGCCGGGTGCTCAAAAAATTACAATCCGCAAAACTTACTTGGAAGCGGCTTCGTAACGCTCCAGGACATAGTCCCAGTTGATGAGGTTGTCGACGAAGGCTTCGAGGTACTTCGGACGCAGGTTGCGGTAGTCGATGTAGTAGGAGTGTTCCCATACGTCGACGCCGAGGATCGGTTCTGCGCCATGAACCAGCGGATTTTCGCCGTTCGGGGTCTTGGAGATTTCGAGCTTGCCGTTCTTGACGGAAACCCATGCCCAGCCCGAGCCGAACTGCGTGGTGCCGGCAGCGATGAAATCAGCCTTGAACTTGTCGTAACCGCCGAGATCGGAGGCGAACGCCTGTTCCAGCTTGCCCGGCAGCTTGTTGCCGCCGCCGTCCTTCTTCAGCCACTTCCAGAAATGGACGTGGTTGTAATGCTGGGCAGCATTGTTGAAGAGACCAGCATTGGTGCCAAAGGACTTCTTCACGACTTCCTCAAGCGAAAGGTCGGAAAGACCGGCTTCCGCCGCCAGCTTGTTGCCGTTGTCGACATATGCCTTGTGGTGCTTGTCGTGATGGAACTCGAGCGTCTCGCGCGACATGTATGGTGCAAGCGCGTCGTAGTCGTAGGGGAGTTCAGGAAGTTCGAAGGCCATGGTTTTTACTCCTTTTTGCAGCGGGTTACCGCTCCTAGAAACCGTGTGAGCGGACCATAGGAGCGAACCTCTGTTTGGGCAACCTGTGAAATATCAAAATGTTCCGACAAAAGAGAAAATTCCTCTCAAGCCAGCCGCCACCACATTTGTTTCACAACCCTGGCGTACTGTTTTCCACCCTATCGGTTCGCTTTTGATGAAATTGCAGGAAGGAAATTCCATGACCCGCCCCATGATCCATCGCGCGCTGCTTTTCGCCGTCTTCTCCTCGCTGGCGCTACCCGCCGTCGCATCGTCTGACGATGCCTGGAAGGAATTCGTGGCGGATGTGCAGACGGCGTGCCTTGGCGCCGGCAAAGACATGATCGAGGACGCCAAGGTGGTGGTCGATCCGGTGGGCAGCGAGAATTATGGCCTCGCCGTCCTCACCGGCAAGGCCAAGGGCGCGGATGCGACGATCAGCCATATCTGCGTTTACGACAAGAAGACCAAGGCCGTCGAACTCGGCAGCGAGCTTGCCGGCGATACGCTGAAGGTTGAAATCCCCGGCTCCACCAAGCCCTGAGGTTTCAGAAACGGGGCGTGGTGTCGCCATCGCCCAGCGCGCGCTGCATCAGCACCGTGTCCAGCCACTGGCCGTGTTTCCATCCGATGGACTTGAATGTGCCGACATGCTCGAAACCGGCGGCGCGGTGAACCCCGATGGAGGCGGCGTTGGCGCTATCGCCGATGACCGCAATCATCTGCCGAAAGCCGCGCGAAGTCGCATCCTCGATCAGCGCATCGAGCAGCTTGCGGCCAATTCCCATGCCCTTCATGGCCGGATCGATATAAACGGAATTCTCCACAGCAGCACCATAGGCCGGGCGCGGACGATAGGCGCCGGCATAGGCATATCCGGCTACCTTTCCGTCGATTTCGGCGACGAGATAGGAGTAGTTGCCTTCCACCAGCAATCGGCGGCGCTCAAGCATCATATCCACGCTTGGCGGATCGATCTCGAAGCTGGCGCGGCCATGCAGCACGGCATCCCGGTAGATTTCGGTAATGGCTGGAATATCCGCCTCCTCGCAGGGGCGGATGGTAAGGCTGGAAATTGTGGGAAGGGTCATTCTCGTGTCCTGTGGTCATTCACGGCATTATTGTGCATTGCGGCTCAGTCAAAATAAAGATTATCTGTCTTATACAAACGATAAGGTTTTCTTTGATGATGGACCTCGATCTGCGGCAGGTGCGCAGCTTCATGGATGTCGCCGAACTCGGCAGCTTTTCCGCCGCAGCCGATAAGGCGGGGCTGACGCAGCCGGCCATCAGCCTGCACATCCGGCTGCTGGAAAAGCAGCTCGGTGTGCGGCTGATCGAACGGGTCGGCAGGCGCGCGCAGCCGACGGCGGCGGGCCGGGACTTTCTCATCCATGCAAGACGGATTGCGGAAGAAGTGGCGCATGCCATCGATACCGTAGCCCCTCATCGCAGCGGCGTGACGGGACGCCTGCGCATCGGCACGGGCGCCACCGCCTGCATCTATCTTCTGCCGCCAGTGCTGGGCAAAATCCGCCAGGTGATGCCGGGGATAGACATCGTCGTGCAGACCGGCAATACCCACGATATACTGAGGCTTCTCGAAGC
The DNA here is from genome assembly GCF_013318015.2 of Agrobacterium tumefaciens. Taxonomy (NCBI): domain Bacteria; kingdom Pseudomonadati; phylum Pseudomonadota; class Alphaproteobacteria; order Hyphomicrobiales; family Rhizobiaceae; genus Agrobacterium; species Agrobacterium tumefaciens. The sequence continues at coordinate 524,420 of NZ_CP115841.1, read as the reverse complement.
CAATACGATCGATGCGGCGGTGGTGGCCCTGCCGGCCAGCGGCCGCAGCCTCGATATCAGCGACATCCATCTCGATGAACTGGTTGCGGTGTTCCCGCTTGGCACCATCAGCGACGCAACAATCCTGGATGCCGAGACGCTTTCGACACAGCCATTGCTGCTTTACGAGGGCGGCAATACGCGCAAGCTCGTGGATCAATGGTTTTCGGCAAGCGGCCGCACCGTTCAACCCGCCATGGAACTGGGCAGCGTCGAGGCCATCAAGAAACTGGCGGGCGCGGGCCTTGGCCTTGCCATCGTGCCACGCATGGCGATGGAGCATGAAGGTGCTGCATCGGGGCTTGAATGGCGCTCGCTCGAGCCGCCGCTCGAACGGCGGATCGCCCTTGCCCTCAGACGCGACAAGCACATGACCGCGCCACTAAGGGCGCTCGCTGCTGCATTGCCAAACCTACAGAAACGATGAAGCCCGCGTCGATTTCGGACGCGGGCTTCGATCTGTTGGTGCTTGCGACTTTTTGTTTCGTCATGCCGGACTGGATTCGGCATCCAGCCACGGCGCGTCTGCGCCGTGAGAAGAGTCGTACGCGATCAGAGACTTGACCGCGCTGGACCCCGAAGCCAAAGGCAATCTCGTCCTCAGAACTCAGTCCAGTCATCACCCTTCACGGCCAGCGCGGCATTGCCACGCGAAGCGGTGACCGGGCGGGATCTGGACGGCTGGGAGACGGGTGCACGTGCGGGGCTTGCCTCACGCATGTGCCTTGCCGTCTCGCGCAATGCGGAGGTCTGCTGACCGAGCTGGAACTGCGCCAACAAAGCCTGGAGATTGGCACATTCCTGCGCAAGACCCGCACCGGCCGCATTCATTTCCTCGACCATCGCGGCGTTCTGCTGCGTAGCCTGATCCATGTGGTTGACGGCGGTGTTGACCTCGGAGAGACCGGCGGACTGTTCCTGCGCCGCGGTGGCGATGGCGTCCATATGCGTGTTGACGGACAGTACGAGCTGCTCAATCTCGGAAAGTCCGACGCCAGTATCGGCGACAAGCTTCACGCCCTCACCCACCGCAACGGCTGACGTGTTGATGAGCTGCTTGATTTCCTTGGCGGCCTTGGCGGAACGCTGGGCCAGTTCGCGCACTTCCTGTGCAACGACTGCAAAACCCTTGCCCGCATCGCCCGCCCGCGCCGCCTCGACGCCCGCATTCAGCGCCAGAAGGTTGGTCTGGAAGGCGATTTCGTCAATAACACCGATGATCTGGCCGATCTGGCGCGAGGAATGCTCGATGCGTTCCATGGCGGAAACGGCATCGCGCACCACCTTGCCGGAAAGATCGGCCTTTGCCCTTGCCTCACGCACCGTGTCGCGCGCATCGCTTGCCCGCTTGGAAGTGGCCGAAACATTGGCGGTGATCTCTTCCAGCGCGGCAGCGGTCTCTTCCAGAGAGGCAGCCTGCTGCTCCGTGCGGCGGGAAAGATCGTCGGATGCCGACGAAACCTCGTGAGCGCCGCCATTTACCGTCTGCACGGACTGGCCGACACTTGTCAGCGCTTCGCGCAGTTGAACGACCGAGCTGTTGAAATCGTGCCGCAGCGCCTCGAATTGCGGTGCGAACGGCGTGGCGATCTCGCAGACCATGTCGCCGGAAGCGAGACGACGAAGACCGCCCGCCAGCGAACCCGTGGCCTGATTGAGCCGTTCTTCGGCCTCGGCCTCGGCGCGCTGCTGCAACTCGATACGGTCCCGCTCGGCCCGCTCGCGGTTGGCCAGGGCTTCGGATTCCAGCTGCCTGTTGCGGATTGCCGCCTCGCGGAAGATTTCCACCGCGCGGGCCATCTCGCCGATCTCGTCGCCGCGTTTTGCGCCGGCGACATCGATCGAAAGATTGCCGCCCGAAAGCTCCATCATCGCGTTGGTCAGGCGGCTGATCGGCCGGGTGACGCGCCCGACGATGACGGCAAGCGACAGGATACAGAGCGCCAGCGTCGCGATGAAGACGACGAGATAGATCATCGCATCGATGAAGGCGTCCTGTTTGGCCTGTGCGGCATTTGCGTCCAGAACATCCATGGCGGCAGAAGCGATTTTCGCAATCGTGCCGAGGTTTTCGGTGACGGTGGTGCGCCAGCTGTCCATGGTGAAGGCAGGCGTGCGACCATTCATGAGATCGTCGATGAGCTTGGCGCGCTGCGTGCTGAAATCGCCCTTGAAGTAAGTCTTGTCCGCCGTGGCGTAGATATCCTTGAGCGATTGCGGCGTCGATTCATGCGTAACCAGATCGCCGGTCGCTTTCCAGGCGAAAGCCGCACCGGCATCGAATGCGCCGAGCTGCTGCATCTCCTGCGCCGTCAGTGGACGGTTCTGGGCAACGGCAGCGTTGAGAATGACGGTGGCGCTGCCGCCAAGGGCACGGGCAGACCAGCCGTAAGAGCGCAACTGGATCAAACCGGTCTGACCCTGATCGAGAGAGCGAACAGTGCCTTCAAGCGCCGTCGAGCCCGCCTCGAGCGAGGCGAGGAAATCGCCGCCGAGCGCCATGACCGTCTTGTCGAGCCCGCCTTCGCGCCGGTCAAGCGGCAGCGAAACGTTGGCGTCAACCTTCTTTCGCAATTCGACGAACTGCGCGTAGACATCTTTAACGCGCTTCAGCGGTGCCTGAAGCTGAGTGTCTTCAAGCGACGAAGACTGCGTGAGGAATGCCGTCATGGCAGCATCCACCTTCTGGCGTGCGGCCTGCACGCTGGCGACGCTGCCCGTCGATTTCGACGGATCGAGCGTCAGTGCCGTGGCGCTGTCGCCGCGTTCACTGCGGAAATTCAAAAGAGCGTTGAAAAGAAGCTTGTCGAGCGAGACGAGTTGCGCAACCTCTGAAAAGGTGCCGGCGCGATTGGCCGACCGCCACAACTCGTTTCCGACCAAACCGGCCAGCGCGAGGCTGATGGTAAGAAAAAATCCTACAAGTACATTACGAATGCTGAAAGACATCTGGCGGCCCTCGTTAGCCGGAAGGGAAGATGCTGCAAACTACGTGTGGTTTGTCTAAAATTGGATTAAATTCCCCTCAGTTTTCGCGGGAAAATACTGCACTGCAAAAACAAAAGGCCACGGCAAGCCTAACGCCTGCCATGGCCCTGATCGAAATACGTGTCAGCTTTGCCCACCAGACAGAAAATCACATTCGATTTTCGTCCGTAACGATGCGCAGATTAAAGAGAGTCAGAGCGTCCGGCAGGACGCACGGCGCTCTAGACGTCTGCGCCGAGACGTGCCCAATCCATGTAAAGATCGAGCGCCTTGCGGGCGACCGGGCCTGCCTGCAATGCGCGGTCATCCAGTTTCACAACAGGGGAAACCTTGGAATAATTGCCCGAGCAGAAGATTTCATCCGCCCCGCGGAAATCCTCGACCGACAGGGTCGCTTCGCGCACTTCGAAACCGGCCTGGCGCAGAAGGCTCATCACCCGCGAACGGGTGATGCCCGCAAGGAAGGTGCGGTTCGGAACCGGGGTGAAGACGACGCCGTCCTTGACCATGAAGACGTTGGACGATGCCGATTCAGCGACATTGCCGTTCATGTCGCACATCAGGGCGTTGTCGAAACCGCGTGCACGGGCTTCCAGAATGGCGCGGCCGCTATTGGGGTAAAGGCTACCGGCCTTGGCATCCGTCATCGCGGTTTCCGGTGAAGGACGGCGCAGCGGCGAGACGGTGAGTGTCAGCGATGCGCCGGCATTCATCGGCGCTTCGAAAAGGCACAGCGCAAAACGGGTGGAATTGGCATCGGGCGCGACGACGCTGCCCGGCGAACCGTGTTCTGCCCAATACATCGGCTTGATGTAGATTTCGGTCTTGCCGTCGAATTTATTGACGCCTTCCAGCGCCAATGCCTCGATCTCTTCCGCCGTCATGGTCGGCTTCATGCCCATGTTGATGGCCGAGCGGTTGACGCGCTGGCAATGCAGATCGAGATCGGGAGCCACGCCATCGAACCAGCGCGCGCCGTCAAACACCGTGGAGGCCAGCCACATGGCATGCGAGGTCGGGCCGATGAGCGGCGGATTGCCGGGCAGCCATTGACCATCAACATAGGTCCAGGTGGTTGATCGGGGTGCGGTATCGACGGTCATGACTGTCTCCTGTCTTGAGCATCTCCGCCTTTCTGCAAAAAGCGAAAGAGCTCCATCTTTTTCGTCCTGCCACATTGCCGCACGCAAAACCGCTTCGCACTTTTGCTGGCAATGCTCTGAAATCGGCGGGAGTGAATGCCTCTGACCGGGTGAGGTCAAGTTTTAATTGCCGCCATGTCTTATTTTGATGGAAAATAACAAATGCATGCCCTGACAAAGACGTTTTGTGAGGCGAAACAAAAGGTTGATGAATAGATCCATCACAATAATTCATGCATTGGATGATGGCGGGGGGATTTCGCCCATGCGATGCTGGCAGTCTGACGGCGCTTGCAACGCCCTTTACCATTCTTGTTCGCCGATCCGAATGCAACACGTCAGCAGGAGAAAATCATGGCATGGTCCGCCCAGCAATATCTGAAATTTGAAGACGAGCGGACACGCCCGGCAAGGGATCTTCTGGCGCAGGTGCCGCTGGAGCGCGTGCTGAACGGTTACGATCTGGGCTGCGGCCCGGGTAATTCCACCGAGCTTTTGACCGATCGTTACGGCGTCAACGTCATCACCGGCATCGACAGCGACGACGACATGCTGGAAAAGGCGGCGGACCGGCTGCCCAACACCCGTTTCGGCAAGGCCGATCTCGGCAACTGGCGGCCCAGCCAGAAGGCGGACCTGCTTTATGCCAATGCGGTGTTCCAATGGGTGCCGGATCATCTTGCCGTTCTTTCGCAGCTGATGGACCAGCTGGAAAGCGGCGGCGTTCTTGCCGTGCAGATGCCTGACAATCTGCAGGAGCCGACACATCGCGCCATGGAGGAAACGGGAGCAGACGGCCCCTGGAAGGACAAGTTTGCGGATGGCAGATTACGCCGCAAACCCCTGCCCGCGCCATCAGCCTATTTCGATGCGCTGACACCGAAATCCGCGCGGGTGGATGTGTGGCACACCATCTACAACCACCCCATGAAGGATGCGGAAAGCATTGTGGAATGGGTGAAGGGTACGGGTCTGCGCCCCTATCTTGCCGCCGCCGGCGAGGAACACCGCGAGGCCTTCCTCAACGACTATACCAGGCGCATCGCAGCCGCCTATCCGCCCATGGCGGACGGCCGGCTGCTGTTGCGTTTTCCGCGCCTGTTCGTGGTGGCGGTGAAGAAGTAGCGTAGTTTTCGCCTCCCCTCATTCCTGTGCCTGTCACAGGGATGAGGAGAGCTTAGAGTACGACATGGCTACGACACTATTTAGCCAATCGGCCTCAACGCATTATCTCTAACCCGCGAAGGCGTAGACCCTCAGACGATGGCCGTCGGGGTCGGCCGCAGTGAATGTGTAGCCGAAGTCCATCGTGCCGGGCTGCTGCAAAATGGCGATGCCCTTTGTCTTCCAGTCGGCGAAGGCTTCATCCACCTGCGCATCACTTCCGACGCGGAAGGCAAGCTCGCCGCCACCGCCCGTTAACGATGCCTTCGGCTCCACCGTATGCCTCGACCAGAGGCCGAGCTTCATGCCGTTTTGAAGCACGAAAAGGGAGAATGTCGGAGAGGCTTCGACCGGCTCTGCGCCGAGCAGGGCTTTATAAAATTCCGTGCTGGCCGGCGGGTTGTCGACGTAGAGAATGGTGAAATCGGGGTGGGTCATGGCTGTTCTCCTTGAGTTGCGGATGAACAGGTTCTAGACCCCCGTGCTGTCAGTTTTTGTCAGCATGATTTTGTTGCCGTCGCTGTTTTTCCCGCTCGCGCCAGTCCTTCAGCAGGGACTGGCGGCGGCGGGGATAACGCTTGTCCAGAGGGTTGAAGCTCTCGATGCGGTCGGCCCGGAAACTGCGGAAATCCTGCCGCGTCTCGCACCATGCCAGCACCACTCGCACCAGATCGAAAAAAGCGAGCGCGAAGGGCCAGATCACCCGCTCCGTCAATTCTCCCTTCTCGTCGCGATAGGTCATCACGACCTTACTCTCCTTGCGAATAATATCGCGAATGGCGGCGAGATCGACGTGGATGGTGGCCATGGCCTGCCCGGGGCCGACAAGCAGGGTGGAATTGTCGAGTTCCTCACGCAGAGCATCGGGCAAAACGGCGGCAATCTTGACGAGTGCTGCGCGGGCGGCCTGCGCCAACCCCTCATCGGCACGGCCCGCGACCCATCGCGACCCGAGCACAAGCGCCTCGATCTCCTGCTGCGAAAACATCAGCGGCGGCAGCAAAAAACCGGGACGCAGCACATAACCCACACCCGCCTCGCCCTCGATGTCAGCACCCTGCGCCTGAAGTGTTGCTATATCGCGGTAAAGCGTGCGCAGGCTGACGCCGGTTTGCGCGGCCAGCGCCGTACCGCTGACCGGCATGCGGTGGGCGCGCAGGATCTGCAACAGATCAAGAAGCCGTTGTGAACGCGACACGCGTGGTTCCTCCACATTCCGATCATGCCATCTACGACGTTTCACCATCGACTGGTAGCCTCGCGCACAGCGCCTCGCAATGGCGAGACGCTTGAAACCAATGGCGCTGACACCAGTTAATAAAAGACCGCTTCCCCATCCGGCAGTCCTTGCCGGCCATGTTTGCAATAAACAGGAGAGACATGCATGTATGACGTCAACGCGAATGGCGCGAACATTCCCGCCCTTGGTTTCGGCACCTTCCGCATTCCGGAAGAGGATATCAGGCGCATTTTGCCGGAGGCGCTGAAACTCGGTTTCCGCCATGTCGATACGGCCCAGATCTACAAGAATGAAGGTGCGGTTGGCGAAGTGATCGCAAAGTCCGGCATTTCCCGGCACGATATTTTCCTGACCACCAAGGTCTGGGTGGACCGCTACCGCCACGCTGATTTTCTCGCCTCCGTCGATGAAAGCCTGCAAAAGCTGAAGACGGATTATGTCGATCTCCTGCTGCTGCACTGGCCGAAAAGCGATGTGCCGCTGGCGGAAAGGATCGGCGCGCTGAACGACGTGCGCAAGGCCGGAAAGGTGCGCAATATCGGCATTTCCAACTTCAACGTGGCGCTGACGGAAGAGGCGGTCAAACTCTCCGATACTCCGCTTGCCACCAACCAGATCGAATACCATCCCTATCTGGACCAGACGAAGGTGATTGCGGCGGCGCGCAAACACGGGCTTTCGGTCACTGCCTATTATCTGATGGCGGATGGCAAGGTGCCTGATGATTCGGTTCTGAAGGATATTGGTGCAAGGCACGGCAAGACGGCCGCACAGGTGGCGCTGCGCTGGGCGGTGCAGCAGCCGGATGTCGTGGCGCTTTCCAAGACCGCAACCGAAAGCCGCCTCAAGGAGAATTTCGACATTTTCGATTTTGCGCTCTCGGAAGAGGAAATGCAGGCGATCCACGCGCTTGCCAAACCCGATGGCCGCATCGTCAACCCCGGTCACCTCGCACCCGACTGGGACGATTGACAGCGTGAACCCGGTCCGGTCTCACCGCTGCGTCAACGCCAGTTTCGCCCCGAGCGCCACAAACGCGGCGGCGAAACTGCGTCTCAGCCAGGTGAGCACGGCCGGGCGTGCCACAACCTGCCGCCTGACCGAGGCGGCAAAACAGCCGTAGAGCGCAAAGACCAGAAACGTCATGGCCATGAAGATCAGCCCGAGATCGACCATGCGCCACGTCGGAGAAACCTCCTCCGGCGCGATGAATTGCGGCAGGAAAGCAAAAAAGAAGATCGACAGTTTCGGGTTCAGGAGATTGATGAGGATAGCCTCACCGATGACCCTCCCTGCCTTGCGGTGCTCCTGCTTGTCGTCGATCTTCAGCGCCCCATCTTCCCGAAGCGTGTTCCACGCCATGTAGAGCAGGTAGGCGACACCCAGATATTTGATCACGCCGAAGGCAAGGGCGCTCGCGTGCAGAATGGCCGCAAGTCCGGTGATGGCGGCCAGCAGATGCGGCACGATGCCGAGCGTGCAGCCGAAAGCCGCGACGACGCTCGCCTTCGACCCTTGGGACAGGCCGGCGGCCAGCGTGTAAACCATGCCTGTTCCGGGCGAAGCGGCGATGATCAGGGATGTGATGAGGAATTCGGGCGTCATGGATTCTGCAAGTCCTGTTGAATGGAGGACAGGAGCTTGACTGTGTCCGACGCGGGGGTCTTGGATGAAATTGCAGCGTTGAGGCTTGGAGGCTCGCGTCTGTAGCCCTATTACCCCAACCTGCGCTACGAAACCGCCGCCCTATACGCCGCGGGCGTCACCCCGAACTGCCGTACGAAAAACCTGTTCAAATGGCTCTGGTCGGAGAAACCGGCAAAAAAAGCCACATCGGCGGGTGGAGCACCCTTGGCCAGCGCACCCCGTGCCAGATGCAGGCGTCGCTGCAAAAGGTAGCTGTGCGGCGTCAGCCCCGTGGTCTTGCTGAAGGATCGCAGGAAGCGAAACTGGCTCATGCCGGCCTCCTGCGCCAGATCGGTTAGGCGCAATGGCCGGGCAGGATCGTCATCGATCCTGCTTTTCGCCCGTCTTATGCTATCGGGCGCTGCCGTCTCGCGTGGTGTTGCCACCGTTTCCATTGCACCCACGAGCAGCATAAGCAGGGTCTCGTCGCAGCGAAGGGTGTCACCCGGGCGATCAGTTGCCGTCACGGCTGAAAAAAGCACGCGGAACCGGTCCGCCAGAGGCCTCGTATCGACGGGATAGGCGAATTCGAAAAAGCCGTGATCCTTTTCGATGATATCGGCAATGGCGGCCTGCACGATATCGATGTCGAGATAGATCATCCGCCAGGCGCGCCCGCCCTCTCCCAGCGGAATACCGTCATGAACCTCATCCGGATTGACGGTGATGACATGGCCGGCTTCAGCCTCCACCATGCCGCGCCCGCTCAGCGATTTCTGCGCGCCGCGCTCCACAAGGCCGATGCCGAACTGGTCGTGCATGTGACGTGGAAAAGAGCGGTCGCTAACCGCAACCACGGCAGCAATACCGGGCATGGCGGTTTTCGGCATCAGGAATTGACGGCTGCCCATGAAAAGCTGGCGCTCCCTTTAAAGAGCGCCACGCTATCACAGGCGATGCGTCCGAGACAGGGCCGGGCCTTTACGGATGCATGCCGTTGACCATCGAAAACACCTGATCAAAATTGCCGTTCTGCGCGGCGAAACGCAGCGGCTTGCAGCGTTCCACAACCACTTCCTTCTCATCCGGGCGACCGCCGAGAATGTCCATCACTTCCGAAATGAAGGCCTCGAGCGGCATGGCTCTTTCGTCGCTTGCCTGGCCTTCCCCCATCAGCGTCGTCTGCACATAGGGCGGCACGATTTCGATAACCTCAACCGAGGTTTCTTTCAGCTGTTCGCGAAGTGCGACCGAGTAGGCATGGATGGCCGATTTGGTGGCGCTGTAGGTTGGGGTGACCACCATGGGCACGAAGGCCAAGCCGGAGGATACCGTGAGCACTGTCGCTTCAGGCTGCTTGAGGAAATGCGGCAGCAGCGCCGCCGTCAGGCGAATGGGCGCCAGAAGGTTGGTGGCGATGGTTTCCTCCGCCGTGTCCAGATAGTCCGGGGCCGAGGCGATGTCCTCCGGCCGCATGATGCCGGCATTGTTGATGACGGCGTTGAGCGTCGGATGTGTCTTGATGAGATTGTCGGCGAAAGAGCGGATGCCTTCGGCGTCGGTCGCGTCCATGACCATCGCGGCCATGCCGGGATTGGCGGCCGTTACCTCATCCAGCACATTCTGGCGGCGGCCGGAAATGACGACCTTGTTGCCCAGCCGGTGAAACGCTTCCGCCAGCGCCCGGCCGATGCCGGAGCCGCCACCGGTGATGAGAATGGTGTTGCCTGTCGTTTTCATCGAAAAGTCCTTTGCCTGTTGGATGACGGGAAATTAGCGGCTATACTCTCCATTCGTAAGTAGGCACCCAAAAGAATTATACTTACCCAAAGGAGAGTGTGAGATGAAACGGTATGCCGCCGATCCCATGATCGAGAACAGGCGCAAGTCTCCGCCGCCCACGGAAACCGATCCGGTCATCGAGGCGCTGGTTGAGGATATCATCGCGAAAGTGGCGGACAAATGGACGATGCTGATCCTTGAGGTGCTGGAAGAACATGGCACGCTTCGCTTTACGCAGATCGGCAGGCTGGTCGGCACCATCAGCCAGAAGATGCTGACGAAAACGCTGAGGCAGATGGAAAGCGACGGACTGGTGCGCCGCACCGTGCACCCCGTCATTCCACCGCATGTGGATTATGGCCTCACGTCTCTCGGAGAGACCCTTGGCAGCGCCTTTTGCGGCGTGTGGATATGGGCGGAAACCCACCATGCGGAAATAGAAGAGGCGCGGCGCCGATTCAATGAACAGCCGCCGCGCCCCGCTATCGAATAAAATGTCGCCTTACGCGAACTGGCTGAGGCCCGGAACCGAAGCGATCACCTGATCGACAGTCTCATCGCCCGCGTGCTGGCGAGCAACGGCGATGGTTTCCTTGGCGAGCGTGGTGATTTCGCTCATGCCGATGCCCTGGCTCATCAGCTGCTGGCCGAGACCCATGATGCCGCCGCCGCCGATCGCGCTCATCAATCCGCCCAGCAGACCGCCGCCACCAGCGCCCTCGCCATTATACTGTGCCACGAGATCGCTGGCACCCGGAATGGCTTCAATCATGCGGGCGATCGGACCATCTGCCGCCTCGCGCTGGAGAAAACCCAGAATCATGCCAACAGCCTTTTCGGCCAGCGCAGGGTCTATGCCCGCCTTTGCGGCGATCTGGTCAACGACTTCGTTCATTCTTGCCTCCTGTTGAAAAACGACGCCAACACCGAATAACTGACGTTAACGTCAACGTAAAACAATCTCATGCCGCATTCAAGCGGGCGGCAGGCGGGTGCGGCAACTTTCATGAAGCGGTTTTTCTTCATCGCCATCAAGCAGTTGTTGCGCCTTGAAACTGTCCTTATAAGATCATCACAACCATACTATGAAAAGGCCGCTTTGGCAGTAGCGGCCAGAGGGTGCCGTAAAAGTTCAATTCGGACATGACCATCTTCAAATCGATCGCGATTTAAGGGGCATGCATCAGTCGCAGGAGAAAATGGTCGATGTTGCAGGACGGACAGATCTATATCGGGACCAGCCGCAATCCGGACGACAGCCTGAACAAAGGTGAATATCTGGAGCTGAAATTCGGCAACCGCCACGGCCTGATCACCGGCGCAACGGGCACGGGCAAGACCGTGACCCTGCAGGTTCTTGCCGAAGGTTTCTCGCAAGCCGGCGTTCCCGTTTTCTGCGCCGATATCAAGGGCGACCTTTCCGGCATCGCCGCGCAAGGCGAAACCAAGGACTGGGTGCAGAAACGTGCCGAACAGATCGGTTTCACGGATTTTTCCTATGGCAAATCGCCGGTGATCTTCTGGGATCTCTACGGTGAAAAAGGCCATCGCGTGCGCGCCACCATTGCCGAAATGGGCCCGCTGCTGCTGGCGCGGCTGATGGATGCTTCGGAAGCCCAGGAAGGCGTGCTCAACATCGCCTTCAAGATCGCCGATCAGGGCGGGTTGCCGCTGCTCGATCTCAAAGACCTGCAATCGCTGCTGAACTACATGGGCGACAATGCAAGTGCGCTGTCCAGCCAGTTCGGCCTGATTTCCAAGACCTCCGTCGGTTCGCTGCAACGCGGGCTGCTGGTTCTCGAACAGCAGGGTGCCGCAAACTTCTTCGGCGAGCCGGCGCTGAACATTGCCGACATCATGCGCGTCGGCACGGACGGGCGTGGCACGGTTTCGGTTCTCGCCGCCGACAAGCTGATGATGAACCCGCGCCTTTACGCCACCTTCCTGTTGTGGATGCTCTCGGAGCTCTTCGAGGAACTACCGGAGGTGGGCGACCCGGAAAAGCCGCGTCTGGTGTTCTTTTTCGATGAGGCGCATCTGCTGTTCAACGACGCGCCAAGGGTGCTCGTCGAGCGCGTGGAGCAGGTGGTGCGGCTTATCCGCTCCAAGGGTGTGGGCGTCTACTTCGTGACGCAGAACCCGCTGGACGTGCCGGAAACCGTTCTTGCCCAGCTGGGCAACCGCGTGCAGCATGCGCTTCGCGCCTATACGCCGCGCGAGCAGAAAGCTGTGCGCACCGCAGCCGATACGTTCCGCCAGAACCCCGCCTTCGACACAGCCGACATCATCACCACGCTCGGTACGGGCGAGGCTCTGATTTCGACCCTGCATGACAAGGGCGCGCCCTCCATCGTCGAGCGCACCCTTGTGCGGCCGCCCTCGGGCCGCGTCGGGCCGCTCACCGACGCCGAGCGCAAATTGCTGATGGATACCGGCCCGCTTGCCGGTCAATACGACAGGGACGTGGACCGGGAATCGGCCTTTGAAATCCTCAACGCACGCGCCCAGAAGGCTGCGGAAGCCGAAGCCGCCAAGCGCGCGGAAGAGGAAAATGCCTCCAGCCAGTCCGACAGTGCCTCGGGACGCTGGCGCCTGCCCGGTTTCGGCGACGAGGAACCCACAAAGGCCTCCACCACCGGCGCCCGCAAGACGAGCGGTTATCAGCGCGAAACCGTGATCGAGGCGGCAATGAAAAGCGCCGCCCGCTCGGTTGCCACATCCGTGGGCCGCGCCATCGTTCGCGGCATACTGGGAAGCCTGAAGCGTTAAAACAGATAATCCGCCCGGCCTCGATCAGCCGGACGGATTTTTTCCTGTTAGCGTGACGATTCACGGCTCGCGATAGAAAATCATGCCGCCGTGGTAGAGCACATCGTCGATGAACTCGCCATCGGCGGTAAAGCCGGTATCATCCCAATAGTCGATATGGTTGCCCCTCACCTCATAACGCCCCTGATAGGCGCTTTTGCGTTTGCCGCGCGCCTCGTCGTAGCGGCCATCAGGCAAAAGCTCCTGACGGATATGGCCGTCGCCGGTGACCCACATGCCGATATAGGGGTGGCTTTCGGTCTGGGCCATCTTGTCCATATTCCCTTTCACGGCACGATCCTCCTGATGGTGGCCGGTATCGGCGGCGGCCGTTGCGAGTACAAGGGCAAGCGATGTCGAAACAATCTTCATTGTCCCGATCCTCCCTATGCGGCGGTCGGGCGGACGACGATTTCATTGACGTCCACGTCGTCGGGTTGTTCGATGGCATAGCGGACTGCGCGGCCAATGGCGTCCGGCTTCAATGCTATGGCCCGGTAGCTTTGCATCAGCTCCGCAGCGGCCGGATCGGTGATGGTGTGGGCAAGTTCGCTTTCCACCACGCCGGGATGAATGCAGGTAACCCGCAGGTCGCGGTTTTCCTGTCGCAGTCCGTCCGAAATCGCCCGCACCGCAAATTTCGTCGCGCAATAGACGGCAGCCGTGGGCGAAACGGCGAGCGCACCGATGGAGGCGATGTTGACGATGTGGCCGGATGCGCGGGCGGTCATCTCAGGCAGAACGGCGGCGACGCCATAAAGCACGCCCTTGATGTTGACGTCGATCATGCGGTCCCATTCATCGACCTTGAGGGACGACATCAACGATAGCGGCATGATGCCGGCATTGTTGACGATGACGTCGATCCGTCCGAACGCTTCACGTCCCGCCGCAGCAAAAGCCTCGACACTCTGCCTTTCCGTGACGTTAAGGGGATGCACGACAACCTCAGCGCCCGTTTGGCGCAGTTCGTCGGCCAAGGCCTGCAAACGGTCCATACGGCGCGCACCCAGAACCAGTTTCGCGCCTGCAGCGGCAAGTTCTCTGGCGATACCCTCACCTATCCCGCTCGACGCACCTGTTATGAGAATAACTTTGTTCAATGTCATGGCTTTCTCCTTGGCTTTACGGCCCGCTTTTTCGAGAGGAGGCCGTTGCAGGAAAGATAAAGCTTTGCCATTGTCGTGATAATTACCCCAATGATAACCTCCATGGATATATTTGCTAACCAATGAATGTTGATCTCAACGCGCTTTCCACCTTCTGCATGGTTGCCGAGGAACGCAATTTTCGGGCTACTGCGGACAGGCTCGGCGTAACACGGTCAGCCGTCAGCCAGACCATCCGCAGGCTTGAAGAAACGATGGGGATAGCGCTCGTTCAGCGCACAACGCGCAGCGTTAGCCTGACGGAAGCGGGGAAACAGCTTTACGCCGATGTTTCGCCATCCATCGGCAACCTCATGCAAGCGACACAGGCCGCCTCTTCCCTGAGTGGAATGCCTCGGGGGCAATTGCGGCTTGCCGTTTCCTCGATAGCGGAGCGCTTCTTGTCCGGGCCATTACTGGCGCGCTTTGCTGAAATCCATCCGGAAGTGCAACTCGATATTGTCGTGACGGATGAGGAATTCGATATCGTCGCCGAACATTACGATGCCGGCGTGCGTCTGGGGGAGCTGATCGCGCAGGATATGATTGCCGTTCCGGTTTCCGGGCCGCAGCGGCAGCTCGCCGTCTGCTCCCCGCAATATCGAGATCGCGTCACCTTACCGACGCAGCCGCGCGAACTGATCCATCACAGATGTATCGGCTGGCGCCCTCGTCCGGACGTTGCGCCATATCGGTGGGAATTTGCCGAAAACGGCCGGGAGTTCGCGGTCGCGGTGCAGCCGGACTTCACCACCAACGACATGCAGTTGATGATAAAGCTGGCCTGTGCCGGCGCCGGCATCACATTCGGCATGGAAGAGACCTTCCGTCCCTACCTGGAGAGCGGCCAGCTTGTTTCCATGCTGGAGGACCATTCTCCGACTTTTGCGGGATTTTATCTCTATTATCCGAATCGACGTCATCTTGCGCCGAAGCTCCGCGCCTTTATCGATCACGTTCGGCTACCGAGAAACCGGTAATCTGCCGGAGTAACCTCCGGCAGATCGGTATGTCAGCCCAGAAGGGTTACTTCTTCTGCGACAGCAGCGAGAAGAATGCGCCCTGCGGGTCCTGGCAATTGACGATCCAGCTCTCGCCGGGAACCTCCATCGGGCCGTTGACGACCTTGCCGCCACCGGTGCTGACCCGGGTGATGGCGTCATCGATGCCGTCGACGTTGAAATAATAACCCCAATAACAGGTGGGCGCACCCGCCATACATTTCATCATGCCGCCGACGACCTTGCCGTTATGGGCGAAGATGCGATACGGGCCCATTTCTGCGCCCATGTCAAAATCATGGTCCTTGGTCCAGCCGAAGACCTCACCGTAAAAGGCTATGGCGTCGTCGACATTGTTGGTGGCAAGTTCGTACCAGCCGACGTGACCCGGCAGGTTCTGCGTCTCCTGCGGAAAACCGCCGGTTTCCATCGGCAGCGGCGTCATGATGCACAGAACCGCACCGGAAGGATCAGCCACCACGGCGAAACGACCGATCTCCGGGATATCCTGCGGCGGGCGCCTGACCGAACCGCCCTTTTCCGCGAAAAGTTTTGCCGTGGCGTCCACATCGTCAACGCCGACATAACCGGTCCAGTTGGGAGGAATGCCCTGGCTCTTGTGTTCTTCGGTCAGTTCCATGATGCCGCCCATGCCTTTACCATCGGCCTCCAGCACCAGATAGGGCATTTCCGGCGAACCGAAATCCTTGGTCTGCCAGCCGGCGACATGACCATAGAAGCGGGCACCCTGCTCCATGTCAGGCGTCATCAGTTCAACCCATATGAATTTTCCGTGTGTATCGGACATTGAATCTCTCCGGGGTTATGGCGTCATTTTTCTGGCGATCGGCCGCCGCAGGACGCGGCAGCGCATTATTCGGCGCGATCGGGCAAATTCCGGCGGGGCGTCACGCCTTGCGCTGGAACTCCGATGTCATGAAGGTCTTGAAACTGCCATCCGGCTGCCGGACGCTGCCGGAAAAGCTGCGGTTATTGTCGTCGTGCAGCACCAGCACGTCGCGATAGGTATCGATGCGGCCGGAACCGTCAAAGGCCGGTCCTTCCGCTTCGAGTGTCAGGGTCTTGCCGTCGTCTTCCAGCCAGCCCTTGTAGACCCAGAGATTGGTCATCATCGACCCCACCCAGGTGCCGACGAAATGGCCCTTGGCAGGGTCGAAACCCACGGTGATGACAGCCGTCATCTCCGTCCCGTCAGGCATCTTGCCGGTGCCGTGCCCGATGATCCACAGCCCGCCGATGGAGCTGACGGTTTCGGTGAACCGCTGGGCGGGGTCATCGGGATCGTATCCCTCATGCCCGGAACTGGCGGTCATGACCCAGTCGCCGACGATCCTGCCCAGGAACGCGTGTTCCTTCTGCGGCTTGGCATTTTCCATTGTCGTCTCCTCCTCCTCGTCCTATTTCAGTGGCAGCAAGACGCGGCCTTGGGCTCGTCCTCGTACTGGTCGTGCCGGCGCACCCAATCCATTACACCGTCTTCATTACGGCCTTTTGGCACCAGATCGAGCAGCATCAATGTACCGAGCGTCTCTTCCATGCCGCGGGCATAGGCGGAATAGCTATGGTAAATCCTGCCGTCCTCGCCCTTGGCGAAAATGCTGACGCCGTGCAGGTCCTTCAGGTCGCCCATCGGCTCGATCTCACGGTAATTGTAGGTGATCGCCCCGCTCTCGATATCCTCATCACGGAAGGAGGCCTGATAATCATAGTTGAAGTCGCTGCCGTTGGCCGAGACCCAAGGGAATTTCCAGCCCATGCGTTTTTTATAGGCCTCGATCTTTTCGAGCGGTGCGCGCGAGACCGCAACGAAACCCGCATCGCCGTGCTTCAGGTGAACCATCGCACCATCGACATGGTCGGCGAAAAAGGAACAGCCGGTGCAGCCCTCCTCCCAGTCGGGTGCCAGCATGAAGTGGTATACGATGAGCTGGCTGCAATTGCCGAAGAGTTCCTTCAGCGATTTCGGGCCGGACGGCGCGTCGAAAATATAATCTTTCGTCACCTCTTCCCATGGCAATGCGCGGCGCGCCTCGTTCAGCCTGTCGCGCGCGCGGGTCAATTCCTTTTCCTTCACCAGCAGATCGCGGCGGGCCGCAAGCCACTCCTCATTAGAAACGACGGGATGAGACATGATCTTTCCTCCTTGGATCCGTCTTTCACCACGGCACCGCTCCGCCTCCATGGTGGGCGCCGCCTGTGTCTGCATTGAAAGCCAGGAAAACCGTCAGCAAGGCTACAGGTTCCGCTTGACTAATTACGTTGATATCAACATATATAGTCCATGTCAAACGCCAGCGTGATTCCTTTTTCGGCAACTCTTTTAGTGCGGGACTCCTGTCTTTGCCTGCATGCGCAACGTGCAGCGCGGGCGCTGGCGCGGCTGTTCGATAACGCATTGAAGCCCGTGGGCATCAACAACGGCCAATTTTCCCTGCTGATGTCGCTCAACCGGCCGGAGCCGCCGCCGATGGGGCCGGTCGCCAATCTTCTGGCGATGGACCGCACGACGCTGACGGCAGCGCTGAAGCCACTGGAGCGGCGTGGGCTGGTCAGTATCGAGCAAGACCCAAAGGACAAGCGCGGCAAGCGGCTGCGGCTTACGGTGGAAGGCATGGCCGTACTCACCGCCGCCTTCCCTATCTGGCAACAGACCCACGCCGAAATCGAGGCCCGCATCGGCAGCGGCGACCCCGACCGGCTGCGCCGCGACCTCATTGATCTCGGCTGACGGGAAAGCGGCATATTGCCACTTTTATCCGTGAAAATGTCATCTACCCGTCGTGCCGGGCGGCGAAACTAACGAGGAAGACGCAACAAGGGAGGAAACCATGCGTGTTATCGTTTTCGTAAAGGCCACTCGCAGCAGCGAGGATGGCATAATGCCGACCACCGAACTGATGGAAGCCATGGGCAAGTTCAACGAGGAACTGGTCAATGCCGGCATCATGCTTTCCGGTGATGGCCTCCACCCCTCCTCCAAAGGCAAGAGAGTTGTTTTCGATGGTGACAGCCGCAGCGTGATCGACGGCCCCTTCCCGCACACCAACGAGCTGGTTGCCGGCTTCTGGCTCTGGAAGGTGAAGGACATGGATGAGGCCGTGGAGTGGGTGAAGCGTTGCCCCAACCCGATGCTGGAGCGCAGCGAGATCGAAATCCGCCCGATGTTCGAAATGGAGGATTTCGGCGACGCGGTGACACCTGAAATCGCCGAACATGTGGAAAAACTGCGCGAGCGCGTGGCAAAACACTAAGGGCGCCGCGCTGGAGGGCTGGAGAATGCGGGTCGCCGTATTCTCCGGCACCACCCTCCTCTTCAAAAGCCATTGCCTCGAACCCCTGCCGCTGTTAATTGTTGGACTGTTGAACACGTATCAAGAAAGGAGGCTTCGCATGGATATTTCCTGCTTCTGGCGCAACCGCCAGATCTGCCACCTTTTTGCCCTGCAGACGCGTTTGCAGGGCTGACCGGAACACCAAAACTCTGGTTTGCCCGAAAGGCCGCGCAGAATGCAGCTTGTCTGCCGTTGCGCATGTTTTCACGACGGATCACCTCGAACCGATATCCCGTACTGCATTGTCGCAGACCACGGTTCGTCACAGATCCGTTTTGCCAGAGACAATTTCATGACCCTTATCACGCTTCGAAACCTCGGAATCATTCTGGGAAAGCCGCTTTTTTCCAATCTTGGCCTCACCGTGAATGCCGGAGACCGCATCGGCATCGTCGCCGCGAATGGCCACGGCAAATCCACCCTGCTGAATTGCCTTGCCGGTGAACTGGACGCTACCAGCGGTGATATCACCCGGCTGCGCGGGCTGACGCAGTCCATCGTCCACCAGCACCTGCCCTCCCCGCTTCTGGAAAAGACGATGCGGGACGCCGTACTTTCCGCGCTGCCGACGGATGAGATCGACAATGAGAGCTGGCGCGCCGACATTATTTTTGATGCCATGCTGGTGCCGGAACCCTATCGTCATCGCCATTTGAAAGAGCTGAGCGGTGGCTGGCAGCGACTTGCCATGCTGGCGCGGGCGTGGATCACCGAGCCTGACGTTCTCCTGCTCGATGAGCCGACCAACCATCTCGACCTCGAGAAAATCAACGTGCTGGAAAGCTGGCTCGGTCAATTGCCGCGCGAGACGGCGGTCGTCATCGTCAGCCATGACCGCGCCTTTCTCGACAATGTCACGAAGACCACGCTGTTCCTGCGGCCGGAAAATTCGGCACTGTTCCGGCTACCTTACGGCCATGCGCGCACGGCACTCGAAGAGGAGGATGCCGCCGATGAGCGGCGTTTCCAGCGCGACATGAAAACCGCGCAGCAATTGCGCCGGCAGGCCGCGAAGCTCAACAATATCGGCATCAATTCGGGCAGCGATCTTCTGACCGTCAAGACCAAGCAATTGCGCCAGCGTGCCGAGAAACTGGAGGAGAATGCGCGCCCAGCACATAGCGAGCGCTCCGCTGGCAAGATCCAGCTCGCCAATCGCGGTACCCATGCCAAGGTTCTGGTCACTCTGGAGGATGTGCCGGTCTCGACGCCGGACGGGACATTGCTGTTTCGCACCGGCCGGCAATTTGTCCACCAGGGCGACCGCATCGTCATTCTCGGCCGCAACGGCGTCGGCAAGACGCGGCTGATCTCGCTTCTGAAAGCGGCGGTGATGGATGAAGGCCAAATACAGGACGGCATAAAGACCACGCCTTCGCTGGTGGCCGGATATGTCGATCAGTCGCTTGCCGAAATCGACGACGACAGCACGCCATTTGCGCTCATGACCCGCCGATTCGACATTGGCGACCAGCGCATACACGGCCTGCTTGCGGGTGCCGGTATCGACATGGAAATGCAGAAACGTCGGATCGCAACGCTTTCCGGCGGCCAGAAGGCGCGGCTCGCCATGCTGGCGCTGCGGTTGGCGGAACCGAATTTCTACCTGCTGGACGAGCCCACCAACCATCTTGATATAGACGGGCAGGAAGCGCTTGAGGCGGAAATCATCAACCGTTCGGCCAGTTGCGCCTTCGTCTCGCATGACAGGAGTTTCGTGCGGGCGGTCGGAACACGTTTCTGGCTGATCGACAAGCGCAGGCTGGTGGAAGTCGACGATCCCGAAGCGTTTTTCGCGTCGGCATGAGGCCCGTCAAACGGGCTGAGAGTAAAAACAAGCGAAACGCCCGTCAGCCCAACAGGCTGGCGAGGCGTGGATCACCGGAAAAATCCGCGACCGCAAACCCTGTTCTGCGCATCGGAAATTCGCACAGTGCCTGCACCCCGGTCTTCGACAGGCGGATGCGCCAGCTCATCCGTTCCACCGGCATTTTTTCGGCAAAGGCTGTCGGCGACAGGACCGCGATATTGAGGCCACCTGCGGGATCGCGCACCGAGCGGTAGAGGATCGCCTCGATCTTCGCCAGACGCGCCTGCTCGGCCAGCGCCTGGCATGGCTCGTAATTCTGCAGGTCGGTCCACAGCGCCTCGTCCCGGTTCAATTCCGGTTGCGTCAGGTCCAGCGCCGCATCGGTGGCGATACGGGCGGCAAAGGCGGAATAGTCGGCGGGATTGGCAGGCAGCGGTGTGCCGGGAGATTCCGCATAAAACAGCAGCCGGTAGAAGGCCATTTCGGCAAGCGCGGTTTCCACCTTGGCTGCGGCGTAATAAACGCCTTCGGTAAAGCCAGCCCGGCGGAAACGCGAGCCATGGGGATAGGCCGCACCATACCGGAAGGGCGTGGCAAGAAGATAATCGAGCCCGGCGCATTCCGGCGGAAATGGCCGCTTGCTCGCCTCCAGAATATCTTCCAGCAGCGATTGCTCCTCCACCGTATCAACCAGCTTCATGGTGGAAACCTGATGCTGCGCTTCCACCAGCCGCCAGTATTTTCCCGATGCGGCGCGCTTTTCAGACAGGAGCGCGTCGGGCGTCCAGATAGGAGAGGACATCGATCAATCCGGTAATGGTGGTGAGCCTCTCGGCAGGCACGGCGTTGAGCGCCGTATTGTGATTGCGCAGCCAGTTTTTGGCTACCGCCTCGTCGCCGCCGGCGATTGCATCCAGCGAACGGAAAACCCGGATCAGCAGCACCGCAAGCTCGAAAGACTTGGCGCCCGGCTCCAGCAGGAAATCGAGCCGCTTCATGCGCGACACCGTCGGGGCGGAAACACCGAGAATATCCGCGGTGCGGGCCGCGTTAAGGCCCAGCCGCTCGGCAGCGGTCATAACGGCCTTGGTGACGACCCTGCCCTGCGAAGCAGGATCCATGGCGGTCTTGGCGTGAATATTCATGGCATATATCCTTTCCCTAGAAAGAATATAGCACTTTTCTTTCCATAAACAAGAAGGCCGGGGATTAACCCGGCCTTGCTGCTGGAATTTGCTGGATCAGGCCACAGAGACCGGCACTTCCGTAGAGGTGCGCATGGCGTGGCTGTAAGGGCACACGATGTGGGCGGCGGCTACCAGTTCTTCTGCCTTTTCGCGCTCAAGACCGGGAATGTTGACCTTCAGCGACACTTCGATGCCGAAGCCGGTGCCGTCTTCGCGCGGACCGATGCCAACGGTTGCCGTCACAGTCGTGTCTTCAGGAATCTTTACCTTCTGCTTGCCGGCGACAGCCTTCAAGGCGCCGAGGAAGCAGGCGGAATAACCGGCTGCGAAAAGCTGCTCCGGATTGGTGCCGCGGGCGCCATCGCCGCCGAGTTCCTTCGGAACGGTCAGCGTTACGTCGAGCACGCCGTCTTCCGACTTGGCGTTGCCGGCGCGGCCACCGGTGGCGGATGCTTTGGTCGTGTAGAGAATAGGCATGGCATTTACTCCCGTTGGGTTGGTGTTGGGTTTCTTATAATGCGCAATTCAATTGTGCGCAATATAATTTTGCACATTGAATAAAAAATTGTTTTTTGCGATAATTTCACGAAATTTCGCCGCGCATCCATGTGGCAGGAACCGAAAGGCAGGGCTGATTGTTCCCTTCCCGGTTGATTTTTGGAGCAGAACAATGGGCGCAGAGAGCGACGACACCAATTTGGAAAGCCTGTTGAGGCTGGACCAGCAGATATGCTTTGCCCTTTACGGCGCGGCGCACGCTTTCACCCGCGCCTATAAGCCGCTGCTGGACCCGATCGGCCTGACCTATCCGCAATATCTGGTCATGATGGCCCTGTGGGAAAAGGAAACCTCCACCGTGAAGGCACTCGGTGAAATGCTGGGCCTCGATTCGGGCACGCTTTCGCCGTTGCTGAAAAGGCTGGAACATGCCGGGCTGATCACCCGCAAACGCGGAACTGTTGACGAGCGGCAGGTGCTGGTGGCCGTAACGCCCAAGGGCGCCGATCTCAAAAAGGAGGGCGTGAAGATCATGGCGGCAATCGGCGACGCCACGGGCTGCGGGCTGGAGGAACTGGTGCAGCTGCGGGACCAGGTGAATGCGCTTAAAGATGGGCTTGCGAGGAGCTAACCCCTGAAAAACCAGGGGTCATAAAGCATCTGTTAACCACTTCCCGATAAAGTTGCATTTATATTTTATGCAGCTAAAATGACTTATGGCTGCGTTCCAGCCCCAGAAGCCGATGAAGGCATTTTGCGGCAGATTTCAAAAGGCATGGCGATGGCTTTTATCTCTGCAAATTCAATGGCGCTGACCATTCTCAATCAAACTTTTTCAGTGACAAAAATATCGAGCAAAGATGCCGCAAGCTCGATACTCGCGATGGTATCCGGAGGCCAGCAAAGAACTGCACAGGCCATTGAGACGATTTCGACGCTCGCTTCGCAGGCTACCAAAGCAAAGCTGGAAACCGTCGCAAAAAAAGAAACCGTCTCCGCCGCCATTCCGCAAGCAACGATGAGCGCCATGAATGCCGCGGCCACGAATATGATGTCGTCCTACTACGTCAATCCGATTGAGCACACGGCGGAAAACGCAGAGGTCATTGTGAGAAGCCTCATTGTGAACGCCGCTAGAGCCAATCCGCACTTCGAGCCAGAACTCATCGTACCGCCGAGGGAGGAATATAACGATCAATATGCAGCATGGGGTGCGAAACGTATCGCCAATGGCGAAGATGAGGCTTTGGTGAAAAAACAGGTAGATTATTTTACCAGCGACCGCATTTATAATACGCAAGTAAGTGCAGCGGAATTTCGAAAATCGACTAACGGGTGGTTCTCTCAAGTTGCGCGCGAGTACATCAAATTCGACGTGATGGCCCTGAAAACTTTCTCCGGCTCAGCCCTTAGCCTGAAATATGATGAAAACGGATATATTTCCGTCACGCCCGGAAGCCTATATTACGAAAGCGGACAAAAAATGCTCAGCTATACTGAGAATGGTGAGCTGGAGATTTATGACACGGCTGGAAATATAACAAAAAAATACTCAAAATACGATCTGGACAACTATTAGCGATGAAGGGCTCCGCCGCCTGCTGCGACGTAGCCCATTCTGATCAGGCGTAATGGCCAAACTCAAACATCGAACTGTCAAGTGCCGCAATCGAAACTCCGGTCAAGACAATTGACACTCCGCCCGTGCTTATAGTCGCATATCCATTGGCGTTTTCAACGATGGTCAAATCAGCAAATTCGTCCGCAATAATGTTGTCAAAGCGCAATCGATCGATGCCTACTTCAAAATCTTCAATATGGCTGGTTGCGCCCTGAGTTCTGAATTGGAACGTATCTTGTCCAATGCCTCCCCACAGGTAGTCCAAGCCTTCACCGCCGTCTAGAAGATCTTTTCCGGCGTTCCCGTACAGATTGTCGTTTCCGGCGCCACCCCGTAATTGGTCGTCACCATCTCCGCCGAGAAGCCGGTCGCTCCCCGATCCGCCATACAGTTGATCGTTGCCGGCTTCGCCAAGTAGCTCGTCGTTTTCTGCATCGCCATACAGAAGGTCGTTGCCGCCCTAGCCGTTGAGGTAATCATTTCCATCGCCGCCATACAACTTATCGTCACCTGCCGCGTACAGCTGTGCGGCCCAAGGATTGGCGCTGGTGGAGTCACCAAACAACCTGTCATTTCCCCCATTGCCATAAAGCGTGTCGTTGCCGCCGTCTCCTTCGACAGTTTCTCCCAGTTGGCCACCTATGAAGGTATTGTTGCTCTCACGACCGTAGATCGTCACGCCAGACGACATGGATGTCACGCTCGAAAAATCTACCGTTCCAGCAAAGTAAACCGGTTTTACAGGCCACTGGCTGAACTGGTTGAAATCTATCTTTTCAACGCTTTTCAGGCCGTTATCGCTAATCATTACGGCAGTCCATACGTAACGATAGGTTGGCGCGACATAAATCTTGTCCTCACCCTGACCGCCATCAAAGCGCTCCCATCCATTGCGCACGCCTCCTAGGCCACCATATGCGCTGCCGCCAAGCTGGAACACATCGTCCCTCACAACACCATAGCGATCACCGTAAAAAAACTCGCCGTAGCTAGTACCGACCTGCCAACTATTTGAGAGATAAAGAGTCATGCCATTCACTCCTCGATTAACGACAGAGATATTAGAATGATTGCAATGCAGGAAATTCATTTCGAAAATACTTATGAATACCCAAGCCAACTATAGTATAAAATCAATAAAAGTCACGAAATTTCTAAATACACTACAGAATTGATTATTAACATTAAGAATAATATCGATATATTAGAAATAAATAATGGCCACAACATGCTTCATGTTGCAGCCATTATTCGCCAGTTCATTTAGCGGATGCCTATCAGAGCTTCCAGTCAGACCTACTGCCAAACAACCACACGCGCCTTCTGCGGCACGCGGTCATAGAGGTCGATGACGTCCTGGTTCATCAGGCGTACGCAGCCGGAAGAGACGGCCTTGCCGATGGAGTTCCATTCCGGCGATCCATGCAGGCGGTAAAGCGTGTCCTTGCCGTTCTGGAAGATATAGAGCGCGCGGGCACCGAGCGGGTTTTTCAGGCCCGGTGGCATGCCGCCGTTCTTGGAAGAATATTTGACCAGTTCCGGCTGGCGGGCGACCATTTCGTCCGGCGGGGTCCATTTCGGCCATTTCTGGCGCCACTGGATGACGCCTTCGCCGGACCAGGCGAAACCATCGCGGCCGATGCCGACGCCGTAACGCATGGCGCTGCCGCCCTGCTCCACGACATAGAGGAAACGCGAGCGCGTATCCACGACGACGGTGCCGGGGCGTTCGCCGGTCGGATCGACTACGCGCTGACGATAATAACGCCGGTCGATCTTCTGATAGGGAACCGCGGGAATGACGTAACCGCCATCCTCGACCGAACCGTACATGACGGCCAGTTCCGCATCGCTAACGCCCGACGAGAACATCTGGCGGAAATCGCTGCCGATGCTGCTCGCCTGCTGGCGAATGGCTTCACCCGTGCCGGAAGAAGCGCAGCCCGCCAGCAACGAAGCGGAGGAAATACCCAGAAGGGAAAGGAAAGTGCGTCTGGAAAGATCTGTGTCGGTGCTTGTCATAAGGCCGGATTGTCCCACATTTCGAACGGCTATATCGCCGTTGTACATCGTTTGTTCCACGTACACAGGCGTATTGCGAAAATAGTTAACCGACCGCTAAAAGCCAGCCAGAAGGCGCTGGGGGAACCCCACGATGCAGCGCTTTCTTTTAGAAAGTGGTCAGATAACCACAATCTGTGCGCCCTTCGGTACGCGCTCGTAGAGGTCGATCACATCCTGATTGAGCATGCGCACGCAGCCGGACGAAGTTGCCTTGCCGACGGACTGCCAGTCGGGCGTTCCGTGCACGCGGTAAAGCGTGTCCTTGCCGTCCTTGAAAATGTAAAGGGCACGCGCGCCGAGGGGGTTGTTGAGACCCGGCGTCATGCCGCCATTGGCGGCGGAAATGGAGGTGAGTTCCGGCTGGCGCCTGACCATTTCGTCGGGCGGCGTCCAGCGCGGCCATTTCGCCTTCCACTGGATCTTGCCGCGACCCGACCAGGCGTAACCGTCGCGCCCGAGGCCAACGCCATACCGGATAGCCTTGCCGCCCGGCTGCACCAGATAGAGAAAATGCTGCTTCGTATCCACGACGATTGTACCCGGCGCTTCCGCTGTCTGGTAGCTCACCTCCTGGCGGAGATAACGCGGATCGATGCGACCATAGGGAATGGCCGGCAGGGACCGGTCGTCATCGCGGATCGGGCCATACATGACCCGGTGCAGCGGATTGGAGACCGGAAGCCCATAGGCCATCGCCTGACCTTGCGCCTGCGGCACATTCAATCCCTGCACCTGCGGCGCGCTCAGGCCCTGCCCGCGCACCGGCGGGCCGTATTCCTGATGGAAGCGGGTTCTGAACAGATCCGGCGGGCGCGTGGAAAGCTGACCCGGCTGTGGTGGCAGTTCCGGCTGGCGATTGGAGCTTACGGAATTGAAATTGAACACCGGCGCCGTTTCCTGAACGAAGACGTCCGGGTTCATCCGGCTCGTATCCGTCACGAAAAGGCAGCCGCTCAGGAAAGGCAGCAGCGCAATAACCGCCAGCGAGGCCGCCCGGCGGCAGTTTTTCAATAGGAGTGCTGTCATCTGAACCGCTTCATGAAACCAAGTTTGAAGGCATGATGCATTGCGCGGCTGGCGCGAGGCTGGTGTGTGCCTTTCAAAAAAAATCGGAAAAGCGCATTTTTGCCCTTGAACCTCTAGTTGCTAGAGGTGCCAGATTGGCTGTCGAGTGGAATTCAGGAGCTAGAACCATGAATATTTCGACACGCGGCAGTTTGAACGGGGAATCAGGAGACCTGACCTTCACGGTCGGCGGCATGGATTGCGGCAGCTGTGCGGCGAAGATCGAAACGGCGCTCTCCCGCCTGCCCGGCGTTGCCGACGTCAAGGTCTCCGTTGCGCGCGAAAGGCTGAACCTTTCGCTGGCGGAAGACAAAACGTCGGTCGCAAAAATCGAGGATACGCTGCGCAAACTTGGCTTCAAGCCCGCTTTGCTGCCGCAGGACAAGGCTCCGCGCGAAAAGATTGCGGCGGAACATCACGATCATGGGCATGATCATGACCATTCATCGTGCGGTGGTCATCACCATGCGGAAGCAGCACCGAGCATCGAGCAGAACAATGCC
Source organism: Agrobacterium tumefaciens (assembly GCF_013318015.2). NCBI lineage: Bacteria > Pseudomonadati > Pseudomonadota > Alphaproteobacteria > Hyphomicrobiales > Rhizobiaceae > Agrobacterium > Agrobacterium tumefaciens. Next base: position 497,381 of record NZ_CP115841.1, on the reverse strand, counting down.
CTGACCTTCTCTGTCGGCGGCATGGATTGCGGCAGCTGCGCGGCCAAGATCGAAACCGCGCTCTCGCGTCTGCCCGGTGTTGCCGACGTCAAGGTATCCGTTGCGCGCGAAAGGCTGAACCTTTCTCTGGCAAACAACAAAACCCCGGTCGACAAGATCGAGGACACGCTGCGCAAGCTCGGCTTCAAGCCTGCCTTGCTGCCGCAGGAAAAAACCGCACTCGGCAAGGTCGAAGAACATAATCACGATCATGCGGACGACCATGACCATGGATCATGCGGCGGTCATCACGGCCATGATCACGATCACAAACATGATCATTCAGGCCACGACCATTCGAGCCATGACCACGCCGACCACGACCATTCAAGCTGCGGCGGCCACCATCATGACGATGCGAAGCACGCGCATAGCCACGGGAGCGTTGAAACCGTCGCGCAGAGCGCCGACATAGGCCACGCCCATGGCGCGGATGAAAAAGGCGTGTGGTGGCGCACGGCCAAGGCGCGCAACACCTTCACCGGCACCATTCTCGTGGCCGTTGCCTATGCGGCGGAGCTTGGCTTCCCGGCATGGGGCAGTTACGCCTTCATCGTCGCAACGCTGGTCACGCTGTTTCCCATTGCGCGCAACGCCTTCAACGCCGCGCGTTTTGGCGCGATCTTCACCATCGAGATGCTGATGACGATTGCCGCCATCGGCGCCATCATCATTGGCGAGGCGGAAGAAGCGGCGATCGTCGTTCTGCTGTTCTCCGTTGGCGAGTTGCTGGAAGGCTTTGCCGCCGCACGTGCCCGCTCGGGCATCAAAGCTCTCGGTTCCCTGCTGCCAAAAACGGCACTGGTGGAAGAAAACGGTACGCTTCGGCAGGTGGCCGCCGATAAGGTTCGCATCGGACAGGTGGTCGTGGCGCGTCCGGGCGACCGCATTGCAGCCGATGGCGTGGTGATGGAAGGCGAATCCAGCGTCGACGAATCGCCGATGACCGGCGAGAGCATTCCGGTCGCCAAGGAAAAAGGCGCACGCGTCTTTGCGGGTTCGATCAACCATGACGGTTCGCTGCGCATTCGGGTCGACCGGGCGCCGGAAGACAACACCATTGCCCGCATCATCACGCTCGTTGAAGAAGCACAGGACGCCCGCGCCCCGACCGAGCGCTTTATCCAGAACTTCTCGCGTTATTACATGCCGCTGATCGTCGCGATTTCCGCACTTACCATCGTCGTGCCGCCGCTTGTGGGCGTTGGCGATTGGGACACCTGGATTTATCGCGGTCTCGCCCTGCTGCTGATCGGTTGCCCCTGCGCACTCGTCATTTCCGTTCCGGCTGCCATCGCCTCCAGCCTTTCGGCTGCGGCACGGCACGGTATGCTGGTGAAGGGCGGTGCGGTTATCGAGATGCTGGCACGCACCGAAACCGTGGCCTTCGACAAGACCGGCACGCTGACGCTCGGCGAACCTGTCGTGACGGATGTGGTGGCTCTTGACGGCAACGAGGCCGGGCTGATCGCGCAAGCCGCAACCATCGAGAACGAGTCCAGCCATCCGCTTGCCAGAGCCATCGTCAACCATGCCAACAAGGCAGGCGTAACTCCCCTGCCCGGCTCGGAGATCAAGGCGATTTCCGGTCGTGGCATGCAAGGCACCGTCGGCGGCAAGCGCCTGTTCATCGGCGCGCCGCGTTTTGCAACCGAAGTCGGGACCGTATCGACGGAACTTGCAGAGCGCATTTCCGCACTGGAAAGCGAAGGCAAGACCGTGGCCGTCGTCATGGCCGAGGGTGCGGCAAGCGGTCTCTTCGCCATGCGCGACGAACCGCGCAAGGATGCGGCAGAAGGCATCAAGGCACTGAAGGAGATGGGTATTTCCTCGCTTATGCTGTCTGGCGACAATGCCCGCACGGCAAAGGCAATCGGCAACAAGCTGGGACTTGAAGCGCGCGGCGAACTCCTGCCGCAGAACAAGGTCGAGGAAATCCGCAAGCTTGCCCAGAAGAAAACCGTGGTGATGGTGGGCGACGGCATCAACGATGCGCCCGCCCTCGCGGCTGCAAGCGTCGGTGTCGCCATCGGCTCAGGCACGGATGTGGCGATGGAAGCGGCGGATGCAGCGCTGATGCGCAACAATGTCGGCGATGCTGCCCGCCTGATCGGCCTATCGCGCGCCACCATGCGCAATATCCACCAGAACGTAACGATCGCGCTCGGCCTGAAGGCGGTATTCCTGGTGACAACGGTTACCGGCCTCTCCGGCCTGTGGCTCGCTGTCTTCGCCGACACCGGCGCTACGGTTCTCGTCACCGCCAATGCCATGCGGCTGCTCGGCTACTTCAAGAAGAGCGCCTGACTTTACGAGATGGCCGAAAGCTGCAACGCGGTTTTCGGCCCTTTTTTATGCAAATTCGTTGAAAAAGCGGATGCTTTCCGTCACGGCGCCCGGCACCACGCCATTGTGTGTGCCGGGCAGCAGTTTTTTGTCGACCTTGAATCCCGAATACACGGCGCGATCGACGAAAAGCTGGTGATCGGCGTCGAACGGGCGCTCCTCCGTGCCGCGCAGCAAAAGCGCCGGGCATTTGAGGCTGGGGCCGAAACAGACCGAAGAGCGCATGATGAATTCCCGCTCGTCGGTTTCGTCGAAACAGAGTTCGTCCGAATAGCGGTTGAAGTAACGCCATGAATTGACGCCCGCCGAAATCGGCGCGGCAGCACGGAATTTGCGGCTCATGACGGCCAAAAGCGTTAGCGTGCCGCCATTGGAATGCCCGGCAATGAAGAAGCGTTTCCTGTCGATACCGGGCAGGCTTTCCAGATAGGTCGCCGCCGCCAGCGCATCCGCTGTTTCGTCGTAGAAACCGGAATAATTGCCGTTCTGGCCGTTTTCGCCCCGGAAGGACGGCAAAAGCACCACGAAACCCGCCTCCCAATAGGGCTTCATCATCGCCCAATGGCCGTCACCGGTGGCGTTGCCTCCGTGCAGGAAAAGCACCGCGGGTTTGAGTACCGTCGAGGGCTGATAATGGGAAAGCCAGGCCACAAGTTCGATGGAACCATCCGGCCCGCCACGATAGGTGACCCGTTCCGCGCCCGGCGGTGTGCCGAGCGGCGATGATTTTTCCGGAGCGGACATTTTGCGCAGCAAATGGGTATGGAACCGTTTACGCGCCTCGCCGTAATCCTGCTTTTCCAGCGGCAGCACCTCGGGCGTGGGAATGCCCGCTTTCGCACCTGCGGGCAGAAGTGCCGCTGCTGACAGGCCCATGGCACCCACAAGCAGATTGCGCCGCGTCAGGCTCCTTAAGGTCGCGCCGCTTTCTTCCTGTCCGAATGCTGAGGAGAGAAAGCGTTTATCTGGCATATGCGCACCTGAGTGATCAAAACATTAGAAGCAGTTCAGCACTGCGGCGAGAGGCTGTCCAATCACGGATTCGCGAATGACAACAATGTATTCGCAGCCATCATGGCATTTTCTGGACAAAACATTCCCTTACTCCTGGGCTTGTCACAGGAATCCAGTCGACGCGCATCGGCGCGGCGGGAAGAGTCCCATCAGCCCAACGACTTGGGCTGGCTGGATCCCTGTGACAAGCACAGGGATGAGGGAGACAGCGGAGACCCCTACCCATCAACGCCATCGATCATCGCCACAAGCGTCGCCAGGCGATCCGCCTCCGCCGGGAGTTTGTCAGCGCGAAGCCTCGCAATGCGCGGAAACCGCATGGCAACGCCGGATTTGTGGCGGTTGGAACGGTTGATGCCCTCGAAAGCCACCTCCAGCACGAAACCGAAATCCGGCGTGGCGCGCACCGCGCGCACGGGCCCGAAACGCTCGACGGTATTGTCGCGCACGAACTTGTCCAGCACTTCAAGCTCCGCATCGGTAAAACCGAAATAGGCCTTGCCAACCGGCACCAGCTGTTCACCATCCTCCCCTTCCGCCCATACGCCGAAGGTGAAATCGGAATAATAACTCGAGCGTTTGCCATGGCCGCGCTGCGCATACATCATGACAGCATCGATATTGTAGGGATCGCGTTTCCACTTGAACCACGGTCCCTTGGCCCGGCCGGCCTGGTAGGCGCTGTCGCGGCGCTTGATCATGACGCCTTCGATCACCGGATCGGGCGGCGCGGCGCGCAGCGTATTCAGCTCGTCCCATGTTGAAAAACCGATGAGCGGAGACAGGTCGAAGCGGTCATGCGGGGCATGTTCGATGATATCCGACAGGCGGCCACGGCGTTCTAGATAGGTCTGCGCGCGAATGTCGCTCTCACCATCGAACAGCAGGTCATAGGCGCGGATGAAGGCCGGATAGTCATCCTGCATCTTGGCCGTCACCGTCTTGCGGTTCAGCCGTTGTTGAAGGTCGGAAAAGGTGCGCGTGAGATTGTTGGAGCGCGCCGTGCCACCAATCAGCAATTCACCATCCATCACGCCTTCGAAATCGATGGCATCGAGCACGTCGGGAAATGCGCCGGAAATATCGTCGCCGGAGCGGGAGTAGAGTTTGCGCGTCTCGCCTGCGCGGGAAAGCTGCACACGGATGCCGTCCCATTTCCACTCAGCCGCATAATCGGCAGGGTCCAGACCATCGAGATCGCCGTCTGCAACCGGGGTGGCCAGCATTACCGAGTGAAAGATGGCGGGCGTTGCCAGAACCGGCCGCTCGGACTTGCCCTCCAGCCAGGCGAAAAGCGTCGTGTAAGGCGGCGTCAGACCGTGCCAGAGGGTTTCGATTTCGATGATGTCCTTATCCGCGAAATCCGCCAGTGCCTGCCGCGCCAGCCGCGCCGAAACGCCGATGCGAAGGCTGCCGGTTGCGAGTTTCAGGAAGGCGAAACGCGAGGAGGTATCGAGCCGGTCGAGCAGATCGCGCACCGCTCCGCGCACTTCGGTGCGGCCGAGCGAATTCATCAGCGTCACGACTTCGCCAAGACGGGGATCCTGCGCCTCGGAATCATCCAGACCGCCGATATTGCCCCAGACCAGCGAGATGGTCTCGGCCAGGTCGCCGACATAATCGTATGAATAGCGGAACAGCACCTCGTCCATGCGCTCCAGCACCAGCTCGCGCAGCATTGCGGGCTTGACGCTTTTGAGGTCCAGCGTGCCGGCAATCGCCGCCAGCCCATACCCCCGGTCTGGGTCAGGCGTATCGCGGAAATAATCGGTCAAAAGCTTCAGCTTGCCGTTGCGCGATGGGGTGAGGACAAGTCGGTCGAGAAGGGTGGCGAAGGCTTTCATCTCAATCCCCCTCGTCTTCGTAACCGACAAGATGCAGCGGTTTGGCAGCAATGCCCTGCAATTCGCACCAGCGCACCAGCGCCTCCTCGCGACCATGCGTGACCCAGACGGCCTGCGGGCCAATTTCCTTGATGGTTTCCAGCAGTTCCGGCCAGTCGCAGTGGTCGGAGATGACCAAAGGCAGCTCCACGCCGCCCTTTTTCGCTCGCTGTCGGACCATCATCCAGCCGGACGCGAATGCGATCAGCGGCTCGTTGAAACGGCGCGCCCAGCGCTCCTGAAATGCAGAGGGCGGGCCTACGACGATCGCGCCCTTGAAGATGGCGGGATCGCTTTTTTCAAGCGTCGCGGGGCGCAGCTCACCGAGATCGATGCCTTGCGACACGTAATAATCGCAAAGCCGCGCCAGCGCGCCGTGGATATAGATGGGATCGGCATAACCATTGTCGCGCAGGAGCCTGATAACGCGCTGCGCCTTGCCGAGCGAATAGGCGCCGACCAGATGGGTGCGCTCGGGAAACTGCTTGATGGAGGTGAGCAGCTTGCCGATTTCCACCCGCGGCAGCGGGTGGTGAAATACCGGCAAGCCGAAGGTGGCCTCGGTGATGAAGACATCACACGGCACCGTTTCGAAGGGTGTACAGGTGGGATCGATACCGCGCTTGTAATCGCCGGAGGCAACGATGCGCATGCCATTCATTTCCACGGAGATCTGCGCCGAACCCAGCACATGGCCCGCCGGGTGGAAACCGACGGTCACGCCGTTTACCTCCACCGTCTCCCCGAATGCGACCGCCTGCTCGCTGCCGCAGAAGTCCTCGCCGTAACGGATGCGCATGATATCGAGCGTCTGGCGTGTGGCCAGCACCGCCCCGTGGCCGGCGCGGGCGTGATCGGAATGGCCGTGGGTTATCAACGCGCGCGCCACCGGCCGCACCGGGTCGATATAAAAATCGCCCGGCGGGCAATAAAGACCCTTGGGCGTGGAGTTCAGGAGCTGTTCCGGCTTCATATTCATTGAGATAGGGCCGCCCGCGCGAATTTAAAGTGCTGCGAGCATAACGCGGAACGGGCGTTAAATTTCCAGGGGTGCAGTTTTGTTTTCGCGCTCAGAGGTCGCGGGTATATTGGAAAGGCCCGGAACCATCCCTCATCCTTGTGCTTCTCACAGGGATGAGGGAAGAGCAAGTTGCCGGAGGAAGGCGCAGCTCGAGTTCACCGCGCCTTATAAGGACAGCCGCCCCCTACTCCCCCGCACTTTCCGCCGGCTTGGCCGCCTGTACTGCGGCTGGCAACCGGACCGGTTTCAGCATCAGTGCTGCGGCAAGGCCGATGGCGGCGGTTGCGGCGGCTGCGAAGAACAGCGGCGTGAAGGCATCCGAATAGAGCGAGGCAACGGCTGCCTGCGATGCCGCGGGCAGTTCGGAGAGCATCTTCGGCGTCAATTCCTCAATCCTTCCGACACCCGGAATGGTCACGTCAACGCCCTTGAGGCTGGAGGTGACGATCGCGCCATAGACCGAGATGGCGATTGCTGCGCCGCCCATGCGGGTGAGCGTCACCGCGCCGCTTGCGGCACCGATATCGGCCTTCGGCGCGGAATTCTGCACGCCGATAATCGGTGCCTGCTGACCGAGGCCGACGGCGAAACCCTGCGCCAGCATGAGAATCGCAATCAGCCAAAGCGGCGTTCCCGCATGCATCTGCGTGAAGAGCAGCATGGCGATGACATTGATAGTGAGCCCGGCCACCGAAAACGGCTTATAGACGCCGGTGATCGAGATCAACCGCCCGGCCGACAGGGAACCCATGACGATGCCGCCGGTGACGGCGATGAAGAACAGGCCGGCATGGGATGGGGAAAGCCCCGTCGTGGTCTGCAGGAACAGCGCGTAATAATTGACCATGCCGATGCCAATGCCGCCGCTGGTCAATGAAACGATCATCAACAGCGGAAAGGTGCTGTCCTTGAAGAGCCTGAGCGGCACCACGGGTTCCGGCGCGCGACGTTCCACCTGCACCCAGAGGAATGCGGCGATGACGGCGAAAGCGATAATACCGAGGCTGGGACCTGCAATAAGCGAACCGAACAATTCGCTGCTGTCGGCCCAGAAGACGACGCTTGCGATCGTCGCTGCCAGCAGGACGGCGCCGAGATAGTCGATCTTCGGCTGACGCGCGGGACGGCGGTAGGGCAGCAGGAAAATCAGGCCGGTGATGACGATAAGCCCGAGTGGCAGGTTGATGAGGAAGATCGACCGCCAGCCGAACAGATCGCTCATCGTGCCGCCGAGAATAGGCCCGACGCTGCCGGACGCCATGATGGTGAGGCTGGAATAGCTCTGGTAACGGGCTCTTTCACGCGGTTCGAACAGATCCGCATTGACGGAGAAGATCGACACCATGATGCCGCCGCCGCCAAGGCCCTGAAGCACGCGGGCCGCGATCAGGCTATCCATTGACCAGGCCAGCCCGCAGGCGAGCGAGCCGAGTGTGAAGATTATAACCGCCGCGATCATCACGTATTTTCGCCCGAACAGGTCTCCGAGCTTGCCATAAACAGGCATGACCGCGCTGCTGGCCAGAAGATAGGCCGAACCGATCCAGCCGAAACGCTCCAGTGCGCCGAACTCGCCGACGATGGTGGGCAGCGCTGTCGAGACGATCTGGTTGTCGAGGGTAGCCATGAACATGGCCAACATCAGAAACAGGAAAACGATGAGCCTACGCCGGTGATCCGACACAAGCGGCGCCACGGGGGCAACGGACATATCCATGAAAAATCTCGTTGAGTTTCGGCAATTTTGCTGCGACAATTTGTGTGCTATTAGCATATATATGTCAATGGCAAGTTTTTGACATCCATGATATTGGCGCTAAATGTGATCGCAAATCGGGATTGAAAGGAACGGCTGAGCGTGTCGACTGAGGAAGACTGGAACGAGGATCTGCCCGAAGACATCAAGCGCATCGGCAATACGATGACGCGTATGCGCATCATGATCGGACGGCGCATCATCGGGCGCATGGCGCTTGCCAAGGTGGCTCCGGGTCTGGAACTCTCCCATATCGACGTTCTCGATATATTGCGCCGCGCGGACGGTGATGTCACCGTTGGTGCGATTGCCGAGGGCATGCGCATCGACCCCTCGCGCGGCAGCCGGGTGGTGGCGGATATGGTCGGGCGCGGCCTGTTGAAACGCGGCGTCTCGCAGGAGGATGCCCGCCGCAGCATCGTTGAGATCACACCACTTGGCACCAGTCTGCTTCAGGAAATGCGCCGGACCAAGATGAGCGTCATCCAGGATGTGATGGATGGATGGCCGGAGGAAGATGTCGAGACATTCGCGCGGCTTTTCGATCGGTTCATCGACCGTTTCGAGGCCCGGCTGTCACCGGATACAGACCTCCTGACGGATCAGAAAAAATCATAGTTGACCCTGACATCCACAACTTCACTTTAAAAGGACGAGACCTTAACGTGCCGCCATCGAAAAGGTAAAAGGGTGACTTCGATGTTGACGATCTATGGTGTCTACCGTTCCCGCGCCACGCGCACGCTCTGGCTTGCCGGGGAACTGGGCATGGAATTCAAGCACGTGCCTGTCGTGCAGGCCCGCCGCGTTGCCGATCCCCTGGCCGCAGACGCGCCGCTCAACACGCTGTCCCCCGCGTTTCTGGCCATCAATCCGATGGGCACCATCCCCTGCATCGAAGATGACGGCATGGTGCTTTATGAATCCATGGCCATCAACCTTTATCTCGTCCGCAAATATGGCGGACCGCTCGCACCGGTCGACCTGAAGGAAGATGCGGCGATGCTGCAATGGTCGTTCTTTGCCGCGACCGAAATCGAGACCAATTCGCTGAAGATTTCCTCCGCCATCGCCGAAGGGCTTTCGGAAAGCGATGCCGGCAAAGCGGTGATCGATGTCGCCGCGCGTCTTTTGAGGCGGCCCTTCCGGGTGCTGGAGCAACATCTTGCCAGCCACGATTATCTGGTAGGCGACCGTTTCACCGTCGCCGATCTCAACGTGGCGGAAATCGTCCGTTACGCGCAGGGCCACCAGCCGCTGTTTGACGCCCATCCGGCGCTGAAAGCCTGGCTGGAGCGCTGCCAGGCCCGCACGGCATTCAAGTCCATGTGGGACAGCCGGGCCGCCGAGGCGGCGTGAACGAAGGCACTAGCTAGGGGATAGTTGGCAGACCTCTCTTCGCACTCGACGTCATCCTCGGGACAAGCCCGAGGACGACGAAGCAAGCTTTTTAGCACATCACCCCTTCTCACCCGCCAGCGCCCGCTGCACGGCCGGGCGCTCGTTCATGCGCCTGAAGTGATCATGCACCTTCGGGAAGCGGGCGATATCCACGCCGTCGCTTTCCAGCCAGCCGGACATGACGAATAGATAGGGATCGGCGACCGAATAGGCGGTGCCCAAGACCCACGGGCCGTGCAGCATGCCGTGCTCGATCAGTTCGAAACAATCGGTCATGGTCTGCGGCACCTTCGCTTTCATATCCGCCAGGGAACTATCCTCGCTCGCCCAGCGGCTGCCGCGCCGGCCATGCGCATGGGCGACATGCACCGTGGAGGAAATGAAGGCGTTGAAGGCTTGCATCAGGGCGAATTCGAAGGGATCGTCGAGTGGGGCGAGTTTCTTCTCCGGAGCCATCTGCGCAATGAAGGCGAGGATGGCAGGCGTTTCCGTCAGCACCCCGCTTGCCGTTGCCAGCGCTGGCACGCGGCCTTTCGGGTTGATCTTCAGGAATGCCTCGGAGCGCTGCTCGCCCTCGGCGAAGTTGACGCGATGGGCCGTGTAAGGCAGGCCGGATTCCTCAAGCACGATATGGCTGGCGCGGGAGCAGGAACCGGGGGAGAAAAACAGTGTGAACATGGATATGCAACCTCCAGGGCAATGAGGGGCGCCCACCTCCTCGCGTGCAGACGCCAGCCCCTGCGGCGGCGATCTGGCAGACCATCACATGCAAGGGCAATCCATCATCCTGCCGGCAGCGGGCCGCGTCAAAGGTTATTTCTGAAGCGTGTCGCGTTTAACCGAAGGCATACCGCGCGCCTTATTTTTTGTCTTAAGCCGCTGCGCAGTTTTACAGGAGATGCCTCTAGAGGCCGACAACCCGGATATGGCCGACATGGATGCCGTTCCAGTTGCGCATCTGCCGGTTTGCCATGGCAAGCAGCGCCTCGTTCTCGGCGCCATCGAAATATTTCGCCAGCATTGCGGCAATCATCGCTTCGGCCGCACGCGTCGTGCCGTCTTCGCATTTCACCGCCATGGCGATGCCCTTTTCCGGCAGTGCGGCCACGAACACGCCTTCTGCTCCGGTCTTGGCGAAAATCCTGCCCGGCGCGATCTGCATCAGCCTGGTGCAGGTGCGGCCGGTGCCCGCCACGTAAAAGGGTTCCGCCATGCAGGCGTCAAAGAGCCGGCGAGAGGCTTGCGCGCGCCCGGCCTCCAGCCCCCTGCCCGTCGCCATCTTGGCAAAACCATGCGCCAGACCCTTGAGCGGCACGGCATAAGTGGGGATCGAGCAACCGTCCACGCCGCAATTGTCATGGCCAAGCGTCGCACCCGTCAGGCTTTCCATCGTCGCGCGGATTTCCCGCTGCAGGGGGTGGTCGTAACCGACATAGCCCTTGGGGTCGGTGCCTGTGTGACAGCAGGCGCAGATGAAGCCGGAGTGCTTGCCGGAGCAGTTATTGTGAAGCGCCGTCGGCTTTTCCCGCGTGCGGGCCTGATGGATGATGGTCTTCTGGTCGGAAGACCAGTGCGCGCCGCATTCGAGCGTATCCACATCCCTGCCCGCCCTTGCGAGCATGGAGGCGGCGAGCGCCGCGTGTTCATCCTCGCCGGAATGGGAAGAGCAGGCAAGCGCCAGTTCGCGATTGCCGAAGCCATAGGCATCCGCCGCGCCGCTTTCCACCAGCGGCAGCGCCTGCATGGCCTTGCAGGCAGAACGCGGGAAAACGCCACGCTCGACATCACCAGCTGAAAACACGACGCCACCATCGCCATCCACCACCACTGCAAGACCCTGGTGGCGGCTTTCGACCAGACTGCCCCTGAGGACTTCGACGGTAACGGAATTGTTCATTTTTGCGGCCTCAAAAAGTTCTGATTTTATGTCGTTGATAGCGCAATTGATTTTTCGATGCACGAGGCTATCAGTGAAATTTGCAAAACGTCTGCTGCTGGCGATTGCCATCATCTATCTGCTGCCAGCTCTGGCATCGGCGGGGTTGTGGGCCATGAGGGATCACCCGCAGGGCTGGCGTGACGCGCGCTGGTCTTCTTCCGGCACCCTGCCGCAAGCAGGTGCCGACCGGCAGGCGGCGGTTTACGTTTTTTCCGCCATGACCGGTGGCTTTAAAGGCTCCGTCGCCAGCCATGCCTGGATCGTGCTGAAAAAGCCGGGCGCGACGGCCTACGATCGCTACGACAAGGTGGGCTGGGGAATGCCGATACGCCACAATGGCTATCCGGCGGATGCCTATTGGTATTCCAACACGCCGCGTCAGGTGGTGGCCATTCATGGGGCGGCAGCGGAAAAACTGATCCCGAAGATCGAACAGGCGATTGCCGACTATCCCTATGGCAAACCGGGCGGCTATCGTATCTATCCCGGTCCCAACTCCAACACTTTCGTTGCCCATGTGCTGCGCAGCGTGCCGGAGCTCGGTGTGGTTCTGCCATCAGACGCGGTGGGCCGCGACTATCTGCCCAACGGCGCGTTTTACCACGTCGCCGACGACTGGAAGGATGCGAGCCTCTCGCTTGGCGGGTTGTTCGGTATTTCGGCCGGCGCACGCAGTGGCTTCGAGGTCAATTTCCTCGGCCTGGTCGCGGGTTTCGATTTCAGCCGGCCCGGCGTGAAGATACCGGGACTTGGCTATTTCGGAGTGGCGGGTATCCGCGCGTAAAGTCGGGTCAGGTCTCAGCGGCGTGTGCTGCGCGTTTAGCGCGGATGCTCTGGGCAATAAAAACACGCGACAGGCCGTGATAGAGCGGCTCCCGGGAGAACAGCCGGGAGGTTAGATATCCCAGCATCGATGCCACCATGATGGGGATGACGCCGTCATGATTGCCGGTCATTTCGAGGATGATTACGAAAGCCGTCATGGGGGCCTGCACCACGCCCGCGAAATATCCCGCCATGCCGACAATGGCGCCAAGGCCGATGCTCGTACCCAGCAAAGTCGCCATCGTACTGCCAAAGCCCGCGCCCACGGACAGCGACGGCGCGAATATACCGCCCGGAATGCCCGACATCATCGCCAGAAACGTGGCCGCCAGCTTTTCGATGAAGAAGAAGGCCGGTGCGGCCTGGCCCTCGATTGCGGCGCGCGCCTGTTCGTAACCCGTTCCGAAGGTCGCGCCATCAGTTGCAATACCGATGACGGCGGAGGCAAGGCCGCAGGCGGCGGCAACCGCCAGCATCCGCCTTGACGGCATGGCCTGGGCGAAGCGCCGGATACGCGCGGACAGGCGCAGTGCGCCCGCGCTGAACAGCGCGCCGAACGCACCACCACCAATGCCGCAGACCAGCACGAGCAGCCAGTCCATCATGGTTTTCGCCATGACGGAACTGGTGCCAAAGTAAGTATAGCTGCCGACCAGCGCCAGCGAGGCAAGGCCGGACAGGATGACGGCGGTAAGGACGAGGCCGTTTGCCCGGGATTCGTAGGTCCTGCTCATTTCCTCGATGGCAAACACGATGCCGGCCAGCGGTGTGTTGAACGCTGCGGCAATACCCGCCGCTGATCCGGCAAGAATAAGACCCTTTGCCTGTGCCATGCCGCCCCAGCGCGCCGCCTGAAGCATGATCGAGGCCCCGACCTGCACGGTTGGCCCCTCTCTCCCGATTGACGCACCGGACAAAAGCCCGACGACCGTCAGCAAGACCTTGCCGAAAGCGAGTTTCAGCGACAGGAGCCGCGAACGATCCGCGTCGTCACGCAGGTGCCGCGCGGCGATGGCCTGGGGAATGCCGCTGCCGCCGGCATTGGGAAAAACCGTCAGCGCCAGCCAGGCGCACAGCGTGAAACCGAGCGGCGTCACGACAAGCGGCAGCAGAAACGCCCATTCGCCAGAAGATGTTGCCGAGAAGAAAAGATGCTGGGCGCGATCCGCCGCCCAGGCAAAACCGACGCTGATAAGGCCCACCGCAATCGCGCCGATCCAGAAAACCGCCCTCGGCTTCCACACCCGCCATGAACCCCACACAACACGGGAACGGCGGAGCATCTTCAGCTTTTTGTAGTCGACGGGCATGGGGATCCAGATCGGTGATTTCAGTTATTGTCGGGCGGGAGGCCCTTTTATCGGCCTGCCAGCCGGCGATTGCAAGTTTTGCATTTGACTCGTTGCGACAGATGGCAGAAGCTGCGCATCGCAAATGCAACGCATGGAGAGAAAAGATGAAAACCGCAACTTTGCCTTCGCTGCGTGTAACGGCGGATTTCCGCGAGGCGGCAGAAAGCGTTCTGAAAGACGGCGAGACGCTATCGTCATTTGTCGAGGATTCGGTCCGCAGGCAGGTGGAAATCCGCAAATCGCAGGCGGAATTCATTGCGCGCGGGCTGGCGTCGCTCGAACAAGCGGAGCGCACCGGTGTCTATTATAGCACCAACGATGTTCTTTCGATGATGCAAAGAAAACTCGATGCTGCGAAAGCCGCGAAACGGAAATGACATATCAGCTTCGTTATACCGAAGAAGCACTGGCGGATTTCGATCGCATCTATGATTTTCTGATCGCATACGACATCGATGTGGCCGAGAAGGCCATTCACGCCATAAGAGCAGGATTAGACATTCTCAGCGATTTTCCCTTCAGTTGCCGTAAGGCATCTTCTGAAAACGGGCTGATACGTGAACTCCTCGTGCCGTTCGGGTCATCCGGCTATATCGTGCTGTTCCGCATCGACGGCCCGGAAACAGTCACCATTGCCGCCGTTCGCCACCAGCGCGAGGACGATTACCATTGATCCTCACCGGTCGCTGACGGCCGCGCGCGGGTTTACCCACGGCTCCTGATTGGAGCGCGGCAGCGGGGTTTTGCCAAGGATGTGGTCCGCCGCCTTTTCGCCCGTCATGATCGACGGACCGTTCAGGTTGCCATAGGTCACGTGCGGGAAGATCGAGCTGTCGGCGACCCGCAGCCCCTCCACGCCGATCACCCGGCATTCGGGATCAACGACCGCCATGGGGTCGTTCCTGTCGCCCATCAGGCAGGTGCCGCAGGGGTGATAGGCGCTTTCCAGATGTTCGCGCAGGAAGGCGTCGATCTGTTCGTCCGTCTCTACCTTTTCGCCCGGCTGGATTTCAGGCCCGCGAAAATCGTCGAAGGCTTTCTGGCCGAAAATCTCGCGCGTGAGGCGCACGCAATGGCGGAATTTTTCCCAGTCTTCCGGGTGGCTCATATAGTTGAAGCGGATGACCGGGTCGTCATGCGGATCGGCGGAACGCAGCGTGACATTGCCGCGCGACTTCGACAGGTTGTAGCCGACATGTGCCTGAAAACCATGGCTTTTCGCAGCAGCCTTGCCATCATAGGAGATGGCGACGGGCAGGAAATGGTACTGGATGTCAGGCTGTTTCAGGCCAGGCGCTGAACGCAGGAAGGCGCAGGCCTCGAACTGGTTGGAGGCCCCTAACCCGCCTTTCGACAGCAGCCATTGCGCGCCCGCGACCCCCTGCCAGAACCAGGGCAGCCAGGAGTAAAGCGACACCGGCTTGGTGGAGACCTGCTGGAAATAAAACTCCATATGGTCCTGAAGGTTTGCGCCGACACCCGGCCGATCCGCCTTAACCTCTATGCCCATGTCCTTCAGATGAGCGGCAGGCCCGATGCCCGAAAGCATCAGCAATTTCGGCGAATTGAAAGACGATGCCGAGACGATCACCTCACGATCGGCCCTGATGGTTTCCACCCCGCCCCTGCGCTCGATTTCGACGCCGACGGCACGGCCGTTCTCGATGTCGACCTTGCGGGCGAAGCCATTGACCAGCGTGACATTACCGCGCTTCAGCGCCGGCTTCAGGTAGGCATTGGCGGCGGACCAGCGGCGGCCATTATGGATGGTCTGCTCCATCAGGCCGAAACCTTCCTGTTTGGAGCCGTTATAGTCGTCTGTCAGCTCGAAGCCTGCCTGCGCACCAGCCTGAATGAAGGCGTGGAACAGCGGATTGCTGACCGGCCCGCGCTGAACATGCAGCGGCCCATCCGTGCCGCGCCACCCCTCTTCGCCGCCATGGCTGTGTTCCATGCGCTTGAAATAAGGCAGCACATCCGCATAGGCCCAACCATGCGCGCCCAGTTCCTCCCAGCGGTTGAAATCCTCGGCATGGCCGCGCACGTAAACAAGGCCGTTAATGGAGGACGAACCGCCGATGACCTTGCCGCGTGGGGCGGTGATGCGGCGATTGTCGAGGTTCGGTTCGGGTTCGGAGAGATAGCCCCAATTGTAGCGCTTCATGCTCATCGGCCAGGCGAGTGCGGCCGGCATCTGGATGAAAGGCCCGAAATCCGAGCCGCCAGCCTCAATGACAATCACCGAATAACGGCCGTCTTCCGACAGGCGATAGGCGATGGCGGAGCCTGCGGAACCGGAACCGACGATGACGTAATCTGCGTGCATGATTTGCTCTCTCTTCAATGAGCGTTGGTTCCGATTAACGGGCTGAGGGTGGGGTCCCCCCCCACCAAATCTCAATAAGGCGCGTCCACCTTCCCCGTGCTCACATAAACCGTCTTCAGCTCGCTATAATGATCCAGCGCCGCCGCCGAATTCTCGCGCCCGAAACCAGACTGCTTGGAGCCGCCGAATGGGATTTCCACCGGGCAGAGATTGTAGGTGTTGATCCACAGCGTGCCCGCCTCCAGCTGGTCGACCACGCGATGAGCGCGGGCCAGATCGGCGGTGAAGACGCCGCCGGCAAGGCCGAATTCGGTGGCGTTGGCGCGGGCGAGAACCTCATCCTCATCGTCGAAATCCAGCACGCACATGACCGGGCCGAAGATTTCCTCGCGCGCGATAGTCATGTCATCGGTCACATCTGCAAACACGGTCGGCTGCACATAGGCGCCCTCGCCTGCAACATTGTTGGGAATGCCGCCGCCGGTTACCAGCGTCGCACCCTCCGCCTTGCCCTTTTCGATATAGCCAAGCACCTTTTCCTGCTGGGCTTTGGAGACCAGCGGGCCGAGATGGGTGGCGTAATCCAGGGGGTCGCCGAGGATCATCGCCTCGGTGCGGCGCTTCAGGTTTTCGAGGAAGCGGTCCTTTGCCTTTTTCTGCACGAAAACGCGGGTACCGTTGGAGCAGACCTGACCGGAAGAATAGAAATTGCCGAGCATCGCACCGCCGACAGCGCTTTCGATATCGGCATCGTCAAACACGATCAGCGGCGATTTGCCACCGAGTTCCATCGTCACATGCTTGAGATGCCCGGCGGCGGCGGCCGCCACCTTGCGGCCGGTGGGCACCGAGCCGGTGAGCGAGACCTTGGCGACATCCGGGTGGTTGACCAGAAGCGGGCCGGTATCGCGATCACCCTGAATGACGTTGAACAGGCCCTTGGGCAGCCCTGCCTCGATCAGGATTTCGGCAATCTTCAGAGCGCCGAGCGGGGTGTTTTCCGAGGGCTTGAAGACCATGGCGTTGCCGGCAACGAGCGCCGGGGCCGCCTTCCAGCAGGCGATCTGCTGTGGATAGTTCCATGCGCCGATGCCGACACACACGCCGAGCGGCACGCGCTTGGTATAGGCGAAATCGCCGCCGAGCGGGATGTAGTTGCCGTTCAGCGCGGAAGGCGCGATACCGCCGAAAAATTCGAAGGCATCGGCACCCGAGGTCGGATCGGCGACGATGGTTTCCTGGATCGGCTTGCCGGTATCCAGCGTTTCGAGCGTGGAGAGCGCCTCGTTGCGTTCACGCATGATATCGGCGGCGCGTTTCAATATACGCCCGCGCGCCATGGGGCTCATCGCCGCCCATTCCTTCTGGGCGCGTTTGGCCGATGCAATGGCGCGCTCGACAATCGCGGGCGTTGCCGCATGCAGCTTTGCAATGACTTCGCCGGTGGCCGGAAAGACGCTTTCGAAAAGCGTGCCGGCATTGTCTTCGACATAGTCGCCATCAATGAAATGCGAGGCTTTGGGCTGCGCCCTGAGAGACGTCGCGATAGTCATGTCGAATACTCCTAGAGAATGCGGACGGACGGCTTCGGGCGCTGTCCATCAGGATATGGTTTGAGCTGCAAGTCGAAATAGTCTTCGACAAGGGCCGGCGCTGAGGCGAGCCCAAGCGGGGCCGAACGCAGGCTGTGCCTGATATACAGCCCGTCGATAAGGGCTGCCGCCCCTTCCGCAATGCGCGCGGCGTCATCGGGTGGACATAGCCGGTTCAGGCTTGCCATGAGGTTCGAGCGCAGGCGACGGGAATAGAGCACCAGCAGGCGGCGCGTTTCTTCCGAGCGCTGCGCCTCCACATAAAAGGCAAGCCATGCCGCCACCGTCTCGGGCGTGAACTGGTCGCTCTGGAAAGAGACGTGAACGATGGCGCTCAGCCGTTCGCGCGGGCCATTGGCGCGGGTCAGCGCCGCCACCGCATCGCGCCTCAGATCCCGCAGCAGGCTGCGGATGGTTTCCAGAAGAAGCTGCTGCTTGCTGCCGAAATAATGATGCGCAAGCGCCGGCGATACGCCCGCTTCCCGGGCAATATCCGACATTGTCACATTCAGCGAACCATGGTGGCCTATGGTGCGTAACGCCGCATCCACAAGCGCCTTGCGGCGCAAAGGCTCCATTCCGCTCTTGGGCATAAGGGTCTCCTTGATGGCGGGCAAAATATTCTTGATTGATCAATCAATCAATAAAAAACGCGCCATTTCATGTCGCTGATTTGCCATGGATCAAAGAAAACCGGGCAAGGCCGGATAAGACTAGCCGCTCCCATGCTGAGGAGCCGCTCACAGGGGAAAAACTAAACCGTGATATACTGCAAATTGGGAATGGAACACGTTTCGTGCTAATATGCAGAGTGATACAAATTTCGCTGGAAGCGGCGCCAGACGAAAACTGAAAAAACGCCCGCAAGACCGCGATCCCCATCAGGTCCCGACACGGACCGGAGATGCCTTCGCAACGGTTGAACAAGGGAGTGATATCATGCCAATGGTGACAGTATCGATTTCCCCGGAACAGGCAGCAAGAATGCGCGAGGCCGTGAATAGCGGCGCCTACGCATCCGGCAGCGAGGTCGTAAGGGCCGCGCTGAGACTATGGGCGGCATCCGCTGCCGCAAACGGCGCAGATACAGAGGCTGCAGCACCTGTCGAGGCGGATCGCGAACGCCTGAATGTCGCGGAACTTTACGCCGCTCACACCGGCCATGTGCGCCGGGCCTGAGCGCCTGCCGGATACCCCTGGCTATTGAGGGGCCCGTGACAAAACCTTCATTAAAGCTTCACAGTCGTGAAAGCTTTTGTTGACCTGTAATCTGCGATTGTCTGCTGAAAAGAGACAAGTTTCCGTGTGTGCATTTGACTTGTCATGCCACCAACGGGAACTGGCAATAGCGGAGAACAGAAATGCCGGCCGTAACGCTGGAGAACGATGTCATAAGGCGGTTTGCCTCCGGGCACATGTTTCCCATGGCGAAGCTTGTGCTTGAAACCGCGTTTCAGCCGATCGTCGAGGCGACGACGGGCACGATTTTCGGATATGAATCACTGATGCGCGGCCATGACCGGCTTGGGTTTTCCAACCCGCTCGCGCTTCTCGACCAGGCTGCCGAGGATGGCGAGCTGAAGGCCTTCGAGCAGATGCTGGCGAGCCGGGCGCTCGCTAAATTCTCCACCCTGGCGGATTTTTCCACCACCACCCTGTTCCTCAATCTCGATGTAAGGCTTATCCCGCACGGGGACGCCATTCTCGACAAGCTCGTTGGCCATCTGGCGCGGGCGGGCATTCCGGCCTCCTCCATCTGCTTTGAACTTTCCGAACGTTTCGACAATACCAGCGTGCCGGAGTTCAAGGCGCTGATCGCCCGCATGCGCAAGGAAGGTTTCAAGCTGGCGATCGACGATTTCGGCGCCGGTCACGGCGAGATGAAGCTTTTATGCGACTATCCGCTTGATTACCTGAAGATCGACCGGCATTTCATCAGCGGTGTCGATCATCTTCCGCGCAAGCAGCATCTCGTGCGCAACATCGTCAACATCGCTCATGTTCTCGGCGTCCGGGTCATTGCGGAAGGCATCGAGACCGAAGCGGAATTTCTCACCTGCCGCGAATATGGCGTCGATCTGGTGCAGGGCTGGCTGATCGCCAGGCCGACGGTTTTCACCAGCGAACTTCCCGAGAGCTTTCCGCACCTCAACCGCGTGGGCGTGGCGCGGCGCAACAGCCAGTCGCTGGACGAAATCCTCATCCGTCGCGAAATAGAGCGTCTTCCCACCGTCTATGAGCATGACAGCGTCGACAGCGTCTTCGAATTGTTCCGCAGAAACCCGCAGCAGGCGTTTTTCCCGGTTCTCAACGCCAATGGCGAACCGCGCGGCGTCATCAACGAATATCACCTCAAGGAATACATCTACCGGCCTTTCGGGCGCGATCTCCTCAAGAACAAGATCTACGAGCGCACCATTTCCCACTTCGTCGATCCTGCGCCGATCGTGGGTCTCGACGCCGATGCCGATCAACTGATGAACATGTTCGCCAGCATGGGCGGCAGCGCCTGCATCATCCTGACCGAAAACATGCGTTACGCCGGCATCGTCTCAGCCGCATCACTCATCAAGGTCATCAATGAAAAACAGCTCAAGATGGCGCAGGACCAGAACCCGCTGACGGCGCTGCCGGGCAACCGCGCCATCGGCGGCTTCATCGCCGACAGCTGCGGCGATGGCGATGAGACCCGTTTCTTCTGCTATTGCGATTTCGACAATTTCAAACCCTTCAACGATAAATACGGCTTCAATGCCGGTGACCACGCCATCACCCTGTTTTCCGCACTGATGCGTCGCTACTTTTTCGCCGGCGACTGCTTTCTCGGCCATATCGGCGGCGACGACTTCTTCGTCGGCGTGCGTGACTGGGCGGTGGAGGAACTGACGGAAATCCTCGAGCGGCTGCTCAGCGATTTTCACGGTGAAGTGGCCGAACTCTATTCGCCAGAGGACCGTCAGGCTGGTCGCATGGTCGGGCTGGACCGTCGCGGCAATGAGCGGGATTTTGCCCTGCTGCGTTGCTCCATCGGCGTTCTCACATTGCCAAAAGGTTTGATCATCGCCAATCCCGAGCGCATCGGCAGCGAGATCGCCGGCATCAAGACAGCCGCGAAAGAAAACGAAGGCGGCCTCGTCATCCGGGTGTTTGGGGAGACAAAATGACATCAGCGACAAAGGGCCTCCTTCCCTAAGCGGTACATCTGTCCTAAATCTTCAGGTAACGCCGACAAATGAGGAATTGCCCCTGGCCATGCCCGAAAATGTGACCCTGCCCGAAAAAATGCGCTTCATCGACCTTCCCTCCCATGGTGGCCCGGAGGTGATGCAGCTTTCGCAAGCACCTTTGCCAACCCCCGCCAGAGGCGAAATCCTGGTGAGGGTCGAGGCGGCCGGCGTCAACCGCCCCGATGTCGCGCAGAGGCAGGGCGCCTATCCGCCGCCGAAGGACGCAAGCCCGATCCTCGGCCTCGAAATTGCCGGAGAAGTGGTGGCGCTCGGCGAAGGCGTCAGCGAATTCAAACCTGGCGACAAGGTCTGCGCGCTCGCCAATGGCGGCGGTTATGCGCAATATTGCACCGTGCCGGCCGGTCAGGCCCTGCCCTTCCCCAAGGGGTACGACGCCGTCAAGGCCGCCGCGCTGCCGGAAACCTTCTTCACCGTCTGGGCCAATCTCTTCCAGATGGCGGGCCTGACCGAAGGCGAAAGCGTGCTCATCCACGGCGGCACCAGCGGTATCGGCACAACCGCCATCCAGCTCGCCAAAGCCTTCGGCGCTGATGTCTATGCGACGGCGGGTTCTGCGGAAAAATGCGAGGCCTGCGTCAAGCTTGGTGCCAAACGGGCCATCAATTACCGCGACGAGGATTTCACCGCCGTCATCAAGGCCGAGACCGATGGCAAGGGTGTCGATGTGGTTCTCGACATGATCGGTGCGGCCTATTTCGAAAAGAACATTGCCGCACTCGCCAAGGATGGCTGTCTGTCCATCATCGCCTTTCTGGGCGGCGCCGTGGCTGAAAAGGTTGATCTGCGGCCAATCATGGTCAAACGCCTGACCGTCACCGGCTCCACCATGCGGCCACGTACCGCTGACGAGAAACGCGCCATCCGTGATGAGCTTATCGAACAGGTCTGGCCACTCATCGAAAGCGGCAAGGTTGCGCCTGTCATCAACAAGGTCTTCACGCTGGACGAAGTTGTGGAGGCCCACCGGCTGATGGAAACCAGCAATCATATTGGCAAGATCGTGATGCGGGTGTCCTGATCAGACCTCTTGCATTAATGACGAATCGTACTACCTTCTAGTTATGTTCAACGTATCGGAAGGAGGTGATCCAATGTCTAATGAGATTTCGGTCTCTGGTGCAGGCAATGGAAAGGGTGGGTTTTCGACGGGGCAGCCCTCGGCGTAAAAACCTCTTGCCTTCGGAACGTTGAGAAACAGTCCCGGGTCTGTAAACAGGACCAAGCTCATGGAAGGGTCGCCTCTGGCGACCCTTTTCCGTTTCTGGGGTTATCGGCGCGTTTACCCGGTTCCCTCATCTCTGTGCTTGTCACAGAGATCCAGCCAGACCAAGTGTTTGGGCTGAATGGATACCGGCTCAAGGCCAGTATGACGGGGAACCGCCAGCTGCAGCCGCATCTGCCCTACTTCTTGCCAAACACCTTCCACCGTGTCGGACGAAACCGCAGTTCGGCACCTACCGCCACGGCGGCGTTGAGCGGCACCTCGATTTCGAGGTGATAGGGGTCATGGCCGTTATTGGCGATGTCGATTTCGGCGATGCGGGTGCCGGCGAGGCGGCGACAGGTGGTAACCTTGCCGTAAAGCGCGTTTTTCTCGTCGGTCAACACCACATCTTCCGGACGGAAGAACAGCTCGCCCTCACCTGCGCCATTTTCGGCGACGCCGATGCTCTCGCCCTGAAACACCACCTGGCCGTCGCGGATCGTCACCGGCAGGCTGGAGGATTCGCCGATGAAGGAGAAGACGAACGGGGAATTGGGCGTGTCGTAGACGTCATCCGCCGTGCCGACCTGTTCGATCTTGCCCTGGCTCATGACGACGACGCGGTCGGCCAGTTCCAGTGCTTCTTCCTGATCGTGGGTAACGAAGACGGTGGTGTGGCCCGTGCGGTCGTGGAACTCGCGCAGCCAGCGGCGCAGTTCCTTGCGCACCTTGGCATCGAGTGCGCCGAAGGGTTCATCGAGCAGCAGCACCTTCGGCTCGATGGCGACTGCGCGGGCAAGTGCCACGCGCTGACGCTGGCCGCCGGAAAGCTGGGTGGGGTAGCGCTTTTCGAGGCCGGTCAGATGCACCATGTCCAGAAGCTCCGAAACTCGCCTGCGGATCTCCGCTTTCGGCGGGCGGGAGGCGGAAGGGCGCACCTTCAGGCCGAAGGCGATGTTGTCGGCAACCGTCATATGGCGGAACAGGGCGTAGTGCTGAAACACAAAACCGACATTGCGCTCCTGCACCGAGCGGTGCGAGGCATCCTCATCGCCGAAGAAGATGCGGCCTTGGGTCGGTTGCTCCAAGCCGGCTATGAGGCGCAACAGCGTCGTCTTGCCGGAACCGGAGGGACCGAGTAGCGCGATCAGCTCGCCGGAACGAATGTCGAGCGACACGTCGTTCAGCGCCGGAAAGCGATCAAACTGCTTGGTGATGCCGGAAACTTTCACTTCCATGAATATGCCTTTCAATGCTTGCCGGCTGCGTTGCCCGCGCCAAAGCGTATTTCGAGAATGGTTTTGAGAACGAGCGTCACGAGCGCCAGACCAGCCAGCAGCGTCGCCACCGCGAAGGCCGCGCCGATATTGTACTCATTATAGAGTATCTCGACATGCAGCGGCATGGTGTTGGTCTCGCCGCGAATATGGCCTGATACGACAGAGACGGCGCCGAACTCGCCCATGGCGCGGGCGTTGCAGAGCAGCACCCCGTACAGCAGTCCCCATTTGATATTCGGCAGCGTGACATACCAGAAGGTCTGCCAGCCGGTTGCGCCAAGCGAGATCGCCGCCTCCTCATCGCCATTGCCCTGCTCCTGCATCAGCGGGATCAGTTCACGCGCGACGAAGGGAAAGGTGACGAAGATGGTGGCTAGCACGATGCCCGGAACAGCAAAGAGGATTTCGATGCCATAACTCTTCAGCCATGGCCCGAGCACGCTGTGCGAAGAGAACAGGATGACATAGACCAGACCCGATATGACCGGCGAGATCGAGAACGGCAGGTCGATCAGCGTTATCAGGAATGCCTTGCCCTTGAACTCGAATTTCGCAATCGCCCAGGCGGCGGCGACACCGAAGATAAGGTTGAGCGGCACCGAAATGGCGGCGACAAGCAGTGTCAGACGGATGGCGGAGAGTGCATCCGGCTCGACGATCGCTTCCCAGAAGGCATCGGCGCCTTTGCGAAATGCCTCGAAGAACACCGATACCAGCGGCAGCACGAGGAAAGCCGCAAGGAATAGGAAGGCAATGGCAATCAGCACCAGCCGGGCAGGCAGGCTCTCGCTGGCGGGATCGCGGAACGGTCGGGACGAGGTGCGGGAAGCATCAGACATAACCGTACCTCTTGCGGCTCCAGGCCTGAATGAGATTGATGAGGAACAGCATGGCGAAGGAAATGATCAGCATGATGGTGGCGATGGCCGTCGCGCCCGCATAATTGAACTCCTCCAGCCGTATGACGATGAGGAGCGGTGCGATTTCCGAGACGTAAGGAATATTGCCGGCGATGAAGATGACCGAACCGTACTCTCCGATACCACGCGCGAAGGCGAGTGCGAAGCCCGTCAGGATGGCGGGCGTGAGGCTTGGCAGCAGCACCCGGCTGATGGTCTGGAAACGGTTGGCGCCGAGCGTTGCCGCCACCTCCTCCACCTGCCGGTCTATTTCTTCCATGACCGGCTGCACGGTGCGGACCACGAATGGCAGGCCGATGAAGATCAGCGCGATGACGATACCGGTCGGCGTAAACGCGATCTTGATGCCGAAGGGTTCGAACAGCGAGCCAACCCAGCCGCGATTGGCATAAAGCGTGGTGAGCGCGATGCCGGCAACCGCCGTCGGCAGGGCAAAGGGCAGATCCACGATGGCATCAACGAAACGCCGGCCGGGAAAACGATACCGCGTGAGAACCCAGGCGACGATGACGCCAAAAACAGCGTTCACCAGTGCGGCGATGAAGGCGGTGCCGAAACTGACGCGCAGCGCATTCAGCGTACGGCTATCGACAGCGATCGCAATAAAATCTGCAAAACCAAGTTTCGCCGTGGACCAGACGAGGCCGCCGAGCGGAATAAGAATGATGAGAAACAGATAGACGACCGTGTAACCGAACGTCAGGCCGAAGCCGGGTATCACGCTCGATTGACGCCACTTCCACCTGTTTCCGGATGTATTATTGCTCATCAACGCTCCGGATAATCTTTAGTTTGGCACATTTCCGGACAGAAAACCGGGGTCCACTTTTCCTGGAAATGCTCTCTGGGAGCCGGTGTTCCCCGGCCTTGTTATAAAGGATCGACCGGCACGGTGTCCGGTCGATCGATTTGTCGTTTTTCAAGTTCCCTTAAGCGGGTTGGGCGGATTTGTCTTCAGCCCATCTTCCGCTTACTTGGCGGGCTTGTAAATCTGGTCGAAGATGCCGCCGTCACCGAAATGTTCAGGCTGCGCCTTGGCCCAACCGCCAAACTGCGGATCGTCGATGGTGACGAGCTTGATGTCGGGCAGCTGCTTCAGCAGATCCTTGGAAACAACTGCGGGGTTCGAAGGACGATAGAAGTGCTTCGCCGCGATATTCTGACCTTCGTCGGAATAGAGATATTGCAGATAGGCTTCCGCCGCCTTGCGGGTGCCCTTGGCGTCGACGTTCGCGTCAACCACGGCGACCGGCGGCTCGGCGAGGATCGAGATTGGCGGCACGATGATGTCGAAGGCATCCGCGCCGAATTCCTGACCGGCCAGATAGGCTTCGTTTTCCCAGGCCAGCAGCACGTCGCCGATCTGGCGCTGCGCAAATGTGACCGTGGAGCCGCGGGCACCGGTATCGAGCACCGGAGCGCGCTTGTAGAGTTCGCCGACATAGGCCTTGATCTTGTCCTGGTCGCCCTTGAACTCTTCATTCGCCCATGCCCAGGCGGCGAGATAATTCCAGCGTGCGCCACCAGAGGTCTTGGGGTTCGGGGTAACGATCTGCACGTCGCCCTTTACCAGATCGCCCCAGTTATGGATGCCCTTCGGGTTGCCCTTGCGGACGAGGAACACGATGGTGGAGGTGTAGGGCGAGGAATTATGCGGCAGGCGGCCGCGCCAGTCCTTGTTGATCTTGCCGGAATTCTGGACGATGGCATCGATATCGCTCTGCAGCGCCAGCGTCACCACATCGGCTTCCAGACCGTCGATGACCGAGCGAGCCTGCTTGCCGGAGCCGCCATGCGACTGCTGGATCGTGACATCCTCACCGGTATCGGCCTTCCACTTCTTGGCGAAGGCTTCGTTGAAATCCTTGTAGAGTTCGCGGGTCGGATCATAGGACACGTTAAGCAGCTTGGTCTGCGCGGCAGCCGAGCCGACACCTCCCAGAGCCAGCGATAGACCGAGAGCGAAAACGCTCAAACCGGACAGAAGCTTGGACATCGGTATTCCCTCCTGATGAAGATGGCTTAACTCTACTGGACCGGTAGAGTTGGTCAATGAGGCCGAATACGATCGAAAAAGTGTTTCCCGAGAGCGTTTCCACGGGCAACAAATACAGCGCAGCATAGGCGAAAGGCGCAACAAGCGTCGTGTAAAACTTTGCTGAATGCAAAACCGTTTCACATTTTTGACGATTTTTTGGCGTTACGGCGAAAAATATTCAGGGGTTTTAGACGATTTTTTCGTCAGGCCGTCAAAAGTTCGGGCACTTCCACGCCTGCAACGGCATCCGCAACGGTGGTGTTGAAAAGGATATTGCGGGTGGCATCGGCCACGCGGGCGAAGACGTGGCGTATTTCGCACTGCTTTTCGCCATCGCAATCCTCGCACCGGCGATAGGCGGTCTGCGACAGGCAGGGCAAGGGAGCGAGCGGCCCGTCGATGAGGCGCAGCACCTCGCCGAAGGTGATATCGGCAGCCGGGCGCGCCAGCAAATAACCACCCTGCTTGCCGCGCCTGCTTTCGACGATGCGTTCCTTCTTCATTTCGAGAAGGATCTGTTCAAGGAATTTTTTCGGAATGGCCTGTTCGCGGGCAATATCGGAAATTTGCACAGGACAGCCGCCGTCGGCCTTTGCCAGCGAAAGAAGCGCCCTCAGCGCATATTTTGCCTTCTGCGAAATCATCGTGAAACCAGTAGAACACAAGCCCGGATACCCGGCAATTCCGGCTTAGCGCAGAAGTTGTCACAATTCAAATCCAAGCTGCAAAGAAGGTGAACGGGCATCTTTTGCTCATAGATCGTGCGCGTGAGGCATTTTTGCTCTGAAGTGCAGCGCACAAAGACTGTCATTTCTGTTCCAGAGGCCCGATTTCAACAATAATCGGCCATGGAAATCCCGGACGTGACAATGACGATCAATTCAGCAAATGCCTCTGCCGATACCGCTTCCCTCGACGCCACGCTTGCCGGGCTCGATCTTGCGGGACGACTTTACTTTATCGCCGGTCTTGGCGGCCGTGCCGTCTTCACCACCAGCCTCGGCATCGAGGATCAGGTCATCACGGCGGCCATCGGCACCCACCGGTTGCCGATCGACGTCGTGACGCTGGAAACCGGCCGGCTCTTCAAGGAAACCGTCGATCTCATCGAGGAAACCGAGGAACGCTTCGGCATCGACATCCGTCGCTTTCGGCCCGAACAGGACGATATCGACGCCTATGCCGAAAAATACGGCCTCAACGGTTTTTACGAAAGCATCGAGGCCCGTCACGCCTGCTGTCATGTCAGAAAGCTGATCCCGCTCGGCAAGGCGCTGGAAGGTGCCACCTTCTGGATCACCGGGCTCCGCCGCGGCCAGTCGGGCAATCGTGCGACCACACCTTTTGCCGAATTCGACGCTGAGCGTAATCTGATCAAGGTCAATGCCTTGGCGGACTGGGACATCGACCAGATCAAGGCCTATGTCGCTTCTGAAAACATTCCCGTCAATCCGTTGCATGCGCGTGGTTACCCCTCCATCGGCTGCGAGCCGTGTACACGCGCTATCAAGCCCGGCGAGCCTGAGCGCGCCGGACGATGGTGGTGGGAAAACGACGAGAAGCGCGAATGCGGTCTTCACGTCGCCGGTGCGGACCAGACGTCCGCCATTTCCGCCATCCCACAACGATAATCATTCAGACCAGTTCCGGAGTTTAAAATGTCCAACGCAGTCCACGAGACGGACAGCAAGAATACTGTCGCATCCAAGCCGCCGCTCGATCCGCATCTGAAGGCGCTTGAAAACGAAGCCATTCATATCTTCCGCGAAGTCGCCGCCGAATTCGACAATCCCGTGATGCTCTATTCCATCGGTAAGGATTCGTCCGTGCTGCTGCATTTGGCGCGCAAGGCATTCTTCCCAGGCCGCGTGCCCTTCCCGCTGCTGCACGTCAATACGGGCTGGAAATTCAAGGAAATGATCGAATTCCGCGACAAGATCGTCAAGGAATATGACCTCGATCTCATCTCCTATACAAACCCGCGCGGCGCGAGCGAAAACGTGACGCCCTTCACCCACGGTTCGGCGCTCTACACCGACATCATGAAGACGGAAGCGCTGCGCCAGGCGCTGGACGCCGGTCAGTTCGATGCCGCCTTCGGCGGTGCGCGCCGCGACGAGGAAGCAAGCCGCGCCAAGGAGCGCATCTATTCCTTCCGCACGCCGGACCACAAATGGGACCCACGCAACCAGCGCCCTGAGCTGTGGAACATCTATAACGGCATGGTCCGCAAGGGCGAAAGCGTGCGCGCCTTCCCGCTCTCCAACTGGACCGAAGTCGATATCTGGCGTTACATCGAGGCGGAAAACATTCCGCTGGTGCCGCTCTATTACGCCGCCGAGCGCCCCTATATCGAGCGTGACGGCATGATGATCCTTGCCGAAGACGAGCGGCTGGAGCTGCTGCCCGGCGAAGAGATCCAGCACGGCTCGATCCGCTTCCGCACGCTCGGCTGCTTCCCGCTGACCGGCGCGATTCACTCCGAGGCGGCGACGCTTCAGGAGGTCATCGCAGAGCTGGAAATCGCCACCGTTTCCGAGCGGCAGGGCCGCGCCATCGATCGAGACCAGTCCGGCTCGATGGAGAAGAAGAAGCGCGAGGGCTATTTCTGATGACCGCCGCTGCTACCAACACCGCCTCCACGGCCACCATTCTGCCCTTTGCCGAACATTCGAAGGCGACGCGTGATACGCGCCCGCTTCGTCTCATCACCTGCGGCAGCGTGGATGATGGCAAATCGACCCTGATCGGCCGTCTCCTGTGGGACACCAAGGCCGTCAAGGAAGATCAGGCCGCCACCCTGCATCGCGATAGCGGCAAGCAGAACGATCTCGGCCTGCCCGATTTCGCGCTGCTGCTCGACGGGTTGCAGGCAGAGCGCGAACAGGGCATCACCATCGATGTCGCTTATCGCTATTTCTCAACCGACCGGCGCGCCTTCATCGTGGCCGACACGCCCGGCCATGAGCAATATACCCGCAACATGGCGACCGGCGCTTCCACGGCCGATCTCGCCGTACTTTTGGTCGATGCGCGCACCGGCATTCTGGAACAGACACGCCGACACGCCACCATCGCGGCGCTGATGGGCATCCGGCAATTCGTGCTGGCCATCAACAAGATCGACCTGACGAATTACGACAAGGCCGGTTTTGAGCTGATCGCCCACGAATTCCGCGATTTCGCCTCCGACCTCGGCATCAAGCAGATCACAGCCATTCCAATGTCGGCGCTGAAGGGCGAAAACGTCGTACTATCAGGCAAGGCCTCCATGCCCTGGTATGAAGGCCCGACGCTGGTCGAAACGCTGGAGCTTGCCACGGTGCGCTCGGCGCAATCGGGTGGTTTCCGCTTCCCCGTACAGCGCGTGTCGCGCCCCGGCGAAAGTTTCCGCGGTTATCAGGGCACGGTTGCCGGCGGCTCGGTCAAGCCGGGCGACAGCGTTGTCGTGCTGCCGTCAGGCATGGTCGCGAATGTCAAGCAGATCGTCACTTTCGATCTGGTGCGTAACGCCGCCGTTGCTGGTGACGCGGTCACGCTCGTTCTCGACCGTCAGGTGGACGTCTCGCGCGGCGACATGATCGTGTCCATCGAGGCACAACCGCAGACAGGGCTTGCCTTCGACGCGCAGATCGTGGCGTTGCAGCCAGGTGGCATCGAGGCCGGCAAACGTTACTGGCTGAAAAGCGGCAGCCGCCGCCAGCGCGTCAGCGTGCAGCCGGTCAGCCAGCTCAACCTGAAAGAAGGCGAATGGCAGGCGCACGAGACATCGCTGCCGATGAACGCCATCGGCAAGGTGCGGCTCTCCTTCGACGAGACGGCGATCTTCGATGCCTATGAGCAGAACCGGGCAACCGGCTCCTTCATCCTGATCGACCCCGACACCAACAACACGGTGGCGGGTGGCATGATTGCCGGCAAACGCAGCGTTGGCGCGACGGAAGAACAGGGTGACCGCGTCATTCTCTCCCTGCCCGCCCATCTGGCCGAGAAGCTTCTGGCAAGCGAACTGCTGGCCAAGCACCGCGACGAGATCGACATCCGCCGCACGGATGGCGCGACAGCCTCACGGCTGATCAGCGATCTGGACTGACAGACACGCGCACACAACAAAAAGGCGACCGTCCAAGCGGTCGCCTTTTTTGTTTGAAAGCCTTTGGATCAGGCCTCGTTTAAAACACGAACATGTAAAGCAGGATGATCACAAAAATCGGAACACCCATCGCCCACAGTGCAATACCTTTTAGCATGTTATCCTCCATCGTTGTTGTGGTGGGATAACGGTTGAGGCGCGGTTGCGTTCCCTGCGACTGCGCTGACGACGGGTTCATCGCAGTCGATAACGTCAAACGCATCAAGTTTGCGACGCTTGGCAGAGCCCAGAAGATGGCCAGCGTCATGGCGCTGTGTTCAGGCACGGTTAATGACCGACACCTCACTCTCTCAGCAATGGAACTGCGTGGTTCAGCGCACGTTAGTGTCCGTCATTGGGAGATGAAGATTATGAAAATTCTGACTGCAGCGATCTGCCTGGTTTCGGTGGGCATCCTAAGCGGCTGTGTCGATGATCGAGGCTACCGTAGCGGCGGATATTATACGACTGGCGTGTACTACCGCACCTATGAACGCGATCGCCACTACCGTGACTATGACCGTCGTGACTGGCGCGACCGGAGGGATTGGCGTGATCGGAGGGATTGGCACGATCGTCGCGACTGGCGCGGTGATTACCGCTACCGATGATCGACTGGACCTACATTCAAGACCATTGGGATTGGGCGGGGCACATTCTAGAGGCCGTCATCATGGCGGCGATTGTCGCCGTTCTGTTTCGCCTGCTCGTTAGCTGGCGAATGGCGTGGATAATCGGGCTGGCCTTCGCCGCCGGTCATTTTCATGGCAGGGAAAAGCGGGACTACGAGGTGTCCGTAGAAATGCCTCCTCCCCATCTGGAGGGTTATTACTTCTGGAATTGGTCCTGGGATGGTTTAACCGACTTCTGGCCGACGGCTCTTGTTTGCGTTTTGCTCATTCTCCCGTTGGCGAGTAGGAGAAATTGACATTCCGTGCAATCACCAAAGTCGTGATTTGCAGCCGCGGACGCCGAATGCGTTTACCCCTCCGGTTTTAAACGGTCAGGTCTCGGTACGATGCCTTGATCCAAGGATATTCAGAAGTGTTGGGATCATTTGAAAGCCCCGGGAAATATTAGGCTTAAGCTGGTCGGAGTGAGAGGATTCGAACCTCCGACCCCGTCGTCCCGAACGACGTGCGCTACCAGACTGCGCTACACTCCGTGACCAGCGGCGCTTCTATAGACCAGCCTCCAGCATTCGACAAGCGGCATATTGCATTTTTTGTGACAAGTTTTCAACGCGCTGCGAAGGGCGGTCGCCAAGTGCCTGCCGCACCGAGTGGCGTGTGGGAAAACGTTACAAAAAAGCAATTGTGGCAGGAAATTTTCGTCAAGCGGCACAGCTCCCCTGCCCGTCGCCGCCAAATCTGCTAGGGGAACGTAATGACCGGCGGGAAGCCGGACACGGCACAAAGGACATTTCACCATGCTATTTCGCAGCGTAACGCTCGCAGGGCTCGCCATTGCGCTCTCCGCTTGCACGACATCGACGGGCTCTGCCCCTTCCTTCACCCAGAAGAGCCCCGTTGAAACGCGGTGGGTCGGTCAGTCCGCAGGTATTTTCTTTGCAAAATTCGGCCCGCCGCTGAGCGACACGGAAACCGGCAGCTCGACCATCTATAACTGGCGCGGCGGTTACAAGAAGGCCACCATTCCGGCCAAGTTCGAAGAAGGCAAGGACGGCAAGAAGGGTCGCCAGATTTCGCCCGCCCGCACCGCCTCGCTCTCCTGCACGGTTCAGCTCACCGTCTCCAGCGACTACACGATCACTTCGGTACGCACGGTTTCCGACCGCCCCGGCGTCAACGGCCCGAGCTATTGCGCGGAATTCCTCGCCGCAAACTGAGTTTTCGTCCAGCAGACGAAACGAGCCAAGGCCTGCCCTAACCGGCGGGCCTTTTCACTTTTTTGCGATTATTCTTATTTTTTCTGAATTTTTTTCACACGGACCAGCGCGACCTGATCCGCCAAGCGCGGCAAACGCCGAATTGACGGCGTTTTCGCGATATTCGCGCTTGAGACACTTTCAACCGTTTGAAAGCACCGTCTAATCCTCGCGACCACAAAAATGACAATCCGCAAAATGGCAAAAACAGCCAATGCGACCTTATGTCCCGGCAAAATCCACGCAAAATCGCTTGAACTGGAGTGAATAAGTCAGGGTTGTGCCTGTTTCGGCTTTGCTGTAACGGGGCGGCTGGGAGGAGTGTTTTTAACACAAAACAAGAATCAGGTATGGCCGTGACTCCCATCGATCAAGACAAATCCCAGCTCACTGATCTTTCCTCAGACGCGCTTCCCTCCCATGCGCTTCCAATGAACCGCAGACAGGTTCTCGGCACTGCGCTCGCAGGGCTTGCAGCGACAGCGCTGCCGACATCCTCGCTTCTCGCCAATACGGCTACCAAGAAGGTCGACGTGCTTCTGATCGGTGGCGGCATCATGAGCGCGACGCTCGGCGTGTGGCTGCGTGAACTGGAGCCAACCTGGTCGATGCAGATGCTCGAGCGGCTGGACGGCGTGGCGCTTGAAAGCTCCAACGGCTGGAACAACGCCGGCACCGGCCATTCCGCGCTTGCCGAGCTGAACTACACGCCGGAAGACGACAACGGCAACATCAAGATCAGCCAAGCCGTCAACATCAACGAATCCTTCCAGATTTCCCGGCAGTTCTGGGCATGGCAGGTACGTAACGGCGTTTTGAAGAACCCGCGCTCCTTCATCAACCACACGCCGCATATGAGCTTCGTCTGGGGCGATGAGAACATCGCCTATCTCGAAAAGCGCTACGAGGCGCTGAAGGCAAGCCCGCTTTTTGCCGGCATGGAATATTCCAGCGACCCCGAGCAGCTTAAGAAATGGGTGCCGCTGATGATGGAAGGCCGCGATCCTTCCCAGAAGATCGGTGCGACCTGGTCTCCGCTCGGCACCGACATGGAATTCGGCGAGATCACCCGCCAGTTCGTTTCGCATCTGCAAAGCGACCGGAATTTCGACCTGCAGGTCAACAGCGAGGTTTCCGATATCCAGCGCAATGCCGATGGCAGCTGGCGCGTGACCTATAGCAACCTGAAGACCGATGCTGAGCAGACCGTGGATGCGAAATTCGTGTTCATCGGCGCCGGCGGCGGTGCGCTGCATCTGTTGCAGATGTCCGGTATTCCGGAAGGCGACAATTACGCCGGTTTCCCGGTTGGTGGCTCGTTCCTGATCAACGACAATCCTGACGTGACGATGCAGCATCTGGCCAAGGCCTACGGCAAGGCCTCGGTCGGCTCGCCGCCCATGTCGGTTCCACACCTGGATACCCGCGTGCTTGGTGGCAAGCGCGTCATCCTGTTTGGACCTTTCGCCACCTTCTCCACCAAGTTCCTGAAGGAAGGCTCCTATTTCGATCTCGTCTCCTCCGTCACGACAAGCAATGCCTGGCCGATGGTGCGCGTTGGCATCGATGAATATCCGCTGGTGGAATATCTCGCCGGCCAGCTGATGATGTCGGACGACGACCGCTTTGCCGCGTTGAAGGAATATTTCCCGAACGCGAAACAGGGCGAATGGCGTCTGTGGCAGGCGGGCCAGCGCGTGCAGATCATCAAGCGCGACGAGGAAAAGGGCGGTGTACTCAGGCTCGGCACGGAAATCGTCGCCGCGCAGGATGGCAGCATCGCCGGTCTGCTCGGCGCCTCCCCTGGCGCCTCCACGGCCGCACCGATCATGCTGAGCGTTCTGGAAAAGGTCTTCAAGGACAAGGTGGCAACACCGGAATGGCAGGCCAAGATCCGCCAGATCGTTCCGAGCTACGGCACCAAGCTCAATGACGACCCGGAAAAAGTGCAGCAGGAATGGGCCTATACGGCCGAACACCTGCAATTGCCGACCCCGCCGCAGATCGATCTTGGCGCGCTGAAGGGCGCGGGAGCGGCACCTGCTGGCGCGCCGGTGAAGAAGGTTCCGGATATCGCGCTTTAAGGCTTAGCCGCGATTTTAAGTTTGGACGCCGCGTGTCTTTGGATGCGCGGCGTTTCTGTTTAAGCAGGCCTTTAACACACACGCGTCATCCTGGCCTCTTAGCGAGTATCCATGGATTTCAACGGCTTGTGGATCCTCGGGTCAAGGCTGATGATGACGGAGGACAGGTTTTCGCGCGTCACAACATCCGGGATCGCAGCGAAATAGCTCGGCTGGTAGATGCACGCCGGCACCTGTGCACGCTGTTCTGATTTTGGAAGTGATGGCTGGGGCGCCAGGATTCGAACCTGGGAATGCCGGTACCAAAAACCGGTGCCTTACCGCTTGGCGACGCCCCAACAGGGCAGCTTGGGCGAAACGCTGCTGCCTGAACCGGGCCTGATTAGCAAAGCCTGCCCGACGCGGCAATGACCTGACGGCTTATTTTTTCACAAAATCCAAGCTTTTTGGATGCCGCGCCTGACATGGCATGTTAGGGCTTGGCGATTGCGCGGCTGAGGCTGCGGCTTTGCGTGGCATAGCATATTTCAGGAGGTCTTGATGGCGGACCCGGCATTCGATCTCGATTTCAGGCCGGCCTATGGCGAGGCGGTTCCCGTTGCCCCGCTCATCCAGCGCATCACCGTCAACAATCCTTCCGCGTTTACCTTCCATGGCACCAACTCCTATATCGTCGGCGACCGGTCCGTTGCCGTCATCGATCCCGGCCCGGAGGATGAGGCGCATTTTCAGGCGCTGATGGCGGCGCTTGATGGCCGCGAGGTCACCCATATCTTCGTCAGCCACACACATCGCGATCACTCGCCGCTTGCGCAGCGGCTGCGGCAGGCGACCGGCGCTATCACAGTTGCGGAAGGCCCGCACCGCGCCGCCCGGCCACTGCATGTGGGTGAGACCAATCCCTTTGCCGAAAGTTCCGATACGGCTTTCGTGCCGGATGTGGCACTTGGCGACGGGCAGAGCCTTTCCGGCGACGGCTGGGCGCTGACGGCACTGCACACGCCGGGGCACACCGCCAACCACGCCGCTTTCGCACTGGAAGGCAGCGGCATCGTCTTTTCCGCCGATCACGTCATGGCCTGGGCCACCACCATCGTCGCACCGCCTGATGGGTCGATGAGCGATTACATGGCCTCGCTGGAGCGCCTGCTCGCCCGCGACGACCGGCTGTTCCTGCCCGGCCATGGCGGCCCGGTCAACGATCCCGCAGCCTTCATGCGCGGGCTTCGCGCCCACCGCCGCATGCGGGAACGGGCGGTTCTGAAGCGCATCCGGGAAGGCGACCGGCGGATCGCCGATATGGTGAAGGTGATCTATGCCAGCACCGACAAACGCCTGCACGGGGCTGCGGCACTTTCTGTACTCGCGCATATCGAAGACCTGATCGAAAAGGGCGAGGTGCGGACCGAGGGTGCGCCTTCGTTGCTGGGGGAATATTTTTCGGCGTGAGGCAGGCGTCTGGGCGCAACGCTCATATCGGCGTCATCATATCCGGTTCAAAAATTCAACCACCGTCGCATTTCCCCGTCGTTCCGGCATTGAGCCGGAATGACGAAGAAGGAAACTAAGCCTCAATTGTCGTTCAGGCCTTGCATTTCCGCATCCAGCGCATCGAGATAGGCTTCTGCGATTGCTGCTCCCATGCCAAGATCGTGCGGGCCGTAACGGGAGGCAACGCGCACATCGACGATCGTGGTTTCCGCCTCCTCTTTCAGGCGGATGAGGATGTCGAAACGCAGGCCCCAGATGCGCGTGCGCTTTTCGCCCTGCATCAGAACCACGCCGCTGCCGTTAAAGAAGGTGGGCTGCGGTGCCTCGACCGGCCGTGCCATGGGAACCGGCACGATGGAGGGCAGGTCCTCTACCGGCGCTTCCTCGGTGGGCTGCGACTTGTCCTGTTCGGGAACGCCGACGGAGGGCGGCTCCACCGTGCCGATGACGCCTTTGGTATGGGTGATGCGGATGCTCTGGGCGGCGGCCATTTTTTTGGCGGCGGTGTAGATGCGGTCTATCGCACCTTCATAACGGCGTCCGGCAAGGCTCGCATAGGCCACCGCCTGCGCGTCCCGGTCCGCTTTTGCAACAGTGGCCGGTCTTGCCAGCCATTGCTGATTGGCAACGGGCGGCACCAGCCATCCCGGCGCATCGGCAAGATCGGTGGAGATGTCGTATATCTTTGGCTGCTGCCAGTACAGAAATGCGCCGTAACCGACGACGCCGAGCGGCAGCGCCGACAACAGCAGCGCGGCAAGCGCAGAAAGGCCGCCGCGCGCACCCGTGGTCCACAGCCGTTCAAGACCAACCAACGCCAGAAGCATCGCCACCAAAGCGATTCCAGCGGCTATCATCAGCAGGCCGACGAGATCGGGCGTCGTCAACGGTCCGAAACGGTGGATGCCGGCGGCGACAAGAAAAAGCGCCAGCGCCGCCATACCGAGATAGCGGGAAAGATAGGCTGCAACTGAAAAAGGCCGGACAAAACGCACAGTCATGGAAGCGGATATCCGTTAGATCGCATTGGCGTAAAAGCGTTGCACCCGAAATCTGGCAAGGGAATCACCTGCATATGATGTCATAGACCGGATTTGCGGTTAGGAAAACAAGGACGCGTCTGATCTGCGGGTAAAGTGCGTAAACCCGCCTTTGTCGCGCCGGACTTGATCCGGCATCCAGCCACGGCGCGTCTGCATGCTGAAAGAAGCCTCCCGCGATCAAGGACTTGATCGCAATGGACCCCGGATCTGGTCCGGGGTGACGGAGTGGGAACGCAACGGCCTCAGCCTACATCGTTTTGAGCGCGTGAAAGGCTGCGCCCACGATAGAGCGGAATATTTTTCCGCATTATCTCCCCTTAAGAGAATAATGCATCGGCAGTGCAACAAATACGCAAGCTCATCCCTTATTTGCTGAGGAAATCGGCGTATTCTTCGTCCCTTCCTTCGAGAATGCGTGTAAAAAGTGCATTATCCTCGTTTTCTTGCATAAAAAAGAGACAAGCCATGTCACAGGCAACGACGCCAGCCCGCTCATCCGGGTCAAAACCCTTTTATCGCAACTTCGGCTTTCAGGTTCTGATCGCCATGGTCATCGGCCTGCTGCTCGGGCTCGTTGCGCGCAATATCGGTCCTGATGCCGCCGGCAGCCCGAACTGGCTTTCCGTGACGTTGCAGACCATCGGCAGCATTTTCGTGCAGCTGTTGCGCGCGCTGGTGCCGCCGCTGATTTTCACGGCCATCGTCGCCTCCATCGCCAATCTCAAGAACCTCTCCAATGCGGCAAAGCTCGTCTGGCAGACGCTTCTGTGGTTCGCCATCACGGCGCTGATCGCCGTGGTCATCGGCATCGTCCTTGGCCTCGTCATTCAGCCGGGCGTGAACACCGCGATTGCCAATACGGCAGCGGCAGCCCCCTCCTCCACCGGTTCCTGGCTCGACTTCCTGAAGGGTCTCGTGCCGGCCAACGTGTTCGGCCTCGAGGCCTCGACCAAGGTCAATAACGGTTCCGCTAGCACCTTGCTGAACTTCAACGTGTTGCAGCTGCTCGTGGTGTCGATTGCCTTTGGTGTCGCGGCGCTGAAAGCGGGCAAGGCGGCGGAGCCGTTCCTTGCCTTCAACCAGTCGCTGCTTGCCATCGTGCGCAAGATCCTGTGGTGGGTCATCCGCCTCACGCCCATTGGCACCATCGGCCTGCTCGGTCGCGCCGTTGACCAATATGGCTGGACGACGCTTTCGCAGCTTGGCTGGTACGCGGCGGCCGTTTATATCGGTCTGGCGCTGGTTCTCTTCGTGGTCTATCCGGCGCTGCTTCTCGCCCATGGCCTGAAGCCATCGCGCTTCTTTGCGGGCGCATGGCCGGCAATCCAACTCGCCTTCGTGTCGCGCTCTTCTATCGGCACCCTGCCCGTCACCGAAACCGTGACGGAAAAAAGCCTCGGCGTGCCACGCGAATATGCCGCCTTCGCCGTGCCGCTCGGCGCCACCACCAAGATGGACGGCTGCGCCGCCATCTATCCGGCGATTTCAGCGATCTTCATCGCCCAGTTCTTCCAGGTGCCGCTCGGCATTCAGGACTATGTGCTGATCGTGTTCGTCTCGGTGCTTGGCTCGGCCGCAACGGCGGGCCTGACGGGTGCCGTGGTGATGCTGACGCTGACGCTCTCCACGCTCGGTCTCCCGCTCGAAGGTGTTGGCCTGCTGCTCGCCATCGACCCGATCCTCGACATGGGCCGCACGGCCGTCAACGTCGCCGGTCAGGCGCTGGTGCCCACCATCGTCGCCAAACGTGAAGGCATTCTGGACGAGGCAGTCTACAACAACGCCAAGGACATCGAGGCACTCGATGACCGCGACGCGGTTCCTGCCTGAACAAAGAACCACTGAAAGTGGTGCCGCCGGGGTGGTACCTTCATATCTCCATAATGGGCGTCGCTATCACTTTAGCGACGCCCACATTGACAATAATCCCAAAAATATTGAAGTATAAATTTGCGAATCATCAATTTTAACTGCAATTATCATAATATAATTATGGAAAACAAAATTGCACCGAGAAAAAATATGAAAAAATTGTCTATAATTCTCCTGAGTATTTTCTCCTTCATTGCATTCCCTAATTTGACCGCAGCAGCGGGAACAACTGTTGATTCCGTATCCTATTCGTGCGCCAACAACGAAGTCCTACGTGTAGTTTACGTCAACGGCGTCGATGGAAAAAGCTTCGCGATCCTCCAACAAATGGAAGAAATGATCCCTATGGCGGAAACAATATCGGCGTCCGGAGCGGTCTATAACGCAATAGACCCGAACTATAGCTACACTTTGCGCACGAAAGGCAACAACGCCTCGCTTGAAGATAGCAGGGGCACGATACTGGACGGCTACTCAGAGTAATAATGCAAAACAAGAACGGGTGGCGGCCGCGGCCATCCCTGGCGTGAAAAGAAGATTGCGGCATCAGGCAATAATGGACGATGCAACTTTCCAGTCTTCACCCGCTTTTCCCGATCATGAATCAGGCGTATTAATCGCGGCAATAAAAGTGCCGCCCGGCTGTCATGTTCTTGGGAGAAACAAAATGCGCGTTTCCATCGTCTTAGGTTCGCTCACCGCTCTACTGGCGCTCACCGCCTGCCAGACGCTGACGCCGGAAGAGCGCCGGGCGCGGGATGAGGCGACATGCCGGGGTTATGGTTTCCGCCCCGGCACCGACCCCATGGCGGGTTGCCTTCTCGATCTGGAAATGGATCGTCGCGCCGACAACCGCGCCTGGCAGGCGCAGATGAACCGCGACATGTTCTATCGGCCGGTGGTGGTGGAGCGGCGGATCATCGTCCAACCAAACCCCTGACCGGAATGAAGGCGACATTGCTGGCGGTTTCACCCTGCCTTGCCCTTGCGGCAAGCGTCGCCTGCGCGGCGGCAAGACGCGCGATGGGCACGCGGAAGGGCGAGCAGGACACGTAGTCGAGATCCGCATCCTCGCAGAAATGGATCGAGGCCGGGTCGCCGCCATGTTCGCCGCAGATGCCGAGTTTCAGCTCCGGCCGCGTCTGGCGGCCGCGCTCGGCGGCAATGCGGATCAGTTCTCCCACACCGTCGAAATCGAGCGAGATGAACGGATCGCGTTCAATAATGCCCTTGCGCTGATAGGTATTGATGAAACGTGCCGCGTCGTCACGGGAAATGCCGAAGGTCGTCTGCGTCAGATCGTTGGTGCCGAAGGAGAAGAACTCCGCAGCTTCCGCAATCACATGCGCGCGCAGCGCCGCACGCGGCAATTCGATCATGGTGCCGGTCAGATATTCGAGCGTCATGCCGGTCTCTTCCGCCACCTCGGCGGCCACAGTGTCGATGACAGCCTTGACGTAATCGAGTTCGGACCGGAGGCCGACCAGCGGCACCATGATCTCAGGCACGACAGGCGCACCGGTGATGCGCGCCGCCGCAACCGCAGCCTCAAAAATGGCGCGCGCCTGCATTTCGGCAATTTCGGGATAGGAAATGGCAAGCCGGCAACCGCGATGGCCGAGCATGGGGTTGAATTCGTGCAGCGCATCCAGCCGCTGGCGGAATACGGTCTGCGGCATGCCCATGGCGGCGGCGACCTCTACGATCTCGCCATCGCTCTTCGGCAGGAATTCGTGCAGCGGCGGATCAAGCAGGCGGATCGTCACCGGCAGGCCGTGCATGATCTGGAAAAGCTCGGTGAAATCCGAACGCTGCATCGGCAAAAGCCGGTCAAGCGCTGCCCGCCTGCCCTTTTCGCTTTCGGCGAGAATCATCTCGCGCATCACATGAATGCGGTCGCCTTCGAAGAACATATGCTCGGTGCGGCAAAGACCTATACCTTCTGCACCGAAAGCACGGGCGGCGCGGGCATCGGCCGGTGTATCGGCGTTGGTGCGCACTGTCATACGGCGCAGATTATCGGCCCATTGCATCAGCTTGCCGAAGTCGCCTGACAGTTCAGGCTGCGTCATCGGCACTTCACCTTTCATCACCCGGCCGGAAGAGCCGTCGATGGTGATGACATCGCCGCGTTTCAGCATGCAACCAACGCCGATCAGCACCTTGTTGCGCATATCGACGCGCATCGAACCCGCGCCGGTAACGCAGGGAATGCCCATGCCGCGCGCCACCACGGCGGCGTGGCTGGTCATACCGCCGCGCGTCGTCAGAATGCCTTCGGCGGCATGCATGCCGTGAATATCTTCCGGACTGGTTTCGATGCGGACCAGAATGACGCTTCGGCCTTCGGCTTCCGCAGCGACCGCTTCTTCCGAGGTAAAGACGATCTCGCCGGTTGCCGCACCCGGGGAGGCAGGCAGGCCGGAGCCGATGATGGGCCGGGAAATACCGGGATCGATGGTAGGGTGCAGCAATTGGTCGAGCGATGACGGCTCGATGCGGCAGACGGCTTCTTCCTGCGAAATCAGCCCATCCTCGACCATATCGACGGCGATCTTCATGGCGGCGCGTGTGGTGCGCTTGCCGGAACGGGTCTGGAGCATCCAGAGCTTGCCGCGCTCGATGGTAAATTCCAGATCCTGCATGTCGCGATAGTGGGTCTCCAGCCGCTTGCAGATCACCATGAACTCGGCGAAAGCCTCCGGCATCAGCTTTTCCATGGAGGGTTTGTCGGAACCCGACGCCAGCCTCGCAGCCTCGGTGATGGATTGCGGCGTGCGGATGCCCGCAACCACGTCTTCACCCTGGGCATTGACGAGGAACTCACCGTAAAGCTCCGCCTCTCCGGTGGAGGGATTGCGGGTGAAGGCAACGCCGGTTGCCGATGACGAGCCGAGATTGCCAAAGACCATGGCCTGGACGTTGACCGCCGTGCCCCAATCGCCGGGAATATTGTGCAGGTGTCGATAGGTCACGGCGCGATGGTTCGTCCAGCTGGCGAAGACTGCACCGATCGCGCCCCAGAGCTGAACATGGCAATCCTGCGGGAAAGCCTCTCCCAACTCGTCCTCGATCAGTTGCTTGTAAAGCGCAACGACATGCTGCCACTCGACCGCCGACATATCGGTATCGTATTCATGGCCGAGCCGGCCCTTCTCATCTTCGAGAATTTCCTCGAACAGCTCATGGTCGAGACCCATGACGACATCGGCATACATCTGGATGAATCGGCGATAACTGTCCCAGGCGAAACGGGCGTCGCCCGCATCGTGGCCCAGCGCCTGCACCGTGCGGTCGTTGAGGCCGAGATTGAGCACCGTGTCCATCATGCCCGGCATGGAGGCACGCGCGCCTGATCGGACCGACAACAGCAGCGGCGTCTGGCTGCCGCCGAATGTCTTGCCGGTCACGGCTTCCATGCCGTGAAGGCCGGCCATGACCTGCAGCTTCAGCTCTTCGGGGAGATCGCGGCCGTTCTTGTGATAAAGGGCGCAAGCATCGGTTATGATGGTGAGGCCGGGGGGAACGGGAAGGCCGAGACTTGCCATTTCGGCAAGGTTTGCACCCTTGCCGCCCAATATAGCAACGTCACCTGCCCGGCCTTCGGCAGCACCGTTGCCGAAGGTATAAACCCACTTTTTCATTCCACGCTCTCCACCCAGAAGCGTTGTCATTTTTCTATCATCTACAGCATTGGCAGCATGTTGGAAACGCCACAACGTCCAGTTTACATCGCAGTGCAGCATAATTGCGGCGAATTGCGCGCCAGAATTGCCGCAAAAGCAAAATAACAGCGTTACTGACGCATTCGTGTAGTGCGCAGAAACGGAGTGTTCCCTAAGCCATCCACATCGCCCAAAAAGAGATTATTCATGCAATTTACTCGCCGCCACACGTTGAAATTTGCCGGAATTTCTTGCGCCGCCACCGCCCTTGCCGGTGCTCTTAGAGCAGAAGGCGACCCAACCGCAGCAAGTGCAGGCACCGCCCTTCCCTTTGCGCTGACCACGCCGATGCATGTCAGTCAGGCGGCGCTTCGCGTGCGCGATCTCGATCCGATGATCGATTATTTCCGTTCCGTGCTCGGGTTGAATGAGGTTGCGCGCAACGCACGGGGCGTGACGCTCGGCGCCGGCACCGTTCCCCTGCTTGATCTCGTTCACAAGCCAACGGCGGATTATGAAAGCCCCACCTCAGCCGGCCTGTTCCACATCGCCTACCTGATGCCCACCCGCAAGGATCTGGCGCGGTGGCTGGTACATGCGGCGTTAAGGCAGGTGCCGCTCACGGGCTTTGCCGACCATAATGTCAGTGAAGCGGTCTATCTCAACGATCCCGAAGGCAACGGCATCGAGGTTTACAGCGACCGGCCGAAGGACACATGGGTCTGGAGCGGCAGCGTGGTTAAGATGGGGACCGAACCGCTCGACGTCGATGATCTCGTAACGCTGACCGACACCAAAAAGAGCGATTACGAGGCCGCACCTTCCGGCATGCGCATCGGGCATATTCACCTGCGGGTCGGCGAGATTGCCACCGCACGCGCCTTTTACGAGGAAGCTGTTGGTCTCAAACCGACGCAGGATGCCCGTTCGGATGCCTCCTTCCTGTCATCGGGCGGATATCACCACCATCTGGCCGTCAACACATGGAACAGCCGGGGCGCGAAAGAGCGCAACGCCACTGAAACCGGCCTCGACTGGTTCTCTCTTGCCATCAAAAATCCCACGGACCTTGAAGCGCAGAAAACGCGGCTGCGGGCGGCCGGTTATGTGC
Organism: Agrobacterium tumefaciens; assembly: GCF_013318015.2. Taxonomy (NCBI): domain Bacteria; kingdom Pseudomonadati; phylum Pseudomonadota; class Alphaproteobacteria; order Hyphomicrobiales; family Rhizobiaceae; genus Agrobacterium; species Agrobacterium tumefaciens. The sequence continues at coordinate 453,911 of NZ_CP115841.1, read as the reverse complement.
TGGTGGAGATGGAAAACAAGGTTGTGGAAGCGATTGATCCGTGGGGCACGCGGCTGCGGTTGGTGCCGGTATAAGAGGGCGGCAAGTCGGCTGGTTTCCTGTGACTGGTTGAGGAACGACGGACGCTAGGCACAAGACCAAAAAAAAGCCTTGCGAGGCCACGGCAGCGACCTCGCAAGGCTTTCCATCCGGTACAGGAAACCGGATGGGGGGTCTGGAAAGAGCCCAAATTCCTTTCAAAAAGACATAGCAAAATGCCGCGCATTGTCGCCCACCCGAATGGGTGATGCGGCCAGATAAATTCGCGATGGAAAAGGCTTAAGGGGTAGACCCGGAACGGGAAACTCAGACGGCTTCGCGCAGTTGCTCGGCAGTCTGCAAATCCACGGAAACCAGTTGCGACACGCCCTGTTCGGCCATGGTGACGCCGAAGAGGCGGTTCATGCGCGCCATGGTGATGGGATTGTGGGTGATGATGACGAAACGCGTTTCGGTGGAGGCAACCATTTCGTCCATCAGGTTGCAGTAACGCTCGACATTATGGTCGTCGAGCGGCGCGTCCACCTCGTCCAGCACGCAGATCGGTGCGGGATTGGTGAGGAAGACCGCAAAGATCAGCGCCATGGCCGTCAGCGCCTGTTCACCGCCGGAAAGCAGCGTCATGGTCTGTGGCTTCTTGCCAGGAGGACGGGCGAGAATTTCCAGGCCGGCTTCCAGCGGATCGTCGGATTCGATCAGCTGCAATTCCGCCGTGCCGCCACCAAACAGATGGGTGAAAAGCCGCTGGAACTGCGAATTGACCACATCGAAGGCCGCAATCAACCGTTCACGGCCTTCGCGGTTGAGGTTCTGGATACCGGCGCGCAGCTTGCGCACCGCGTCGATGATATCGTCGCGTTCCTTGATGAGGGCCGCGAGCTTGGCGGACAGCTCCGCCTGCTCTTCCTCGGCACGCAGGTTGACGGCGCCCAGCCTCTCACGCTCGATCTTCAGCCGGTCGAGATCGCGCTCGACATCGCGAATATCTGGCTTCGGCTGGTCGGGACCAAGGCCGGTCAGGCGCAACGCCATATGCGGCTCGGTATTCAGCGTTTCGCGGATGCGATGTTCGGTTTCCTGCCGCTTCTCGCGGGCGGAAACAAGCCGCTCTTCGGCGCGGCCGCGCTTTTCACGGGCTTCTGCCAGTTCGGAAAGGGCGGTGGTTGCAACGCGGTCGGCGGCGCGTTGCAGGTTTTCCGCCTCCGCCAGCCGGTCCGCGGCCAAGCGGCGGGCGTCTTCGGTTTTCTGAAGCTCGGTCAGGAGGTTGCGGCGTTTCTCGTCAAACTCTTCCGGCGCAATGTCCAGTTCGGCGATTTCCTCGCGCGCCTCTTCCTCACGCTCGCGCAGGGTGGCGATGTGATCGGCGGCACTGGCGGCCCGCGATGCCCACGTGGAGCGCTCCTGCGCGATTGCCTGAAGCCGGCGCTGGCGGCTTTCCGCCTCGCGGCTCACCCCCTCGTGGCGGGCGCGCGCTTCTGCCAGCAGGCCACGGTCTGTGGCGACTTCCAGCTGGCTTTCACGCAGGCGCAGATCAAGGGCGGAAAGATCCGGTGCATCTTCCATTTCGATGCGGGCGTTTTCTTCCTGAACGACGATCTCGTCGATCTGCGCGCCGATCTGGTTCAGCGCTTCCGAAACGATATCCCGGCGGCGCAGAAGATCGCCCGAGGCGCGTTCGGCTGATGTCAGCGCCTCGCGTGCCTCGGCAAGATGACGCGTCACCAGCCGGCTTCTGTCGCGCACTTCCGAAAGCCGCAACTCGGCGCTTTTGATGTCGTCGGTCCTGATGGAGAGCTGTTCTTCGGCCTCCTCCAGACTGAAACGGGCCTCTTCCAGTTCCGTCTCGATTTCGGCAAGCCGGTTCTTTTGTGCCAGACGAAGGGCGGCGGCTCCCGGCGCATCAGCGCTGGCGATGTGGCCATCCCAGCGAAACAGCGCGCCCTCGCGCGTCACCAGCCGCTGACCGGCCTTCAGCGACGGCATCAGGCGCAAGGCTTCCGCAGTGTCGGCTGCAACGCCGATCTGGGCGAGACCGCGCCTTAATGCGTCCGGCGCCTGCGCATAGTTCAAAAGCGGCTTGACGCCCTGCGGCAAAGCAGGATCGCCCGCACCATCGCCATTGCCGGCCCAATAGGCGGGAGCAGCGGGATCAAGGGCACTTTCGAGGTCGTCGCCAAGGGCTGCACCAATCGCTGCCTCAAAACCACGTTCCACCGTCATTTCTTCCGCCACCGGCGTGAAGCTGCCATTGGCGGCAGCACTGGCCGCCAGGATTTTGGTGATGGTGCGCGCTTCCGTATCCAGAGCGTTCAGCCGGTTTCTCGCCGTTTCCAGCGGGCCGCGCGCCAGCGCTTCGGCGGAACGCGCCTCGGCAACGGCGGCTTCGGCTTCCTCCGCCACGATCAGAGCGTCTTCCACCGCGATCTCGGCTGCCTCGACCGCCTCGCGGCGCTCCGAAGGATCGGGAAGGCCGGAGAGTTTTTCATCGACGGCATCGATCTCGGAGGATGCCTCCTGCGACTGGCGTTCCAGCCGGAGTTTACGATCGGAAAGCTCGCGGATCGCCCGTTCCAGCTGCTGGCGCCCGGCGGCGGCCTCGGCGCGCTCGGCGGTGATGGCAGTGAAAACGGTTTCGCTTTCAGTCAGTTTAGCGGCAGCTGCCTCAAAGGCTTCGCGCATCTCTTCGGCATGACGACCGGAATCGGCGAGAATTTCGAGAAGGTCTGCCTCTTCCTCATCGAGCCGCGCAAGAATCTGGGCGTTATCAGAGACAAGCCGTTCTTCGCGAACGATGTCTTCGCCAAGCTGCGACAAACGGCGCGCCAGCTCATCACGGCGGCGCAGCAGGCGGTTAGCCTCGTCATCCAGCTGGGTGCGGGCAATCTGTAGACGTTGCAGGGCGGCAGCGACACGCGCTTCATCCTCGCGCAGTTCCGGCAGCTTCAGGCTGGCAATGCCCTGCTGTTTGGCCGCCTCCATCTGCGCCTGCGCCTTTTCGGCAACGATGTTCGTGGCCTGATTAAGCGCGCTTTCCGCTTCGCCTTCGGCTTCCTTGGCTTCTACCCAGCGGATATGCAGCAAGGTCGCCTCGCGGGCGCGGATATCCGCCGACAGCATCTTGAAACGGTTGGCCTGCCGCGCCTGGCGTTTCAGGCTTTCGATCTGGCTTTCAAGCTGGGCGGTCACATCCTCCAGCCGCTCCAGATTGGTTTCGGCAGCGCGCAGGCGAAGCTCCGCTTCATGGCGACGGGAATGCAGGCCGGAAATGCCGGCCGCCTCTTCCAGAAGCTGGCGGCGGGCCTGCGGCTTGGCATTGATGAGTTCGCCGATACGCCCCTGCCCCACCATCGAGGGCGAACGCGCGCCGGTGGAGGCATCGGCAAACAGAAGCTGCACATCCTTGGCGCGCGCTTCCTTGCCGTTGATGCGATAAACCGAGCCGTTTTCGCGCTCGATGCGGCGCGTCACCTGAATTTCATCGGCATCGTTGAAGGCGGCGGGCGCGGTGCGATCGGAATTGTCGAGATAAAGGCCGACCTCCGCGGTGTTGCGGGCCGGGCGATTGCCGGAACCAGAGAAGATGACGTCATCCATGCCGGATGCGCGCATGTTCTTGTAGGAGTTTTCGCCCATCACCCAGCGAAGCGCTTCGACCAGATTGGACTTGCCGCAACCATTGGGACCGACGACACCGGTCAGACCCGGCTCGATGATGAATTCCGAGGGTTCAACGAAGGATTTGAAACCGACGACGCGGAGCTTGTTGAACTTCATGCCGCTCCGCTCCGCCTGAAATAACGGCAATAAAAAACGGGCGAACGGAAATATCCGCCGCCCGTTGCTTTAAGGGTTCGGCGATCAGAGCAGCTTGTCGATGACAGCCGACATGGTTTCAACCGACATGTCTCCCGCGTATTTCTTGCCGTTGATGATGAAAGTCGGCGTGGAGTTGACGCCGAATTCCGTCGCACCGCGTTGCATCGTTGCGTTCACATCATCCAGAAGCTTCTGGTTCGTCAAGCAGGCCTCGAAAGACTCCTGTGAGAAACCGGCCATTTTCGACAATTGAAGCAGGGCCGCACGGGCATCCTGGGCTGTTGCCCAGCTCTGCTGCTGCTTGAACAGCATGGAAACGAACGGGAAATACTGTCCTTCCGGTGCGCAGCGCGCCAGCATGAAGGCAGCGGCGGCACGCGGATCGAACGGGAATTCGCGGATGACGAAATAGGCCTTGCCGGTATCGATGTATTTCTTCTTGATCTCGTCAAAGGTCTTGTTGTGGAAATTGGCGCAATGCGGGCAGGTCATCGACATATATTCGACGATCTTGACGGGAGCGTTCGCATCGCCGAGCGCCGCTTCCGGCAGCGGACCGGGCTTCAACACCGCAGCCATATCCACGTCACCGGTGGATTCAGGCAATTCCTGCGCCTGGGCAACGCCCGGCGTGAAGGCAAACGGCAGGGCCGTGGCAAGGGCAGCAAGTGCAACGCCGCCGAGAAGGCTGCGACGGGAAATGGTCAGTTCGGAAAAATGCATGAAAGCACCTGTTGGTAATAGACTCTATTGTCTGTTGATTCCGATATAGCGACGGCCTGTTCATCACAAGCGGGGTTTTGAACTCTTCTTGTCAAAGAATTGTGACCAGTCAAGGACCGTGCGCGACATCAAATCGTCCCGCCCCGCGGCTTCTTCTTCTGCATCACCGCCGTGCCGAGCCTTTCCACTGCCTTGCGCAGCGCTTCGCTCTCGATGCCGTCCATCATATCGTCGAGACGTTTTGCCGCATCACCGCGCAGCGGCGGCGGCTTTCGCCGGCGGGGAACGGGCTGCGATACCGGCTTCTGCACGATCCTGATCTGGCGTACCGCCGGAAAGCCAAAAAAGCCGTTGATGCGGGCGATGAGCTCGCCCTGTGCGTGGGTGAGGAACAGAGCGCGCGCGCCTTCGCAGGCAATCGTCAGCACGCCCGGCTGGTAACCGCCGCGATCCGGCCCCTCGTCGCGACGCGGCCAGGTAATCTTTTCCGGCCGCGTGCAATCGGCAAAGTCATCGCCGGCTATCTCGTCCCACGAGCCGAGCAGCGCCGTGTTGATGCCCGCCCGTTTAGACAGGAGGGGATCCATGATGCCATTGGCTATTTCGGCAATCTGGATGACGCCTTTGCGTGGATATCGCATTTTTCACTCGGGTTTCAGGACCGGACAGTCCGGAGCTTCTTGATAGGTCGGTATGAATGGCCCAACTATAGGCCGAATCGAAGAGAAACGGCAAACCATGCTTCAAAAAACCGCCCCGTCATCGCACGCGCAGATGCTGCTCGCATGGTACGACCGCCACCATCGCGAGTTGCCTTGGCGCACCTCGCCGGCCATGGCGGCACAAGGAAAACGTGCCGATCCCTATCATGTCTGGCTTTCCGAAGTGATGTTGCAGCAGACGACGGTGCAGGCGGTTAAACCCTATTTCCTGAAGTTCCTCGCAACGTGGCCTCATGTCAGCGATCTGGCGGCGGCACCGGTTGAGGATGTGATGGCTGCATGGGCGGGACTTGGTTATTACGCCCGCGCCCGCAACCTGAAAAAATGTGCGGAAGCTGTGGCGAAAGAGCATGGCGGCGTCTTTCCCGATACCGAAGAGGGCCTGAAGAAGCTGCCCGGCATCGGCGACTATACATCTGCTGCCGTGGCGGCCATTGCGTTCAACCGGCAGGCGGCGGTGATGGACGGTAATGTGGAGCGCGTCATCTCCCGCCTTTTCGCCATAGATGCACCCCTGCCCAGCTCGAAACCCGCCATGAAGGCGAAGGTGGCGGAGCTTACGCCTCCCGACCGGCCGGGCGATTTTGCGCAGGCGATGATGGATCTCGGTGCGACGATCTGCACGCCGAAGCGCCCTGCCTGCGCGCTCTGTCCGTTCAATGGCGGCTGTCTGGCGCTTGCCCATGACGAGCCGGAGCGGTTTCCGGTCAAGGCCGCGAAAAAGGCAAAACCGGTGCGGCTGGGAGCCGCCTTCGTGGCGGTGAATGCAAGCGGCGAAATTCTGCTGCGGCGGCGCATAGAAAGCGGCCTTCTCGGTGGCATGACGGAGGTGCCGACAACGGCATGGACCGCCCGCGTGGATGGCGGCACCGACACGAGCCACGCGCCTTTTGCCGCGTCTTGGCAAGCGGCGGGCGTCATTGTGCATGTCTTCACCCATTTCGAGCTGCGGCTCACCGTCTATCGGGCACAGGTGCCGGATGGGCTTGAAACTGGCGCGGATGACGGATGGTGGGAGCCGGTTACAAATCTTGACGCGCAAGCCTTGCCGACGGTGATGAAAAAAGTCATCGCACAGGCTATTCCATCCGCATTCGATGAAAGCAGGAAGTTTCGATGACCAAGATTGAGCATATCGTATTCGACATCGGCAAGGTACTGATCCACTACGATCCGCATATTCCCTATAGCCGCCTCATTCCCGATGCCGACGAGCGCAAATGGTTCTTCGAGAATGTCTGCACCCATGACTGGAACCTCGAACAGGATCGCGGACGCGGCTGGGAAGACGCCGAGGCGCTGCTGATGGAACAGTTTCCCGAGCGGGAAGAGCATATCCGCGCCTTCCGCAAGTTCTGGCATGAGATGGTCTCGCATTCCTATGACGACAGCGTCGCGATCATGACCGGCCTGATCGACAACGGTCACGACGTGACGATGCTGACCAACTTCGCCTCAGATACCTTCCGCGAAGCGCAGAAGATGTTCCCCTTCCTCACCCTGCCGCGCGGCGTGACGGTTTCTGGCGATGTGAAGCTGCTGAAACCGGATGTGGCGATCTACGAGCTGCACGCGAAGGAATTTGGCCTCGACCCTGCCGCAAGCATCTTCATTGACGATACGCTTGTTAATGTCGAAGGCGCCAAGGCCGCCGGCTGGCAGGCGGTGCATTTTACCGGGGCGGAAAAGCTGAAGCAGGATCTGCAATCCTACGGCGTGGATGTCTGACAGACCATCAGATCCAAAAAGAAAATTGGCGCAGGCGGAAATGGCGGTCTCCTGCCTGCGCCAGTCCTGCCGCAAGCGGCATGGGACAGCAATGTTTTCGTGAACTTTCCGAACCGGATTTTCACAACCATTGCTTTGCGTAGGACACTATGACCGTTCTCTTGCGCGAAACTTGTCTGGCTAAATTTAGATATTCAAAAATACCAACGCCCGACACCGAAGTGCCGGGCGTTGGTCGTTCTCCATCCGGGACTGAAGGTACTAAACCGGACGGAGACGTATGCTGACAATGGCGGGCGGTGGATCGTTGCCTTCAGCCTTTTGGGCTTTAGACTGTCAGGCCTTTGCCAGTTCACTGCGGATGATTGTTCTCAGATCATCGATAGGCTTCAGCTGGTCGCCATCCTCGAAGTGCCAGAACGTCCATCCGTTGCATGCGTCGAGACCCTGCACCTTTGCACCAAGACGGTGAATGGAGCCGGCAGTCCCGCCGGATGCAATCGTACCATCGGCACGAATAATGGCGCTATAACGGCGCTTTGCATCGGTCAGCACCTGGCCGGGACGGACGAGACCGCTTTCCACCAGGGTGTTGAAGGCAACACGCGGTTCGGCCCTCTTGCCGGTCATAACGGTCAGCTCCGCCTTGCCGAGCGGCTCGACGGCGGCGATGCGGGCAGACGCCGCGTCGATGTAATCCTGTTCGCGTTCGATACCAACGAAGTGGCGGCCGAGACGTTTTGCAACCGCACCCGTGGTGCCGGAGCCGAAGAACGGGTCGAGCACGATGTCGCCAGGCTTGGTGGAGGCCATGATGATGCGTGCCAGCAATGCTTCCGGCTTCTGGGTCGGATGCACCTTCTTGCCGTCGTCACCTTTCAGCCGCTCATGGCCGCTGCAAATCGGGAACAGCCAGTCGGAGCGCATCTGAACGTCGTCGTTGGAGGCCTTCAGCGCTTCGTAGTTGAAGGTATAGCCCTTGGCTTTCGGATCGCGGCTCGCCCAGATCATGGTCTCATGGGCGTTCTGGAAACGGCGGCCCTTGAAGTTGGGCATGGGATTGGTCTTGCGCCAGACGATATCGTTCAGGATCCAGAAATCGAGGTTCTGGAGCATGGAGCCGACACGGAAGATGTTGTGGTAGGAGCCGATGACCCAGATGGTACCATTCGGCTTCAGCACGCGGCGGCAGGCCAGCAGCCAGGCGCGGGTGAAGGCATCATAGGCCTCGAAGGAGGAGAACTGGTCCCACTCGTCATCGACCGCATCAACCAGCGACTGATCTGGCCGGTGAAGCGTACCGCCAAGCTGGAGGTTGTAGGGCGGATCGGCGAAAATCGCATCCACCGACTGGCTCGGGAGGGCATCCAAGGCAGCGACACAATCACCTTTGATTATGCTGTCTTTCCAGGCGTCACTCTCGCCCGCACGATCAAAACCGGCACGCCGAAAATCGGCCAGCGGAAAAACTGCTGCCATTGGTACTCGCTCCATACGCTTACTCTCTACTGATGCTTATGGTTACCGAAGATGGTTATCAAAGCCTGAACAAGTCACGGAAAATGCGAAATAAATGGCTGTTGCGGCCGACACGCGCAATTTGCTGGCGCGGGCGGGGAACCCGAAGTGGCGCAAAAACGTTGTGCACAACGGGTTGTCCTGTTCCGCATGTCGGTGCTGGCAATACCGGCAACTCAGGGGGTAATCCGCAATGACGTCCGTAACGCGAGTGGCTTCTTTTTCAGTGCATGCCTTTTCCGCGGCTCTTCTTCTGGCGGCACTGCCGTCAAGCTTGGGGGCGCAGGAGCCGGCACCGCTATACAACGTCGTCACCGACGCTGTACTGTTCGATGGCGGCCCCTCGCTCGGCAACAGCGACAGGGTGCGGTGGGATTTCTACAAAGCCGACCGGGCCGGAGTGCGCAGCGACGTCAATGCCGGCGGCTCCTACGACGCCACCTTCGAAGCGAAGCTGCCGGCGGGTAAATATGTCGGCGTGGCAGCGCTGGGCAACATCCGTCGCGAAATACCCTTCGAGGTGAAGGAGGGAAGCCTAACGAGGCCAAAGGCTAATTTCGACGCGGCGGAACTGACGGTGGTGCCAAAACGCAGCCCCGGCGGCGATGTGGAAAGCCAGGCGAAAACCGAAATCACCAAAGACGATTTCAAGGACAGCGTTTACGGGCAGAACACGACCTTCGTGCCGGCGGGCGAACTCCTCCTCACCGGCAGCATCGGCCCTGCGCGTGCGCAGGAAACGCTTGCCATCAAGGCGGGCGAGACGATCAGCCACGATCTAGTCATCCCGAGCGGCGTGGTCGTTGCCAAGGCGGCCTATACGGACGGTGGCAAGGCTGTGGAAACGGACGATATCCGTTTCGAAGCGCTTTCAGCCAAGGAGACGCTTGATGGCACTCGCCAGACCATCAACGGTGTTTACGGCACCGGCAAAACCATGGAAATGCCTGCCGGCGATTTCGTGATGCGCGCGCGTCTGGGCAAGGTCACGGTGGAACAGCCCTTCACCGTAACTGCAGGAAAACGCACTGAGATCAACCTCAACCTCGATGCTGGTGTTCTGGCAATCACGGCACCGGGTGCGGAGCGGATCGACATCGTCGAAACGACCAAGGACCTCCAGGGTACGCAAAAGGAAATTTCCGGCCGTTACGGCAACCGGCATCAGGAGACCCTGCATCCCGGCGATTATTCGGTGAAGGTGAGCTACGACAAGAAATCCGGGCGCGAGCCGAAGGAGATCAAGGCGACGGTCAAGGCCGCCGAGAGAACCGAGACGAATGTGCCGGAGTAGCAGTAAGCCGCTGCCCGGCCGGGTGCGGCGGCGGCTCGCCAATCTTCACGCCGGTAAATCCTGATGCCGCGATGCGATCGCACAGCCTAATCCACTGGCAGCCGCGACAGGCCTGCCGGATGTCTCCGGCAGCAAAGGCCAGACGCATTTTCTCAAGCAGCTCCGGCGTTGCCCGCAGCCGCTTTCCGGCGGTGATTGTCTCGTTCAAAAGCGTTGAAACCGAAAGCCGGGCCGCCTCGTCCCTCTGCACCACGCCCTCGTTGAAACAGTGGGCATGGCTTTCGCACAACAGGCCAACGCAGATATCGTCCGGCCCATCGACCAGCTCGATATCCTCTTCGCCGGCGTTCAGCCGAGCGGCGACACGGTCGTAGTTTTCGACAAAACCGGAGGTATATCCCTTCCCCACATAGGTCAGCATGCAGAGAAGGTGATGGGCGCGAAGGCGGACCGTCACAGGGCGCGTTTCCGATCAAGGAAACAGATCGGCGGACAAAGGAAAAATCCGCTCCGTGATTTCGCCGTATCAGCAGCCATCCATGCTCCCTTCACGCACCGCGGATCGTCATCGCGGGCGGATATCGATAACCGACTTTTCCGGCGGAGTCCAAACGAGCGCAGCCAATCGTTCCCGGCCTATCCGACGATGGCGAAGGCATCGTGCACCGAGCCTGAAGGGGTGCGGATTGCCTTGCGACCGATCCATTGCACGTGCCCGTCGAGAATTCGCACCGCCTCCTCGGCACGGCCGCCGCGCAATGCGTCGAGGATCGCGCGGTGATCGGTATCGGTGCGGCGCTCCCATCCTGCCCGCCAGGCGGAAAACAGGAACCGGGCGCTCGCGGCATGCAGGCCGTCGATCGCCTCCATCAGGCGCGGCATGTTGCAAGGCGCCGTGATGAGGCGGTGGAAGCGGCGATTGGCCTCTTCCCAATGCTGCACGTCGACCGCGCTATCGCCTTCGAGCGTGGCGGCCTCCGCCTGGTCGAGAATGGCTGAAGTCATGTTTGGAATGGCGTGGCGCAGCGCCAGAACCTCAAGCGCGGCGCGCATTTCCGCGACTTCGCGCACATCGGCAAGGCCGAAATCCGCGACCCGCACGCCGCGGCGCGGAATGCTGGCGGCCAAGCCCTGCGCCTCCAGCCTGCGGAACGCTTCGCGCACCGGCACATGCGATGCGCCGAATTCGGCGGCGATGTGATCCTGCCTCAGACGTTCACCCGGCGACAGCTCACCGCGCACGATGCGGTCAGCCAGAGTGCGGCTGATGCGTGCGGCAATGGTATCTTCGGGTCTGGTTTTCGCTGTCTTGGGCATAACATCCCATAACGCATCCGGCGCTGATCTGTGTAGCGGTTTTTGCACGCAGGAAACGCGCAAAGCCAAATCCCAGCTATGAGCCGGGCGCGACCGACCCTTGCGGGCCAGCCGGTTGAGCTTGACGCGGACTTGGTCTAAAAGCCCGGGCATCACTTTTTTCCAAGGCAAATCCGATACAGGGAGCGCCCATGAGCGGCTTCGACCTCATTATTTTCGACTGTGACGGCGTTCTGGTCGATTCCGAAATCATCGCCGCACAGGTGGAGTCCCGCCTTCTGACCGATGCCGGGTATCCGATCTCCGTCGAGGAAATGGGCGAGCGTTTCGCCGGCATGACCTGGAAGAACATCCTCCTGCAGGTGGAAAGCGAAGCCAGCATCCCGTTTTCCGCATCGCTGCTCGACAAGTCGGAAAAGCTGCTGGACGCGCGGCTGGAACGCGACGTGAAGATCATCGAGGGCGTCAAGTTCGCTCTGTCGCGCCTGACGACACCGCGTTGCATCTGCTCGAATTCATCCAGCCACCGCCTCGACATGATGCTGACGAAGGTGGGCCTGAAGCCCTATTTCGCACCGCATATCTACTCCGCCAAGGATCTCGGAGCCGACCGCGTCAAGCCGAAGCCGGATATCTTCCTGCATGGCGCAGCCCAGTTCGGCGTTTCACCGGATCGCGCCGTCGTAATCGAGGATTCCGTGCACGGCGTGCATGGTGCAAAGGCAGCCGGCATGCGCGTCATCGGCTTCACCGGCGCATCCCACACCTATCCCAGCCATGCCGACCGGTTGACGGACGCGGGCGCGGAAACGGTGATTTCACGCATGCAGGACCTGCCCGCCGTTATTGCAGCGATGGCGGAGTGGGAAGGCGCTTTTTAATCTCTGGCTTTGTCACAAACGCCACTTCGTCATGCTCGGGCCTGTCCCGAGCATCTGCAACGACTTGATTCTACGATACGTGTTCGGATCCTCGGGACAGGCCCGAGGATGACGTTGCGTATGAGCCATGGTTTGTTTGCGATCTGCCCGAAAGCCCGCAAAAGCAGCCTCCGGTTTTTACATTTCGCCCGTCAAATCACCGGCGCTTGGTCTTGGCCTTTGCGCCCTGCTCGGCAAAACCGATATAGACACTGACCGACCTCGGTGCGCCGCCCGGTCCGTTGGGAATGGCGACATGATCGTTGTTGAAGATGAACTGCGTGCCGGCACCGCCTGCAGCAACGTCGATGGCGAAATTGGTCGTTTCGCCGTAAATCTCGCCGTCGCCGTCCTTAACGGTGACGCGGATCGGTACGGTCACGCGGCCGGGCTTCGACATCGGGCCGGGAACGAGACGGCCCTGGGCCAGCACGTTTACCGTCAGCGTGGTTTCGTTCGCGGTACAAGAGCGCGTCGTGTCTGACAGCGAAACCTGATAGGCGAGTTTCTGCGGATCGTCCTTTGCGCCACCGGCATAGACGCGGTGGACGGCATTGGCATCGAGAACCGTGACCGTCGGGCAGTTGGCCTGCACCACCGGAGCAACGGCATTTGCCTGCGCCGCCGGAGGGTTGACGGCAAGCGAGTCTGACGGATTGGAGGAATTGCATCCTGCAACAACGGCCAGAAGCGACATCGCGGCGGACAAACGCAAGAAATTCCCTGACACTCTTCTAATTCCCTCTCCATTGTCCCGGATCCGAACCGGAGACGCTGTTTATTGACCTTTCACGCAGGTTGGCGATGGTCTATAGCAGCGACGCCGGAAAAAATCGATTGGCATGTTTGGTTTTGCTTGAATTTTCAAAAAAGCCCTTCATTACCTCGCCAATCGCCTCATTCCGGCGGGATGCTGCTGATAAAGAGCCGGTAACGGCAACGGACAGACCGGTAAACGACAAGGGACTATCTCGTGAAATATGTATCGACCAGGGGTGCGGCCCCTTCGCTTGGTTTCTGCGACGCGCTTCTGGCGGGCCTTGGCCGTGATGGCGGGCTTTACGTGCCGCGCGAATGGCCCTCCATGTCGAAAAAGGAAATCCGCAACCTGCGCGGCAAGTCCTATCAGGACATCGCGTTTGAAGTTCTCTACCGTTTCACCGGCGGTGAAATTCCGGCCGACAAGTTCAGGGCGATGATCGACGACGCCTATGCGACGTTCCGCCATCCGGCCGTAGCACCCTTGACGCAGACCGGGCCGAACACCTTCGTGCTGGAGCTTTTCCACGGCACCACGCTTGCCTTCAAGGACGTGGCGATGCAGCTTCTCGCCCGCCTGATGGATTATACGCTGGCTGAACGCGGCGAGCGCGCCACCATCGTCGGCGCCACCTCCGGCGACACGGGCGGCGCAGCCATCGACGCCTTTGCCGGGCGCGAGCGCACCGACATCTTCATCCTTTTCCCCAACGGCAAGGTCTCTCCGGTGCAGCAGCGCCAGATGACGACCTCCACCGCCTCCAACGTGCATGCGCTGGCGATCAACGGCAATTTCGACGATTGCCAGAACCTCGTCAAAGAAATGTTCAACGACGCGAAATTCCGCGACGGCGTCAAGCTTTCGGGCGTCAACTCCATCAACTGGGCGCGCATCATGGCGCAGGTGGTCTATTATTTCACGGCGTCCCTGTCGCTCGGCGGTCCCGACCGGAAGATTTCCTTCACCGTCCCAACGGGCAATTTCGGGGATATCTTCGCCGGTTACGTCGCCAAGAAGATGGGCCTGCCGATCGACAAGCTTGTCATCGCCACCAACGACAACGACATTCTGGCGCGCACGCTGAAGACCGGCCGTTACGAGATGCGCGGCGTCACGCCCACCACCTCGCCCTCGATGGACATCCAGATCTCGTCCAATTTCGAGCGGCTGCTGTTTGAGGCCTATGGCCGCGATTCCGCTGCGGTAAAGGCGTCGATGGATGGCCTCAAGCAATCCGGCGCGTTTGAAATCCCGCCGCATGCGCTGAAATTCATCAAGAAGGATTTCCGCGCCGGCCGTGCCACCGAAAAGCAGGTGGCGGCGACGATCCGCAATACGCTTGAGAAAACCGGTTACCTGATCGACCCGCATACGGCGACCGGCGTTTTTGTGGCGGAAAAACACGAAAAGGCATCAAGCCCGATGGTGGTCCTGTCCACTGCCCATCCGGCTAAATTCCCGACCGCCGTAAAATCCGCTTGCGCAATCGACCCGGCGCTTCCAGTATGGCTAGCTGACATTATGAACCGGGAGGAGCGTTTCGACATTCTGGACGCAGAGCTGAAGACGGTGGAAACCTTCATCGGCAGCCACGCACGCGCCGGCAAATAGAGACGCGGAAAGACTTGATATGAGAGTTAATGTGACCCGGCTTTCGTCCGGGTTGACCGTTGTCACGGAAAGAATGCCGCATCTCGAAAGCGTTGCTCTTGGGGTGTGGATCAAATCCGGGTCCCGCAACGAGACGACTGCCGAGCACGGCATCGCCCATCTTCTCGAGCATATGGCCTTCAAGGGTACGGCGCGCCGCACCGCCCGGCAGATCGCCGAAGAGATCGAAAATGTCGGCGGCGAAGTCAACGCCGCGACATCGACGGAAACAACTTCATACTACGCCCGCGTCCTGAAAGACCACGTTCCGCTCGCCGTCGATATTCTTGCAGACATCCTGACGGAGTCGCTGTTCGACGAAGACGAGCTGGAGCGGGAGAAAAACGTCATCCTCCAGGAAATCGGTGCCGCCACCGATACGCCTGACGATGTGATTTTCGACAATTTTTCCGGCGTCGCCTATCGCGACCAGACCATCGGCCGCCCGATCCTCGGCACTCCGGAAACCGTGCAATCCTTCACCAGCGCCCAGATCAGGCATTATCTCGCCCGCAACTATACAACGGATCGCATCTTCGTCGTTGCAGCGGGTGCTGTCGATCACCAGAGCTTCGTGAAGCAGGTGGAAGAACGCTTTGCCTCGCTGCCGCAGCTGCCGGTCACCACGCCGGTTCTCGAAAAGGCGATCTATACCGGCGGGGAAATCCGCGAGACCCGTGACCTCATGGACGCGCAGGTGCTTCTCGGCTTCGAGGGCAAGGCCTATCACGCCCGCGATTTCTACTGTTCGCAAATTCTCGCCAATATTCTTGGGGGCGGCATGTCATCGCGCCTGTTCCAGGAAGTGCGAGAGTCCCGCGGCCTTTGTTATTCCGTTTATGCCTTCCATTGGGGTTTTTCCGACACCGGCATTTTCGGCGTGCATGCGGCGACCGGCGGCAACGACCTGCCGGAACTGATGCCCGTCATCGTCGACGAGTTGCGCAAGTCTTCCCAGACCATTCATCAGGAAGAAATCGACCGCGCCCGCGCACAAATCCGCGCGCAACTGCTGATGGGTCAGGAAAGCCCGGCAGCCCGTGCCGGCCAGATGGCACGGCAGATGATGCTTTACGGCCGGCCCATCCCCAATGAGGAGATGATGGAGCGCCTGAACGACATCACGCGGGAACGCCTGACCGATCTTGCAGGACGGCTGTTTTTCGATACAGTTCCGACATTGTCTGCAATTGGCCCGCTCGAACAGCTGCCGCCTCTTTCAGACATTACTGCCGCGCTTTCCGCGCAGCAGCCCGCAAGGATAAAGGCGAACGGCTGAGGGTTGCGGTTTCTTTCCGTACAGGGATGGTGAATGCTGCGTTTTCTTTCCCGACATAACGACACCCCGGAACTGCGCAGCGCCAACCATCTTCTCAGACTGCCGCGCTATGGCGATTTCAAGCAGTGGCACGTTCTGCGCTCGGAAAGCCGTCAGTTTCTCCAGCCATGGGAACCCACCTGGCGCCCGGACGAACTGACGGAAGGCTCCTTCCGCACGCGTGTGGTGCGCAACGGCCAGGAGTTTTCCTCCGGCACCGCCGTGTCGTTTCTGCTATTCGAGAAGGAGACGTTGCTCGTTGGCGGCATCACCATCGGTTATATCAGGAGGGGTGCTGCACAAAGCTGCATGATAGGATATTGGGTGGGCGAACGCTACGCCGCGCAAGGCCATATGTCTGCCGCATTAAAATTGGTAATACCCTATATCTTCAACGGACTTCAGTTGCACCGTATCGAGGCAGCCTGTATTCCGGAAAACTTCAAAAGCATCCGGCTTCTCGAAAATGCCGGGTTCCAGCGGGAAGGCCTCTTGCGGGAATATCTGAAAATCAACGGCCAATGGCGGGATCATACGATGTTTTCCCTTCTTGCCGACAAGCAAAGCTCCAGTGGAACGAAGTACGATACATGACTTACACTCACTCTGCGCCGTGCCTGTCGAAACGTCTGGCGGCAATTGCACTGGCTGCGCCGTTCTTCCTGTTTTTCCTGCTTTTTTCGTCTCTTTCCTACGCCTTCGAGCCGGTGAAGATTTCCCGTGACGATACGGCGCTCGATCTCACCGCGACAACCGATATCTATGCCAATCAGGGTGAAGCCTTTCAGGTCTCGACCGCGCCCGGTCCGGATGGCATCCGCCGCCGTATCGAGGTGCGCGCCAGCTCCACCGACCATCAGGGCGACTGGGCCGTCTTCGCGCTCGCCAACGTCTCGGAAGAGCAGCTGGAGCGCGTTATCGTCGCACCGCATTTCCGTCTGGTGAATTCCAAGCTCTTCTGGCCCGATCTCGGCTCGCAGCGCATCATCGCGATCACACCGAGCGAAGGCTTTGCGCTTGACCGGCAGCCAAGCCCGGATGCCGACGTCTTCCGCATCACGCTCAATCCCGGCTCCGTCATCACCTTCGTCGCCGAGCTGTCGACCCCGCAATTGCCGCAGATCTATCTGTGGGAACCGGAAGCCTACAAGGATACGATCAACGCCTTCACGCTCTATCGCGGCATCGTTCTCGGCATTGCCGGCCTGCTGGCCGTGCTCCTGACCATCCTGTTCGTCGTCAAGGGAACCTCGGTTCTGCCGGCGTCGGCCGCGCTCGCCTGGGCGGTGCTCGCCTATATCTGCGTCGATTTCGGCTTCCTTGAAAAACTCATCACCGTCACATCCAGCGATCAGCGAATATGGAGGGCGGGCGCCGAAGTGGCTCTCGCCTCCAGCTTCGTGGTCTTCCTGTTCACCTATCTCAATCTAAACCGCTGGCACGCGCATCTGGGTTATGCGACCTTTGCCTGGGTGGTGGGTCTGGCGCTGCTGTTCGGCGTCGCGATTTACGATCCTTCGGTCGCCTCCGGTATCGCGCGCGTCTCCTTCGCGCTGACGGCGACGGCCGGCATCGCACTCATCATCTATCTCGGCTTCAACCGTTACGACCGGGCGATTTTGCTCGTTCCGTCCTGGGCGCTCATCCTCGTCTGGCTGTTCGGCAGCTGGCTGACGGTGACCGGACAATTGGACAACGACATCGTTCAGCCGGCGCTTGGCGGCGGGCTGGTGCTGATCGTGCTTCTGATCGGCTTCACAGTCATTCAGCATGCCTTTGCCGGCAGCGCCTATCAGCAGGGCCTGTTTTCCGATCTCGAACGGCAATCTCTCGCACTGACGGGCAGCGGCGATACCGTGTGGGACTGGGACGTGACGCGCGACCGCATCGTCACCACACCTGACATTTCCAACCGTCTGGGGCTGGAGCCCGGCACGATGCATGGTGCTGCGCGCAACTGGCTGCCGCGCCTGCATCCTGACGATCGCGACCGGTTCAAGGCAACGCTCGACGTGCTGCTCGACCATCGCAAGGGCCGCCTCAATCACGAATTCCGCATTCGCGCTGAAGACGGACATTTCCATTGGCTGCAAATCCGCGCCCGCCCGGTTCTCGGCTCCAACGGCGAAATCATCCGCTGCGTCGGCACCATCACCGACATCACCGAGCAGAAGAACTCGGTGGAGCGGCTGTTGCAGGATGCGATGAATGACAATCTGACCGGGCTACCAAACCGGCAGGTCTTCCTCGACCGCCTGCAATCGATCCTCAACCTCTCTCCTGAAAGCGACGGCGTGCGCCCGACGGTGATGGCGATCGATATCGACCGTTACAAGCTGGTCAACGATACGCTCGGCATTGCTGCAGGCGACAATATTCTCATCGCGCTGACACGGCGTCTGCGCCGCCTGTTGAAACCGCAGGATACGCTGGCGCGTCTCGGCGGCGATGAATTCGGCCTGATCCTGACCTCGGAGCGCGATCCGCAGCGGGTGGCCGATTTCGCCGATGCGGTGAACAAGGCAATCATGGTGCCGATCAATTTCGCCAATCGCGAAATCATCCTCACCGCCTCCATCGGCCTCGTTTCATGGATCGACCAGCAGGAAAGTGCCGCAGGTCTCTTGAGCGATGCGGAACTGGCGATGTACCGCGCCAAGCGCGCTGGCGGAAACCGCGTCGAGCCGTTCCGTCCCGCTTTCCGCACGTCCGGCACCGACCGCCTGCAAATGGAAAGCGATCTTCGCCGCGCCATCGAGCGCAAGGAGCTGTCGCTCGCCTATCAGCCCATCGTCAAGCTTGACGATGGCGCGCTGGCCGGTTTCGAGGCGCTGATGCGGTGGGAACACCCCAAACGCGGCAACATTCCGCCGAGCGAATTCATCCCCATCGCGGAAGCCTCCGGCCTGATCGAACCGCTCGGCATGTTCGCGCTGGAAAGGGCAGCGACCGACCTGATGGACTGGCAGCATTCCATCGAGAAGATGCCGATCTTCATCTCCGTCAATATTTCCAGCGCGCAATTGCTGAATAACGAATTGTATAACGACGTGCGCGGCATGCTGACGCGAACGCGCTGTAATCCGCAGCAGCTGAAGCTGGAGCTGACGGAATCCGTGGTGATGGAGAACCCGGAACAGGCGCGGCTGGTGCTTTCCAAGCTGAAGGAAACGGGCATCAGCCTCGCCATGGATGATTTCGGCACCGGCTATTCGTCACTTGCCTATCTCACCCGCTTCCCCTTCGACACGATCAAGCTCGACAAGGCACTGGTGGCCAATACCAGCGACAAGCGCAACGTGCTACTGCGCTCCGTTATCGCCATGGCGCGCGCTCTCGATATGCAGGTGGTGGCGGAAGGCATTGAAACGCCTGAGGATGCGGCGGAACTCTCACGCATGAACTGCCATTTCGGCCAGAGCTTCCTGTTCGGCACACCGGTTTCCGGCGATGCGGCGCTGAAGCTTTTGCGGGAGCGGTTCCAGCCGACGAAGCGAGCTTCGTAAGAGGTATTGGAATATGGGGTGGTAAAGGGCTACTCCATCCACCGCCGTCATTCCGGTATTGAGCCGGAATGACGGGAGAAGGAAACGACGCGTTTCCTGACTATGACTTCTCGTGTCTCGTATTCACTGCGCCATCGAGAACTGCTGCATCTGCCGTTGAGGCATCGCGTCGATCCTGCCGTGTAGCAGGTCGTGGATGAATTCCATCTTGCTCACAACAGGCGGGGCCAGCACGAAGGGATAAAGGTCCGCCTCCCCCATGCTGCGCTGGATCGAGTTGATGGCGACGCTGAGCGGAATCCAGGCCTTGACCAGTTGTGCGGCGCTACGGGCATTATAGGGATCGAAAGTGACCTCCGCCGCCATTTCCTCATGTCCATCGGGGTCTATCGCCACGCCAAAGGCGCGCGCGGTTTCCAGCGTATCGACGATGTGAAGATAATGCGCGAAACACTCGGCAAAATCCTCCCAGGGATGCACGGAGGCATAGGCGCTTATGAAGGTTTCCTGCCAGTTGGGGCGCGGCCCCTGCTCGTAGTTGCGCTGTAGCGCGGCGGCATAGTCTTCGCGCTCATCGCCGAATACCGCGCGGCAGGCCTCCAGTCGGCTCTCATCACGAACCAGCTTGTTCCAGATGAAATGCCCGACCTCATGGCGGAAATGGCCAAGCATGGTGCGATAGGGCTCGTTCATGTTGGCGCGCACCTGCTCGCGCGTCGCATCATCCACCTCTGCCGCGCGAATGGCGATCAGGCCCTCGTCGTGGCCGGTCATGGCGGGAATGACGGAACCGTCAGGTGCGACTTCGTCGACCAGAAAGTCGAAGACTAGCCCGCCGACAGGATCGGCATCGCGGTTGGGATGCGGCAGGCCGAGACGCAATATCGAATAAAACAAATGCCGCTGCGCCTGGCTGATGCCGCGCCATTGTTCGATACCCTCATCCGTCGCGATATTTGGAACGAGACGGTTATGGCTGCAGGCCGGGCAAAAGGCGTTCTGGCTTTCCGCCGGCACAGACCAGTTGCAGATGTCGTTCACCTCATTGGCGCAGAACCGCACCTGTCTTTCCGGCTGGGCAACAAGTTGCCAGTTCGGCTCACCCGCAGGCGCCAGCGCTTCCATGGAAAGGCGCTCCGGCACGAAGGCCAGACGATGGCCGCAAGAGACGCAGAAACGATTGTCGAAGTGGACCGGCTGGCCACAGGAAGCGCAGGAAAAAAGCTTCATTCATGAAACCCTTGCGGTGGATGAATTGGGTGAAGGCGAATATAAGAGACCAAGGTGAAAGGCGTAACAAACCCGCCCGTCAGGCCTCCAGACGACAAGAGCGCATGTGCGATAACACATGCGCTCCAAAGCACCGCATCAAAGACACGGGAGCCCGTCAGGTGGCATTACATACGATCAACGACACCCTTGACCGCATCCTTGGCCTTGCCGACGTTCTTCTGTACCTTGCCTTCGGTTTCCTGAGCGGCACCCTTGGCGCGCAGCTCGTTGTTGCCGGTTGCTTCGCCGACGTTTTTCTTGACCTTGCCAGCAACTTCCTTGGCTGTACCGGCGATCTTGTCTGATGTGCTACCCATGTTACTGCTCCCTAGTTGAGCCGTACTGTCTGTGCGGCTTTCGGGATTGTTAACGTCAGGGATTGGGATTGGTTCCAGCAGTCGACAAAAGGAGCATCACGAAAAAATCAGGCGTGGCCGGCTTCCGCAGAAAGCATGCGAGCATCCACACCCATAAGCGCAAGCGCCCGCTCGTATTTGTTGTCCAGTCCACGGTCGAAAATCAGCTCTTCCGCCGCCGGGCAATTCAGCCATCCATTATTGGCGATCTCGTTTTCCAGCTGACCCGGACCCCAGCCGGCATAACCGAGCATCATGGTGGCCTTTTGCGGGCCGCGACCGTTGGAAATGGCGCGCACGATATCCAGCGTCGCCGTCAAGGAAATGTCGTCGCTGACCGGAATGCTCGATTCACTTAAATAATCATCGGAATGCAGCACGAAACCCCGGCCGGATTCGACCGGGCCGCCGCATTGGATCGGAAATTCCCGGGTGCGGTTGGGAAGCATGATGGCGTCGTTGCTGTCCACCAGCTTCAGATGCAGCAGAATATCCGTGAAGGTGATCTGCTGCGGCCGGTTGATGATGAAACCCATGGCTCCGGCATCCGAATGGGCGCAGATATAGACCACCGAACGGGCAAAATTGCCATTGTCCAGCCCCGGCATCGCAATGAGGAACTGGCTGTCAAAAAAGCCACGTTCGCGTTTGTCCATCAGGGTTGAAAAGCTCACCGGCGCCTCCAGCTTGCCGAATTCCACCATTGAACGGGAAAGCGGCGTTCGCACTTCGACAAAGCACAGGATGCGGCATCGCGCCCGATCAATCAACCGAAAATGATGAACCGCACGAATTCGTAACTGGTCCATCAGGCGATGTTGGGTTAGACGGAAAGAATGAGCGTCAGGACATTCTTTCGATTTTCACATCTTCGCCTCGCCGTTGCCTTCGCCGCCCTTCTCGGTAGCTGGCAACTAGCGCAGGCCGAAATTACCGACTGGGCGAGAAGTGAAGGCGGCCAGATGCGTGTGGCAAGCCTTGCCATGGATGCGGACGGCGTGGTGCGCGGCGTGTTGCAGATCGAGCCGAAAGACGGCTGGATAACCTATTGGCGCGAACCGGGCGAAGCTGGAATACCGCCCAAGATCACGCTTGATCCGGCAAGCGGTATAAGCCTGACATCGATGGCCTATCCCGTTCCCAAACTCATCGAGAACGGCGATATCACCGATATCGGCTACGATCACGCCGTCAGCATTCCCTTTCAGTTGAAAGCCGTGGACGCCAAAGCGGGAGGCAATATCGACCTCACCGCCTTCATCGGCGTCTGCCAGAATATCTGCATTCCCTTTGAGGCGACGTTTTCGATCAGCCGCGGCAATGCGGGCGATGACGACCACGAAGAGCGGCGATTGCTGGAAGAGGCGCGCGAGACGCTGCCAGAGGCTGCGTCCGACGATTTCAAGGTTGTCGATTTCCACATCACGCCCGACAAGACCATGCTTGGCGTGCAATTGCAGCTGCCGGAAAACGCGCCGAAGGAGACCGAAATATTCATCGCCGGCCCCTCCGGTTTTGCCTATTATGAGCCGCAGAACCTGGTGCGAGACAAGCGCAAGCTCTCCTTCTACATGAACATCAAGGGCTTGCCAAAAACCTATCAGGTGCAGGGCAACAGCTGGCCCATTCTTGTCAAATCCGGCGATCGGACCATGGAGACCATGCTCAATTTTCCAAAGCCCTGACCGTTCAGGCGGCATATCCCGAACGGCTGTCTCAGCCATGGAATTTCCCGCGAAAACTGTATGACAGTTTTCTTTTCCTTGCTCTATAGTCGCGCGAACCAAACGGCCATAGGAGCATGGACATGACTATCAAGATCGGCGAAAAACTGCCTTCCGCAACCTTCAAGGAAAAGACCGCCGATGGCCCGGTGGAAACCACCACCGATGCACTTTTTGGCGGCAAGACGGTGGTTCTTTTCGCCGTACCCGGCGCTTTCACTCCCACCTGCTCGCTGAACCACCTGCCGGGCTACCTCGAAAACCGCGACGCCATTCTCGCAAAGGGCGTGGATGACATCGCCGTCGTTTCCGTCAACGACTGGCACGTCATGGGCGCATGGGCACAATCGTCCGGCGGCCAGGGCAAAATTCACTTCCTCGCCGACTGGGACGCCGCCTTCACCAAGGCGCTCGGCCTCGATGCCGACCTCTCCGGCGGTGGCCTCGGCGTGCGCTCCAAGCGCTATTCGATGCTGGTGAAAGACGGCGTGGTTACATCGCTCAACGTGGAAGAAAATCCCGGCCAGGCGACGGTCTCGGCCGCTGCAGCGATGATCGAGCAGCTTTAAGCCACCTCTCTGTCGTCGCGAATGAAGCACAGTATCCATTAAAGGGCGGTCAAACCGCCCTTTTTCACACGTTCATATCAAACACCAGAAGCCCGGCCAGACCGCCATCGGTTAGCGAGACCAGACGTTGACCGACTTCCATGTGTTGCGGGTGCGCCAGATATTCGTCGCGGGCTTCCGGGCTGTCCAGCGTCACGATGAAGCCATCGACGAAACCGCCATTCAGGCCTTCCGGCGAAACGTTCTGGCCGTATTTCACGTCGATTATGCCGGGTATCACGTCCTTGAGGGCCGCAATTGCTTCAAACACCGCGTGTTTTTCAGAGGATGCCGTTGCAGCCTTGAACCGTAGAAATACACAATGCAGGATCATCTGAATGTCTCTCCTCCGCTGGAACATCGTCCAACTGTTTGACGACAAGATAGATCGGGTTTCAGTTTTCACAATCCCTTATCACGGTTGGCCCGGATCAGGGCTGCATGGAAGAAATCAGACTTCCGTTACCGGCGTTTGAAAGGCTCCATGCCCTTGCGTGCCAATTCGTCGGCGCGCTCGTTTTCCGGGTGGCCGGCATGGCCCTTGACCCAGTGCAGCGTCACTTTATGGCGCTCCTGCGCCGCCTCCAGCGCCTGCCACAGCTCCACATTCTTGACCGGCTTGTTATCGGCGGTTTTCCAGCCCTTCTTTTTCCAGCCGAAAATCCACTTGGTGATGCCATCCTTGACATAGGCGCTGTCGGTATAGAGATCGACTTCGCAGGGACTTTTCAGCGCGTTGAGCGCCGAGATGGCCGCCAGCAGTTCCATGCGGTTGTTGGTGGTATCAGCCTCGCCGCCGGATAATTCCTTTTCGGTCTCGCCATATCGCAGCACGGCACCCCAGCCGCCCGGACCGGGATTGCCGGAGCAGGCGCCGTCGGTAAAGATATCGACATGTTTCATTCGCCAACCAGCCCGTATTCGGCGACATGACTGATGGAGCGGTGGAACCGCAGCTTGCGCAGATATTCCAGCGGGTCTTTCTTCACCACCAGCGCGCCCGCCGGCGTCGTCAGCCAGTCATAGAGGCGAGTCAGGAAGAAGCGCAGCGCCGAGCCGCGTGCCAGAAGCGGCATGGCATCCAGTTCCGCCTCGCTCAACGGACGCACCGACTGGTAACCTTCCAGCAGCGCCTTGCCCTTGGTGACGTTATAAGAGCCATCCTTCTCGAAGCACCAGGCATTGAGGCAGATCGACACGTCATAGGCGAGCAGGTCGTTGCAGGCGAAGTAAAAATCGATCAGGCCGGAAAGCTCGTCACCGAGGAAAAAAACGTTGTCCTGAAACAGGTCGGCATGGATGACGCCCGCGGGCAAATCCTTCGGCCAATGGGCGGCGAGATAATCGATTTCCGGGCGGATCTCTTGCTTCAAGCCCTTCTCCACCTCGTCGGCGCGGTCTTCAGACTTGTCCCACAGCACCTTCCAGCCATCGACGGAGAGTGCATTGGGGCGCTTGATCTCGAACCCCTCACCGGCAAGATGCATGGCGGCCAGGGCCTTGCCGACTTCCCGGCAATGTTTCGCTTCCGGTTTTCGCAGCCACATGCCTTCAAGGAAGGAGATCAGCGCCGCCGGGCGGCCGGACAATTCGCCCAGCAGTTCCCCGTCCTTGCGCGGCAGCGGCAAGGGGCAGGACAGACCCTTGGCGGCCAGATGCTGCATGAGACCGAGGAAGAACGGCAGATCGGATTTTTCCACGCGCTTTTCGTAAAGCGTCAGGATCAGCGGATCCTTCGTCGTATGCAGCAGGAAATTGGAGTTTTCGACGCCTTCGGCAATGCCCTTATAGGATGTGAGGCTGCCAACGTCGTATTGTATGAGGAAATTCCTCAGATCATCTTCGGTGATGTCCGTATAAACTGCCAATTTCAAATCTCTTGATGAAGGATGGAGTGAAAATCTGAAGAGGGGATGAGATGTGCGCGGTGGGAACCACTCACATATCTCGCCATCCCGGTCTAGGCGCCAGTGGCGGCTTTCGGTGGCAGGGCATTGCTGGCATTGCCGTTCACGAAAGCCATGTCGTCCGTCGTCAGCTCGATGCTGCGCAGTTCGCGGTTGACGAGGAAATGTTCCGTTTCCTCCACCGTGACGGCCAGATCTAGCGTCGTATCGAAACGCGCCTTGAAGGCTTCGATGATCTCATCAACGATGACCTCCGGCGCGGAAGCGCCCGCCGAAAGACCGACGGTGCGGATATCGCCGATCGCATCCCAGTCGATTTCCGCCGCACGCTGCACCAGAACTGAATGTTTGGCGCCAGCGCGCAGCGCCACTTCCACCAGCCGCTTCGAGTTTGACGAATTGGGCGCGCCGACCACGATGAAGAGATCGCAGCCGGGGGCCGCCTGCTTCACCGCATCCTGACGGTTGGTGGTGGCGTAACAAATGCTGTCGGCGGCGGGCGCCTGAATGGCCGGAAAACGTTCCTGCAACCGGGCAATAACGCCTGCGGTATCATCGACAGACAGCGTTGTCTGGGTAACGAAACCGAGGTTTTCTCGGTCCACCGGTTCATAGGTGCCGGCATCCTCCACCGTCTCGACCAGCGAAACAGTACCTTCGGGCAGCTGGCCCATGGTGCCGATGACCTCAGGGTGACCGGCATGGCCGATCAACACGACATGGCGGCCGAGGCGCTGGTGGCGCATGGCCTGCTTATGGACCTTGGAGACGAGCGGGCATGTGGCATCGAGATAAAACAGGTTGCGCGCCTGCGCATCCTCCGGCACGGATTTGGGCACACCATGGGCGGAAAAGACCACCGGCTGCTCGCGATGCTCGGTGGGGATTTCGTGCAGTTCCTCGACGAAAATCGCGCCCTTGGCTTCCAGCCCCTCGACCACGTATCGATTATGAACGATTTCGTGGCGGACATAGACCGGCGCGCCATAGGCTTTCAGCGCCAGCACGACGATCTGGATCGCCCGGTCCACGCCCGCGCAAAAGCCGCGCGGTCCGCACAGCCTTATCGTCAAAGGGGGTTTGGAAACGGCGATGTTCATTCGTGCTCCTTGGCGTGCTCCTTGCCCTTGCCCGGTAGCCAGCCTTACCGGACAGGGCGCGCGTTATTCACCTTGCGCCTTACCGTTCCGGAAATAGGCAAAACCGGCGACGATGACAAGGGCCGCCGCCAGACCATACCACGTTATCGCATATTGCAGGTGATTGTTGGGCAAATCTATCAGCGTCACGCCGCCCTGTGGCCAGCCGCCGGGGTTCGGCGCATCGTCGGCATCCACGAACAGGTTGACCAGCCTGTTGGGCGGGATATCGGTGCTCGACGCCATGGCCGCCAGATCCTTCCAGTAGAAGATGTTCTTGGCGATATCGTTATCCGGCAGCAGGGAAGACGGTTTTGCAACGAGCGGCGCGCGCGCCAGCCCCTTGATCTCCACCTCGCCAGCGACCTGCCCTTCAGGCCGCTTCGTCGCCTCCTTCATCTCAAAAGGCACGAAGCCGCGATTGACGAAGAGGATGCGGCCATCGGCAAGCGACAGCGGAGTATAGATGTAATAGCCGGTTCTGCCCTCGTGGGTGGCGAAGAAATGCCGCTCGCGGGCATGATCGAAAACGCCGGAAACGTTGACCCTGCGATATTCAATTTCGCCGCCGCTTTTGGCAATGACCTCGATCTGCGAGAGCGTGGCCGGACTTGCGTTGCGCCGCGCCTGGATATCGGCAATCAGCGCTTCTTTCCAGTAAAGCCGCTTCACCTGCCATGTGCCTAGCCCGAGAAGGATGGCAAGTGCCAAAAGGACGAGCGGCGCGGCAAACCAGATGCGTCTTTCCGCCGCCTTCATGTGGGAAACCTCATTCACGATCAAGCCTGCCTTCGCTTGCATTGTTGCGGTATTGCAGCGCAATCATGATGCCCTTCATCTTGCGCAGCAGCACGAGGGAGACGATCACCGCGAAAGGCAACCAGAGCATGGCATGCACCCAGACGGGTGGCGCAAAACGCTGATCGAACCAAAGCGCCAGCCCGACGACAAGGAAACCGACGATCAGCATGACAAAGACGGCCGGGCCTTCGCCCGCATCGGCAAAGCCATAATCCAGCCCGCAGGCGCTGCATGCGGGTTTCGGGGTCAGGAAGCCGTCGAACAGCCTGCCATTGCCGCAACGCGGGCAGCAGCCCTTCAGCCCGACTTTTATTGGGTCCACCGGCGCAAAGCCGCCGTTTCCGGGTTCAGACATGATGGCCTCCCGCCTTGGGCCGGTTAAACCTCCGTCCGGCCCGCCTGTTTAAACACAAAGGGCGGCAGATGCCGCCCTCCGAGTCAGAAAACAAACCGCATCACTCCGCCAGCGGCGCGCCCCAGCCGCCCCAGATGTAGATCGCGAAGAACAGGAACAGCCAGACGACGTCAACGAAGTGCCAGTACCAGGCAGCCGCTTCGAAGCCGAAATGCTGTTTCGGCGTGAAACCGCCGGCAATGGCGCGCAGCAGGCAGACCAGCAGGAAAACCGTGCCGACGAAAACGTGGAAACCGTGGAAGCCGGTCGCCATGAAGAAGGTCGCACCATAGATCGAGTTCTTGAAGTCGAACGGGGCGTGCATGTATTCGTAAACCTGCACGGTCGAGAACAGGACGCCGAGGGCAACGGTGAGGACGAGACCGGTGATCAGCCCCTTGCGGTCATTGTGCAGCAGGGCATGGTGCGCCCAGGTGACGCAGGTGCCCGACAAAAGCAGGATGACGGTGTTGTAGAGCGGCAGGTGCCAGGGATCGATGACCTCGATGCCCTTTGGCGGCCACTGACCGCCGGTATATTCGAGGCGCGACGCCTGAATGGCCTCGTGCGGATAAAGGCTGGCATCGAAATAGGCCCAGAACCACGCGACGAAGAACATCACCTCAGAGGCGATGAACATGATCATGCCGTAACGCAGGTGAAGCGAAACGACGCGGGTGTGGCTACCCTCATTGGCTTCCTTGATCGTGTCTGCCCACCATGCGTACATGGTGTAGAGCACGATGACGAGACCGATATAAAACAGCCAGGGATTGGCCAGTTCCATGCCGAACAGCTTGAAGGAGCCAGCCGACAGGTAACGCATGTAACAGACGCCGCCGAAGGTCAGAATGAAGGCGCCGATCGAGGCCAGAAGCGGCCAGGGGCTTGGATCTATGATGTGGTAGTCGTGGTTCTTTTGATGCGTATCTGCCATGTGTGACAATCCCCTGGTATCTCTTCCCAGACCCGGCCCTGCTCAAAAGGCCCGAGTCTCCTCTCACAATTTGCTTTCGCCAGATTCAGTCTTTACCGGCAAGGACGCAACCGGTTTTTCGGTTTTGGCCGGATAAAACGTATAGGACAGCGTCAAAGTATGAATGTTCTTCGTTTCGCGCGCCGTGGCGATATCCGGATCGATGAAAAACACCACCGGCATTTCGAGCGTTTCGCCCGGCTGAAGCGTCGTTTCAGTGAAGCAGAAACACTCCACCTTGTTGAAATAAGCGCCTGCTTCCATGGGCGTGACGTTAAAGACCGCCGTGCCCGTGGTTGCCACCGCTGAGCGGTTCGTCGCCTTGAAATTGATCTGCACAGTCTCGCCGATTTTCGGCGTGACCAGCTTGTCGACCGGGCGGAAATCCCAGTTGAGGCCATTCGACGTATTGGCGTCGAAGGTGACGTTGATGGTTTTGTCGAGAATGACGTCGGAATATTGCTCGACGCGCTGGGTCGTGCCGTTATAGCCAGTGACGCGGCAGAACAGGCTGTAGAGCGGAACGGCGGCATAGGCCATGCCGATCATAGCGCAGAAAAAGACGAGACAGAGCACGAGGATGGAGCGATTGCTCACCCGCTGCGTGCCGGCCGTTGCCTTGTCTGCCCCGATATTTGCCCCAGTATTCGCCATGTCCCCCTCCTCTCCTCCGATCATGCCCTCACTGTCAGGCCGTCAATGCGAACCGATCTTGATGATGGTGATGACGTAAAACAGCACCACCAAACCGGCGAGCAAGACGCCGAGCGCGACGTTGCGCCCGCGCCTCGATTTTTTCTGCGCCGCGCTCAGTTCCACGGTTTCCATCAAAAAACTCCCGAAATCACGGCTTTCAGGGCCGGAGCGAAATGATCGGCCAAAAGGCCGGAGAAGATGGCGAAGAGGTAAAGCACCGAATAGGCGAACATCTTCTTGGCGGGCAGCATTTTTTCGTCACCGTCAGGCATGCGCCGGACATCGAGCGAACAGTACACAAAGATCGCGCTCAGCACGGCGGCGAAAATGCCATAACCGAGGCTCGCCAGACCGGTGAAATACGGCGCGACCGCAACTGCAGCCGTCAGCACGGCGTAAACGATCATCTGGTTCTTGGTGGAGCGCTCGCCCGCCACGTTCGGCATCATCGGAATGCCGACGGAGCCGTAGTCGCGCATCTTGAACAGCGCCAGCGCCCAGAAATGGGCTGGTGTCCACAAGAAGATGATGAGGAAGAGGATGACGCTATCAAGCGAAACGCCGCCGGTGACGCAGGCCCAGCCAAGCATGGGCGGGAAAGCGCCGGCAGCACCACCAATGACGATGTTCTGCGGTGTCGAGCGTTTCAGCCACATCGTATAAACGACGGCGTAGAAGAAAATGGTGAAGGCGAGCAGTCCGGCGGAGAACCAGTTGACCGCAAGCCCGAGGATGACCACCGAAAAGGCCGAGAGCGTCAGCCCGAAGGCCAGGGCCTCGCCAGGTGCTACGCGGCCGGACGGGATCGGCCGCTTGGCGGTGCGGCTCATCACGGCGTCGATATCTGCATCGTACCACATGTTGAGCGCGCCGGATGCGCCGGCACCGACGGCAATACAGAGAATGGCGATGAGGCCGAGGACCGGGTTGATGTGGCCCGGCGCCAGCACGAGGCCCGCAAACGCCGTGAAGACGACGAGCGACATGACGCGCGGTTTCAGCAACTCGAAATAATCGCGCGCGCCGGCTTCCGAAAGTTCGGAGCTTTCCAGGCCAAGCATTTCGCGATTGTCGATGACGGTCATTTCGTATCCTGTTTTTCTTCAGATGCCGCTTGCCGCGGCATCCCTTGCACCAGCCCGAAAACAGAGTGTCGTTTTCGGCGTGCACGGTGCGTCAATTCATTGGTCCGAACGTTCCGGCACGAGCAGCACCGGGGTCAAAGACCCGATGCCATGCGCCTGGCATATCGCCACGCCCGTTCCGTCGCCCTGCTGCGTCTGCCCATTCATAGTGGCAGTACTTGGCTTTTATCATGTCGCACGAAAAGCTTCGCTTGGACAAAATGCCTCACGCAGCAGCAGACTCCGTCCGCCTCAAGGGAAACGGCGCGGATAAGCCCACACCATCCCCTCTTTTCAGCTTCCGGAGTTCGCAAGCCCTGCCCGCGCACTCCGGTCCGGCATTCAGCGAATGCGCGGAAGCTGTTCCCACTGGTGGTACGGCGGCGGAGAGGACAGCTGCCATTCGAGCGTCGTCGCACCTTCACCCCAGGGATTGTTGCCAGCGATCCGCTTCTTGGCGAAGGCTTCCCAAACACCGAAGAGGAAGATCAACACGGCAACGGCCGAGATATAGGAACCATAGGAAGACACCAGGTTCCAGCCGGCATAGGCATCGGGATAATCGATGTAACGACGCGGCATGCCGGCAAGGCCGAGGAAGTGCTGCGGGAAGAAGATCAGGTTCACGCCAACGAACATCACCCAGAAGTGCAGCTTGCCGATGAACTCGTTGTACATGTAGCCGGTGATCTTCGGGAACCAGTAATACCAGCCGGCGAAGATCGCGAAGACCGCGCCGAGCGACAGAACGTAATGGAAGTGCGCCACGACGTAGTAGGTGTCGTGCAGCGAACGGTCGAGACCGGCATTGGCGAGCTGGACGCCGGTGACACCGCCGACCGTGAACAGGAAGATGAAGCCGATTGCCCAGACCATCGGGGTCGAGAAGGTCAGCGAACCACCCCACATCGTCGCGATCCACGAGAAGATCTTGATACCTGTCGGCACCGCGATGACCATGGTTGCGAAGACGAAATAACGCTGCGCTTCCAGCGAAAGGCCGACCGTATACATGTGGTGCGCCCACACGATGAAGCCGACAGCGCCGATGGCGACCATGGCGTATGCCATGCCGAGATAGCCGAAGACCGGCTTCTTGGAGAAGGTGGACACGATGTGGCTGATGATGCCGAAGCCGGGCAGGATCAGGATGTATACTTCCGGGTGGCCGAAGAACCAGAACAGGTGCTGGTAGAGGATCGGATCACCGCCGCCTTCCGGCGAGAAGAATGCCGTGCCGAAGTTACGGTCGGTCAGAAGCATGGTGATGCCACCAGCCAGAACCGGCAGGGAAAGCAGCAGCAGGAATGCGGTGACCAGAACCGACCAGGCAAAAAGCGGCATCTTGTGCAGCGTCATGCCCGGAGCGCGCATGTTGAGGATGGTGGTGATGAAGTTGATGGCGCCAAGGATCGACGACGCGCCGGCAACGTGCAGCGAGAAGATCGCAAGATCCACCGCCGGTCCCGGCATGCCGTTGGTCGAAAGCGGCGGATACATGGTCCAGCCGCCACCCACGCCGTAACCGCCCGCCGGACCTTCGACGAAAAGCGACAGGAGCAGCAGGATGAACGCCGGAACGATCAGCCAGAAGGAAATATTGTTGAGGCGCGGGAAAGCCATGTCAGGAGCGCCGATCATGATCGGGATCATCCAGTTGGCAAAGCCGCCGATCATCGCCGGCATGACCATGAAGAAGATCATGATGAGCGCGTGCGCTGTCGTGAACACGTTGAACATGTGCTTGCCGCCGTCGATGGCGGCGTCGCCCTCGAAGCCGTAAACCATGGAGGCCAGACCGTGGAAGATCTGGATGCCAGGCTCCTGCAGCTCCATACGCATGACAACCGAAAGCCCGCCACCGATGATGCCCGCCATGATGGCGAAGATCAGGTAGAGCGTGCCGATGTCCTTATGGTTGGTCGACAGGAACCAGCGGGCGAAAAAGCCCGGCTTGTGGGAATGATCATGCGAATGATCATCATGCGCGTGCCCATCATGAGCGGATTGACCATGCGAGTGATGATCGTCGTGTGCGGAAGGTCCAGCCATTGTCGTCACTCCAGGTCTCAGTTGGTTTCGTTGGCGGCAACGTCGACCGTGCGCGGAGCGCCATCGACGGAGGCCATCAGTGCCCGGTTCGCGCCGTTCAGATCTGAAGCGGCGGCGGCGTGCCAGGCACTGTACTGCTGTTCGGAAACCACCCGAATGGCGATCGGCATGAAGGCGTGGTCCTTGCCGCAAAGCTCGGAACACTGGCCGTAATAAAGGCCTTCCTTCTCCGGCTTGAACCAAGTTTCGTTGAGGCGGCCCGGAACGGCGTCGATCTTAACACCGAAAGCGGGCATGGCGAAGGCGTGGATGACATCCGTAGGCGCCGCCGTCACCAGAAGGCGAACGGTCTTGCCGACCGGAACGACCATTTCATTGTCTACCGCGAGAAGACGCGGGTAGCGGGCCTTGTCCTCCTTGCCTGCAGCTGCACGATCCTGCTCTTTAAGCAGATAGCTGTCGAAGGCGAGCGGCTCGGCGCCCTCGGCAGCCTTGTATTCGTAGTTCCAGAGCCATTGCGTCGCAGTCGCCTTCAGCGTCAGATCAGGGTTTTCCGGCTGCGTCAGCTGCGCGTTCAGAAGATTGAACGACGGGAAAGCGAGGAACAGGAGAATGAGAACCGGCGCAAGCGTCCACACCACTTCGATCGCGGTGTTGTGGCTGGTCTTGGACGGCACCGGATTTTTCGCTGCACGGAATTTCAAGGCGACGATAATGAGCAGCGCAAGAACGAAAAGCGTAACCGGAACAATGAACCAGAGCGTATATTGTTCAAACCAGCGTATTTCGTGCATGATCGGCGTGGCGGCCTCCTGCATGCCCATTTGCCAATGCACCGGCTGATCGGCGTGGGCGCCGACAGCCGTGAGCAGACAGGTCATCCCCGCCAATGCTGCGTAAATCCTATTCGTCACGGTACCCTCTCCCTCACGCGTCTGATCTTGATCAATTACAGACGCAGAATCCATGCTTATGGTACTAACTTCAAACCACAGTTTGTCCTCTGCCGCAATATGCGTAAGGACACGGATGTCAGCCAATTTCACCATTGTTCGTCGCAGCCGAGTTTCCCATGTCCCGTATCCTGCAAGATATTTCAGGCGCGCTTGGCAATGGTCAAAATCCGGCGCAGCCCCTGCTGGCAGCGCTTTTGCAGCAGGCTTCAGCCAACAGGCACCGGCTGCCGCACGGTCAAATCAGGCGCCTGCACCCGGCAACAGGTCCTATTTCCGCCCAACTCGGCTGGAATTGAGGTACCAAGGCTTTTTTTTCCGGATTATGGCGTCAAAATAGCCGCACTGATTCGAATCCCAGAGGTATCCATGCGTCTTTCCCCGCTCGCGCGCACTTTTCTTGCCGCCGCCGGTCTTGCCATCATCGCTCCCGCCGCAGCGGCGCTGGCGCAACAGCAGCCGCCCGGAACGCCGAAGTCGACGCATGGAGCATGGTCGGTGATCTGCGACAAGCCGGCAGGCGCATCCGAAGATCAATGCGCCCTGATGCAGAACGTGATTGCCGACGACCGCCCAGAAGTGGGGCTTTCGGTGGTGGTCCTGAAAACCGCGGACCGCAAGTCGCGCATCCTGCGTATCCTCGCACCGCTTGGCGTGCTCCTGAAGGACGGCATGGAGCTTTATATCGACAACAACAATATTGGCCGCGCCTATTTCACCCGCTGCTTCTCCGAAGGCTGCTATGTCGAGGTCGATATTGACGACGAGCTGCTGAAGGTTCTGCGCGCCGGCAAGAACGCGGTTTTCGCGCTGCGTGAATCCGTCGATCAGGATCGTGTCGGTATTCCGATCGAGCTCACCGGCTTTGCCGAAGGCTACGACGCGCTTCCTTAAACAATAAGGTTGAATCCGAGAGACTAAAACTCTACCATGAAAGTATTGTTTTAACTATTTTCGGATATCATGAAATATAGAAAACCGGTAACCCTCCGTCAGTTTTGCGGCGTTTTTCTGGTACTTCTACTATTTGCTTTTGCGGTGAGCTTTGCTCATGAAAGTGGCCTCTTGCCCGATTTCATGGTAGGAAACGCGCAGCCGCAAATGCTGATTATGATTGTCACTGGGAATATTCTGTCGCAGTTCCACTGGGAACGCGTCGTGCCGAATCCGCCTGAGCACTGGGGACGTCTGACGTTGCTGGTTCTTCTCCATAGCGTCCCTGTCTATGTGGCCATGGCTTTTTTCGTGCATCTCATATTCAAGCTGACTTGAGCCAAATCACGCTTTGGCTTGCCACCGACGCCCCACAATCCTACATGCTTGCCAGACACTATTCAGTTTGGAGCCTCCCATGACCAACGACCTTGTAAATCTCTTCGATTGCGACGAGACGCAGTTGCGCAAGCTGGTCGCGGAAGCGCTCACCGGCGCAGACGATGGCGAGTTGTTCATCGAACATGCGCAGGCCGAATCGCTGACCTTCGACAACGGCCGCCTCAAGGGCGGCTCCTTCAATACCGACCAGGGTTTTGGCCTGCGCGCCGTTGCCGGCGAGACCGTTGGCTACGCCCATGCGGGCGAGCTGTCGCAGGCTGCGCTGAAGCGAGCTTCGGATGCGGTTGGCGCCGTGACCAGAGGGTATTCCGGTTCCTATGCCGCAGCCCCGCAGCGCACTAACAAAAAGCTCTATGGCGACGAAAACCCGATCGGCAGCCCGAGCTTCGAGGAGAAGGTGAAACTTCTCACCGATATCGACGCCTATTTGCGCGACAAAGACGCGAATGTCCGACAGGTGACGGCGACGATTTCCGCAAGCTGGCAGGTAGTGGATATTCTGCGCGCCGATGGCCATCGCGTCAGCGATGTCAGGCCCATGACCCGTATCAATATTTCCGTGGTCGCAGGTGCAGGCGACAGGCAGGAAAGCGGCTCCTACGGCATTGGCGGCCGCGTCGGCTTTGGCGATTTCATTACCACGGAGAACTGGCAGCGCGGTGCGGACGAAGCGCTGCGCCAGGCGCTCGTCAACCTGACCGCCGTCGATGCGCCGGCCGGCACCATGGATGTGGTTCTCGGCTCCGGCTGGCCCGGCGTCATGCTGCATGAGGCTGTGGGCCATGGCCTCGAAGGCGATTTCAACCGCAAGAAAACCTCGGCCTTTGCCGGCCTGATGGGCGAGATGGTGGCAGCCCCGGGTGTTACTGTGGTGGATGACGGCACCATCGACAGCCGCCGTGGTTCGCTCACCGTCGACGACGAGGGAACACCGTCGGCCTATAATGTGCTGATCGAGAACGGCAGGCTGGTGGGATACATGCAGGACCGCCAGAACGCCCGGCTGATGGGTGCAAAGGCGACAGGCAATGGCCGCCGGCAGGGTTATGCCTATGTGCCGATGCCGCGCATGACCAACACCTACATGCTGTCAGGCGACAAGACGCCCGAGGAGATCATCTCCTCCGTCAAGAAGGGCATCTATGCCGTTTCCTTCGGTGGCGGTCAGGTGGATATCACATCAGGCAAGTTCGTGTTCGGCTGCACCGAGGCTTATCTCATCGAGAACGGCAAGATCGGCGCGCCGGTGAAGGGTGCAATGCTGATCGGCAACGGGCCGGACGCAATGAAGCGCGTCTCGATGATCGGCAACGATTCGAAACTGGACACCGGCATCGGCAATTGCGGCAAGGCCGGGCAATGGGTGCCGGTTGGCGTCGGCCAGCCGCATCTGCGCATGGACCAGATCACCGTCGGCGGCACGAAGGCGTAGTTCCGGCCTCGAGCCGGAATCCAGCCTATCCGCGTCCGCTTGGCGAGATGAGTCTTTTCAGCCCAAGGACCTGGGCTGACTGGATGCCGGATCATGCCCGGCATGAGGTGAGAAAAGCTGTGGCAGGGCGAAAAGTTGAACCTGCTTCAGCCCACAACTCCGCACATGGCTGCCATGATGAGGATTCCTCTGGCAAGTCACCCGGAAGACGATAATATCGCCCCATCACCGCAGGCCACGCCTCCCGTCGCCGGGCCTGCGCGGCAAAGGAGACCATGACCATCATACGAAATGCCCTCGTCCCGGAACTAGCCGTCAGCGACTGGCAGAAAAGCCGCGCTTTTTATTGCGACCTGATCGGTTTTCATGTGGTTTATGAGCGCGCCGAAGAGGGCTTTGCCTATCTGGCGCTGGGTGATGCGCAGCTGATGATCGACCAGATCGGTGCGACCCGGACCTTCGTGGCGGAAAATGCAGCGCTTGAATTTCCGCTGGGCCGCGGCATGAATCTGCAACTTGCCGTTCCTTCCCTGCTGCCCATCCTCGCGCGGCTTGAGCGGGCCTCGATCGATCTTGTCCTGCCGTCAGAGGAAAAATGGTACAGGCGCGGCACAGTCGAGGTCGGTAACCGGCAATTCATCGTTGCCGATCCGGACGGTTACCTGCTCCGCCCGTTCGAAAGCCTCGGCGAACGCCCCTTCCGGTTCGGTTGAGCCGCCATGCTGCCTTTTCTCCCGCATGCAGTCGTTTTCGACATGGATGGATTGCTGATCGAAAGCGAGACGCTTTATCGCGATTCCTTTCTGGCCGCGTCAGATGAGGGCGGCCACGGAATGCGGGTCGAGACCTATCAGAAGGTCTGCGGCAGCCCGTGGGATGTCATTACCGGCACCATTTTCGCCGATTATGGCGCGGATTTTCCGATCGACAGCTTCCGTGACGCCTGGCTCCGGCATCTTGCCGTGATGATGGCGGAAGGCGTGGCGCTGAAACCCGGCGTCGTCGAAATCCTCGATCTTCTCGACAGGCTCGATATACGCCGCGCCATCGCCACCTCCTCGAGGCACGATTCCGTCACGCGCCATCTCGGCCCCTATGACCTGCTCAAACGTTTCGATACCATCGTCGCCCGCGGCGACTATTCGGAGCCGAAGCCGTCGCCCATGCCATATCTTACTGCCGCAAAACGTCTCGGCATCGATCCGGGTCGTTGCCTGGCGCTGGAGGATTCCTGGCACGGCGTGCGCTCCGCCTCCTCGGCGGGCATGATGACGATCATGGTGCCGGATGTCGCGCCGCCGACCGAGGAAATGCGGGAAAAATGTATCGCCGTTTCAAGCGATCTTCATGCGGTTGCCGGTCTCCTGCAAGAGGCGCCGTTATCAGAGGCATGAAGGCGCGGCGCATGCCTTTAGCCATTGGTCTTTATGGTGCCTCACATATAGGCTGGCAGGCCGATCCTGCCCGAATTCAATTATCGGCACATCCATAAACGGAGCGGCGCTGATATTGCTCGCTCTTTGCGCATTTCAGATTACCCTGCGGCAGGTCATGACGCCGGTGGCCGCCAT
This sequence comes from Agrobacterium tumefaciens, assembly GCF_013318015.2. Classification (NCBI taxonomy): domain Bacteria; kingdom Pseudomonadati; phylum Pseudomonadota; class Alphaproteobacteria; order Hyphomicrobiales; family Rhizobiaceae; genus Agrobacterium; species Agrobacterium tumefaciens. Next base: position 416,260 of record NZ_CP115841.1, on the reverse strand, counting down.
TCTCGCAGCTCTGCTCTCTATCGTTTCGCTCTCATAATCGCGGCAGCGGCAGAGCCGCAGCGCTAGGGTCGCGTCCCTCCCCGCAAACTGTCAAACCGACGGTGTAAAACGCCACTTGCGCTCTATCGATGCTTCGATGTCGAGACCGTTATAATGGGCGAGCAGCAAAACGTGGCCGAGGAGATCGGCGGTTTCGTCGGCAAGATCGAGTTTCATCTCCTCTTCGCTTCTGTCTTTGCTGCGCCCACGCCCCGTCAGCCGGTTCCAGGCCTGCGTGACCTCACCAACCTCCTCCTGGAGCTTCAGCATATACCAGTCGGGATCGCGGACGATCCCATTTTCCTCAGCGTATTTCTGTGAGGCAGCTTCAAACTGGCGCATCAAGACAGCAAGCATTTGTTCATCCTTTGTTCGTGAGATACAAGTCTGATCACGATTCTCCGGCGGCGTCGATTCGAAAGCATATCGTGCGATAATCAGCTGAAATTTCCGCGACAGGTGCCTGCATGCGGGATAAAGAGGTATTCGAAACCCATGCAGTCACCCATGCCTCTCCTCGATTTTTTCCCGGCTCTCATCACCGCGCATAGTCCGACGCTGCTCGCCTTGTTTGCGGGCGCCGCCTTTCTCGCCGGACTTGCCCGCGGCTTTTCCGGCTTTGGTGCGGCCCTCATCTTCATTCCGCTGGCAAGCGCCATTGTCGGCCCGCGCATCGCCTCGGTGGTTCTTCTTATGGTGGACGGCGTTTTGACGCTCGGCATGATACCGCCGGCCTGGCGCATGGCCGACCGGCGTGAAGTCTTCACCATGGCAGCCGGTGCGCTTGTCGGTGTCCCGCTTGGAACGCTGCTGCTTTCCGGCGGGGATCCGCTCACCCTGCGCTGGATCATTTCCATCGTGGTTGTCGTGCTGCTGTTATTTCTCGTTTCCGGCTGGCGTTACAGCGGCCGGCCGAAAACGCCGCTCACCCTGTTCACCGGGCTTGTTGCCGGGCTGTTTTCAGGTGCGGCGCAACTGGGCGGTCCACCCATCGTCGCCTATTGGCTTGGCGGCGCCCTCAAGGGCGCTTTCGTGCGCGCCAATGTCATTCTCTATTTCGCGATTTCGACCGTGATATCCGCCACCAGCTATTTTTTTGGTGGCCTGTTCACCGCTGACGTCTTTGTTTTTTTCCTGCTGGCCCTGCCGTTTTACGGGGCGGGTCTTTATGCCGGTGCGCGGCTGCACGGGCTTGCCGACGAGGCGGCGTTCAGGCGCATCTGCTACGGCCTGATCGCCATTTCCGCCGTCATCGGCCTGCCGCTATTTGATTCGCTGCTGAAATAGGCAGGCAAGGACGGCCTGCCCCCTGCAGCTTTCAAGGATACATGCGGACCTTGGACCACGGTTCATCCGGCGTCTCGCGGCGGAATTCGACACGGTCGTGCAGGCGGAACTTGCGGTCGTGCCAGAACTCGATGCTGACCGGGCGAATGCGGAAACCGGACCAGTAGGAGGGGCGCGGAATATCGCCGATCGCATATTTCGCGGTGTATTCGGCAACCGCCTTTTCCAGCGCAAACCGGCCTTCCAGCGGCCGCGACTGCTTCGACGCCCAGGCGCCGATGCGGCTTCCGCGCGGACGCGAGGCGTAATAGCTATCCGCTTCCGCGTCGGTAACGATCTCCACCTCGCCGCGCAGACGCACCTGCCGGCGCAGGCTTTTCCAGTGGAAACACATGGCCGCTTTTTTCTGGCCCAGGATCTCGCGCCCCTTCTGGCTTTCGAAATTCGTATAGAAAACGAAGCCGCGATCGTCGACGTCCTTCAGCAGCACCATGCGCACATTCGGCAGGCCGTTTTCATCGACGGTTGCGAGTGCTACCGCGTTCGGATCGTTGATTTCGGAGGCCGTCGCGTCCTTCAGCCATTCGGCAAAAAGCGTGAACGGTTCATTTTCTTCAGTGAAGTCACTGGATGTTAACCCCGTTTCCGACATATTGACTAAAATGCTCCCGAGCTGATTTGGACCCCAGAGATGATCTCTGGCGAAAGATGGTGACCGTCATAGCAAAGTCGAACAGTCGAACAAAGGGCCTCCTTTCATCGATAGCGGAAGTTTCCGCCATCGTGTCAATGCTTGTGGTGCTGAGCGGATGCGTCAGCCTTGACCTGTTCGGCGGCGACAAGGTCGATCGCTCGCTTTCCACCGCCTCCGTTCCCAACCAGCCCAATAATAACCCGCAGACCGACGACGCGACCATCCGCAATGCGGTCACATCGGCGGATCTCACCAAACTCGCGGAACAGCCCCTGCCCTGGGCCAATGCCGCAACCGGCAGCGCCGGTGTCGTCACCACCATTCACGAAGACAAGTCCAGCGGTTTCGTCTGCCGCGATTTCAAGACGACACGCCACTCTTTCGAAGGTGTGGCGAGTTATGCCGGACAGGCCTGCCTGTCGGAAACCGGCGAATGGTTACTCACCCGCTTCGAACAGAAATAAACTGTTTACCCTGGCGCGCGGAATTAATCCGGCCGCATGGCAGCGCGCATTCCCCGTAAACAACTGCTTAGCAACTTATTGCCACAGTCGACGTTGTTTGAACCGAGGGCATGCATGCGAATGATCGCAGGCATCCCTTTTCGGAGGGGTTTGTTTCAGGATTGCGCCATGAGCGGCTGCACGTGCCTGAGCCAACGTAACTGGTGTTTCGCATGCGCGATCCGTATTCTATCCTCGGCTTAAAACGTGACGCCCGTCACGAAGACATCAAGGCTGCCTGGCGCACGAAGGCAAAAACCGTCCATCCGGACGCCAATCGCGATGACCCTGACGCGTCGGCGCGATTCGCCGAGGTCGGGCAGGCCTACGATCTTCTGAAAGACCCCAAAAAGCGCGATCTTTACGACCAGGCCCGCAAGGCGGCCGAGAAAAGGCAGCGCGGCGAAACAATCATGCAGCAGCGGGAGGCGGCGCGCGAGGCAGCCGAGCGCGCCAGGGCCGCTGAGAAGCTGATGGAGGAACTGGCCCGTGCGGATGCCCGCAACAGGGCGCAAACCGGCCAGAAAGCCGATGCAAAACCCGAAACGGCCGAAGATATCGTCGAGCGGATTTTCGGCGCAGACGCGCAGAACGACCCCAAGGTGCAGCAGGCAGCCGAAGCGGCGAAAGCCGCAGCCACGGGCGTTAAGGGCGACGCGCCCGGTGCTGGCGAGACCACGCAGACGTCTGCAAGCGAAACCGCAGCCGCTTCGCTCGCCGCCAACCTCTTCAGCGCTCTCGTGCGTCGCTTCCGCCCCCCGCAGACGCCGCCGGAAAAGGCACCTGACATCACGGCGGAAGCCACCGTTACGGTCACCGAACTTCTGGAGCGCAAATGGATCACCGTATCCCTTGCCGACGAACGCGAGGTACGCTTCCAGCTTGAACCCGGCATGACGGACGGTCATGTGGTGCGGCTAAAGGGCCAGGGGCTGAAGCTGCCGAACATTGCGCGTGGCGATCTGGCCGTCACGTTGCTGGCGGCACGCGACGACGCCTTTTCCCTTCGAGGCTTCGATATTCATACGACGCTGCCAATCTCTCTCAGTGACGCGGTTCTGGGTTGCGAGACGAGTATCCGGACGCCGCTTGGCGAGGAAACCGTGACCATTCCTGCCTGGTCCGGCTCCGATCGCGAGCTGCGGCTTGCCGAAAAGGGGCTTGCGGACGGCAAGGGTGGATATGGCGATCTCGTCATCGAATTGCGCATCATCCTGCTCGAAAAGCCGGACGAGAAGGTGACTGACCTCATGCGCCACATGCGCGAAGGCCTTTATTTGTAAAAGTTTTGCGAATAGGCGGGACAACGCACCCTTTGTTACGTTCCCTAACAGTAGATGATCCTCGGCAATCTTGAACAGGATTGCAGCCTATGCCATAGGCAGGATCAATCGAAAGTATCAGGGAGCATACAATGGCTCAGGCATCCGGCCTTATGGCTGGCAAACGCGGCATCATCTTGGGTGTCGCCAATAATCGTTCAATCGCTTGGGGCATTGCCAAGGCTTGCGCGGACGCGGGCGCGGAAATCGCGCTCACCTGGCAGGGCGACGCGCTGAAGAAGCGTGTTGAACCGCTGGCGCAGGAACTGGGCGCCTTCATGGCCGGCCACTGTGACGTGACCGACCTCGAGACGATCGATGCGGTTTTTGCCGGGCTGGAAAAGCATTGGGGCAAGATCGATTTCGTCGTGCACGCCATCGCCTTTTCCGACAAGGACGAGCTGACCGGCCGTTATCTCGACACCAGCCGCGACAACTTCAACCGCACCATGGACATTTCCGTCTTCTCGCTGGCCGCCGTTGCCAAGCGGGCAGAGCCGATCATGAATGATGGCGGTTCGATCATCACGCTCACCTATTACGGCGCCGAGAAGGTCATGCCGAACTACAACGTCATGGGCGTGGCCAAGGCTGCACTCGAGGCCAGCGTGCGTTATCTCGCGGTAGACCTCGGCAGTCGCGGCATCCGCGTCAACGCGGTTTCCGCTGGCCCGATCAAGACGCTTGCGGCTTCCGGTATCGGCGATTTCCGTTACATTCTGAAATGGAACGAATACAACGCGCCGCTGAAGCGCACCGTTTCCATCGAAGAAGTCGGCAAGTCGGCGCTTTACCTGCTGTCCGACCTTTCGACGGCTGTCACCGGCGAAATCCACCACGTGGATTCCGGTTATCACACCATCGGCATGAAGGCTGTTGACGCGCCGGATATCTCGGTGGTCAAAGACTGAGCCGACCGAACTTTGAAACAGGGGTATCGCCTTGCTCGTCTATGTGATCCGGCACGGACAAACGGACTGGAATGCGATACGCCGGCTTCAGGGCCAGAAAGACATTCCGCTCAATGATTTCGGCCGCGCGCAAGCGGTCGGCAACGGCAAGGTTCTGGCGCAAATTCTCGGCGACTCCGCGCGTGATTTCGATTACGTGGCAAGCCCGCTCGGGCGCACGCGCGAGACCATGGAGCTGATGCGCGGGGCGATGGGGCTCGATCCCCACGCATACCGCACCGATGACCGCCTCGTCGAAGTTTCCTTCGGCGACTGGGAAGGCCAGACCCTGCCGGAACTGAAAAAAGAATTTCCTGACCGGGTGAAAGCGCGCAAGGCCAACAAGTGGGACTTCATTCCCCCAGGTCAGCATGCCGAAAGCTATGAAATCCTGTCCTGGCGTATTGGCGCATGGCTTTCCTCAGTCGAGGTGCCGACGGTATGTGTCTGCCACGGCGGCGTAATCCGCTCGATCTTCCGCCTGGTTTCCGGCATGGACAAGGATGAAGCCTCTACGACGCAGATCCCGCAGGACCGGATTTTGAAGGTCGAGATCGACAGGAACAGTGCTGAGTGGATTTCGTGAGGGTACCGATCCTGCTCCCTCATTCCGACCTCGAGCCGGAACCCGGCCAACCCAAATCTTTGGGCTGAAAAAAATCCCGCCACGCAGACGCTCGTCGGCTGGATGTCGGATCAAGTCCGACATAATGGAAATTCTGGAGCTTCCCGACCGGGATTAGAGAGGTCCGCCTCGACAACAGGCAGAGCCGAAACCTCAGTTTACTGCACGACCTCGAGATCATCGACCACGCGTTTTCCGTCCACTTCCGTGTAGAAAACAACGACCTTCACGCCTGCCTTCAGGCCTTCGAAATTGAACTCTTCCGGCACACGGTAATTCTTGCCGTCGTTCAAGGTAATGGTCAGCGCATTCACGTCGATCTTGCTGATCGTCCCCTCGACATCGACGCTCTGGGCGTAGCTGTTGATAGGCATAAGCAAGTTGGCGGTGGCCAGAAGGGCGGCAATCATCATACGCATCGATCTAGCTTTCGTGAATTTGCGTGAAAACCTTACATGCATGAAGAATTGCCTTTCGAATGTGGCGGAAATTGCCCGCAACCATGACATTTTCGGCCCAATTGATGAACGGATTTTGGATCACGTTCAAGTCGTTAGTGATTTTTACACCGCATTTCCCGGCAATATTGGAAAACCGCGAAACAGCGTGGAAAACACCAGCACCCTTACACTTTTGTCACCTGGAAAACCCTGCGCCGTTTCCGCCGAATCATTCATCCGGCCAGTCGTCAGCCATCGTCACGCCTGTCGTTTTCCGGACTGCTCGGCGTCGTGAACGGTGCGTCACCGTCTTATCGGACTTGCGATGAAAGAAAGGCTTTTGCCTTGGTCCGATTTTCTACTATGACAAATCCGCTTGTTTTAAACGGCCCCTGTCCGCAGGCGCGCCCTCGTTTTCCGGTCTAGAGAAATATGTCGCATAACAGCTTCGGTCATCTTTTTCGCGTTACCACCTGGGGCGAAAGCCATGGGCCCGCTTTGGGCTGCGTGGTGGACGGCTGCCCGCCCGGTATTCGCTTCACGCTTGCCGAGGTGCAGCACTGGATGGACAAGCGCAAGCCCGGCCAAAGCCGCTTCGTCACCCAGCGCCGTGAAGATGACATTGTCAAAGTCCTGTCCGGCGTGATGCTGGATGAGGACGGCGAGACGATGATAACCACCGGCACGCCGATCTCCATGCTGATCGAAAATACCGACCAGCGTTCCAAGGATTACGGCGAGATTGCCCGCAGCTTCCGCCCTGGCCATGCCGACTTCACCTATGACCTGAAATACGGCATTCGCGATTATCGCGGCGGCGGACGCTCTTCCGCCCGCGAGACGGCGGCGCGTGTTGCCGCAGGCGCAATCGCCCGCAAGGTGGTACCGAGCCTCAACGTGCGTGGTGCGCTGGTGCAGATCGGCAAACACAAGATCAACCGTGACAATTGGGATTGGGACCAGGTCGATCAGAACCCGTTCTTCTGCCCCGATCCGGCGATGGTGCCGGTGTGGGAAGAATATCTTGACGGCATCCGCAAGGCGGGATCGTCGATCGGCGCGGTCGTCGAAGTCGTGGCGGAAGGTGTTCCGGCCGGCATCGGCGCGCCGATCTACGCCAAGCTCGATCAGGATATTGCCTCCAGCCTGATGTCGATCAACGCCGTCAAGGGCGTGGAGATTGGCGAGGGATTTGCCTCGGCTGAGCTTTCCGGCGAGGAGAATGCCGACGAGATGCGCATGGGCAATGACGGCAAACCGATTTTCCTGTCGAACCATGCCGGCGGCATTCTGGGGGGCATCGCGACTGGCGAGCCCGTCATCGCTCGCTTCGCCATCAAGCCCACCTCCTCCATTCTGACGGAGCGCCAGTCCATCGACACCGACGGCCGCAATGTGGATGTGCGCACCAAGGGCCGCCACGACCCCTGCGTCGGCATCCGCGCCGTGCCGATCGGCGAGGCGATGGTGGCCTGCACCGTTGCCGACCATTATTTGAGAGATCGTGGCCAGACCGGCCGGTTGAAGTGAGGTAAATCCGAAATGGCCTATGATCAGAAACGTGTCGTCGACGCTATCCGCGCTTTCGAAGCTGGCGAGATCGTTGTCGTGACCGACGACGACGACCGTGAAAACGAAGGCGATCTGATTATTTCGGCGGTTCATTGCACGCCGGAAAAAATGGCGCTGATCGTGCGCCACACATCCGGCATCGTTTGCGCGCCCATGCCGCGTGACGAGGCAAAGAGGCTGAACCTCAACGCCATGGTGGCGGAAAACGACAGCGCCCACACCACCGCCTTCACCGTCAGCGTCGACTTCAAGCATGGCACGACGACCGGTATTTCCGCGGATGACCGCACCTTGACGGTGCGCAATCTCGCCAACCCGAATGTCGGCGCGTCGGATTTCACCCGGCCAGGCCACATTTTCCCGCTGATTTCCCGCGAAGGCGGCGTGCTGATGCGTTCCGGCCATACCGAAGCGGCCGTCGATCTCTGCCGACTCGCCGGCCTGCCGCCCATCGGCGTCATCAGCGAGCTGGTCAATGACGATGGCACGGTGATGCGCGGTCCGCAGGTTCTGGATTTCGCCGAAAAACACGGCATGAAGCATGTTTCGGTCGCCGATCTGATCGCCTATCGCCAGCGCAAGGAAACGCTGGTGGAGATGGAATCCTCCTTCACCATCCAAACCCCGTTCGGACCGGCCAAGGCGCATACCTATTCCCTGCCATGGGACCGGATGCAGCATATGGCGGTGATTTTCGGCGATATCCGCGATGGCGTCGATATTCCCGTCCGCCTGCACCCTGAAAACGTTGCTGACGACGTGTTCGGCGACCGCCAGCCGGTGCAGCACTATATGCAGAAGATCGCCGAAGAAGGCCGCGGCGTCATCGTCTATCTGCGCGAAGGTTCTGTCGGCGTCGGCCAGGTGGACGGACGGCGCAAGGCGCGTGATCCCGACGAAGCGCACGCACAGGCCCGCTCCCGCGAAAATGAGTGGCTGGAAATCGGCCTCGGCGCGCAGATTCTCAAAGACCTCGGCATCAGCTCGATCAAGCTGATGACGACCCGCGAGCGCCACTATGTCGGGCTGGAAGGCTTCGGGATCAAGATTTCGGCAACGGATATCGGGTGATTTAGGGACGTCGCGAGGGCGCTTCGATTTGGCGTCCTCTCCGCCCGTCCGGCATCATCCTCGGTCTTGTGCCGAGGATCTGCAGACGCATCCTATACATTTTCCGTTGCAGATGCTCGGGACAGGCCCGAGCATGACGGAAGAGGCAGTCGCCGGCTCAAGGCGCAATTACACTTCCCGCCACCCCTCCAGATAATTCACACACTCCACCCCCGTAAACTTCGCAAGTCGCGACAATTCCGCGTCTAGTTTCTCGAGCCTTCCCGCTGAGGCGCGCACGTCCGGTTCCAGCCACAGGCGGCGCACATCCAGCGTGCTGCGCTTGCGGTCTGCCTTCATGTCGATACGGCCGATCAGCCGGTCGCCTTCCAGAAGCGGGAAGACGTAATAGCCATATTGCCGTTTCGGCTCGGGTACGAAGACCTCGATACGGTAATAGAAGCCAAACAGCCGCTCCGTGCGGTTGCGGTCGCGCAACAGCGGATCGAAGGGGCTCAGCACACGGACGCGGGACGACGGCTCCGGCAGGTTGGCGACATCGGCGCTGAAATCCGCAAAAGCATAGGACGGACGGGCAGCACCGCCATCGCTCGCGAGAAGCGAGACCTCGCACAGTTCGTCACGGTGGCTCTTGACCCAGTCCCTCGCCTCCTGCGGGGTAACGAGATCAAAAAAGGCGGCGATTTCGCCATGGGTGGCAAAACCCAGCCGGGTGAGCGCCTGCCGGCAGGCCCAGTCGACGAATTGCGTATGCTCCACTTCGCTTTCGTGGTGCTCGCCGGGAATGACCCGCTCCGCCAGATCATAGACCTTCTGGAAATTCACGCGGCCGGATATGGCAAGCTTACCGGTGTGCCACAGATATTCGAGTGCGGTCTTGGAAGGATGCCAGTTCCACCAGCCGCCGGACTGATGCCCCTCCTCCTTCAACTCACGCGCCAGAACAGGACCCGAGGCGGCGATGCGCTCCAGTGTCTCGGCGAAAGCCGCATCGAACCCCTCACCATGCCATTTGCGCCAGCGCTCCTGAATGATCGGCTCGCGGCGGCGGAAGCGGTGCTTCCAATAGGGGTAAAATTCGGTCGGCACGATGGAGGCATCATGCGTCCAGTGCTCGAACAGCGCGCGGTCCTTTTCCAGCAGTGCTGTCAGATGTTCGCGCCTGTAGGTCTGGTTTCGGGAGAATATTATCTGATGATGGGCGCGCTCCACCGTGCCGATACTGTCCACCTGCACGAAACCGATATCGGTAATGAGCTGCAGCAGGCCATCCTTGGAAAGCGCCTTTCCGGGCGGAGAGCAAAGCCCCTGCCGCGCCAGAAAAATCCGCTTTGCCGCTTCGTTTGAAACCTTGATCGTCATGAAGCAGAAGGTATGACGGCTTTTTCAGGATTGCAATGTTCTTTTTTTGTTCTTTGTTTCACTTCTGTTGATGACACGATATAGAACCGGAAAGCGATAGAGGGATGCATCAATCTTGGAAATCCGTTTCGACACCGCAGGCGTCGCCTTCGAGGGCAGGCAGGCTTTACAGCCCGTGTCCCTGACATTGACTGAACGGCGTATCGGCGTCATCGGCCTCAACGGCTCGGGCAAGACCACCTTTGCGCGGCTTATCAATGGTCTGACAAAGCCGACGGGCGGCAAGGTGTCGGTGAACGGTCTCGACACCGTCAAAGATGCGAGAGCGGTATTGCAGGCAGTCGGTTTCATCTTCCAGAATCCGCAGAACCAGATCATCCTGCCGATCATACGCGACGATGTCGCCTTCGGCCTCAAGCGACTCGGTATCGGCAAGACGGAGACAGAAACGCGGGTCAAGGCTGTGCTTGCCCGGCTCGGTATCGCTCATCTGGAAGAACGGCGCGCGCACGAGCTTTCCGGCGGCGAATTGCAGCTGGCGGCGCTGGCCGCCCTGCTGGTCACTGAACCGCAAATCCTCATTCTCGATGAACCGACCAATCAGCTCGACCTCAAAAACCGCGCGATCGTTGAGAAGACAATGGCTGCGCTGTCGCAGGCGCTTGTCGTCATCACCCACGATCTGCCGCTGCTTTCCGGCTTCGATCGCGTACTGGTTTTTCACGAAGGCGAGCTTGTTGCAGACGCCAACCCCGAAGAGGCGGTGGCACGTTATCTGGAGGTTGCGTCGCGATGAAGTCCCTTCATGTCGAAGGCACGGGCTGGCTCTACCGCGTCTCTCCACGCCTCAAGCTCGTGACGCTGATGGTTTTCAGCATTGCGCTGTTTCTCACCCGCGATCTGCTTTTGCTGGGATGCGCCGTCGTTGTCGCCGCCGCCATTCTGCGCGAAACGCGGCTGCAATTCCGCGAGATCGGCCTGCGGCTACGCCCGGTGATACTGACCATTCTCCTCGTTGCCGCCTTCAGCTATCTGCTGCTTCCGGTACACGATGCGAGTGTCAATCTTCTGCGGCTGACTGCACTGGCGCTTCTCGCCACCGCCGTCACCATCACCGTCAGCATTTCGCAATTCATGGACGAAATCGCGCTTGCCGCCGCCCCGCTGGAAAGGCTGGGGCTGGTCAAGGCGGCCGATATCGGGCTCGCGGTCGGGCTCGTCGTGCGGTTCGTGCCGGAGATCGTCAATCGTTACCATGCGGTGCGCGATGCGCACCGCGCGCGCGGCCTCCCCGTTCGGCTGGCCACGATCATCGTGCCGCTCGTCATTATGACGTTGAAGGATGCGGATGCCATTGCCGACGCCATTGACGCGCGCGGTTTCAGAGGCCAAAGCTGACGGCAAAACAACCATCCGGAGTTCCCGAGCCATGACGACCCGCGACCTTGTGCTGATCTCGCTGTTTTCCGCCATCATCATCGCACTCGGACTTTTGCCGCCGATCACGCTTGGTTTCATTCCGGTGCCCATCACCGCGCAGTCGCTTGGCGTCATGCTGGCCGGTGTCGTGCTGGGGGCGAAACGCGGCACGCTCGCGGTTCTTCTGACCATCCTCATCGCCGCCATCGGCCTGCCAGTCCTCTCAGGCGGACGCGGCGGCCTTTCCATCTTCACCACGCCGACCACGGGCTTCCTGATCGGCTGGATTGCTGCCGCTTTCGTCACCGGCACGCTCTCGGAAAAACTCGTCAATCGCGGCCAGTCGGCTCTGACGCAGGGTATCGGTTTCTTCATCGCCAGCCTCGCCGGCGGCGTGGTCGTGCTTTATGCCTTCGGCATCTCCTATCTGGCGCTGGTGGTCGGGCTCGGGTTTGAAAAGGCGTTCATGGGTTCGCTCGCCTTCATTCCCGGCGATGCGTTGAAGGCCGTGCTTGCCGCCCTTGCCGGCCGCGCTGTGATGGTCGGTTATCCGCTTTTGCCGCAGCGCGCTTGATCAGCTTATTTCGGGAGGATTAGAGAATGGCGACCCGTCTTTACGAACATCCGATCTTCCTTGAACACATCACGCCGGAAGGCCATCCCGAGCGGCCGGATCGGCTGCGATCTCTGAACATTGCGCTCGAACATCCGAATTTCGAGCGGCTGGTCCGCAAGCAAGCGCCGCAGGCCAACGAGGATGCCGTGCTTCTGGCGCATCCGGAGGAGCATCTGCTGTCCGTCATGCGCCAGATTCCCGAGGAAGATGGCGAGATCAACCGCGTCGAGGCCGACACCTATGTCTCGCCGAAAAGCCTGCAGGCGGCGCTGACCGGCATAGGCGCTGCGATGGTGGCGGTAGATGACGTGTTTACGGGTGCCGCCGACAACGTCTTCGTTGCGTCCCGCCCGCCCGGCCACCATGCGGAAACCGCAAAGGCCATGGGGTTCTGTCTCTTCAACAATGCAGCAATCGCCGCCCGTCACGCCCAGAAGGTGCAAGGCGCAGAGCGCGTCGCCATCATCGACTGGGACGTGCATCACGGCAACGGTACGCAGGATATCTTCTGGAACGACACGTCAGTGCTGTTCTGTTCCACCCACCAGATGCCGCTTTACCCGTGGAGCGGCGATAAAAACGAAACTGGCGTGAAGAACAATGTCGTCAACGCGCCACTTTCCCCCAATACCGGCAGCGAGTATTTTCGCGAGGCGTTCAAATCCCGCGTCCTGCCGGCGATTGCCGATTTTTCGCCCGATCTCATCATCATCTCCGCCGGTTTCGACGCGCATCACCGCGATCCGCTGGCGCAGATCAATCTGGTGGGCGAGGATTTCGACTGGGCGACGGGGCGGCTGCTGGAAATGGCGGACAAATACGCCTCGAACCGGGTCGTCAGCCTGCTTGAAGGCGGTTATGATCTGGAAGGGCTGGCGGAATCGGCGGCCATGCATATTTTGAGAATGATGAAGGGTTGAAAATGACGGAAAATGCCAACACAGCCGATGTCAGCGGTTATTCCTTCGAAAAGGCCGTCGCCGAGCTGGAAAGCATTGTTGCACGCCTGGAGCGCGGAGACGTGGCGCTGGACGAGTCGATCGCCATCTACGAGCGCGGCGAAGCCCTGAAAAAACATTGCGAGACGCTGTTGAACGCCGCCGAAAAGCGTATCGAGAAAATCCGTCTCGACCGCGCCGGAAAACCGCAGGGCGTGGAGCCGCTGGACGGCGAATAAACACGTCCTGTTGAACGGGGGCGACACAGCGTTCAACATTACGGCGCTCCCACGTCGTATCGTTCGTGGTAAGCTTGCGTGTAACGATACGAGGAGCTTCGGATGTCCTTCTTTCCCGGCAACGATCCTGTCGCGGGCGATGCTTTCGCCTGCGACGCCATCGAAAACCTCATCATTCCGCGCACCAGCGATATTGGCGGCTTCGCCGTGCGGCGTGCGCTGCCGACGCGGCAGCGGCGGCTGGTCGGCCCATTCATCTTTTTCGACCGCATGGGTCCGGCCATCCTGAAGGCGGGCGAGGCGCTGGATGTCAAGCCGCATCCGCATATCGGGCTTTCCACCGTTACCTATCTGTTTGACGGCGAAATCAAGCATCGCGACAGCCTCGGCACCGAACTGGTCATCCGGCCCGGCGACATCAACCTGATGACGGCGGGGCGCGGAATCGTGCATTCAGAGCGCACGCCGGAAAACCTGCGCGGCCATCCGCTTTCCATGTCCGGCCTGCAGACCTGGCTTGCCCTCCCCGATCGTATGGAGGAAATCGCTCCGGCTTTTTCCCATACCGCCCGGGAAGACATGCCTCTGATCGATATCAAGGGCGCATCCGGCCGGGTCGTTATCGGTGATTTCGAAGGCCTCACTTCCCCCGTTTCGGCTTTTACCGACACGCTTTACGTTGACCTGACGCTGGAACCGGATGTGAAATTCCCGTTCTCTGCCGACCATGAGGAACGGGCGATCTACATTCTTTCCGGCTCTCTGGATGTCGCAGGTGACGTTTTTGCCGCCGACCAGTTGCTCGTCTTCCGGCCCGGCGACGACATCACATTGCAGAGCGGCAGCGGCGGCTGTCACATCATGATCTTCGGCGGTGCGGCACTCAACCAGCGCCGTTACATCTGGTGGAACTTCGTTTCGTCATCAAAAGAACGCATAGAGCAGGCCAAACAGGAGTGGAGAACCGGACGCTTCGATATCGTTCCCGGCGACGAAGAAGAGTTTGTCCCTTTGCCGGAGGGTTGAAATTCTATAGAAGTGAACGACATGCAGGGCTCAACTGCCGGCTTTCCATATGAAAGACGCACTGGTGCCCACCGCTGACACGAGAAAAGGCCGAACGATTGACCGGAATGCCACAGACCCCATTGCTTGACCGGGTGAATTTTCCATCCGATCTCAAGGAGATCGACGATCGCGACCTGCCGGAACTGGCAAGGGAGTTGCGCGACGAGATGATCGACGCGGTGTCGAGCACCGGCGGGCATCTGGGTGCCGGTCTGGGCGTGGTGGAGCTGACGATTGCCATCCACAAGGTGTTCAACACGCCGGAAGACCGGTTGATCTTCGATGTCGGCCACCAATGTTATCCGCACAAGATCCTGACCGGCCGTCGCGAGCGCATCCGCACGCTGCGCCAGGAAGGCGGGCTTTCCGGTTTCACGCGTCGGGCCGAGAGCGAATATGACGATTTCGGCGCCGGCCATTCCTCCACCTCCATTTCCGCCGGTCTCGGCATGGCGGTGGCTGCGGGGCTGGATCAGAGCGACCGCAAGGTTATCGCCGTCATCGGTGATGGCTCCATGTCTGCGGGCATGGCGTTTGAGGCGCTCAACAATGCCGGTGCGCTCGACGCGCGGCTGATCGTCATCCTCAACGACAACGACATGTCGATTGCGCCGCCGACGGGCGCGATGAGCGCTTATCTCGCGCGGCTGGCGTCCGGCCGCACCTATATGGGCTTTCGCGATTTCGGCAAGAAACTCACCGCCTATCTCGGCAAGACCATCGACCGCGCCATTACCCGCGCCGTGACCCATGCGCGCGGTTACGTAACCGGCGGCACGCTGTTCGAGGAGCTTGGCTTCTATCACATCGGCCCGATCGACGGTCATTCCTTCGATCACCTGCTGCCTGTACTGCGCAATGTGCGCGACAACCAGAAAGGCCCTGTTCTCATCCATGTGGTGACGCAGAAGGGCAAGGGTTATGCGCCGGCAGAAGCGGCAGCGGACAAGTATCACGGCGTCAACAAGTTCGATGTCATTACCGGCGCACAGGCGAAAGCCAAGCCGAATGCGCCGAGCTATACCAGCGTGTTTGCCGAAGCGCTTATCCAGGAAGCGACACTCGACGACAAGATCATCGGCGTCACCGCCGCCATGCCTAATGGTACCGGGCTGGACAAGATGGCCGAGCTTTTCCCGGCCCGCACCTTCGATGTCGGCATTGCCGAGCAGCACGCCGTCACCTTCGCGGCGGGGCTTGCGGCTGACGGTTACAAGCCGTTCTGCGCGCTTTATTCCACCTTCCTGCAACGCGGTTACGACCAGCTGGTGCATGATGTGGCGATCCAGAGCTTGCCCGTGCGCTTCCCCATCGACCGCGCCGGTTTCGTCGGCGCAGACGGACCGACCCATGCCGGCTCTTTCGACACCACATTCCTTGCCACCCTGCCCGGCATGGTGGTTATGGCGGCGTCCGACGAGGCCGAGCTGAAACATATGGTTCGCACAGCCGCAGCCTATGATGAAGGCCCGATTTCCTTCCGTTATCCGCGCGGCGAAGGCGTGGGCGTTGAGATGCCCGCACGCGGTGAGATTTTGCAGATCGGCAAGGGCCGCATCATCAAGGAAGGCACCAAGGTTGCACTCCTTTCCTTCGGCACACGCCTTGCGGAGTGCCTGGCGGCGGCCGAGGACCTCGATGCGGCCGGACTTTCGACCACGGTTGCCGATGCGCGCTTCGCCAAGCCGCTCGACCTCGACCTCATCCGCCAGCTTGCGGCTCATCATGAGGTTCTGGTGACGATCGAGGAAGGCTCTGTCGGCGGTTTCGGTGCACATGTGCTGCATTTCATGGCAAGCGCAGGCTTGCTCGACCACGGCCCGAAGGTTCGGACCCTGACCCTGCCTGACCATTGGGTGGAGCAGGCCAAGCCGGAGACCATGTATGCCAATGCCGGCCTCGACCGCGCCGGCATCGTTTCCACCGTGTTCAATGCGCTCGGCCAGCGTCAGGCCGGCGTCGGTTTCGCCGGCTGACAGCATTACCGGGACAGAAGGCGGGGGACGACCCGCCTCTGCCTCAGGATGCGGCGCCATCGAGAAAACCGACGACATTTTCAATCCGCCCCTCGGCATTCAGGCTGACGACATCGGTTCCGCCGGCGACATCTTCTCCGTCAGGCGAAATGAGACGCCATGAAAAACGGGTGAAGTTGCCGTGGCCATCCGGGGTGCCTGTGAGCACAAAGCGATATCCCGGAAATTTCTGCCGCGCCGCCTCGATCATCGCGGCAATCCCCTGCTGCCCCTCACCCTGCATCAAAGGATCTGTATAGCACGCCATTTCAGCCCAGCCTTGGCTGACGAGGCGCTGGCGGCGTTCATCGTTCTCCTCGTTCCAGACAGCGAGGTAGGTTTCGGCGACTTTGAGATGTTGCGTCATGATTGCGCTCCTTTTGGTTGACGGCCTGAGCATGCCGGGGGCTGTGACGCAGAACAATTACCTGCGAGGTAATCGCATTGCCGATATCTTCTGCTAGGCTGCGGGGCATGACACATCATCAAGAACATGTCGGCCAGGTGCTTAAGGAATGGCGGGCGCGCCGCAGATTGAGCCAGCTCGATCTGGCGTCCGATGCCGAGATATCGGCGCGCCATCTGAGTTTTGTGGAAAGCGGGCGATCTTCGCCCAGCCGTGAAATGCTGGCGAGGCTGGCAGAGCAGCTTTCCATGCCAGCCCGCGCCGCCAACCGGCTGATGCTGGCGGCAGGCTATGCGCCGATCCATTCCGAACGATCACTGGATGCGCCTGATATGACGGCCGTTCGTAAGGCCGTCGAAACCGTGGTGCAGGGCCACATGCCCTTCCCGGCACTTGCCGTCGACCGCCACTGGAATCTGGTTCTTGCCAATGATGCGATCAAATCGCTTCTCGCCGGCATATCCGAAGACCTGCTTCACCCGCCCCTCAATGTATTGCGGCTGAGCCTGCATCCTGATGGCTTGAGTACACGCATCGTCAATCTTGCCGAATGGCGGCATCACCTGCTGGATCGCCTACGCCGCCAAGTCGAAGATACCGGAGACGAGACGCTTTCCCGGCTGCATGCGGAACTTTCCGCCTATCCCGCGCCTGCAGCTCCACGGCATTCCGCCGGGGCCGATCCGCTGGCGATACCGCTTGAACTACGCGATCCGTTGTCCGGGGGCGTGCTGCGCTTCATTTCGACCACCACGGTTTTCGGAACCGCCACTGATGTGACGTTGTCCGAGCTGGTGCTGGAATGTTTCTACCCGGCCGACGCCAAGACCCGCGCCGCCTTGATGAACGGTACAAAGGAGTAACTATCCATGCACACCACCTATCTCATCGGCTTCAAGGTCCGTGCCGATCAGCGCGAACGTTTTCTAGGATTGCTGAATGATCTGCTCGACGCCATGCGACACGAGAACACCTTTGTGAACGCAACCCTGCATCGGGACGGCGAAAACGAAAACCACTTCCTGCTGCATGAGACCTGGAGCGACCATCAGGATGTCCTAGACGTTCAGATCCATCGTCCCTATCGGCAGGCGTGGCACGATGCCCTGCCCGAGCTTCTAGATGCCCCGCGCGACATTTCCGTCTGGCACCCCATGCGGGCCGATCACGCCGCGTGAGACTATCATCGTCCCACCAACGCATAGTGCATCAGTGTCGCTGCGAAATGGATATTAGATGAGCGAATGTCCTGCATTTTTCAGCAGAACGAAAGCTTTTTCCAGATCGTTCGATTTCACAAGCAGGTGGTCGCCATCGAAAGTCGAAACCACGAATATACCGATCTCATTGGTCGAGAGCGGCTCGATAACGGACAAGACGATGCCCGTTTCATCGAAGGCAAATGGCCCCTGTAGCTTTAGACAGGACCAACCCGTATCAGATCTGACATGCCCAGGTATACGATCTTCCCGGCAGACGATGGAAAGCTCATCATCGGTCCGGGTGATACTGACGAAGCCACCGCCATCGGCCCAGGCCGGAATGGCTTCAGATGCCTCAAGTCGGGCCACCCCATATGCACCATCCAGAACTTTCAACTTGATCCTAGGTGCCATCTCGAAATCACCTTTGTTGGGAAACTGCGACAGAACGCGTGGTTGAGTGCTCGCGCCGTAAATCTAGCAACAAAAAGGGGGCTTCACAGCCCCCTGATTCACGCTTGATGATCGTGACCGTCAGGCTCAGAACTCCGTCCAGTCCTGATCCTTGGCAGCCGGCGCTTCCGCTTTGCCGCCAAAGGCGCGGGCGAGGCTTTGGCCAAGGGCGCGGGCGGGTGAAGCGACCGGCCTTGCGGTTGTGGAGGCAGGCTTCACTGCGGCTTTTCTGACTGGTGCTGCGGGTGCGGACTGGTAGACAGGCTTCACCGAGGACTGGCGAGGAGCAGAATATCCGCCGGCGCCGGCAACGGCACCTCGAACGCCGCCCACCTTGAACTGGCCGAGCAGGCTATTGAGCGCTTCCGCTTCACGGGCGAGCGAATGGCTGGCAGCGGTCTGCTGCTCAACCATTGCGGCATTCTGCTGCGTGCCCTGATCCATGGTGTTCACGGCCGTGTTGATTTCTTGCAGACCAGTCGCCTGTTCGCGGGCAGCGACGACGATGGCGCTGACATGGGTGTTGATCTCCTCGACTTCCGCCACGATGAGTTCGAGCGCCTTGCCGGTCTCGTCGACGAGGTTGACGCCGTTTTCCACCTGCTGGCTGGAAGCGCCGATCAGCGTCTTGATTTCCTTTGCGGCATTGGCGGAACGCTGGGCGAGTTCACGCACTTCCTGCGCGACGACGGCAAACCCCTTGCCCGCATCACCCGCACGGGCGGCTTCGACGCCTGCGTTCAGCGCAAGCAGGTTGGTCTGGAAAGCGATATCGTCGATGACGCCGATGATATTGCCGATTTCGCCTGATGATTTTTCGATCTCGCGCATGGCGGCAACCGCCTTGCGGACCACAACGCCGGATTTTTCCGCTCCGCTGCGGGCGCGCTGAACCAGATTGCCAGCGTCCTCAGCACCCCTTGCGCTGTCACGCACCGTGGTGGTGACTTCTTCCAGTGCTGCGGCGGTTTCCTCTATGGAAGCGGCCTGCTGTTCGGTGCGGCGAGACAGGTCGTCGGCAGCAGAGAGCATTTCCGAAGCCCCGGCATTGATTGCAGCGGCATTCTCGCCAACTGCGCGCATGGCCTGCTGCAGCTTTTCGACAGCGCTGTTGAAGTCGATACGGATGGGGTCGATGTAGGAGGCGAACGGCGTTTCGATACGGTAGGCGAGATCGCCTTCCGCCAGAGCCGCAAGACCCTTGCCAAGCTCGTCACGCGCAAGGGCGTTGGCGGCTTCGTCCTGGGCCTTCTCTTCTTCGTTGCGGCGGCGCTCGGTCTCGGTTGCGGAGCGCATGCGCTCGGTTTCGCTGGCAAGGCGGGATTTTTCCAGCCCGGCTTCCTTGAAGACGAGAACGGCCTTCGCCATTTTGCCGACTTCATCCTTGCGGTCGAGAGCCGGAACTTCCGTGGTCATGTCACCATCGGCAAGCCTGCTCATAGCCGCCGTCATACCGACGATCGGCGTGACGATGGAGCGCGACAGCGCCCAGATGAGGGCCACGGCCAGGAGACCGGCAACCGCGCCGCCACCCAGAAGTGCGAGCTTGAGGTTGAGTGCGGCAGCGTCCTGCTGTGCGGCGTAGCTTGCCGACAAGCCGTTCAGCTGGTCCTTGATCTTGGCGGCGGAGGCGCGGAAACCGTCGAGCTGACCCTTGGCCTGATTGCGACCGATCTCGATGATTTCGGAAATCGGTGCTTCGGTCGTCTTGCGGGCGGCAAGCTGCGGTTCCGCCAGTTCCTTGAAGAACACGGTGGCGGATGCCTGCATGTCATCGATGGATTTCAGAATGTCCGGCTGGCCGGCGGCAAGCGCACGGGCTTCACCAAGCTTCTTCAGCATCAGATCGCGCTGGGCGAAAACATCGTTGTAGGTGCTGTCGCTGCGAAACAGCAGAAAGCCGCGCTGGTTGACGGCCTGTTCCAGCATTGCGGCCGTCGCACCGTCAACCGCATGCAGGATGTTGTTGGCCTTGTTGTTCTGGACCGTGACGTGCTCGCTCCCCAGCGTCTGCCAGAAGACCACCGCCGAGGCGAGCAGGCAAACGCCCATCAAGACGCAGAAGGTGACAATGAGCTTAATGTTGATGGGGAAATTTTTTAGCGACATCGCAAACTCTCTCGGCGACCTGATGCCACGGAGCAAGCGTCTGCGCTGCAACGGTCGCAATTTTGGAAATGGGAGGAGATGCCGTCATGGCAGGTTCCGACTGGCCGCACGGGCCTTGCAGACAAAGTGCAATACAAGCCTTTATATTGGATTAATCGCATATGCTGTTAAAGACCACGAAACGACCCTGCGCTGCGGCAAATGGTGCCGTTGCGAAGCCTTGCGCGCGATAAATCGCTTGCATCTGCGGGGTTTGGCGGTCATTGACACGGGACCATGTCCAAAACACCTGAAAATGAACGGCTTGACCAGCTTCTTGTTTCGCTCGGCCACTTTGCCAGCCGCTCGCGTGCGCGCGATGCGATTGCGCGCGGCACCGTGAGCGTCAACGGGAAAACGGCCACGAAGCCCAGCCAAACCGTTGCCGGAAACGTCAAGATCGCCATTACCGATCCGGCGCAGGCCTACGTTTCCCGCGCCGCCCTCAAGCTTACCGCCGCGCTCGATCACTTCGGGCTCGATCCGAAGGGCCATGAATGCCTCGACGTCGGCGCCTCCACCGGCGGCTTCACCGAGGTATTGCTTCATCGCGGCGCAAAACACGTCACCTCCATCGATGTCGGCCACGGGCAGATGCATCCACGGATCGAGAACGATCCGCGCGTGACCAATCTGGAAGGGCTGAATGCGCGCTTCCTGACAACCGACGACATTGATGACCGGTCCGTGGACTTCATCGTCTCCGACGTGTCCTTCATCTCCATAAAGCTCGCCCTTGCCCCGGCACTCGCACTTGCCGCCTCCGGCGCGCACGCGGTTCTGCTGGTCAAGCCGCAATTCGAGGCAGGCCGTGATGCCATCAGCAAGGCCGGGCTGTTGAAAGAGCCGGAAACGGCGCCTGCCGTTGCTGCCGAACTGGAACGCTGGCTCGTTGAAGACATGGGCTGGAAGAGCCTCGGTCTCATCCCCTCGCCGATTTCCGGCGGCGATGGCAATATCGAATTTCTTCTCGGAGGCGAAAAGCCATGAGCACGCAGACCGTCAGCATCAAGAGCCTTGGCGCCCAGGGCGACGGCATTGCGCACTGTCCCGACGGCCCGGTCTATGTGCCCTTCGCCCTGCCCGGCGAAACGGTGGCCATCGCCAAGGTCAAGGATACCGGCACCATCATCTCGATTGCGGAAGCCTCCGCGGATCGCCGCGAACCCGTGTGCCGCCACTTCGGCCCCGAGGGCGTTAACGGCACCTGCGGCGGCTGTTCGCTGCAGCATTTTGCCGACCAGCCCTACCACGCCTTCAAGCGGGAGCTGGTGGTTTCGGCGCTGAGATCGAAAGGCCTGACGCCGCCAGTAGACGATCTCGTCATCTGTCGCCCCGGCGAGCGCCGCCGCGCGGTGTTTGCCGCCCGCAAGACGGAAAAGGGCCTGCTGCTCGGCTTCAGCCAGGCAAACAGCCATCACATCGTCGCCATCGAGGAATGTCCCGTCACCTCGCCCGGTATCGTCGCGCGGCTGGACGCCGTGCGCGCAATCGGCCTTTCCCTTGCGTCGAATGCCGAACCGTTCCGCATGACCGTTCTTGAAACGCTTTCGGGCCTCGACATTTCCGTCGAAGGCATCAAATCCGTCGGCGACAAACAGCGGCGCACATTGACGGAAACGGTGCTGGCAATGCGTGGCATCGCCCGTGTCGCGCTATCAGGCGAAATCCTGATCGAACCGCAAAAGCCGATCATCGAATTCGGCGGCATTCCGGTTTCCCCACCGGCCGGCGGTTTCACGCAGGCAACCAAACAGGCCGAAGACGCCATGGCGGAACTGGTGCTTGCCCATGTTGGCAAATCCAAACGCATCGCCGATCTCTTCTGCGGTTCCGGCACGTTTGCGCTGCGGCTTGCGCGCGTCGGCCGCGTGCATGCGGTTGAGGCAGAGGACAAGCCGCTGAAAGCGCTCGATTTCGCCGCGCGCAACACGCAGGGCCTGAAACCCGTCAGCATCGAAAAGCGTGATCTTTTCCGCCGGCCGTTGATGACGAGCGAAATGAAGAATTACGATGCCGTTGTGTTCGATCCGCCGCGCGCCGGTGCGGAAGTCCAGTGCAAGGAACTTGCGCGCAGCGCGGTGAAGAAAATCGTAGCCGTCAGCTGCAATCCGCTGACGCTTGCGCGCGACCTCGCCATTCTGGTGGAGGGCGGCTATCGCGTCACGCGCGTCACGCCGGTCGACCAGTTCTTGTGGTCGCCGCATGTGGAAGCGGTGGCGACGCTGGAGAAATAATCACCAGGCGGTGTCAACAGTGCCGTTGCCGACCACGCCCGAGCAACGGCAGGCGCCGCCAACGCGGCCCTGCTCGATGGGGCAGACATAGGGCCGACGACGATTGGCGCTGTCCGGTGGAGTGATGACGCAAACGAAACGCGCGCGGCGCTGGCGATCGCGGGAATTGCCGGAGTAATAATTCGGGCTGTCCTCTTGCGTGGACTGCGCCAAAATGACGTTATTGCTCGAACCCGGCAAAGGCACGGTCGCCGCCGCCTCTGCGACAGTCGCAGCGGAGAGGAGGACGGTCAGGGCGAAAACAAAAAGACGCATGGCGGGTGGCCTTCGAAGGATGACGTTGCGTTATCTAACCCAAGCCATATTACCCGGTTCCTTAACCGCAAGGAATTCCTGCCGGAACGCTTAACGCCGCATGAATGCCTCGAAAGCGGCCCGCGCCTCGGCACTCTGCAATTGCGCGGTGAAATGGCGGGCTTCCTCATCGATGCGGGCCAGCACATCTGCCGGATTGCCGCGCACGAGATCGCGGGCAATCTTCAGCGCCTGCTGCGGCTTGGCGGCAAGCCGCGTGGCAAGCGCCAGCGTTTCGCTTTCGACATGTTCCGGCGCCACGACTTTCCAGATCATTCCGGCCTGCAAGGCCTGTTCGGCGGTAAAACCTTCGCCCATGGCCAGCAGGGCAAAGGCGCGCTGATGGCCGATGAGCTTTGGCGCAAGCAGGCTGGACGCAGCTTCCGGCACCAGCGCCAGATCCACAAACGGCGTCTTGAACAGGCTGCGGTTGGAGGCAACGGTCAGATCGCAATGCAGGTTCAGCGTCGTGCCGATGCCGATGGCCAACCCATCGACGCCCGAAACCAGCGGCTTTTCGAAGGTTGCCAGCGCCTTCAGAAGATCGAGCACCGCGAGCTTGCCCTTTGCACCAGACATGGCGAAGGCAAGAAAATCGGCCATGTCATTGCCGGCGGAAAAGCAGCCTTCCGTACCCAGAAACGCGACGACACGGATATCCGGGTCTGCATTGGCGGCCTTCAGAGCCTCTGCCATGCGCAGATACATTGCATCGGTGATGGCATTTTTCTTTTCCGGCCGGTTGAAGCGGATGGTCATAACGTCAGGCGCATGACTGACCCGCTCGACTAAAATATGGTCGTCCGACATGGTTTTCTCCTTAACCCAGTACGGCGCGGGCGGCGGCAAGGCTTGCTGCACCGGCAATGACGCGATCCCTCAGCGCTGCCGTTTCCGCCAGCAGGTTTTCCGCCGCAAACCGGCAGAGCGATGCGCGATGCGCTCCCCTGCCGTCATCCACCTGGGCCAGGGCGCCCTTGGCAAGATAGGCTCCGGTGAGCGCCAGCCCGAAGAGGCGCTGATAGGGCGTGGCACCGGCGAGCGCGGTTTCGGTTTCGCCCGCTTTCAGGCGTTCCAGCAACCAGTCGGTCGCCGTTTCTAGATCGGTGAGACTCGTTTCGAGATAACGGGCAGTCTCGCCGAGATCACTGCGGTTCGAGGCAGCAGTTCGGGCGACGATTTCACGCAATTCTGCGATGAAACCGCGCACCTGTGCGCCATCGGAAAGCGGCAGCTTGCGCACCACCAGGTCGATCGCCTGAATGCCGTTGGTGCCTTCGTAGATCGGCGCGATGCGGGCATCGCGCAGGTAACGCGCCGCACCGGTTTCCTCGATGAAACCCATGCCGCCATGCACCTGAATGCCCATGGAAGCGACATCGACACCGGCATCGGTAGAGAAGGACTTGGCGATTGGCGTTAAAAGAGCTGCGCGCTCCTGCCAGTGAGCGCGTTCAGCCACGTCCTCGGCGGCATGCGCCATATCGATGGCGTGGGCGCAGTTGAAGGAGATGGCGCGCGCACCTTGCGTCAGCGCTTTCATCGTCAACAGCGTACGGGCGATATCGGGATGCTCGATGATCGGGCTCATGCCCGAACCCTGCCAGCCGGGCGCCTTGCCCTGCGTGCGTTCCCTGGCGTATTCGATTGCCTTCTGTGTCGCCGCCTCGCAGATCGCCACGCCCTGCATGCCAACGGCAAGGCGGGCGTTGTTCATCATGGTGAACATGCAGGCGAGACCCTTGCTCTCCTCGCCGATCAGCCAGCCCAAGGCACCCTTCTCTTCGCCAAACTTTCCGTCCCCGAAGATCATCGTGCAGGTGGGCGAACCGTGAATGCCGAGCTTGTGCTCCAGCGAATGGCAGAAGACGTCGTTGCGGCTGCCCGGCGTGCCGTCGTCTTCGGGCAGGAATTTCGGCACGAGGAACAGCGAAATTCCGCGCGTGCCGGCCGGCGCATCCGGCAGGCGGGCGAGAACGAGGTGGATGATATTGTCCGCGGCGTCATGTTCGCCCCAGGTGATGAAAATCTTCTGCCCGAAAATGCGGTAGGTGCCGTCACCATTACGCTCGGCACGGGTTTTCAGCACGCCAAGGTCCGATCCCGCATGCGGTTCGGTGAGGTTCATCGTGCCGGTCCATTCGCCGGAGACGAGTTTGGGAAGATAGATGCGCTTCAGGTCGTTGCTACCGTGGGCAACGAGAGCTTCCACCGCGCCCATGGTGAGCGTCGGCGCAAGCGCGAAAGCCATGGAACCGGAATTCCACATTTCGAGTGCGGCGACGTTCAGCATATGCGGCAGGTTCTGGCCGCCGAATTCTTCCGGTGCGGTGAGGCTGTTCCAGCCGGCCTCAGCCCAGCGCCGGTAAAGATCGGCCCAGCCGTCCGGCGTTGAGACCTTGCCGTCGCTCAGCCGCGCGCCCTGTCGGTCGCCTATATCGGCAAGCGGCGCGACCTGCTCGGTGGCGAAACGGCCGGCCTCCTGTAATATGGCATCGACCACATCTTCACCGAGGTCTCCCAGAGCACCCCTGGACAACGCGTCTTGCAGACCCGCCACATGTTTGAGTGTAAAGGCGATATCATCCACCGGCGCGGTATACATGCTGCCTCCTCCCGAAGCTCTTGCCTATCGTGCTGTTGCTTTCGGGCTAAATGATTTTTACGTAAACGTCAATTTGAAAATTCCCGCCTTTTAAGCGGGATTGTTATAAAACTGTCATATGAATTTGCTCAGCATGCGCTGACAGGTGCCGTGCCACCGCTGCCGTTTCCGTCTTGGGGCGACGGACGCCTCCCTCCCATTCCGCCGGTCAGGACTGCCACGATGGATCTCATAACGCCCGCTATCCCCGGCCTTGTCTGGGCCTATCAATTCCACCCTGGAACGGCGCCATGCCGGCGGCTTGCGCCCGATGCGGGCTTTGGCGAGATGGCGCAATGCGAGGGCTTCTTCTGGCTGCACCTCAATCTCGCGGATCAGCGGGTGGCTGGCTTTCTCGAAACGATCGATGGTCTCGATCCGGCAGCGCTGGCAAGCCTCACCACCCATGAAACCCATCCGTCCATCACGGTGGATGAAAAGTCACTTTATGGGACGCTGGTCGATTTCCAGCGCGAGTTCGATCAGGAAACGCGTGATTTCGGTTGGCTGCATTTCGCGGTCAGCGACCGTTTCATCATTACCACCCGTCTGCAACCGTTGCGCTCAGTGGACCGGCTGAAAGCGGCAGTCGACAAGAATTCCAACCGCTACCTCACGCCGGCCCATGTCTTCGAAGGCCTCGTCGCGGAATTCCAGCGTTCGCTGATCAGCCTGGTGATGGAAACGACCGAAGAGCTGAACGCCATCGAGGACCTGGTCTATGACAGCGAAAACCGCGACGAGCGGCGGCGGCTTGCGCCGCTCAGACGCACGGTCGTTCGCCTCCACCGGCATCTGCGCACGGTGCTCACCCTGATGCGGCGGGCGTCTGCCACCGATGAGGACGAGATGCCTGACGGTTTCGAGGATGTCGCCTCGCGGCTGATGGGCCGCCTCGAGGCCGTCGATCACGATGTCTACGCCCTTCAGGAACGCGCAAGGCTGCTGCACGAGGAAATCGATTCCAAGCTCTCGTCCGAAACTAACCGGCATCTCTATATCCTGTCGCTGATGACGGCATTCCTGCTGCCGCCATCGCTGGTCACCGGCTTCTTCGGCATGAACACGGATGAGTTGCCATTTACGGTCGGCACCGGCGGCACGATGGCGGCCAGCATCTTCATCGTGATTTCGGTTATGCTTGCCTGGTTCGTGCTGAAGCGGGCGCGCATTCTGTGAAAACAAAAAGCCGCCCGTATCCGGGCGGCTCGTAATAACTATCAGGCTGGTCAAT
This sequence comes from Agrobacterium tumefaciens, assembly GCF_013318015.2. Lineage (NCBI taxonomy): Bacteria > Pseudomonadati > Pseudomonadota > Alphaproteobacteria > Hyphomicrobiales > Rhizobiaceae > Agrobacterium > Agrobacterium tumefaciens. Next base: position 389,422 of record NZ_CP115841.1, on the reverse strand, counting down.
CGCTACTCCGTCTTGCCGGATGAAGGCCGGAGTGACGGAGTAATGCTATCAGCTGTAAGGCGAATAGCAGGGCTGGCGTGGGCCATTGTAGGGCTGGAACGTGTTGCTATAGGCATCGTAGGACCGATACCGGCCATAGCACCAGTTCACATGCGCCTGGCTCATGCCGGCACGACGGACCGGACGATATTCGCGGTAGACCGGACGCGGGCGATATTCCGGAACCGGACGGTAGACTTCGCGCGGCTGCGACAGTGCGCCGCCGATGATCGCGCCCGTCGCAAAGGCTGCGAGCGGGAACCAGTAACCGTCGTGGTGACGATAACCCGGGCGGTAGTCGCGATAACCGCGATGGCCGCCGTACCAGCCGCGGCGTTCGCCGCCCCAGCCGCCACGATTGTCGCGATCGCGCCAGTATTGCACATTGACGACATTCTTGCCGGCATCGTTACCCAGGGTCTCGACACTCTTCGGCGCCATCAGCAATGGCATTGCCTCAGCGGGAACAATCGCTCCTGCAACCACGATTGCAGAAAGACCGACAGCCAGGATATTCTTCACATAGCTTCTCATCTGACTTCCTCCATTCACGACGGTCGACAGGCCGTTGCACGTGAATAATAACACCTTTTTCTTTTTATCCAGCCAGTTTGTCGGTGCTGGCTGGAACATCACAGGTTGCAGGCTAGGCGCTTTCGCCTGAACCCAGCATTAACGGCGTTGTCACGCTTCGGTTACCGAAACTCGGCACGCGAGAGCAAAAGCCCGGATCAGATCCGGGCTTTCGGAAGGCGTGCTCAACGGCTGTATGGAGATACGCATACACGACGCGGACCGCTGTTCGGCTGGTAGCTGTTATCGTAGGCGCGGTAAGAGCGCCAACGGTTCTGGCACCAGGCAACATGGCTGCCGCCATAAGCCGGTCTCGGCTGCGCCATGGCACCGCCAATGATTGCGCCAGTGGCGAAGGCCGCCAGCGGGAACCACATCCCGTTGTGATAGCGGTAGCCCGGACGGCGGTCGCGATAGCCGCGATGGCCGTTATAATATCCGTCCCGCGACGGGCGCGGACGATACATGCGGTCGCCATATCTGCGGTCACCTCGGCGGTCCCATTCACGATACTGCACCGGCACTACATTCTCGGTTGAGATTGCCGGCTTCGCCATCGGAACAGGCGCCTGGAACGCCTGCGACGGCGTGAAGCTTGTCAGGAACAGGACAACCGCCGTAGCGACGCTCGTCGTGCGGAAATTCATCATGATCTTTCCTCCGTTTGCTGTAGCGCGTTGAACCGCGCTTTCTAACTACTCGGTCTTGTCGGAGGTAGGGGCAGCCCCATTGAAACACCCGAAAAGAATTCGATGACGTGCAAACGAGTTTTAAGACCTTTGGTTCCGGTTCAAAAATAGATTCCCGCATAAGACGCAGGATTTCGTGCGCTCAGGCTTCCACCTTCACGTCGGTCAAGGGCCGCGAGCAGCAGGCGAGAATATAGCCTTCATCGATTTCGTCATCGAGAATGCCGCCATTGTGGTTCATCTCCACCTCGCCGGAGAGCTTCAGCACCCGGCAGGTGCCGCAAATTCCAGATTCGCAGGCGGCACCGATGCGCACACCGGCGGCGCGCGCCGTCATCAAAACGGTCTGGCCGGGCTGGCACGGCACTTCCTTGCCGGAAAGCGTAAACCCCACCATCGAGAGTGCTTCGCCATCCGCCACGGTGTGAATACTCTCGCCCACAGCAACCGGGGCGGCTGGCGAAAAGCTTTCCTGGTGGTAACGGCTCATGTCGAAGCCGGAAGCATCCAGCATGGAGCGGATGGCGGCCATGAAAGGCTCCGGTCCACAACAGAACACCGTGCGATCCATGAAATCAGGCGACAGAAGCGCAATCTTGGCCTTGTCGACCATGCCCTTCAAGCCGGACCAGAGATCAGTGCGGCCGCAATTTTCCACGATGAAACCGAGCGACAGTTTCGGCATGAAGCGGGCAAGATATTCCAGCTCGTGACGGAACACGATATCGGATGGCGAGCGCGAGCAATTGATGAAGGCGATGTCACTCTGCGGCGCGCGGTCGCTCATGTCGCGCACCATCGACATCATCGGCGTCACGCCGGAGCCGGCCGAGATGAACAGGTATTTGTCGCCGGGATGCCGGACATAAGAGAAATCGCCGAGCGGGCCGAGTGCCCGGATTTTCATGCCGGGCTTCAGATTGTCGAACATCCAGCGCGTGCCGATGCTGGTGGCCTGCGCCTTGACCGTGACCGACAGCGCATAGGGCCGCGACGGGCTGGAGGACAATGTGTAGGTGCGGTAGAGCGGCTCCTTGCCTACCGGCAACTCCAGCGTCACGAACTGGCCCGGCAGGTAACGGAACCAGTTCTGATCCTCCGACCGGAACAGGAATGTCATCACGTCAGGCGTCTCGGGCGTCACCGAAATGCATTCCAGTAGGTGAAGCTTATCGCTCCACGGCTTCATCTCGTCTATGTGCTTGTAGGTCACAGCCATATTCATCTTCGCGTTACGCTACTGCCGAAAGGCGGGCCTTGTCGCCCGACAGCCGGTCAACCATGAAATCGGCATACCAGTTGACGAACTGCATCACGCCGCCCTCGTCTTCCATGGAATAGGGGCCGGGCTGGTAAGCGGGCGAGCGGATGCCGAAGGCGTTTTCCTCGACGATGCGGCGGTCCTGATCGTTGGTTTCGTTCCAGACGTGCGTGAGATCCTCGAGATCGTAATCCACGCCTTCAACCGCATCCTTGTGCACCAGCCATTTGGTAGTGACCATGGTCTCATTGGCGTTGAGCGGCAGCACGCGGAAGGAAATGGTGTGGTCGCCGAGGAAGTGGTTCCAGGTCGTCGGATAATGGAACAGAAGCAGCGCGCCGATATGGCTGATGCTGACATCATCCGAAAGTGGCCGGCGCACGGCGCGTTTTCCCGACATGGTGTAGCTTTCCGCCTCGCCGATCAGCGGCATGCGGGCAACACGGAACTGGCCTTTCGGATCGATCTTGAAGCGGCTCGGCAGGCCGGCAGCCTCGCAGCGTGCCCAGTGGCCACCGATCTCGGGATCGCTTGCACCACCGTCCGTACCCGTAACGCTCGGGTTTTCAGGATAGGTGCGGCAGAGTTCCGGATGGTTGGCGGCGCAATGGTAGCACTCGCGGTTGTTTTCCCAGACGAGCTTCCAGTTACCCTTTTCGATAATCGTGCTTTCATGCGCAACCTTGGCTTCCCAGATGCGATGCGGCGCCATGTAGCTTTCGACCTCGGCGCGCATCGGCGCGAAATCGGCGGGCTGGTCTGCCAGGCAGATGAAGACGTAACCGGCAACGGTTTCGCAGTGGACCGGCTTCAGGCCGAATTCAGCCTTGTCGAAATCATCGCCCATATGGCGGGCAAACAGCAGCTTGCCGTCCAGATCGTAGGTCCACTGGTGATAGGGACAGACGAGGCGTGCGGACTGGCCCTTATGAGAAGAGCAGACGCGGGAACCGCGATGGCGACAGGAATTATGGAGGGCGCGAATCTGTCCATCGCGACCGCGAATGATGACGACGGAATAGGCGCCGACCTGAACGGTGATGTAGTTACCGGCCTTCGGCACTTCGCAATCATGGCCGACAAACAGCCAGTCGCGGTACCAGATGGTTTCCATGTCCAGATTGAAATAATCCGGGTCCGTGTAGAAAGACTGTTCCAGGCTGAAGCCTTCGCGGCGGTTCTTCAGCTGACGCAGTACGGTATCACGCAATTCCATGGCCAAATCCTCGATCAAACCGCCCTGCCCCACACCATTTATCGGACTGCGGAAGTGTGATCCCATCTAAACATCAGCGTTCATTTGCGGTAGCGCAGACAGCGACATCGGCTTCCGCATTGGCGACAAATTGCGACATGCGCCAATGGCCGTTGCACGCCATTCCGCTGCGAAATCCGGCAGCTATTCCCCGCCGGAAACCACGTCGCAATATGACGCATGATGTCGCGCAGCTCCCTCTCTACCCGTTAAAAAACGGGGGTTGTGGCGCAACGGAGTTTTAACATGCCCTAAACTATATTGCCTGATCGACAACAACGAGGGCGTTCCGGGTGGAGAAGGCGACACGCATACGTTATTTCGATGCCGGCAAACATTCGGTCACGCCGATACGTTCAAAGACCGCGCATTCGGATTTCCTGCGAACCGGGCGCATAAGCCGCTACGAAGAACGCTGGCTGCCGAGGGAACGCGTCTATTACAGCCATGAAGAAGTGGCGGCGATGACCGGACGCAAGCTCGAGGCTGCTGCCGATGCCACCCATAGCCGTCTCAATGGCTTTCACCAGTCCATCCGTTTTCCCAAGATGGTTTTCCACCATCTGCTGGATGAGCGGCCGCATCTCGGCTATTGCCATGTCACGGCAGCGAAAACCAGTTTCGACGCAGAGCGCCATGTGCTCTGGTCATTCTATTTCGCGAATTTCTTCGCCGAGTTGAGCGGGGCCGAGAACTTCTTCGAAAACATCGATGCGCGCTATTCGCGGATGTATTTCGCAGTCGCCATCAACGCGCTTCCAAACAAGAACGTCGCCATCGATACCTCCTTCCATCGCGGCGGCCTGCTGTTCCAGACCCACGACCCGCGCGTAGCGCTCAAAAACGTGCTTATGCTCGGCGCCCGCTCGGACGAGATGCGCAAGATCATCAAGGCAATATAAAAGCCACGATAGCGCTTTCCATAAGGCCCTGAAATACGCTATTGACGCCCTGAAAGGCAGCATCATGGCGCGTCATATCGATATCGAAAACGAGCGGGAAACCGCCTTGCAGGCGGCCGTCGAGGAGCTTTCCCGCGGCCAGCCAATCGCCCTGCCCACGGAAACCGTCTACGGCCTTGCTGCGGACGCCACCGATCCGGCGGCCATTACCCGCATTTACGAAACGAAAGGCAGGCCACAGTTCAATCCGCTGATCTGCCATATGGCCGATATCGCCATGGCCGAACGTTATGCGGTTTTCGATCCCGTGTCGCGACGCCTCGCCGAAGCCTTCTGGCCTGGCCCGTTGACGCTGGTTCTGCCGCTGAAACCGGCAAGCGGCATTCACTCACTCGCAACGGCGGGGCTCGATACCGTCGGCATTCGCGTTCCGCAGGGTTTCGCCGGTGATCTGATCCGCCGGTTCGACAAACCTCTTGCTGCGCCCAGTGCCAATAGTTCCGGCAAGATCAGCCCCACCAGTGCCGCCCATGTCGAGGCTGATCTCGGTAACAGGATCAACCTCATTCTTGATGGCGGTGCTGCCTCCGTCGGTGTCGAATCCACCATCGTCAAAGTGGAAGACGACGGGCGGGTGCGGCTGCTTCGTCCCGGCGGCATCGTCACCGAGGAGATCGAGCGCATCACCGGCACCCAGCTCGAACGGCCGGAAAAGGCATCAGCTGCCATCGAGGCACCCGGAATGCTCGCCTCGCATTATGCGCCCGGTGCAGCTGTTCGCCTCGACGCGACGTCCGTTTCTTCCGACGAGGCACTGATCCGGTTCGGCGGCATCGCGGTTGAGGGACAAGAGACGGCCCGTACCGTTCTCGACCTCAGCCCTTCCGGCGACCTTGCCGAGGCGGCCGCCAATCTGTTCGATTATCTCAAAGCAGCCGATGCGAGCGGTGCCGCGACAATCGCGGTCACAACCATTCCCGCACACGGTCTTGGAGAGGCGATCAATGACCGCCTTTCCCGCGCCGCCGCGCCGCGAGGCTGACGGTACTTCACCATTTCGCCCACCGTTTCAAATGACAGCGAGACGCCAATGACAATCGCAGCCCCCTCCTCCGACATCCTCGACCGCTTCACTGCCATTGTCGGCGAAAAAAACGCGGTGCGCGACGCTGTGGAAATGGCGCCGCGTCTTGTGGAGAATCGCGGGCTTTACCATGGTGCGTCACCGCTGCTGCTCAAGCCCGGCACTGTCGAGGAGGTTGCAGCCATCCTGAAGCTCGCCAGCGAGACCGGCACGCCCATCGTGCCGCAGACCGGCAATACTGGCCTTGTGGGTGGCCAGACGCCGCGTGCTGACGGAACCGACATCATCCTCTCGCTCGAGCGCATGAACCGTATCCGCGACATCGATCCGGTCGCCAATACCATCGTTGCGGATGCCGGCTGCATTCTAGACGACATCCACAAGGCCGCATCGACCGTGGAGCGGATGTTCCCGCTGTCGCTCGGTTCGCAGGGCTCGTGCCGCATCGGCGGTAATCTGGCCACCAATGCCGGCGGCACGGCGGTTCTCGCTTATGGCAATATGCGCCAGCTTTGCCTGGGGCTTGAAGTGGTGCTGCCGACAGGTGAAATCTGGGACGGGCTTCGCCGGCTGAAAAAGGACAATACGGGTTACGATCTGCGCGATCTCTTCATCGGTTCGGAAGGCACGCTCGGCGTTATCACCGGTGCGGTGCTGAAGCTTTTCCCCGTGCCGCTCGGCCATCAGGTGGGTTTTGCCGGTCTTCGATCCACCGACGATGCGTTGAAGCTGTTCGAAATGGCGTCGAACCTCTGCGGCACAGCGCTGACCGGTTTTGAGCTGATGCCGCGCATCGGCGTGGAATTCACCGCCAAACATATTCCCGGCGTGCGCGATCCGCTACAAACGCCGCATGACTGGTACGCGCTCATCGATATCTCCACCTCCGATTCGGCTGAGACGGCTGAAACAATGATGCAATCGCTGTTGGAGCGCGGTTTTTCGGCCGGGCTGGTCGAGGATGCGGTGATCGCTTCATCGGAAGCGCAGCGTCAGGCGCTCTGGCATATGCGCGAAAGCATGTCGGATGCGCAAAAGCCGGAAGGCGGCTCTATCAAACACGACGTTTCCGTTCCGGTGTCGAAGATACCGGAATTCATGGCAACGGCGGAAAAGGCCGTTCTTGCCGCCATTCCCGGCGCCCGCGTCTGCGCCTTCGGCCATCTGGGCGATGGCAACATCCACTACAATATTTCCCAGCCGGTTGGTGCGGACAAAGCTGAATTCATCGGTCGCTGGCGGGATATGAACGAGATCGTGCACGGCATCGTGCTGTCGCTCGGCGGCTCGATTTCGGCCGAACATGGCATCGGCCAGTTGAAGCGCGACGAGCTGGCCGCGATCAGGCCTGGCATTGAAATGGACCTGATGCGACGCATCAAACACGCCTTTGACCCCGCCGGCATCATGAACCCCGGCAAGGTGATCACCGCCCGCTAGGGACAGCAGCTTCATCATCGTTGCAGGTTAGTTGGAAGTTCTCGCCGTCCAGGCGGGAACCAGTTCCGCATTCAGGCGGCGCGGCTTTTGCGCGTGCACGAGCTGTGTCAGGGCCATGCCGGATTTTGCGATCGCCACTGCATGTTTCTTCGGCATCAGGTAGCCGCATTCCAAGGGAGGACGGCGGCGCACTATCCGGCTGAAAAAGGGCCGCTTGTGATACCGGGACGGTGAGAAACGCGCGGGCTCGGCACAGACAGCCACATATTCGAGAATCTCTTCGATCCAGCCGCTCTGCGGACGCGCACCCGGTTCGACCAGCAGGATCCAATGCCCGCGCGCCGAGCGCATGACATCCTCAATATCCCATTGCGCATAAAAACGGCAACCAGCGGCATCGGCGACGCGCGACGATCCATCGCGCGAACCGTGATCGAGGATCACAACGTCGCTTACCAGCCCTTCCACGGCCCCGGTTACAAGCGCAGACAGCGTATGCGCCAGTTCCGGTTCCTGATCCCGGCATTCCATTATGACTGTCAACATATGCATAGCTCTAACGCATCGCACAATAAATTGCCACTGCACTGGATGTCAGAAAATCCGCGACCGTTCAGGCTTAACTCTAGCCCACCTTCAGGTGGGATTGATACAAACAAGACCCCGGCCGCGGGTCTGCCAGCTATCGATTTTGCATTTTTTGTTCTTGTAATGTTCTCGTTTCTGCGGTAGGAATTTAATCATTCGAAGAGGCAATGAAACGCCGGTTCGAGTGGAAACGGTTTAGGGCGTTGGCTTGCCTTGAGAGGCGTGCGGCACCCTGGGAGCATCCAGATGAGAGACCATACGCTTTCGGGGCAGGCTGCTTTCCAGCCGAGCCATACGCCTGACATTGCCAATGCGCTGGCCGATGCGTCGGGCCTGCGCATCGAGATCGACCGTCGTCGCGGGCGTGGTGCCGGACTTAACCCGGGCGGGCGCTTCGAGGCCCTGCAGCGGGAGGTTTTCGACGATGGCTGGCAGACCCTCGAGGAGCTGCCGGAGTTCCGCACCGAAGTGCAGGTGGAAAAGCCGCGCAGCATCATCAGCCGAAACGAATCGCCTGACATCCCTTTCGACCGTTCCATCAATCCCTATCGCGGCTGCGAACATGGCTGCATCTACTGTTTCGCCCGTCCGACGCACAGCTATATGGGGCTCTCTGCGGGGCTGGATTTCGAGGCGAAGCTTTTCGCCAAGCCGGATGCGGCAAAGCTGCTCGAAAGGGAGCTGGCGAAGCCCGGCTACAAGCCGCGCGTCATTGCCATCGGCACCAATACCGACCCCTATCAGCCGATCGAGCGCGAATGGCGGATCATGCGGCAGATACTGGAAGTGCTGGCAAAGGCCGACCATCCCGTCGCCATCGTCACCAAATCGGCCCTGATCAAGCGGGATATCGATATTCTCGCGCCCATGGCCAAGAAAGGTCTCGTCAAGGTTGGTATTTCCGTGACGACGCTGGACCGCAAGCTGGCACGCAGCATGGAACCGCGCGCCGCCACGCCCGAAAAGCGGCTGGAAGCGGTCAAGGCGCTGACGGATGCCGGCATTCCCGTGGCGGTGATGATGGCACCTGTCATTCCCGCACTCAACGATCATGAGATCGAACGCATTCTCGAAGCCGGCAAGGCCGCTGGCGCAACGGAGGCCTCCTATGTGCTGCTGCGCCTGCCGCTGGAGGTCAGCCCCCTCTTCCGCGACTGGCTGCTGCGCAACTATCCGGACCGCTACCGGCATGTCATGTCGCTGGTGCGCTCCATGCGCGACGGCAAGGATTACGATGCGGAATTCGGAAAACGCATGAAGGGTGCTGGTCCCTATGCATGGCAGATCGGCAGGCGTTTCGAAATGGCGACGAAACGGCTTGGCCTCATCCGCCGCGGCATTAACCTGCGCGACGATATCTTCGTGCCGCCGGGAGGTGCCGGCGTGCAATTGTCGCTGCTTTGAAAATATGAGGCCCGCTTGGCCGATCGAAGGCGCATTACGATGCGCGCAACGATACCCAGCGGTGCAGACACATAAGGAGTGGCAGCCCTTTCCTGTTGACGGGGCCATGCTCTTGACGAAATGCCCGGCGGGTTTCCCTGGCCCGTCGGACATCACCCCCGGAACCCGCCGCCTCGCGTGCGATCGTTTTTCCTCCGCCGCCCCGTTGGAGGATCAAAGGTCATGACGACCTAAGGGGCACGGTTGGCCACGCCCCTTGACCCGGCTGGCCGCGCCCGTCATCGCCCGCTTCCGGGGGCTTGCAGGAGATCGGGTGTGTGTGCAAGTTTCTGCCGCATGAAACGCCGCACCACACCCGATTCTCCTGCCCTCTTTGATCTCGCCGATACGGGCCCCGATTTCTCCTTCGAACTTGAAGCGAGGAAGAAGGGGCTTTGGCCCGTGGCCGGCACGGATGAGGCAGGCCGGGGGCCTCTCGCGGGACCAGTGGTTGCGGCAGCTGTCATTCTCGATCCCGACAATATTCCTGGTGGTCTTGACGATTCCAAGAAACTGACCAAGCTGAAACGGGAAAGCCTGTTTCTGCAAATCATGGAAACATCGATCGTTTCCGTCGCCTCCTCCGGCCCCGGCCTTATCGACACCATGAATATCCTGCGCGCCAGCCTCGACGCGATGCGTCGCGCCGTACTCGGCCTCGAAATCTCCCCAGCCCTCGTGCTGGCAGATGGCCGCGACAAGCCGCCGGGCATCACCTGCGAGTCAAAGGCAGTCATCAAGGGCGATTCCCGCTCCCTCTCAATCGCCGCCGCTTCGATCATCGCCAAGGTGACCCGTGACCGGATGATGGAACGGGCCGGTGTAGTGCACAGCTCCTATGGTTTCGAAGGCCATGCGGGTTACGGCACACCAGCCCACCTGCGCGCCATAGAAAGCCATGGCCCCTGCCCGCTGCACCGGATGAGTTTCAGGCCGCTGAAACAGGACTGATCGAAAACCACGATCCTGAAGCGGCGAATGCGGCCTTGCCCCGGATTTCAGCGCCCTGCCATGAGGTGACGATCTCCGTCTCCACTGGTAGAATTCTATCTCAATGCGTGGACTTGACGGGCTTTGGGAGAAGAGATTTGGATTTCATGAAACTGTTGAAGTCGCTCGAGGAACTTCTCTACGAGCTGGTTTCATGGCTCCTCTTCTATCCGCTGACAATGTGGCGATCGGTCGTCGCACCGCTCAGCATGATGCGCTACGCCGATAGCGAACTCGCGGATCGGCTCGAGGACCAGTATGACGACACACTGAGTCCACCCCTCTTCCTCCTGATCACTCTGCTATTTTCGCAGGGGCTCTCCGCCTCCCTTCCGACCATTTACGATCCCACATTGGCCGCCCGGGAGCTTGGTTCGGGTTCGAACCTGCTCATAGCGCGTGGCGTTATATTCGGGATTTATCCGCTGTGTATGGCCGTCACGCTTCTGCGGTGGAAACGGGTGAGGATCACCCGAAACTCCCTGCGTCCGCCGTTCTTCAGCCAATGTTACGTGGCTGCGCCGTTTACATTTGTCCTGGTTCTGGGTTTCGATTTTGCATCCATGCCTCTGGAACATGGCCTTACGTTCGGGCTCGCCATTATCGCGCTCGCCACGATCTGGTATGCGCAGGCACAGATACGATGGCTGATGCAGGATCTTGGCTTGGGTGTCGCGAAAGCAGGCCTGGCTTTCAGTGGCGCATTTCTGGTTGCCACCGCGGCAGCTTTTGTACTGGCGGTGCTGATAGCGCTCGAGGCCAAGACAATCTATCCCGCGATCACTTAACAAGCCTCGACAAATTGGCCGCCGCGAATTGCCGGCCAGCATCCAGTCCTCAAAGCCGATGCTTTTTCTCCAAAGGTCGACAGACATCGATAGACACGCGGCAAGCCGGCACCACAGTGTGCAACCGCGAGCTTGCCAACACCGCCCGTGGTTGAGGCATAAAACAAAAAACCCCTCGCGGCGGGTGCCGGAGGGGTTTTGAATAGCCCGAGATGAACTTAGTTCAGCTTCGACTTCACTTCGCCAATGGTGTTGGCGAAAAGTTTGGCCTTTGCGGCAGCGGTGGTCTTTTCGGCAATGAGCTTCTCGGAAGCTGCAATGGCGATGTCCACGGCGGCGGCACGAACGGCGCCGATGGCGTCTTCTTCGGCCTGCTTGATCTTCTGTTCCGACAAGGCCGTGCGGCGGACGACGAATTCTTCCGTCTTCTGCTTGGCTTCGGCGGTCAGGGCGGCCGCTTCGCGTTCGGCAGCGGCAACGATGCCTGCGGCTTCAGCTTCGGCTTCCTTGCGCTTGCGCTGGTATTCGGCCAGCAGGTGCTGTGCCTCTTCGCGCAGACGCTTGGCTTCGGCCAGTTCGTCCTGAATGTTCTGTGCGCGCTCGTCCAGAGACTTTGAGAGCATGCCCGGAACCTTGAGATAGGCGATCAGGACGAAGAAAAGGACAAGACCGACAAGAGCGAAAAATGATGCATCAAACGCCATATCAGGCTCCCTTCACAGTCGAAGCGGCTGCAATGGCGGCCTTGACGTCGGCATCCTTGACCTTGGCGCCAACCAGCTGGTCAACGATTGCGGTCGCGGTTTCCTCGGCAATGGCGCCGACATCCGCGAATGCCTGATCCCTGATACCCGCAATGCGCTTTTCGGCGGCGGCAAGCTTCTCGGCAAGTCCGGCTTCGATAGCGACGCGGTCGGCATCGGCTTTCGCCTTGGCGGCGTCACGTGCCGCGGAGCCTATCGAGCTTGCCTTGGCGCGGGCTGCCGCGAGTTCTTTTTCATAGGTTTCGACGGCTGCGTCGGCTTCGCTTTTCAGCCGTGCCGCTTCATCGAGATCCTGTGCAATGCGCCCATGACGGTTTTCAAGAATGCCGCCGACGCGAGGAACGATGACCTTCTGCATGAGCAGGTAGAAAAGGCCGAACGTGATCGCCAGCCACAGGACCTGCGATGCATAAGTAGACTGGTCGAACGGCGGGAAAACGCCGGAAGCACCGTGTTCGGCGCCGTGCGCTACACCGGTTTCCGTGTGCGTGGCTTCCGGTTGCGGCTGGCCGACAGCCGGAGTTTCCGTATGCGTTTCACCTACGGTCGGTGCTGACTGGGCATAAGCCTCGGTCACGAACATGCTCACCTCCAGGGGGACTGCAAATGCGAAGGATCACGGCACGCAATTTGCGCGAGCCGTGATCCAGACCTGATGCCGTTATTAGACAGCGAACAGGAGAAGGAGAGCTACGAGCAGCGAGAAGATGCCCAGAGCTTCCGTAACGGCGAAGCCGAATACCAGACGGCCGAACTGGCTGTCGGCAGCAGAGGGGTTGCGCAGTGCACCGGAGAGGTAATCACCGAAGATACGGCCGAGTGCGAGGGACGTACCAGCCATGCCGAGGCATGCGAGACCTGCGCCGATGTACTTTGCTGCTTCCGCTTCCATGTGAGACTCCTTGAGATATTGGTTGTTGCGGCTATCTTTTGGCGCCCGTTGCCGGGGCCAGCGACTTTACTTCTCAGTGACCACCATGCACGGCGTCGTTCAGGTACATGCAAGTCAGTACCGCGAACACATAAGCCTGCAGGAAGGCAACGAGAAATTCGAGAGCGGTCATTGCGACCGTCATGATGAGAGGCAGGACTGCACCGCCGATACCGAGCGCGCCGAGCGCACCCATGGAGGCGACGAAGCCTGCGAAAACCTTGAGCGTGATGTGGCCAGCCAGCATGTTCGCGAAGAGACGAACGGAAAGGCTGATCGGACGCGACAGGAACGAAATCATTTCAATTGACGCGACAAGCGGCAAAAGCGCCTTCGGCACGCCAGAAGGTGCGAAGATGCCGAAGAAATGCAGACCGTGCTTGTAGAAACCGTAAACGACGACCGTGCCAATGACGAGGCAGGCAAGCGCGAAGGTGACGATGATCTGGCTGGTGACCGTGAAGAAATACGGGAACATGCCGAGAAGGTTCGCAGTCAGCACGAACATGAACAGCGAGAATACGAATGGGAAGAACACCATGCCCTTTTTGCCGGCGCCTTCGCGCAGCATGGAGGCGATGAATTCATAGGACATTTCAGCAACGGACTGCATGCGGGTCGGGATCAGACCGCGGCTCGACGTTGCGAAATAAAGGAAACCGGAAGCGGCGGCCACGGTCGCGACCATGAAAAGCGACGCATTGGTGAAGGAAAAATCGACGCCGCCAATTTCGATCGGAATGATCGGCTGCACCAAGAACTGATGGGTCGGATCGTTTGCCACCGGCTGCCCTCTTTACCTGTCGCCGCTCATGGCGGCATCTCAACTGCAAGAAAAAACAGCTTAAACGCCGTCTTTTCCACCCTCGTCTCGCTTGTCGGCTCTCTCAAGCAGCGGCGGCTTTGCCACCGCGCCCGTGGAGCGCAACACATTCAATACGCCTGCGCAGAAACCGAGAAGAAGAAGAACGATCATCCCCCACGGCGTCGTGCCGACAAAATAGTCCAGAAGATAACCCAGCATAGCGCCGACCACGATGGCCGAAATGAACTCCGATGAGAGCTTCACCGCCATCGCAAAGCCTTTCCGGCTTTCCGCGGCATTGGTCTCCGCCCTCACTTCCGCCTCATCCTCCGCCTTCACCTTTGCCAACTCTTCGGCAAGGCGCTTGCGACGCTCGTCCAGACTATCGTCACGGTTGCCAGTCATCTTAAAATCCCACCCATTTTCTCCGTTCCAGCCATGCCAGAACCCTTTGGAGTTGTAAACGGTGACGGATTAAGCCTGTTCCAGCCCGCTCTGAAGTCGCGCGCAACATAGTTTTAGGGGCTTCGCTAGTCAAGGCACTGGCGAAGCTTGTTTTTTCACAAATTAAATATTTGAAAACAAAGGCTTAACGCCAAATCGCCGTTTGTCGACGATGTTTCCCCCGGGAATCGGCATTTTTGACACGCAAATTGCGACAAATTGGCGGTGGTATCAGCTCCAGCCGCCACCATAGGTTCGATAAAAGACGTGCAAGCCAATCCTGCCGACCTTCTTCATGGATTTTCCCCAGGCGGGACGAACATAGACGGCATGATAGTGAGTCGCCGAGCCCACTTCCGTCAGCCAGATTTTGCCGGCGGTGGTTGCCATGGCCACTTCGCGGGCCATTTTCCAGTGACGTTCGGAATTCACCCGGTCCTTTATATTGTCGCAGGCGAAGGAGAACTGGCAGCGGTTGCGCCAGTCCTTGTTCTGATAAACCACACCGCAGATGGTTTTCGGATAAGCGGGGTTGCGCACGCGGTTAAGGATCACCTGTGCCACCGCCGCCTGTCCCTTGACCGATTCACCGCGCGCCTCGAAATATATGCCGGATGCGAGGCATTGCTGTTCGGCTGCGGAAAACACGGCAGCGGGCAGCGGCGTTGCCGCCCATGCGTGATCGTCCGCGCCGATCAACGGCACGAAGCGGCCGGCCTCCGGCTTTTTCAGAATGGCGTCGAACGGCGATTCACGGGCGAAGTCCGGTTCGGCCGGCGCGTAAGCCGTGGCGAGAATATCGGGAGTCCTGTTGGTGACGAGTTCCGCCAGCATCGGAGAGACGCTTTTGTCCGCCTTCTTTTCTTCACGGCGGAAATAGAAGGAGGCAAGTTTGACGTCGCTGCCGCGTTTCGGTTTCACGAAAGCCGTGCGGTCCTTGCGCTTCAGCGGCTCTATATCCAGCATGCTGGTGCGTTCCAGCACGGAACCGGCGGTGAAGGCCTTTGGCGGCTGCATGATTTCGGTTGCGACGATGCGACCCTTTTTGGCGGCACGGTTGACGCGCTCGCTGTCGGGTGTCGTCTCGTCACCCTTCTTGTTGGTGACGAAAGCAACCTTGCGGCCATCGGGCAGCGTCATGCCGCTGCCATGCAACGCCGCCTCCCCTTCCGCATCGTTAAAGGTAAGCGAGGCATTATGGACAGAGCCTGCCGGAGACGCGGTCAGCACCATGCGCCATTGCTCGCCGCCATTGTCCAGCCCTGCCAGCAGGGAGGCCAAATCAGCGCGTGCGGCAATGGAAGGAAAGACGAGCCAGGCAGCAAGGCCGAAGACAACGGGTGAGGTCCATGCCTGAAGGGACGCAAAGGACCGACGACGCATTACTCTTTTCGAACGCAAAACCAGCACTCCGAACACCAGGAACCATATTTGTTACAGGTGTTCGAGAATCTCTTATTAACCTTGATGCTTGGTTAACGCCGCGCGCGGGCGCGGCTTCACGTTAATGTGTAACCACCTTCTAATAATCAGACGACGACGTGAGACCCGAGTTCCACCACGCGGTTGGCCGGAAGGCGGAAGTAGTCCGAGGGATCGGCGGCCGTTTCGGCAAGCGCGATGAACAGTCGGTTCTGCCAGCCGGGCATGCCCGATTTCGGATCCGGCACCAGCTTGCGGCGACCGAGATAAAACGAGGTGGACATGATGTCGAACTTGTAACCCGTGCGCCTGAGGTAACCGAGCGCCTGGGTGACGTTCTGCGTTTCCATGAAGCCGAAATGCAGTTCGACCACGGCAAAACGATCGCTCAGCTTCGTCAGTGTGTAACGATTTTCGGGACGGACGCGCGGCTGGTCTTCCGTGCGGATCGTCAAAATCACGTTCTTGTCGTGCAGGACGTGGTTGTGCTTGAGATTGTGCAGCAATGCAGCGGGTGCGGCATCCGGATCGCCAGTCAGGAAAATCGCTGTGCCGGGCACGCGCACCGGCGCATGGGCGCTTTCCTTTTCCACCGAAGCCACGAAAGCCTTCAGCGGCACGTCGCTGCGGCGGGTTTTGGCGAAGAGGATTTTCGAGCCGCGCTGCCAGGTGGTCATGATGATGGTGAAAGCGATTGCCAGCAACACCGGCACATAGCCGCCATCATGTATCTTGAGCAGGTTTGCACCGAGGAAAATCAGTTCCAGCAGCAGAAGCGGCGCCAGCACGCCAATCGCCAGCCAGATGGACCATTGCCAGCGCTTGCGAACGAATTCGAAGAACATCATGCTGGTGACGACCATCGCGCCGGTAACGGAAATGCCGTAGGCGGTGGCCAGTGCATCCGAACTCTTGAAGGTGAGCACCAGTGCGACGACGCCGAACAGCAGGATGGTGTTGACGGCAGGAAGATAGATCTGCCCGGTATTGGTTTCCGAAGTGAAGAGGATTTCCATGCGCGGCAGATAGCCGAGATGGATCGCCTGACGCACGAGCGAGAACGCGCCTGTTATAACCGCCTGGCTGGCGATGATGGTGGCGGCGGTCGCAAGAATGACGGCCGGCAGGATCGCCCATTGCGGGAACATCAGGTAAAACGGATTGGACATCGCCGCCGGGTCCTTGAGAACCAGCGCGCCCTGACCGAGATAATTCAGCGTCAGCGCCGGGAAAACCAGACAGAACCATGCCCACTGGATGGGACGGCGGCCGAAATGGCCGAGATCGGCATAAAGCGCTTCAGCACCGGTGATCGTCAGGAAAACCGCGCCCAGCACGACGATGCCATAAAAGCCTTCATTGGCGAGAAACTCGACCGCATGCCAGGGGTTGAAGGCATAGAGAATGCCGAAATCATCGGCGATGTGAATGAGGCCGGCTAAACCCATGACCAGGAACCAGACAGCGGTGATCGGTCCGAAGAATTTCGCCACCGTTCCCGTACCGTGCGATTGGATCGCGAATAGGCCGATGAGAATGCAGACGGAGATCGGAATAATAAAGTCGTCCATGGCCGGAGTGACGAGCTTCAGACCCTCCACCGCCGAAAGCACTGATAGCGCCGGCGTGATCATGGCATCGCCCAGGAACAGGGCTGCGCCGATGAGGCCGAGCACGATGAGAACGCTGCGGTGAGTGCCCGCCGTCTTCATCAACAGCGCCAGAAGCGAGAGTGTGCCGCCCTCGCCGTCATTGTCGGCGCGCAGCAGGAGCGTGATATATTTGAACGTCACGATGATCGTCAGAGACCAGATCATCAGGGATGTCAGGCCGATGACTTCTTCTCTCGTCACGCCATCATAGGCGATCGGCTTTAGCGCTTCGCGGAAGGCATAGAGCGGGCTGGTGCCGATATCGCCGTAGACGACGCCGATAGAACCAAGGATCGCGGCATAAAGCCCCTTGTTCTGATGCTTGTCATCCGAATCCGGCTTCTCGGTAAAGTCCTTGTCTGCGATTTGAGACATGATGATCCTGGCTCCTTAGAGCCAGCCCTTCCAACGGAAAAAGAGAAACGGGATGATTGCCGACATCAGCATGACGACGAGCGCGAGTGGATAGCCAAACGTCCAGTTCAACTCCGGCATGAGCTGAAAGTTCATTCCGTAAACCGACGCCACCAGAGTGGGCGGCAGGAACACGACCGACGCGATCGAGAAGATCTTGATGATGCCGTTCTGCTCAATGTTGATGATGCCGAGAGAAGCGTCCAGCAGGAATGTCAGATTGCCGGAAACGAAGGAGGCATGTTCGCTCAACGACTGGATATCCCGACCGATCGATTTGCTCTGTTCCCTCGCTTCCTTGTCCTGCTGGACCTGCCCACTTGTGGACAGGAAAGTCTGCAGGCGTGCAAGGGAAGCAAGGCTGTCACGAACCTTGGAGATCAGCCGGTGATAGGCGGCAATGTTCGTCAGTCGGTCTTCCAGATAACGCGGCGCCTTGCGCTTGCTGCGCGCCTGGCTGCCGAGAAGATCGGCGGCGAGATTGTCGATGCCTGCCACCGAGTTTTCGAGAATTTCCGCCGTGCGATCGACGATGGTTTCCAGCAGTTTCAGCAACAGCGCGGTGCCGCTGCGCATCTCGTGCGGCACGCGGGTGATGGCGGCGGTGAAGAGGTGGAATGATTTCGGCTCGGCATAACGGATCGTCACAAGGCGCTTGCCGGCAAGAATAAAGGCGACATCTGTCAGGCGCGGACCGTCGGAATCTGCCTTCCAAACCAGAGAGGCGGTCATGAAGACGTTGCCATCTTCCATGTAAAGGCGGCTGGAAGGTTCGATATCCTTCAAATCCTCGCGGGTGGGCAGCTCAAGCCCCAGCAGTTTTTCAACATACTGCTCTTCCGTCCTCGTCGGATTGATAAGGTCGATCCAGACGATATCGTCGGGAATCTGTTCACGGCCGTCGTCTGGCGACAGGCTGATCGCCTCGCAGTTGGCGCGATAGGCTTTTATCAATCCGTTTCTCCGGTCCGCATCGCTGGCTTCAGCCGCAATGCTGCTTAACATATCCTGTTCAAGGTCGGCAAACCTTTGGACAACACTTCAGGGAACACCGGAACGAGCGGGATTTTCACATCCCGCCGGACTGACGGACCAAGAACCAAACGGCGCAGGGCTATGCTCCCAAAGCGAGACCCAATCAAGCAATATTTTCTCGCGACAGCATTGCAGGCGATGCATCTCTGGCGTTCAAATGCATCGGCCTTTCCCGAAGCCACCAGTTAACATATTGTTTTTAAAATATATCCAGGCAGGACAACCGTCCGGCCTTTTTTCTTCCTTAACCGGTACGTTATTCGAAAACGATTTTCGGGGCGGCTTTTCTTTCGCCCGCACCGATGCGGGCCCAGACTTTTTCCGCAATATCGCGGTAGATGGCGGCCTGCGGACCATCCGGCTCGGCGGCAACCACCGGCGTTCCGGCATCAGACATTTCACGGATGGAAATGGTGAGCGGCACTTCGCCGAGGAACGGCACGCCAATCCGCTCAGCCTCTGCCTTGGCACCGCCATGGCCGAAAATATCATAACGCGCGCCGGTATCCGGTGCGATGAAGTAGCTCATATTCTCGACGACGCCGAGCAGCGGCACTTCCACCTTGCGGAACATGGTGATGCCCTTGCGCGCGTCGATCAGCGCCAGATCCTGCGGCGTGGAGACGATGACGGCGCCGGCGAGCGGCACCTGCTGGGCGATGGTGAGTTGCGCGTCGCCGGTGCCAGGCGGCATGTCGAGCACCAGCACATCGAGTTCACCCCAGGCGACTTCACGCAACATCTGCATCAATGCGGATTGAACCATCGGCCCGCGCCAGATCATCGCCGCTTCCTCATCCACCAGAAATCCCATGGACATGACCTTCAGTCCGTAATTTTCCATGGGAATGATGATGCGGTCTTCCTGCTGCTGCGGGCGTCCTGAAATCTTCAGCAGTCGTGGCAGCGAGGGGCCGTAAATGTCGGCGTCGAGCATGCCAACCTTGAGGCCCAGCGCCTGCAGGCCCAGCGCCAGGTTGACGGCGGTCGTGGACTTGCCGACCCCGCCCTTGCCCGAGGCAACGGCGATGATCGCGCCGACGCCGGGAACGCCGACCTTCGACGAGCCGGGCTGCGCGGGCGGGCGGCCGGTTGCAGCCGCAGGGCGCGCGGGTGCTGGTGCCGGGCGCGCCGGTGCGGGTTGTTGTGTGCCGGGTTTGCGATCCGCCGTCAGCGCGACGACGGCACCGGCGATACCCGGAACGCCCTTGGCGGCCTGTTCAGCCGAAAGCCTCAACGGCTCCATGTCGGCTGCCCTGTCGGCCGGGACGGTAATAGAGAAATAGGCTTTCGCGTCGGCGATGAAGATTTCCGAGACCATGCCAAGCGCCACAATGCTTTTGCCGCTGCCCGGATAGATGACTGCCTCCAAAGCCTTTTCGACCTGGTGCTTGCTGACCTCTGCCATATGTTTACTCCGCTACATCATCCCGCCGGATATGGGCTGCATTCCGCGCCATCCATAGACAAACGCGGCCCGTTCGCCAATGCCAAACCGCAAACAGCGGATCACCGCGACGGTTTATTCGCAGACTTCAGATTTCGTCGTCCATATCAAGCGTTTCCGGATCGAAAACCCGACCATCGAAAAAACAGTCGGGGCCGAGGACAAGACCCGAGCGTGACGCCCCGACATGGACCGGCTCCCGCAACGTGCCTTCCAGCTTCAGGTTCGCGCCCGGCACCGGCACGAAAAGCGGCTTCATCGCCTTGCGGAAGATATCCGGCCGATAGGCATTGCGCGCGGCCTCCACCACGGCTGCATCGAACCGGCGATCGGGGGGCACCTCGCCCCAGCGCAACATCTGGCTGAAGAACCACAGCGCCTGGCTTTGCCAGGGGAAATTGGCGGCCTTGGCGCTTGTTACGAAAAACTCCTGAAAACGCTGCATGTCCCTTTGCGAAGTGGAAATATAGCCCGTCAGCGCCGGAAGCAAGAATTCGCCGTTCTCGTCAATATAATGGGGGGCGGCAAGAATGCCGGTAAGTTCCTCGATATTGGCGGAGTTGGCGCACCATTCGCCGGCGCGATAAAGCGAACGCAGCAAGCCTTCCAGCACAGTGGCGTTCTCTTCCGCCCAGGGCCGCTTCACGGCCAGTATCTTTTCAGGCGCATTGTGCCAGATCAGCGCTCCCGTGGTGACGATCCGCCCGCCGCCACCCAGCACCACAGCGCTGCCCGCCGGTTCGGCGGTACAGAGCGCATCGACCTTGCCGCTTTCCAAAAGCGCCGGCATAGCCTTCGGCAGGGCTTCAACGATTTCCATGTCGCGGCCGAGCAGCACACCGCAGCTTCCGAGCAGATAACGCAACGCATAAAACGGCGTGGACACGATATCCTCTATCGCAAAGACCGGCGGTTTTTCACCCGCCGCCCGGCGCGCGGAACAGACACGGGCCATCGCCCGCCCGAACGCGGCCGGGTCCGGCAGCTTCATGCCCTCCCGGTAAAGCTCGTCGAAAAATCCGTGCGAAACGGTCGTTGCCGATCCGCCAAGGGAAAGAGTGAAGACGCCGACAATATCGGCCGGCAGGTCATCGAGGCCAACCGCGGAACCGACGGGAACCGCGGCGGGCAAATGGGCGATCTGAACCTCGTCCCCGCCAAGTGCTGCAAGCACGGCGCGCGCGGATTGTTTTCGGATGAGTTCCAGTTCGACGCCTTCGTCGGCAGCAAAGCCTTTTTCGGCAGCGGCTATCAGTACGGCGCAATCGACAGTCGGAGAAAACCCCGCTTTTATCCTATGCCGTTCCGGCAAACGATTTCTCCTTCCCGGTGATTCGAAAGAAGGATCGCCCAGGAACCCATTTATCACAATGATAAATTTGCGGTTTCGCTATTTAATCAGACCGACCCGGAGCGCCTTTGCGACGGCTTGGGTGCGGTTGACCGTATCGAGTTTTTTCGTCGCACGGTTCAGGTAGTGATTGATGGTATGTTCCGAGAGCATCATGATTTCAGCGATCTCGGCGCTGGTCTTGCCGGCGGCCGTCCAGTTCAGACAATCTATCTCGCGCTCGTTCAATGTCTCGGGAACCCGCAGGTCAAGGCGGCGGATTTCAGATAGCCGGGCAAAGATGTGGCTGGAAATGTAAAAAAGTTCCGCTAGCTGGCTGGTGGGCAAAGTCGTTTTGTTACCGGAAAAGGACACCGCTCCCCGCATCGTGGTGATGTCGTGAACGGGGAACCACACCGAATTGATCATATCGAACCGCTCAAAAAGTCCGACGACCGGTTTCTTCGGCGCGTTTTCGTCGCCGCTGACCAGAAAATCCAGGGAGACGGAAAAGGGTGTGGTCGATTTCTTTAACTGCGCCATCACCCGGCTTCTCTGCAGCATGCCCTCTTCATCATAACGCTGCAAAAGCTCGGCCGGCCAGCTGGTGATGATGGTGCATTGCGACAATTCGCTCGCCATTTCGGCCGAGAGGTCAAGCACCATGAAGGCCTTGAATCCCCAGGCTTCCGTCAGCCGTTTCAAAAACCGGAATATATCGAATTGCGTGTTGAGACCGGCGATCTCGCGAACGCAATCAACACCAATCGACTGAACGGCGGCCGTCTCTGTTTTCTGCATGAAGCGGTTCTTCAAAAAAGAGAAAATACCGCCGCAAAGGCCTGCCTTCGTGCGGAAATTGCGCGGATGTTACTCGCCAAAATGATTCATGCAAACAAAAGTTGAAACTTAATTCCGAATAATCGAAAATAAGATTTCACTTACACGCATCGGCGCGCGATCTGCCGTTTTTGGAGCGGAAACCAACAGCTTCACGCATCCATTTTTCTCAACCATTCGCAACCGGAGATAATCTGCAGGCAAGTTCCGCCGAAATTTGATCGGCCGTTTCGCGCACCAGAGGACCCCATTTCCGCAGTTGCTCCACATCCACGCGATAGGCTGGGCCGGTGACGGAAATCGCCGCGAGAAAATTGCGCCCCGGCGCCCATACCGGCGCGGCAACGCAGTGGATGCCGATTTCATGCTCCTGAAGGTCGAAACCGTAGCCATTGCTGCGAATGGCGGCCACATCCTGCGCCAGCATTTGCGGGGTTACGATCGTATTTTGCGTGAAGCGGTGGAAGTCCAGCTCTGCGGCAAGTGCAGCGAGTTCGTCAGGGGAAAGCATTGACAGCGCGGCCTTGCCCACCCCTGTGCAGTAGGCGGGGGATGTCTTGCCCACATGCGAATGCATGCGCAAAGTATGCTTGCCCTCCATCTTGTCCAAATAGGTGACTTGCCCGCCGTTCAGAACGGCAAGATGCACGGATTCCTGCGTCGCCTCCTGCAATGCCGCCAGATGCGGCGCGGCAACGCTGCGCAGATCATTGCCGCTCCAGGCCTTGGCAGCCAATTGCAGCAGCCTCAGACCCACGACATAGGTCTGGTCGGCGACATGATCGACCAGACCTTCGGCCACGAGATGGGCGAGCTGGCGGTGCACCGTGCCGCGCGGCTGGCCGCAAGCCTCGACAACGTCGGTGAAGCGCATCGGTTTTTCGGCAAGGGCGATAAGCTCCAGAAGCGAGACGGCCTTACCAAGCGTGCCGGTTACGCTTTCCTTTTTTCGATCCAAGGCAGGAACCACCTCATGCTCGCTGTCATTTGGGTTTTTGTGATCGGGCATGGCAACATCCACCGTCATCTGTCTTGACATAAGCCTGCGGCCAAGAGAATAATTCCACTTAGTAAAATCTAGTTCCAAATAATGGAACAATCAAGCCCCTCACTGGACGAGACGATGTCGATGATGCAAGCCCATTTCCCTGACCTCAAGGACGCGGGCGTGCTCGTCACCGGCGGCGGCTCCGGCATCGGGGCATCGCTGGTGGAGGCCTTTGCGGCGCAGGGCGCAAGGGTCGCGTTCATCGACATCGCCGAAGAGCCGAGTGTGGCGCTCGTTGCGCGGCTTGCTCATGCCGCACGCCATCCGGTCCATTTCTTCAAGACCGACCTGCGCGATATTGCGGCGACCCGGCAGAGCGTGGAGGCGGCAGCAGCTGCAACCGGCGGCATCAAGGTGCTCGTCAACAATGCCGCATGGGACGACCGCCACGACATCGATACCGTCACAGAAGCCTATTGGGATGCCAATCAGGCCGTCAATCTCAAGCAGATGTTCTTCACGGTTCAGGCCGCCTTGCCACATCTGCGGCAGGCGCAGGACGCAGCCATCATCAATTTCTCCTCGATTTCGTTTTTGCTGAACATGGGCGAGCTTCCTTCTTATGCGGCAGCCAAGGCCGGCATCATCGGCCTGACGAAAAGCCTGGCCGGACGGTTGGGGCCGGAAAATATCCGCGTCAACACGCTGCTGCCGGGCATGATCGTGACGGAACGGCAGAAAGAATTGTGGCTGACGGACGACGACGTCACCTCGACCACGGCACGGCAATGTCTCAAGCGCACGCTTGTCGCCGCCGATCTGGTGGGTCCGTGCCTGTTTCTCGCATCATCGGCATCGAGCGCGATCACCGCGCAATCCATAATCGTAGACGGAGGCCTGTTATAATGTCTGAACCCGCTTTTATCGCCGTCGACTGGGGCACGACCAGTTTCCGGCTCTGGCTGCTCAGCCGGTCCGGCGCGGTGCTGGCTGAGCGCAGAAGTGCTGAAGGCATGACGACGGCCATGCGGACCGGCTTTACAGAGGTGCTGCAATCGCATCTCGATGCCATCGGCGCACCGGAAAAACTGCCGGTTCTTATCTGCGGCATGGCAGGTGCGCGGCAGGGCTGGGTGGAGGCCGGTTATATCGACGTGCCTGCATCGCTTTCAGCGGTTCTTGATGGTGCGGTGCGCGTGCCGGGTCAGGAACGGGATGTCCGCATTCTGCCGGGGTTGGCGCAGCGGGACAAAAACGCACCTGATGTGATGCGTGGCGAAGAAACGCAATTGCTCGGTGCACTCAGCTCCGCCGGTGGCGGCAGGAAGCTGGTCTGCATGCCCGGCACCCATTCCAAATGGGTAACGGTGGATGGCAGCGACGTGACGGGCTTTGCCACCTTCATGACCGGTGAGCTGTTCGAGGTCATCTCGAAACAGACCATCCTTTCCCATGCGGTGGCGGAAGCCGACGCCTTTACCGGCGAGCACGAGGTATTCAGGGCGGCCGTGCGCGACGTCTATGCCAATCCGCAGCTCGCCACCAACCGTCTGTTCACCCTGCGCTCCGGACAATTGCTGCACGGCCTCACCGCGACAGACGCCAAGGCCAAGCTTTCCGGCATCATGATCGGACTGGAAATCGCCGGTGCGCATTCCTCCGTACGGCGGGACACGCCGGTGGTGCTGATCGGCTCCGGCGCGCTCGGTGCGCTTTACGAGGGTGCATTCGCAGCCCTTGAGATTCAATATACTGTCATCGACGCAGACGAGGCCGTTCGGCGCGGGTTGTTAGCCGCCGCAAATGCCATCTGGTCATAGATTATTCAGTGGAGCGGAATTCCAGGCGAAAACCGCTACCGCTTTTCGCTATCCCGCTCAAGGACGAAAGACCCACCATGCGTATCCCCTTCCCCGCCATGAAATATCCGCTGATCGCCATCCTGCGCGGCCTTAAACCCGAGGAAACAGAAGGCGTCGTCGGCGCGCTGATCGAGACCGGCTTCCGCGCCATCGAAATCCCGCTCAATTCGCCCGATCCGTTCCGCTCGATCGAGATCGCCGCGAAGATGGCGCCCGCCGATTGCCTGATCGGCGCCGGCACCGTGCTCAGCACGGAAGACGTGGATGCGCTGGACGCCGCCGGTGGCAAGCTGATGGTCAGCCCCAACGCCGATGCCGACGTCATCACCGCCGCGCGCGTCAAGGGCATGGTGACGATGCCGGGCGTTCTGACTCCGACCGAGGCTTTGGTCGCCGCAAAGGCCGGAGCAACCGGGCTGAAGTTCTTTCCCGCCAGCATCATCGGCCCGTCCGGCATCAATGCGATCCGGACGATCCTGCCGAAGGATCTGGTCATTGCCGCCGTTGGTGGCGTCTCGGACAAGAATTTCGCCGACTATACCAACGCCGGCATCATCGCTTTCGGGCTTGGCACCAGTCTCTATAAGCCCGGCATGACGGCTGCGGAGGTGCGCGAGCGCGCCATCGTCACACTTTCGGCCTATGATGCAGCAATTGGAGGATAAAAGCATGGCGACCGTTTTTCCCTTTGCCGGACGTGTTCTTGACGAAACGCCGATGACGCTTGGCGAAGGCCCGACTTTCGACCCGGCGACCGGCACGGCCTGGTGGTTCAATATCATCGGGCGCGAACTGCATGAATTGCATCTCGCCTCCGGCCGCAAAACGGTGCACGCCCTGCCCTTCATGGGCAGCGCACTGGCGAAAATCAGCGACCACAAGCAATTGATCGCCTCCGATGACGGCCTTTTCCTTCGCGATACGGCAACCGGCGTGTTGACGCTGCATGCGGAGCTTGAAAATGACATGCCCGACAACCGCTCCAATGACGGGCGTATGCATCCCTCGGGCGCGCTGTGGATCGGCACCATGGGCCGCAAGGCGCAAATCGGCGCGGGCAGCATCTACCACGTTGCCAGGGGAACCGTGACCAAGCTTTTTGCCGATGTCAGCATTCCAAATTCGATCTGCTTTTCGCCCGATGGCGCGACCGGATATTACGTCGACACCAAGGTCAACGAGCTGATGAGGGTGCCGCTCGATGCCGAGACGGGACTTCCCACCGGCAAGGCAGAGGTGTTCATTGACACCGCCGGCATCGACGGTGGCGTAGACGGATCGGTCTGCGATGCGGAAGGGCATATCTGGAACGCCCGCTGGGGTATGGGTGCGGTCGATCGTTACGATGCCGACGGCAACCACATCGAACGCTATCTGGTGCCAGCGGGACAGACCACCTGCCCGGCCTTCATCGGCCCCGATGCGTCGCGCCTTCTCATCACATCCGCCCGCGAAAATCTTGACGACGACGCCATTGCCGCCAATCCGCAGCACGGAAAGACATTCGAGCTCGGGATTGAGATCAAGGGCAGGTTCGAGCCGCTCTACCGGTTGTGAAGCGCGGCGCGTGCCGCCTTCTCATTCCTGTGCTCGTCACAGGGATGAGGTTGGGGAGGTCCCTACAGCCTTATGTGCAAGGCCATTCCATTTCTCAGGGAATATCCGACAGGATCTCGCGATAGTTTTCGTGAAGGTAGCGCTGCGTGGCGGCGGCATCGGCGGGGCGGCCGTAAAAATAGCCCTGCCCCATAGCGCAGCCGAGCGCGCGCAGTTTTTCCTCTTCCGCCTGCTCCTCGATACCCTCCGCGACGACCTCGAGATCAAGCCCTTCGCACATGGCGACGATGGCCTTGATGATATGTTCCGAAGGACGGTCGCTGCTGATGCGGGAGACAAAGGCGCGGTCGATCTTGACCTTGTCGAAGGTAAAGTCGCGCAGACGGCCAAGGCTCGACTGGCCGGTGCCGAAATCGTCGAGAGAGATACGAACACCCGCACCCTGCAATTCGCTGATGATGCGCTGCGCGGTATCGGCGGATGTCATGACAGCGGTTTCGGTGATTTCAAGCTCCAGCCGGTGCGGATCAAGGCCGACACGCGACAGGATGGACAGAATATTATCCGCTGTGCCGGGGTCCATCAATTGCGCGGAAGACAGGTTGAAGGACAGGAAAAGCTCTCGCGGCCAGAACAGCGCCGCTTCCGCCGCCTTCCTCAGCAGCGCTTCCGACAGCGCGTCGATGAAACCGCGTTCTTCGGCCAGCGGCACGAAAACGGCGGGCGACACGAAACCGAGATCGGGGTCGTTCCAGCGGGCGAGTGCCTCGAAACCGATGACCTTCGCTTCTTCCAGCCTGACGATGGGCTGGAAATGCACGTCGATCGCATCGGTGATGATGGCGTTACGCAACGCCTGTTCCAGCTGGGTGGCGCGCTTCATTTCCTGCGCAATCTCGCGCGAATAGACCGTTATCTGGCCACGACCACGGCGCTTGGAGCGGTAAAGCGCAGTCTCGGCGCTTTTCAGCAAATCCTCGAAATCATCGCCGGCGAAGGGATAGATGGCAAAACCGAAGGAGGAGGAAAGCCGGACGTTGCGGTCGCCGAGATCGTAAGGCGCAGAAAGCACGTCCTTGATCATGTTGCCGATGCGCTCTGCGCCGGTGCGTTCGAATACCAGCGGCAGCACGAAGGCGAACTCGTCGCCATCATGGCGCGTCACGGCGGCGCCATCGGGAATGCAAGCCTTCAGCCGATGCGCGACCTGGCACAAAATCTCGTCGCCCGCCTGCACGCCGAAAAGATCGTTGATGGGTTTGAAGCCGTCAATATTCGCAATGCCGACGGTGAAGGGCGCGGGATCGCTGGAACGCTCGCTGGCGAGCATGCGGATTTTGTCCCGCAAACGGTAACGATTGCCAAGCCCCGTCAGCGGATCGCTGTAAGCCATCGCCTGCAGCTCGTTCTGGCTGACGTGCAACGCCTGCGGCTCTGCCCGTTTCATTCCTGCATCTCGTGAATCCCGTGTCGACCGCGATCACAATGCAGGGCAAGTATTAAAAAAGCCATAGAACCGCGCACCGAAAATGCGTCGGCGTTTCCGCAAGGCCAGCGGCTCGAACAAAAAAACCGAAATGGAGGAGCTTCAGGCTTGCAGCCGCAGGGCATCCTTGCCGAAAAGGCGCAGAAAAACGGCATCGACCATATCGGGACTGACGGGTTTCAGCAGCATGTCCTCCATGCCCGCCGCCAGGCATTTGTCGAGATCGCCCTCGAAAGCGTGGGTGATGACGCCGACGATGGGAATGCGCTCGTCGCCGGCCAGTGCACGCATACGGCGGGCGACCTCGAAACCGTCGATATCGCCAAGCGTGGTGTCGAGCAGGACGACGGACGGCGCCTGTTCCGCAAAAAGACGCAACGCCTCCTCACCCGACGTGGCAAG
The DNA here is from genome assembly GCF_013318015.2 of Agrobacterium tumefaciens. Classification (NCBI taxonomy): domain Bacteria; kingdom Pseudomonadati; phylum Pseudomonadota; class Alphaproteobacteria; order Hyphomicrobiales; family Rhizobiaceae; genus Agrobacterium; species Agrobacterium tumefaciens. Next base: position 360,991 of record NZ_CP115841.1, on the reverse strand, counting down.
CCGCCAGGACAGCCCCAATCCCTCAAGGATTTGTGAGAAGACGATCTGGTTGACCCTGTTGTCCTCAACGAGAAGTATCTCGCAGACGCCGCCAGTCTTGAGGATTTTGGGCAGGTCCTCGGTCATGATCTCCCAGTCCTCGTCGGAGGACTTTTCCTTCGGAGACGATTTGAGGCCGACGGCGAGATAATGCAGCAGCGAAGCGTCGATCTCCTCTTCCTCGATGGTGACGACCGGCAGGTCATGCGCAGCCGCGATATCGAGGCATGTGACACTCATCTGGGCGTCGACAACGACGACATCGATGCCGACGCCTGCGGAAGCGGCGATATCGATGAAACTACGCTGTTCTTCCTCGCTCCTCACCACGGCATGATCCATGCCGCTCGCGGCAAGCCGGTGGCAGGCGGCTTCGGCAAAGCGCCCGTTTCCGGAAACCACCAGCACTGCCTTGCTTTTCAGCAGACCGCCTGCGGAATCGCGATCTTCATCCTTGCCATAGGTGGAGGCGACGAAATCGACATGTTCGAGCGAGGGGATAATGGGCATGCCGTTCGCGTCGATGGTGGCGAGCGCGGTCACGTCCTCCATCGTCGTGACCAGAAAATGCCGGCCAGGCCGACCCACCCGCTGCTTGCGAGTAATCGTCAGCACCTCTTCACCATTCGCGCGCCTCACCCTTTCGGGAAGGATGCTCGGCGTGCCGCTGTCCAGCACCATGCGATCGGCAGCGTCGATCCGGCCTGCGACCTGGCGCGAATGCAGATCGAAAACCGTGCGGCCGAGAATGCTCTCTGCACTGGTCTCGACCATAGTGCAGGCGGCTTTATTTACGGCGACATAGGCGAGGTTCCGGTCCTTGACGAGGACCGGAAACGGCAGATTGTCGAGAATGTCTTCGATCAGTTGCACGCGTTCGAGGTCGATGCGCCACTGTTCTTCTCTTTTCTTCTGTTCGGAAATATCGGCAACGACGCTGATGCCCAGCCCGGAAGGCAGGCGGTTCATGACGAAGCGCAGGAAGCGCTCCCCCTTCAGCCGCTCGGTTTTTTCAGACCTTTCCTTCCAGTGCAGCGCCAGCCGCTCGCCAATCCATTCCTCGCGTCCCAGCTGCCGGGCATTGGCGGACAGGCTTTCCGCTTCCAGAAGATAACAATCGTAAAGCGCGCTCAGATAGTCGCGCAGCCGCGCGCCCGGCCCGATAACGGCCTCTTGCAGTGGAAAAAAACTCAAAAGCTTCCGGCTTGCGAAAACGATGTGATCGTTCCGGTCGTAAACGACGATCGCCGCGCCAAGCGCGTCGCAAAGGGCATCAAGCATCACCGTATGAACGCCCGCGCCGGAGGACGCCAAATCACTCAACTGCAAACTCCCACCTGTTTTCAGGGTCAGGCTTATGTTTCTATTGGAATCGTCCGAGGCAAATGCCGGGATGAAACGGTAAATTCCGCAAAAGAGACATCAGGGTTCGCTACTTGAAGCAGTCTTGAGGGGAAGATGACGTTCACCCATATACGACGTCACACCACCCGGCGAAGGGGGGCCTCGTTCCTGCAGTCATTTCAAGCCGCCTCACCATATGCAAGGCCGATTAAAGGCGGATTAACGCTTATCCTGACGTTGAACGGAAATGATCAAACGCCGGGCAGGCCGCAAAACATGTGCAAACTTTCACCACTTGAGTTTTTTGCTTTCGAAGCCGTGACGAATCCGCGAAAATGACGATCATGGCCATCAAGCAGCTTTCAGAAACCCTCATCAACCAGATCGCCGCCGGCGAGGTCATCGAAAGACCCTCCAGCGCCACGAAGGAGCTGGTGGAAAACGCCATCGACGCGGGCGCAACGCGCATCGAAATCGCCACGGCGGGCGGTGGCAAGGGACTGGTGCGCATCACCGATAACGGCTCCGGCATGTCGCCTGCCGATCTGGAGCTTGCGGTCCGACGCCATTGCACCTCGAAAATATCCACCACGCTTGACGATATCCGCACGCTTGGCTTTCGCGGCGAGGCCCTGCCCTCCATCGGCTCGGTTGCCAAGCTTTCCATCACCAGCCGGCAACACGGCGCAGAACAGGGTTCGGTGATCTCCGTCACCGGCGGCAAAGTCTCCGAGGTCCGGCCCGCCGCGGCCAATGCCGGCACCATCGTCGAGGTGCGCGACCTGTTTTTCGCGACGCCCGCACGGCTGAAATTCCTGAAAACGGAGCGAGCGGAGGCAGCCGCCATTACCGAAGTCGTCAAGCGGATGGCAATTGCCTTTCCGCATATCCGCTTCGTGCTGTCAGGCACCGACCGCTCCACGCTTGAAATCCCCTCCACCGGCGACGATCATCTTGCCCGCATGGCGCAGATTCTCGGTGCCGAGTTCAAGGACAACGCCATCGAAATCGATGCCGGGCGCGAGGATGTAACGCTCTCCGGTTTTGCCGGCGTGCCGACCTTCAACCGCGGCAACTCGGCGCATCAATATGTCTTCGTCAACGGTCGCCCGGTGCAGGACAAATTGCTGTTGTCCGCCATTCGCGGTGCCTATGCCGAAACCGTGCCGCACGGGCGATATCCGGTCGCGGTGCTGTCCCTGACGCTCGATCCCGCCTTTGTCGACGTGAACGTGCATCCGGCGAAATCAGATGTGCGCTTCCGCGATCCCGGCCTGGTTCGCGGGCTGATCGTCGGTGCGATCCGCCAGGCGCTGACCCGCGACGGTGACAGGGCGGCGACGACTGGTGCCAGCCAGATGATGAACGCCTTTCGCCCCGGCTACAGCCCGTCCAATCTCCGACCGTCTGCCGCTGCGACATGGTCCGCCGCGGCCTCGCCTTCCCGACCGCTTGCCGTTTCCGGGAACATGCAATTTGCCGAGGCCGTGCAATCGCGCTTTTCCGACATCACCATGCCGACCGCGCGGGCAGAACCCCGCGAGGTTTACGAGGCCTCTGCAAGCCCGTCGCTGGAACCGTCACAATATCCGCTCGGCGCCGCGCGGGCGCAGTTGCACCAGAACTACATCGTCGCGCAGACGGAAGACGGCCTCGTCATCGTCGACCAGCATGCGGCGCATGAACGGCTGGTGTTTGAGGAAATGCGCAATGCGCTGCATTCCAGACGCCCGCCTTCACAGGTGCTGCTCATTCCTGAGATCATCGACCTTCCCGAAGAGGATTGCGACATGCTGATGGATCATGCGGCTGGTTTCGATGCGCTGGGACTGGTCATCGAGCGTTTCGGGCCGGGGGCGGTCGCGGTTCGCGAAACGCCGGCGATGCTTGGCGAGGTGAACGTGCAGGGGCTGGTGCGGCAGCTTGCCGACGAGATCGCTGAATGGGACGCTGCCTCCACGCTTGCCAACAAGCTGGAATATGTCGCCGCCACCATGGCTTGCCACGGCTCGGTGCGTTCAGGGCGGCGCATGCGGCCGGAGGAGATGAACGCGCTTTTACGGCAGATGGAAAACACGCCGGGTTCAGGACAGTGCAATCACGGTCGTCCGACCTATATTGAGCTAAAACTTTCCGATATAGAACGTCTCTTCGGCCGAAGCTGAGCCTTAACCCGGGGGCAGCAGGCAGGGCTGGCCTTGGGCGTAGCTCAGCGATATAAATTCAAGGGACTGGAGCATCCGGATTGTTCAGGAGAACGCTACGCCGTTTCGGGCTGGATGCACTGACAGGACATAGCAGGAGACGAAAACGGATGAACAGATTTGAGGGAGGCGGAAACCGCATCGCCGTCATCGAATATCTCGACGGTGACTTCCGGATCGTGCAGACCGGCTCGCATGTCATATGCGCCATCACCGGCAAGACCATTCCGGTCGACGAGCTGCGTTACTGGAGCGTCGCCCGGCAGGAAGCCTATGTGGATGCCAGCGCCTCACTGGAGGCAGAGCGCAAGGCTGGTAATTTGCCCGCCTGATCAGGCGCGGAAGCACGCCCGAAATGGCCGCGTGTGAGAACTCTTCTTTTCGCGCTGAGGGCTGCTCAATTCCTGTGACAAGCACAGGAATGAGGGGGGCGAGTGCCCGGCGGCTTGCGTTACGAGATGCTCTAAATTGACGTCCGCGCATTTTCCCGCAGCAAACGGGCGCGGCAGTTGCGCACCGCCGTCTCGATGATCGTTGTGGCCGCATTGGGATCGTCGAACACCATGTCGACCTCGATCACCAGGCTGTTCCACAGCAATTCTTCCGCACGCCCATGGTGTCCGTTAAGACGCACGGCGTCCTTGGCCGTTGTCACCAGCTGCAAGTTTTCCTTATCCGCGTCCTGCAGAAGATCGGCGATCTCATCATCGCTGAAATGGTGATGGTCAGGAAAGGAGCGCTGCAGCACGATTTCGCCACCAAGCCCCTCGACAGTTCGGAAAAACTTGGCGGGATCGGCGATACCAGCATAGGCCAGCACGCGCCTTCCCCTGAAATCCTGCGGTTCCTGCGGCTTTATCGCCGCGACGAAAACCGGTTTGGCGGCCTTTGCCGCGGTTCTGACCAGCGGATCGGCCGCATGGCCGTTGCCGACTTTCAAGAGTCCGGTCATATGCCGCATCTGTTCGGCAAGCGGCGCCCGGACCGGGCCGCCCGGTACAAGATGGCCGTTGCCGATGCCACGCACCGTATCGATAACGACCAACGCATAATCCAGCGTCAGGCGTGCGCTCTGGAAGCCATCATCCATGATGATGAGATCCACGCCCTCCTTCACCAGCCGATGTGCACCTTCCACCCGCTTGCGGGAGATGACCGTCACCGCCTCGCGGGCAAGCAGCAGGGGTTCATCGCCGACATCAGCTGAGCGGTGCTGCGCGGGATCGACGAGGGTGGTGACATCAAGTGTGCCGCCGTAACCACGGCTCAGGAAGCCGGGTTTCAGGCCCTTTGCGGTGGCGGCTCGGGCGATTGCCATTGCGGTCGGCGTCTTTCCGGCACCACCAACGGTGAAGTTGCCGATGCAGATGACCGGAACGGAAACGCTCGCCCGTTTTGCCGTGCGCATCCGCCGGCCGGCAATATTGCCGTAGAGAAGGGAAAATGGTGATAACAGCCAGGCTTGCCAGCCTGCTTTCTGCCACCAGAAAGGCGGCGCTTCAGAAACCATATATGCCTGCTCCCGGCCGCATCACCCACGGCATTGCGCTTAAATTCGATAAGTCACATGGGTATTTGCCAGAAAAAACCCTGAATTGCAAAACCCGGCTATACATGCGCAGCTTGTCTCTTCCCATCTTGTGCGACAAGTGGCGCGCACTGCGGGGACATGACCTAAACAACGCGTTCCGGAAGCAGGGTTTCCAGCGCGGTAATATCGTCGAAACAATAATGGGCGTCGGCGCCAAGGCTTTCGCGCGAGCCGGTTCCGGTGAGAACGGCAATGCGCAATCCTGCGCCGGCATTTCTCGCCATGTGCAGATCGTGATTATTGTCGCCGACCACTGCCACGCGCGCAGGCGCAAGACCAATCGCGTCGCAGAAACCGAGAACCATGCCGGGTTGCGGCTTCGTGCCGTAACCGCTGTCATAACCCGCGACGAAATCGACATCGCTTTCGAAACCGAAACGGATCGCCGTCTGGCGGATGGATTTTTCGTTGTCGCTGGAGGCGATGCCAAGCTTGTAGCCGCGTGCCTTGAGCCTTGCGAAAAATGCCTTGAGATCGGTGACCGGCACGGATTTATCCGCTGCTTCAGTGAATAGCCGGTCGAGCCGCGCAGTCAACTCCACGACATCGCAAGGCGAACCGGCGGCGACGAGACCGGCAGCTATCTCCGCCGTATTGCCGGCAGCCAAAAGACTGTCGGGCACCACATGCCCGGTAACCGGATCCATGCCGCAGGCGGCGAGAAGCTGGTCCGCAAGAACGGGATCGCCCTTGGCCGCAATAGCCGCAAGTTCGCGGTTCACCGGCCCCCAGCTTGCGTCATAGCCTAACAGCGTGCCGTCCTTGTCGAAAAGGACTGCGGCAATCGATCGGGTCGCATCAATCTCCATATCCGCTACCATGAACCGATGGCACTCCGCGGTTGCAGCTTGGCGGTGACTGTGAGCGGGTTGATGTAGGGCTCCAGCGCCTTGACGGTGGCGGAAAGCGCGCCGCGCATGTCCTGAATGACCCGGTTGCCGGCATCGATCATCTTGTAGCGTTCATTGTCGTTGACCAAGAGGTAATGCACCGCCTTGGCCAGCATCTCGACATCGCGGACGATGCGCCCGCCGCCGGCGCGGATCAGCTTCTGATAGGCCTCGCGGAAATTCTGTACATGCGCGCCTGACAGTACGGCGCAGCCCAGCATTGCCGGCTCCAGCGGGTTCTGCCCACCCTCGGCCGTCAGCGAACGGCCGACGAAGGCAAGTTCGGTGAGCCTGAGGTAAAGCCCCATTTCGCCAATGGAATCCCCGAGGAAGATATCGGTTTCCGGCGTGATCACGTCGTTGCGGCTTCTGCGTGCCACGGTCAACCCCATGCCCTTCAGCATGGCTTCCACGTCGTCGCCGCGCTCGGGGTGGCGCGGCACGATGATGGTCAATTGACCGTTGCGCGACTTTATCGCCGCATGCACGGTGGCTGCTGCCTTCTCTTCACCGTCGAAGGTGGAGATCGCCGCCCATGTCTTGCGGGGGCCGATCTGCCTGCGATAGTGCTCGAGCAGAGCTTCGTCGCAAGGCGGCGGATCGGTATCGCCCTTGAGATTGCCGGATATCACCACCGGCCAGGAGCCGAGATCACGGAAGCGTTCGGCATCGACATCGGATTGCGCAACCACCAGCGCCAGCTTGGAGAACAGCGATTCCGCAATGTCGTGCCGGTTGTTCCAGCGGTCGAAGGAACGGTCTGAGAGCCGCGCATTGACCCGGATCTGCGGAATGTGCCGGCGCTCCAGCTCCATCATCGTTACCGGCCAGATTTCCGATTCAGCAGTGATCGCTGCATCCGGTGCCCAATAGGCGAGGAAACGGTTGACCGCGATCTTGATGTCGAGCGGCACATATTGGTGGATCACATCATCGCCAAGCCGGGTACGGGTCAGCTCGGCCGAGGTGACGGTGCCTGTGGTCAGAAGCACGAAGATATCGCGCTTGCGTATTTCCCGGATCAGCGGAATGAGGGCGAGCGTTTCGCCGACACTTGCGGCATGGAACCAGACGAGCGGGCCACGGGGGCGCTCCGCGCTGGCGTAACCGAAACGTTCTAGACGGCGGCGCTTGTCTTCCTTACCCTTTGCGGCCCGATAGGAAAGATAAGGCCGTGCAAACGGATAAGCGGCGATACCGGCAATCCTGTAACCGGAAAGAGCGAAACGTGCGATACGGCTGCTCATGACATTCTGCCCTTGATCATTCCGCGCAATGCCCTGCCCCTGTTCTTTGTTGTTATCGCCGCCTACTTCTTCTCAAATTGCGTCATTTTTTATCATCGGAAACAAAAGCGCGATCACGTTTTCTCGCAACCGAATTTCCTGCCTGCCATTCCGGGCAGGAATCACGGGAAAACTCGCCTTCACCCAATAGTATTACAACGCAAGGGCAAAAGGACTCAATTTTTATCGTCGGGATTGAGAAGACGGTGCATATGCACGATAAAATAACGCATATGGGCGTTATCAACAGTCATCTGCGCCTTGGATCTCCACGCGGTCAGCGCGGAAGCGTAGTCAGGATAGATGCCGACGATATCGAGCGCATTCAAATCCCGGAACTGAACATCCTGAAGATTTTCCAGTTCGCCGCCGAACACAAGGTGCAGCAGCTGTTTCTGTTTGCCAGATTCCGTCATGTCTTGTCTCTTTCTTAAGCTCTGAGAGCCCCTCATCTGCGGGATTTCCCGGCAAACGTCAACCATCGGACAGATGTGAAAACGCTTTCAAAAGCGCGGGAAGCGCATATTCTGCTGCAGCGCACAATGCGGGGTGGTTTACCTCGCGGCGATTATACATCAGGGGTTTTCCATCAAGTCCGACCAGACTGCCGCCTGCCCTTTCGAGGATCAGGTCTGCGGCGGCCAGATCCCACTCGTGCGAGTTCGCCTTGACCAGCGTTCCATCGATGCGGCCATCCGCCACCATCGCCAGCCGGTAGGCGAGCGAGGGCACATGCGGAATGCGCTTGACGGTGCTGCGCACCTCTTCCGGCAGATGCGTAATCACGTCTTCCGGTGCGGCCAGATGGAAGACGCCGGTGTTTTCGCGGGCGGCTGAAATCGGCTTGCCGTTCTTCAGCGCTTCGCCGTCTTCAAGCGCGGTGAATTCCTCTGCGAGTGCAGGCGCAACAAGGGCGGCAACGACGGGTCGGCCCTCATGCACCACCGCGACGCTGACGCACCAGGTATCCCGCCCACCGATGAAGGCGCGCGTTCCGTCGATGGGATCGATGACGAAGACGGTGGAGCGGGCCAGCCTTGTCGTATCGTCATCCGTCTCTTCCGAAAGCCAGCCATATTCCGGCCGGGCGGTACGCAGGATGGTTTCGAGAATTTCGTTTGCCGCGTAATCGGCCGCGCTGACCGGTGAAAGCCCGCCATTCTTCCACCAGACCTCGGGGTCCTTGCGAAAGAAACCGAGGGCCGTCTCGCCCGCCTTGCGTGCGGCTTCGAGGACCAGCCTCAGATCGGAAGCCCAGCGGGCCTCAGCCATATCGTTCATTTTGCCGTCTTTTCCGCGCGCCTCATACGGCGCGCCTGTTTTTCCCTTCGCACTTGCACACAAAGTGCTGGCGAAAACAACCCGCAGGTCGCCTCACTTGCCCGCGATCGTCATGCCTTCGATAGCAAGTGTCGGTGCTGCGACACCATATTTACGGTCGATATCGTTAGCCGGCGTGACACGCATGAACATGTCCTTCAGGTTCGAAGCGATGGTGACCTCGGAAACCGCGAAGGATTTTTCACCATTCTCGATCCAGAAGCCGCTCGCACCGCAGCTATATTCACCTGTGAGCATGTTGGCGCCGTGGCCAATCAATTCGGTGACGTAAAAGCCGGTTCCGACGTCCCTCAGCAGATCTTCCGGCGAAATATCGCCTGGCTCCAGCGCAAGATTGGTTGAGGACGGCGATACCGAAGTGCCACCGCGCACGCCGCGACCGTTGGTTTCAAGGCCGAGTTCACGCGCTGCCGAGGTAGAGAGGAACCAATGCTTCAGCACCCCGTCCTCGATCATCGTCATCTTCTCGCCCCGGACACCCTCGCCATCGAAAGGACGCGACGAGGGGCCACGAACGATCTGCGGATCGTCCGTCAGATAAAGGCCCTTTTTCAGAACCTGCTGCCCCATCCTGTCGCGCAGGAAGCTGGTCTTGCGGGCAACGGAAGCGCCATTGATCGCGCCGGCAATGGCGCCGACGAAACCGCGCGCGATGCGGGGATCAAAAACCACGGTAATATTGCTGCCGGTATCGACCTGACGCGGGCCGACCCGCCGCACGACTTTTTCGCCGGCGCGGCGGCCGATCTCTTCGGCTGCATCCAGATCGGCGTAATAAAGGCGGCTGTCGAAATCGTAGTCGCGCTCCATCTTCGTGCCCTCGCCGGCGATGACACTGACGGAACGGCTGAAACGGCTGCCCATGTAGCTGCCGGAAAAACCGTGCGAGGTGGCAAGGACGAGGCCGCCCATGCCGCTCGATGCGCCAGCACCGGAGGAATTGCTGACGCCCTTGACGGCAAGCGCCGCCTCTTCCGAGGCGAGCGCTGCCTCACGCAATTGATCTGTAGAGACCTCGGTCGCATCGAAAAGCTCGAGATCGTCGTAGGAGGTTGCGAGCCGTTCCCTGTCTGCCAGGCAGGCGAAGGGGTCTTCCGGCGAAACCTTCGCCATCGCCACCGCCCGTTCCGCCAGGGTCTTCAGGTCGAAGCCGGGATTGGCCGAAACGCTCGCCACCCGCCGCCCGACGAAAACGCGAAGCGAAAAATCATCGCTTTCGGAGGATTCGGTACTTTCCACCTTGCCAAGCCGCACGCCGACCGATTGCGAGCGAGAGCGGACGACGACGGCATCCGCCTCATCCGCGCCTGCAGCACGGGCAAGATCGACAAGCTCGCTGGCGCGATCGAGAAGTTTGGAAGAATCTATTTCTGAGGACATGAGTTGGCCTTTCATTCCTGTTCCATTTATTGTGCCATCAACCCCGCATCAAGGGCGAAACGCCGCTTTCTCCATCGACAAGGCTTTGTCGCCACCATATTCGAAAGTCAGCCAGCATGACCGAGCACGACGCTCTCTTTTCCGAACCCTTGCTGCTTCTGGCCGGCGCTGTCATCGCGGCGTCGATTTTCCGCAAACTCGGCCTTGGCACCGTGCTCGGTTATCTGGTGGCGGGCATCGTCATCGGGCCGTTCCTGCATCTGGTGACAGACGCGAAAGATATCTTCAACGTCTCGGAACTGGGCGTGGTTTTCCTGCTCTTCATCATTGGCCTCGAACTCAAGCCATCGCGCATATGGCAGATGCGGCGCGATATTTTAGGGCTCGGGCTGGCGCAGGTACTGGTGACGGGCAGCGTGCTGGCATTGATTGCCTGGTGGGCCGGACTGATCGACGCGCGCGGCAGCCTCGTTGCGGGTTTCGGCCTTGCACTATCCTCCACCGCCTTTGCGTTACAGATTCTTGAAGACGATGGCGACATGAATACGCGGCATGGCAACCGCTCCTTCTCGATCCTGCTGTTTCAGGATCTCGCTATCGTACCGCTTCTCGCCCTTGTGACCATTCTTTCCAACCGCCCGGACGTGCCAACGGATTCAATGGCCTACGATCTCGTCGCCTCCGTTGTCGCGGTGGCGGGCATGGTGTTGGCCGGGCGTTATCTGCTGACGCCGATGTTCCAGATCATCGCCCGCACGGGTGCGCGGGAGGTGATGATCGCCGCCGCCCTCTTCGTCGTCATCGGTGCGGCCGCCATCATGGAGGCGGTTGGGCTTTCGATGGGCATGGGTGCGCTGCTGGCCGGGCTGATGCTGTCGGAATCCTCCTATAGGCACGAGCTGGAAGCCGATATCGAGCCGTTTCGCGGGCTGTTTCTGGCGCTGTTCTTCATGGCCGTCGGCATGTCGCTGCACATCAACATCGTCTACGAGCACATTCTTCTCATCCTGATCGCCGTGCCGGCGATGATGGCTGTGAAGGCGGCCGTAATCTATGGGCTGTGCCGCATCGCCGGTTCGTCCCGTTATGCATCGAGCCGTATCGCGCTGCTGCTGGCGCAGGGCGGCGAATTCGGTTTCGTGCTATTTTCCACTGCCGCCGCCTCCCGCCTGTTTCCGCAGGCGACGGCTTCCATCCTTGTCGTCATCGTGACGCTTTCCATGGCGCTGACGCCGCTGCTGGCAGTGGTTTCTCGCCGGCTGACGGCGGAGGATGCCGATGAGGACACGCTGGACGAGGATTTTGACGGGGCTGGCGCCGATGTGCTGATGATCGGCTTTTCGCGCTTCGGCCAGATCGCCTCGCAAATCCTGCTTGCCGGTGGGCGCGACGTGACTGTCATCGACAGTTCGGCCGATCGTGTACGTCAGGCTTCCCGCTTCGGTTTCCGCATCTTTTTTGGCGATGGTACACGCAAGGACGTGTTGATCGCGGCTGGCATAGAGCGCGCCGATCTCGTGGCGGTCTGCACACATAAAAAGGAAGTCACCGACCGCATCATCGACATGATCCAGTCGGAATTTCCAAGCGTGCGCATCTATGCCCGCTCCTATGACCGCATTCATTCCCTCGATCTCAGGAAAAAGGGCGTGGAATACGAAATCCGCGAGACTCTGGAATCCGGCCTGCTATTTGGCCGCCGCATTCTGGAAGGGCTGGACATGGACGGCGAAAGGGCGCTTGCCATTTCCGACGACATACGCGAGCGCGACGAGGAGAGATTGCAGCTACAGGCCGTGGAAGGGCTCGCCGCCGGCAGGCAGATGCTGCACAACAAGCCGGTGCGCGAAGTGAAGCCCGAGCCACTGATGAAGCCGAAGAACAAGGTGGAAAAGCGCGAGGAAGAAGAGGACGAAGACGAGGGTGAAATAGCAGTCACCCACTAAGCGGCACGCGCTCGCCCATAGCGAATACTCAAGGAGTACCGCTCAAGCCTCCACGCCCTGCCCGCGATGGAACAGTTCCACCTGCATTTCGATCTGCCGTTTCAGATCATCCTTGATCCCGGCGGAAGCGTTCAGAACTTCTTCCGATTTGAGGAAATCCAGCACGCCGAAACGGTGCACCGGTGGGCGCAGGAAAATATGCGGCGGGCGCAATCTGAGTTTCAGGGCAATGGCCGCCTGCATCATCAGCTGACTGGCGCCGAACAGGCTGTCCAGCCGGTTCGGCATGGTGGTGCCGTCACCTTCAGGGCCACCAACCACATCGATGCCGACGATGATATCGGCCTGATCCATCAGATGCTCATAGGGCACGGGATTGAAGATGCCGCCATCGATCATGATGCGGCCGTTAACGCGCACCGGCATGAATAGAGCCGGAATAGCCGCAGAAGCCGCCAGCGCCTGAATGATCTCGCCGGTTTCCACCACCACTTCGGTCTGCGCATAATAATCCGTGGTCACCACTTTCAGGGGAATGGCAAGTTCGGAAAAATCCTTCGGCAGGGCCTGCGGCATCAAGGCGTGCAGAATGAGTTCGAGATTGAACTGGCCAAGACGAAAACCATCTACCGCATGGCGCATGGATGCGGGGCCGAGGCTCCAGAGACGGTTGGCGACCGAACCCTTCCGCCCCATGAGTTCAAGCGTATATTCGCGGATTTCCTTGCCGCTCATGCCGGCCGCCATGCCTGCTGCGATGACGGAGCCGATGGAGGAGCCGGAAAGCGCGACCGGGCGAATGCCTAGTTCGTCGAATGCCTCGATAACGTTGATGTGGCAGATGCCGCGTGCGCCACCGCCGCCGAGCGCCAGGCCGAATGTCGGCTCATGACCGCTCTCGCGACTGGCATCGATTGCCTCTTGCCCGGCGTGAACCATTGTGACGCTGTCGTTTACACCCTGCTCCATGCCAAATACCCAAGACCCTTTCCACGGCAAAGCCTCTGCCTATTCGGCAAACAAGACAAGACCGTGACGCGACGGGAAAGTGCTGCCGTCAGAGCGTTTTCGCTTTTCTTCAAATAGCGAAAACACTCTAACTCTTTGGCTTGCACCATTTCCGCACGGAAACCGGGGCCGTTTTTGCTGGAAATGCTCTAGGGCTCGTAGCGGTAGAAGTGCATTTTCGAGTCACCGAAGATGCGGCTTTCGAGCGGTTTGAACACCGGCTCGACATTGACCACAACATCGCCGCGCTCTTCCAGAATGGCGAGCGCACCGGGGGCCAGCCAGCCGCCAGCATGGGCAGCAGCAAATGCCTTCTCCCCGTGGCCCTGGCCATAGGGCGGATCGGCGAACAGTAGATCGAAGGGCTCGATATTGTTGACGCCGCCAAGCTTGGTCGCGTCACGCCGCAGGATGCGGGCACGCCCATGCAGCCCCAGCGCATCGATATTTTCCCACAACAGCCCCCTGCCCTCAACGCCGTTTTCGACGAAGAGCGCCACACGACAGCCACGCGAAAGCGCCTCCAGCCCGACCGCGCCCGTTCCGGCAAAAACGTCCAGAACGCGCGTACCGTCAAGACTTTCCGGATAGGCGTGGCTTAGAATATTGAAGAGGCTTTCCCGTGTCCTGTCGATTGTCGGACGAATGGAATTTGTTTTCGGCGCGGCCAGATTTCGGCCGCGGAACTCACCGCCTACGATCCGCATTACGTGTCATTCCCCTGCCACCAGAAGGTTTGCCACCCGGGCCTTTGCCGCCCGGTTTGCCGCCGCCGGGGCCGCTACCGCCACCGGGGCCTTTGCCCTTGCCTGAAAAACCCGAACGTTCGCCACGTTCACCCGGTTTTCCAAAAGAAGGCTTGCCCGATGAGGGCCTGCCGCCGGGTTTTCCACCCGGTTTTGCGCCTCTTGGCTTGTCACCGAAAGGCCGGTCGCCGCGTGGGCGATCACCGTCTTCGCGGGGCTTGTCGCGGAACGGACGCTCACCGAAAGGTTTCTCACCACGTGCTGTGCGATCTCCGAAGCTCTTCTCGCCGCGGGGGCGGTCGCTGCGCGGGCGATCACCCTCCTCACGTGGCTTGTCACGGAACGGACGGTCGCCAAACGGTTTTCCACCGCGTGCGGGGCGATCTCCGAAGCTCTTCTCGCCGCGAGGACCGTCGCCACGCGGGCGATCTCCCGCTTCACGTGGCTTGTCACGGAACGGGCGGTCACCGAAGGATTTCCCGCCGCGATCTCCAAAGCTCTTTCCACCGCGCGGGCCGTCGCCACGTCCACGACCGCCTTCCTCTTCGCGCGGGGAATCCGAACGGATCCACTCGCCCTCGGAATCGGCATGCCTGACGACGTTGCGGCGCGCTTCCGCCTGGGCGGATGGCTTCTTGAACAGGCTTTCCGCTTCCGCGCGGGCAGAAGACTTCCGCTCCTTGCCATCACGGGTGGGCTTTGCGCCGGGCGCCATCCAGACATTGGCCGTGCGGCTGGTGCCCGCGGGCGGGCGGGCGGGGCGGCGTTCTTCGCCATCCTCTTCGCCACGGGTTTTCGCGCCGAATTTCCCGGCAGGTTTGCCACCGAACTTGCCAGCTGGCTTGTCACCGCGCTTGGTGTCGAGACGGCCGAGCGCCTTTTCGCGGCGATCTTCCGGTTTGCCGGCAGCCCTGTCGAAACGCGCCTTGCCTTCCGGCGCGTCGCTCTTTGCCCATTCGGACCGGGGCGCGCGCTTGGGCGTGTTTTCTTCTTCATCGTCGGCGACAGGCGCATCGTAGATCGGCGCGTCGAAATTGGCGCCGGATTGTTCGATGAGGCGCGGACCAAGCTGGTCACGCAGCATGCGGCCACGCACTTCAAGCACCTTGCCTTCAGGCAGATCGCCAAGCTGGAACGGGCCGTAGGAGATACGGATCAGGCGGTTGACCTCAAGGCCGAGCGCGCCGAGCACGTTCTTGATCTCGCGGTTCTTGCCTTCGCGCAGACCCATGGTGATCCAGACGTTGTGACCCTGGGTGCGGTCGAGCGTCGCGTCGATAGCGCCATAAAGCACGCCGTCGACGGCAATGCCTTCCTTCAGCTTGTCGAGCGCTGCCTGATCGACCTCGCCATGGGCGCGCACGCGGTAGCGGCGCAGCCAGCCGGTCGTCGGCAGTTCCAGCACGCGGGAGAGACCGCCATCATTGGTCAACAGCAGCAGGCCTTCGGTATTGATGTCGAGGCGGCCGATGGAGAGCACACGCGGCAATTCACCCGGCAGATTGTCGAAAACGGTCGGGCGGCCTTCCGGGTCGGAATTGGTCGTCACCAGGCCAGCGGGTTTGTGGTAAAGCCACAGGCGCGTGCGCTCAGCCCCGCGGATGGGCATGCCATCCACTTCGATCTTGTCAGAAAGAGTCGCGTTCATCACCGGAGTGTCCAGCTTGACGCCGTTCAGCGACACGCGGCCTTCCATGATCATGCGCTCGATATCGCGGCGCGAGGCAACGCCGGCGCGCGCCATGATCTTGGAAATGCGCTCTGGCTTGGTGCCCATAACGGCTTCCTGCACCGGAGCCGCCTTGGCTTCTACCGGTTTCTTTTCACGCTCTGCGGCGGGCTTGCCGGGGCCTTTCGGCTTCTTGTCGCGGCTAAAAGTCTTGCCACCGTCACGCTTCGGCTTGTCTTTAAAAGTCATTTGCTGTTTGCCTGTTGTTTGGGCTGTCCTATCAGGTCCAAGCACAAGGGTTAAGAGGAAATTGAAACGCAATGGCCGAAAGGACGCATTTCATGGAACTGGCGCTGGCGGAAGCCCGTGCCGCCGGTGAGCGGCAGGAGGTTCCGATCGGCGCAGTCCTGGTTATGGACGGTCGCGTCATCGCCCGTTCCGGCAATCGCACCCGTGAATTGAA
This sequence comes from Agrobacterium tumefaciens, assembly GCF_013318015.2. Classification (NCBI taxonomy): domain Bacteria; kingdom Pseudomonadati; phylum Pseudomonadota; class Alphaproteobacteria; order Hyphomicrobiales; family Rhizobiaceae; genus Agrobacterium; species Agrobacterium tumefaciens. The sequence continues at coordinate 345,084 of NZ_CP115841.1, read as the reverse complement.
CGATGTGACGGCGCATGCCGAAATCGCCGTGATCCGCATGGCCTGCGAGGCGCTGGAACAGGAACGCCTGCCCGGTGCCGATCTCTATGTAACGCTGGAACCCTGCACCATGTGCGCGGCGGCGATCTCGTTTGCCCGCATCCGTCGTCTCTATTACGGTGCGGAAGACCCGAAGGGCGGAGCGGTGCATAGTGGCGTGCGCTTCTTCAACCAGCCGACATGCCACCACGCGCCTGATGTGTATTCGGGGCTGGCGGAAAGCGAAAGTGCTGAAATTCTGCGGAAATTCTTTCGCGAGAAACGTCTCGACGAATAAGCAGCCGGCGGGAGATGCAATCTTTCCCGCAGGCCATAAGCCCTTCATTTTATCAGAAGGGGTTCCACCAGGGTTTGCCGGTGTTTGCCATCGCCGCTTCTTTCTTACGGCGCTTTTCCTTCTTCTGCTCCGGCTCACCGAGGTCAGTCAGCTGATCCTGCGGAACGCTACGATATTCCTGCGGCGGATCAGTCAGGAACTTGCGCTGGGCGTTGACGACAGAGCCACCCTGGGCATCTGCCTTGGCCTTGCGGAAGGCTTCCCATTTCTGGCTTTCGGTCATCTGGCCGGCCGTGCCGTTGCCGGCAAGCAGCGGTGAGCGGTAATGCGGATTGTTCTTATTGGCATCCGCCTCGTCGCGCAGGCGTTCACGGGTCTCTTCCGGCGATTCGACCCATTGCGGGTTGTTTTCGCGGCTGGCCATGTTCTGCTGCGGCGTCGTCAATTGCTCGGCGCGGGACTGGGCGGGGACAACGAGACCGGGACGCGGGCTGTATTTCAGGTTACGTTTTTCCTGATCGTTGCCGGTGATCGAAGTCGCGTTGCCGAGGTCGTCTACAAGCTGTTCTGCCGCAGTCTTGCCCGTACCATAGGTCGGGCTCGTGCAGGCGCTGAGCAGCACGCCTATCGCCGTGATACCTGCAACCGTGCGGAACATGCTCAAACCCTGCGCGTTATCCTGCCCAAAAGCCTTCATCGTCTTCATAAAAACCCTTCCAGCCGTCCGTCCCATTGCGCCAGACATCGTCTTTCGGCAGGCGGTAGCCCGCATTGCCGTGCAAATCCGGCCATTTTCAGGCAGGTGTACCGGATGAAGAGCTAAAGCGCAATTCATCCGGCCATTTTCCTCGCGCATCGGTCCGAAACTCGAAATCGATTTTTCGACAGTAACGATGCGCAGCAGCTTTAAATCATCCCAGCGCGGCAAGCTCGCGCAGTGCCGCCGCATCACGGGCCGAAACCTCCGGATAGTCCGGATCGGAACCGACATCGGTGGTGATACGCCAGGAGCGTGCGCATTTTGCGCCTTCCGCCAGCTTCTGCTCGACCACGACCTTTGCGACCTCCGGCAAGCGGAAGCCATCGGCAGGGCCTTCATCGCCGACCACCGAAATGGCCGAGGTGATGCAGATTTCGGCAAAATCCTGCCCGGAGAGAGCCGCCAGAAGATCGGCGTCGGCAATGTGCACGACGGGCGCGGCCTCAAGCGAGGAGCCGATACGCTTTTCACGACGTTCCACTTCGAGCGCACCGGTGACGACCGTGCGGACCTTGCGGATTTTCTCCCACTTCGCTTCCAGCGCGTCGTTGTTCCACTCCGCCGGAATTTCCGGGAACTGGGCGAGATGCACCGATTCCGCATCCGGATAGCGCGAAAGCCATGCTTCTTCAGTAGTGAAGGGCAGCATGGGCGCAAGCCATGTGACGAGGCAATCGAACAGCTTGGCGATGACCGACAGCGATGCACGGCGCTTCAGCGACGACGGCGCGTCACAATAAAGCGTGTCCTTGCGGATGTCGAAGTAGAAAGCCGACAGCTCCACATTTGCGAAATCGATCAGGGCGCGGGCGATCTTCTTGAAGTCGAAGGCGTCGTAGCCATCGCGCACGACCTTATCCAGCTCGGACAGGCGGTGCAGTACCAGCTTTTCCAGTTCCGGCAGATCGGCATAGGCGATCTCCTCGCCCTTGTCGTGGGCAAGCGTGCCGAGCATCCAGCGCACGGTGTTGCGCAGCTTGCGATACGCGTCGATATTGGTCTGGATGATGGCCTTGCCCAGACGCTGGTCTTCCCAGTAATCGGTCGTCATCACCCACAGGCGCAGGATATCCGCGCCGGACTCTTTCATCACGTCCTGTGGTGCAACAACGTTGCCGAGAGACTTGGACTGCTTGCGGCCTTGCTCGTCCATGGTGAAGCCATGGGTGACGACGGCGTTATAGGGCGCGCGGCCACGCGTCGCGCAGCTTTCCAGCAGCGACGAATGGAACCAGCCGCGATGCTGGTCCGAGCCTTCGAGATAGACATCCGCCGGCCACTTCATGTCCGGGCGGTCTTCCAGCGTGAAGGTATGGGTGCAGCCGCTATCGAACCACACATCGAGGATGTCCATGACCTGCTGCCATTTGGCGTGGTCATGGTCATTGCCGAGGAAACGTTCCTTGGCGCCTTCGGCGAACCAGGCATCCGCACCTTCAGCCTCGAAGGCCTCGAGGATGCGGGCGTTGACAGCCTCGTCGACCAGAACCTCACCCTGCTCGTCGGCGAAGACCGCGATCGGCACGCCCCAGCTGCGCTGGCGCGACAGAACCCAGTCGGGCCGACCTTCGATCATGGCGCGCAGGCGGTTCTGGCCGGATGCCGGAACGAAACGGGTCTGGTCGATGGCATCAAGCGAACGCGAGCGCAGCGTCGTGCCGTCGCCCAGTTCCTTGTCCATATAGACAAACCACTGCGGCGTGTTGCGGAAGATCACCGGCTTCTTGGAGCGCCAGCTATGCGGATAGCTGTGCTTCAGACGGCCGCGCGCGAACAGGTTGTTGGCCGCGATCAGCGCCTTGATGACGCGCTCGTTGGCATCGCCCTTCTTGCCGTTATCATCCATGACGCGGGCCGCACCGCCTTCGGCAGACGGGCCGAAACCGGGTGCGTCCTCGGTGTAGAAACCGTCATCGCCAACGGGGAACGGGATGGCCGGCGAAACGCCGCGCGCTTCCAGCTCACGCTGATGCGCGGTCCAGACGTCAAAGTCCTCGCGGCCATGGCTCGGCGCGGTGTGCACGAAGCCCGTGCCTGCATCGTCGGTGACGTGATCGCCATCGAGAAGCGGAACCGGGAAATCGTAGCCAAGCGACGCCAAAGGATGGGCGCAGGTGATGGCGGCCAGTTCTTCAGCTTTCACATCGCGCACGAACTTGAAGGTCACCTTCGCCTTGGCAGCAGCCTCATCGGCAAGCTTTCTGGCGAAGATCAGCTTTTCACCCGGCTGCGGACCGAAATCGTTCTGCGCGCTTTCGACTTCGAACAGGCCATATTCGACCCGCGAGGAGAAGGCGATGGCGCGGTTGCCGGGGATGGTCCACGGCGTGGTTGTCCAGATGACGACAGAGACGCCGGAAAGAGCTGGCGCAGCGTCCTTCACCGGGAACTTCACCCAGATCATGTCGCTTTCAACGTCGTGATACTCGACCTCGGCTTCCGCCAGCGCCGTGCGCTCGACGACCGACCACATGATCGGCTTGGAACCGCGATAGAGCTGGCCGCTCTTGGCGATCTTCAGCAGTTCGCCGGCGATGCGGGCTTCCGCGTGGAAGTTCATGGTTGTGTAGGGGTTTTCGAAGTCACCCTCGATGCCGAGGCGCTTGAACTCTTCCGACTGAACCTTGATCCAGCCAGCAGCGAACTCGCGGCACTCCTTGCGGAATTCGTTGACCGGAACCTCGTCCTTGTTCTTGCCCTTGGCGCGGTAGGCTTCCTCGATCTTCCATTCGATCGGCAGGCCGTGGCAATCCCAGCCGGGCACGTAATTGGCGTCGAAACCGCGCATCTGGAACGAGCGGGTGATGACGTCTTTCAGGATCTTGTTCAGCGCATGGCCGATGTGGATGTTGCCGTTGGCATAGGGCGGGCCATCATGCAGCACGAATTTCTCGCGACCGGCGGCGGAGGCGCGGAGCTTTTTATACAGGCCCATTTCCTGCCAGCGCTTCACCGTTTCCGGTTCTTTCTGCGGCAGGCCGGCACGCATCGGGAAATCCGTCTGCGGCAAATAGAGGGTCGAGGAATAGTCGAATTTTTCTGCGGTGTCGCTCATAATTGTACCGTTGTTGCGCGCCGTGTCGGTCGCGCCGTCTCAATTTCAAAGAGGGCAAATACGGAAAGCGCCATGTCAAATGCCATGACGAGCGCCAAAATCCCGGACCTTCCGGCTCTTCAGAGCGGGCGGAAGGCCGGGCCAATAATTCGGCCTATCTGAACTTTAAACAGCAACCGGTATTGGGACATGGCCGGTTGTTTATGCGGTTTTCCGGCAAAAAGGAAGTGAAAAGCGACGACAATCCGGGACAGGATTATCTGCCCGCTCAAAATGCTATCTTCGCATCCAATTCACTGAGCGGCCGCACGCCTGACAGCATCGCCCGCGCCTCTTCCTCATCCCGCCTGATCTGCGCGACCAGAGGGTCCAAGCCGTCAAATTTCAGCTCGTCACGCAGGTGCCCGAAGAACGATACCGAACAGACCTCACCATAGAGATCACCGGAAAAATCGAAGACGTAGGTTTCCAGAAGTGCCGCACCGTTATCGGTGACCGTGGGGCGGTAACCGAAGCTTGCAACGCCATCGTAAATCGCCCCGTCGGGGCGGCGGAACCGCACAGCATAGATGCCGGCTTTCAGCTCCGTTTCGGGTGAAAGCGCCATGTTGGCCGTTGGGTAACCCAGAGTTCGCCCCAGCTTCTGGCCGCCGATGACTTCACTTTCCACCGTGAAACGATACCCGAGTTGTCCGGCGGCACCTGCCACATCTCCTTCGCACAGAAGCGAGCGGATACGGCTCGAGGAGACGACATCCGCGCCCTCGTCGCGAAAGGCATCCACGAGCGTCACGTCGAAGCCGTTGCGCTTGCCGGCCGCCATCAGAAATGCCGGGCCACCTTCGCGGCCCTTGCCGAAATGAAAATCAAAGCCGGTGACGACGGCGCTGGCGCCCAGCCAGTCGACCAGAATGGAATTGACGAACTCTTCCGCCGAGCGCTGCGAAAACTCGCGGTCAAATGGGTATTCGATGACCGAGCGGAAACCGATGGCCTCGAGAATACGTGCCTTCAACGGCGCAGGCGTCAGGCGGAAGACCGGCGTTTCGGGGCGGAAGACGGAACGGGGATGCGGTTCGAAGGTCAGCACCAGGGCCGGTACGCCACGCGCCTCGGCCAGTTCCAGCGCACGGTCCAGAACGGCACGGTGGCCGCGATGCACACCATCGAAATTGCCGATCGCGATGACGCCGCCGCGCAAGCCTTCAGGCAGCGGCTCCTTTTTTTCATTGCGATGAAAGACGGTCATTGCAGTCGATCCATTGTTTACGCCGGCTTACGCCAGACGTTTCCTAGGCAAGGCGGGGCATCCACCAGCCGGGAGCCGCGCCCTGCCCCTTCAGGTAGGCGTTCAGAAGCGCCTCGTCCGTCTGGCCATTCAGCGTATATTCGGCGGCGTGAATGCCGCCGCTGATATAAAGAAGGTTGAGGCCGCTCGCAATTGCGCCCTTCACATCCGTCGGCATGCCATCGCCGATGGCGAGCACGCGATCCTTCGGGAAATCGCCGCGCACTTCTTTCGCCGCCGCGAGGCAGGCTTCATAGATCGGCGCGTGCGGTTTGCCGGCAATACGGACTTCGCCGCCAAGCTGTTCGTAATATGCGGCCATGGCGCCGGCGCAGGGAATGATGCGCTCGCCGCGCTCTACCACCAGATCGGGGTTGGCGCAGATCATCGGCGCCTTGCGGGCGATGAAGCCTTTCAACATTTCCGTATAGTCTTCCGGCGTTTCCGTCTCGTCATCGAAGAAACCGGTGCAGACGACGGATTCCGCTTCCGCCTCGCCGACCCGTTCGACATCGAGACCTTCCAGCAGCGGCATGTCACGCTCGGGGCCGAGCAGAAAGACTTTTCTTGGGCCTTCCGCGATCAGGCCCCGGGTGACGTCTCCCGATGTGATGATGCGGTCATAGGCCTCATCCGGCACGCCGAGAACGCGAAGCTGGGCGATGACACCGGGGGCCGGACGCGGCGAATTGGTGATGAGCACCACGGTCTTGCCGGCCTTGCGCGCGTCGTGCAGCGCAACCGCCGCATCCGGGAAAGCGCTGACACCATTATGCAGCACGCCCCAGACATCCGAAAGAACAACGTCGAACCCATCAGTGATTTCGCCGAGGGTGAGAATGCGATGGGCCATGATATGCTTTCCGGGTGCGAAAAAAGGGTGTGCGTCACATGGCAAAGCAGGACGCCGATGGCAAGGAAAAAAGCGGCGCCAGGCCTGCCTCCGGACCACCGGCCACCATCCGAACATAAAACCCCTCTACGCCGAAAACGAAGGCTGCCTGAAAAAGAGCGATTTGTCCTCGTCCGTCATAGCGTGGAAATTTTCTGTCATGGAACGCTGGTAACCATAGGCCGTGAAATTTTTCCGGCAATGCGTTCTTGACTCCGGGGGGACGCCTCCTTATCTGGGCTTTGCTGGCACTCCAACAAGAGGAGTGCTAACACCCATCACGTGAACCTGCAAAAGGTTCCTGAAGTCATTTGATCGAGGGATTAGGCAATGACAAGCACCAATTTCCGCCCGCTTCATGATCGCGTCGTCGTTCGTCGCGTTGAGTCCGAAGCAAAGACCAAGGGCGGCATCATCATTCCCGATACCGCCAAGGAAAAGCCGCAGGAAGGCGAAATCGTCGCCGTCGGTTCCGGCGCTCGCGATGAGGCCGGCAAGGTCGTCGCTCTCGACGTCAAGGTTGGCGATCGCGTCCTGTTCGGCAAGTGGTCGGGCACCGAAGTCAAGCTCGACGGCGAAGACCTTCTGATCATGAAGGAAGCCGACATCATGGGTATCATCGGCTGATTTCGCCGCACCCATCGTTTCCTTAAATTTCAAGCCGGACCCCGTCCGGCCATTCGAAACCAGGAGTTTTGAAAATGGCAGCCAAAGAAGTCAAATTCGGCCGCACAGCGCGCGAAAAGATGCTCAAGGGCGTCGACATTCTCGCTGATGCAGTGAAGGTCACCCTCGGCCCGAAGGGTCGTAACGTCGTTATCGACAAGTCCTTCGGCGCACCGCGCATCACCAAGGACGGCGTTTCTGTCGCCAAGGAAATCGAACTCGAAGACAAGTTCGAGAACATGGGCGCACAGCTCGTTCGCGAAGTTGCCTCCAAGACCAACGACATCGCCGGTGACGGCACCACCACCGCAACGGTTCTGGCCCAGGCCATCGTTCGCGAAGGTGCAAAGGCAGTTGCTGCCGGCATGAACCCGATGGACCTCAAGCGCGGTATCGATCTGGCCGTTGCTGAAGTCGTCAAGGACCTTCAGGCCAAGGCCAAGAAGATCAACACTTCGGAAGAAGTTGCACAGGTCGGCACGATCTCTGCAAACGGCGAGCGTCAGATCGGTCTCGACATTGCTGAAGCAATGCAGCGCGTCGGCAACGAAGGCGTGATCACCGTTGAAGAAGCCAAGACCGCTGAAACCGAACTCGAAGTCGTCGAAGGCATGCAGTTCGACCGCGGCTACCTGTCGCCTTACTTCGTGACCAACCCGGAAAAGATGGTTGCGGACCTCGAAGACGCATACATCCTTCTGCACGAAAAGAAGCTTTCGAACCTCCAGGCCATGCTGCCTGTTCTCGAAGCTGTCGTTCAGACCGGCAAGCCGCTCGTCATCATCGCTGAAGACGTAGAAGGCGAAGCCCTTGCAACGCTCGTCGTCAACAAGCTGCGTGGCGGCCTCAAGATCGCTGCCGTCAAGGCTCCTGGCTTCGGCGACCGCCGCAAGGCCATGCTGGAAGACATCGCCATCCTGACCGGTGGTACCGTCATTTCCGAAGACCTCGGCATCAAGCTCGAAAGCGTTACCCTCGACATGCTCGGCAAGTCGAAGAAGGTTTCGATCTCCAAGGAAAACACCACGATCGTTGACGGTGCTGGCCAGAAGTCCGACATCGAAGGCCGTGTTGCCCAGATCAAGGCGCAGATCGAAGAAACCACTTCCGACTACGACCGCGAAAAGCTGCAGGAACGTCTTGCCAAGCTCGCTGGCGGCGTTGCCGTGATCCGCGTTGGCGGTTCGACGGAAGTTGAAGTGAAGGAAAAGAAGGACCGCATCGACGACGCTCTCAACGCGACGCGCGCTGCTGTTCAGGAAGGCATCGTACCGGGCGGCGGCGTTGCCCTGCTGCGTTCTTCCACGAAGATCACCGTCAAGGGTGAGAACGACGACCAGGAAGCCGGCATCAACATCGTCCGCAAGGCTCTGCAGTCTCTGGTTCGCCAGATTGCAGAAAACGCAGGTGACGAAGCTTCCATCGTTGTTGGCAAGATCCTCGACCGGAACGAAGACAACTATGGCTACAACGCCCAGACCGGCGAATATGGCGACCTGATCCAGCTCGGCATCGTCGACCCGGTCAAGGTTGTTCGCACGGCTCTGCAGAACGCAGCTTCGGTTGCTTCGCTGCTGATCACCACCGAAGCCATGATCGCCGAACTTCCTAAGAAGGAATCGGCAATGCCCCAGATGCCTGGCGGCGGCATGGGCGGCATGGACTTCTAATCAGTCCTGTCACTGGAATACGAAAGGGCGGTCTTCGGATCGCCCTTTTTTCGTTGCCGCCCATGCCCCTTGTGAGAGCTGGCGCAATATCTTCACTTGCCGGGATCGGGCTTAAAAAATATTGTCTCTTTTTGAAACAGCGATAACTTTAGTCGGCTTGTTTTTGGCAGCGCGTGCAATAATCGGGTGCCGATAGAGGCGAATCACAGTTACCGATGGGGCGGAATTTCGCCCTCTCCAGTTTATAAGCACGACATTTAGTTGTCTTTTTTCATATATTTCGCGATTACGATGAAGGAATACATATTATTTTTGATTTTCTCTCTGACAGGTTGTTGTGGGTAGAAGAAAATAAACTATAAGTCAGCGCCCGTGAGGGTGCCGCGGCGGGACGCAAGCATTGAAGGGGTTCGATGCTTGGCAAGCACGCTCGAATGCGGATGGCGATGAAAAATCAACTTGGCAGCGACGCTTGAGATTGCAGCGCTGGTACGATGTTCATGCGGGGGCGCGATTTGTTCGAAATATCAAGACGCAACGATGCTCTGCCTGCGGCCGCGACAACCATGCCGGATACTCAGACCCTGTCGCATTTCTTTATTTCGGAGGAGTGGAGCGGCGATCTTTCGAGCGGCGTCATCAAGCTTGGCGAACATGCATCTTTCATGCATGGGCTGCCGCAGGGTGAGTGCGGCCTGCTCAGCCTGATCCGGTGTTATGATCGGGGTCACCACGACCGCGTGCTCGAAATTTTCGAACAGGCTTCCGCCGCACCCTCACGCTTCTGCTTTTCCACCGGCCTGTTCACCCTGCCGGCAATGCGGCAGCCGCTTATTTGCATGGGCGAATCCTCGGGTTTCGAGATCGGCCAGCAAGGGCGCATTTCGGGGCTCTTCCTGTTTCCGCGTTTCGAGGATATTCGCTTCGCCGCCTAGCGCGTTTCCAGTAAAACTGCGCAGCGGCTTTATGTCAGGAAAATTTGTTAAAACAATTAGATAGATCGAGTCGAATGGTCCCGTTCAAACGGGATGCGCGCTCTATGTCATTGAACGACATTGTTGGTCGTTCACAAAATGAAGACAATTTGTCTTCTATTGTTCATCTTTATAGATGCATGATTTTCGGTCATTGATATCTCCAGACATCACCTTGCAGTTTAACCGGCGACACGCCGATCACTTACCGGAGATACTCCATGTCCAGCAGCCAGAACGCTCTCGTTCTCATCGCCCGCATTCTGCTTTCCTTCATCTTCATCTATTCCGGCTTCGGCAAACTCACCGATCCGGCTGGCACTGCCGGCATGATCTCGGGCGCCGGCATGCCTGCCGCAACCGCGCTTGCCTATCTTGCCGGCCTGTTCGAACTCGTTGCCGGTCTTGCCATTCTCGCCGGTTTCCAGACGAAGATCGCCGCATGGGCGCTTGCAGCATTCTGCGTGTTCACCGGCCTCGTATTCCACAGCGGCACCGTTGCCGTTCCCGGCTGGCCTGAGCCTGCTCTCGGCTGGATCAACACGCTGAACGGCATCATGCTGATGAAGAACATCACCCTTGCCGGCGCCTATATCCTGCTCGCAACCTTCGGTGCAGGCGCCTACTCCGTCGACGCAAAGCGCGGCTTCGTTACCGCCCGCGCCTGAGCCCATAGGCTGACCAAGAAAAAAGCCGCCGGAGCGATCCGGCGGCTTTTTTCTTTTTTGCTTTCAGACAGCCGCTTTTATTCGCGCCGCGATCTCCTGAACCGCCGGATCACCTTCGTGCTCCGGCTTGCGGGCGCGCACGAAACAGGCTTCCGAGCGGACGATGATGCCGTCGGAGAGGATTTTCAGGTGGTTAGCTTTCAGCGTCGAGCCGGTGGAGGTGATATCGACGATGATATCCGCCTGCCCTGCCGCTGGCGCACCTTCGGTGGCGCCAAGGCTTTCGACAATGCGGTAAAGCTGAATGCCGTGCTGGCGCGAAAAGAACTGCTGCGTCAGCCGCCAGTATTTGGTTGCGATTGCCAAACGGCGACCATGACGGGCACGGAATTCCGAGGCCACATCGCCGAGATCGGCCATGCTGTCCACATCAAGCCAGATTTCCGGCACGGCGACAACGACATCGGCATGGCCGAAACCGAGGCGGGCGCAGAATTCCACCTGCGCATCGGCGTTGGTCAGACCCTCTCGCACCAGGTCTTCACCCGTCACGCCGAAATCCACGCTGCCAGCACCAATTTCGCGGGCGATCTCGGAGGCTGAGAGATAGGCAATCTCGATATCGTCGCGCCCTTCGATGCGGCCGCGATAGGACCGGTCGTTACCGACAGCTGCGACCTTCAGCCCGGCGCGTTCCAGAACGGCGGAGGCGTCTTCCTTCATCCGGCCCTTGGAGGGCAAGGCAATGGTGATCATGGCTTATCGCTCCCGCGCACCGTTTCGATGCGATCCAGCCAGAGGGAAAAGCCCACGGCCGGTATTTTTTCCTGCGCGCCAAGCAGCGTCAGCAGCCGGTCAAAACGGCCACCACCGGCCAAAACGCTATCGCTACCCGCTTCCATCACCTCGAAAACGAGGCCAGTATAATAATCGAGCGGACGGCCGAAGGCCGCGCCGTAGCTGACTGTTTCGAGATCGACCCCGGCATTCGCAAGGGCCGCAACACGCTTATCGAAAGCGGAAAGCGCACCGTCCAGTTTCAGCTTCGCCTTTGCGGCAAAATCGGCCAGAACTTGCGAGGCCTGCGGCAAGGGCGCCTGCAGGGCCAGGAACTGCTTGAGCAGTTCGAAACTCTCATCCGGCAGACGCGTGGCGGCAAGCGCCAGCTTTTCCCGCAGACGGCGGGCGATTTCCTGCGGCGAGCGGCTGGCATTGGTGGAATAGCCGGTTTCCTGCATTACCGTGTCGAGATAATCGACCAGCACCGCCTCTTCGCCCGTTGCCAGAAGTCCAGCGACCCGCGCGTCAAGGCCGGTCATGGGCTTGGGGTGCACGAGGCTTTCCAGCAGCGCGTCGAGCTGCGCCATATCGCCGAAAGCCTGCACCAGCCGTTTCTGCCAACCGAGCGGCAGGCCGAGCGCTGCAACGACCGCCTCGAACACCTGCTGGTCGCCCAGCGTGACGGCGAGCGAACGGCCAGGCAGAAGGCGTTTCAGGATGGCTGTTGCATCAATCACGGCGCGGGCATCGGCGGCGGCGATATCGGTATCGCCAAGATCCTCGATGCCGGCCTGATAAAACTCGTTCGCACCCTCCCGGCGCTGGCGGAAGACCTCGCCCAGATAGGAGTAACGCTTCGGCGTACCCGTCGCCGTCTCGATATGGCGCAGGCAGACTGGAATAGTGAATTCGGGGCGCAGGCACAGGCTTTCGCCTGTCTCGCTCTCCGTCATGAAAATACGCCGACGCAAATCCTCGCCCGCCATATCCAGAAACGGTTCGGCAGGCTGGATGACAGGCGTGTTCACACGACTTGTGCGGCGCGCGGCGAATTCTTCCAGTAGCTCTCCGGAAAATTCCGGCATGTCGATCAGGGGCATGGAACGGTACTTTTCGTCACGGTTCGAGCGGCTGCATCATTTCGATGCGGTTTCCGAAGGGATCAAGGACATAAAACCGGTGATATCCTTCGAGCGGCTCATCCTCAACCACATGGTAGCCTGCAGTTTCAAGTGTTTTTCGCAAGATACTGAGATCGTCTACCAGAAAGGCAGGATGGGCTTTCCTGGCAGGTCTGAAATCCTGATCGATGCCGAGGTGGAGTTTTATCGGTCCAGATGAGAACCAACATCCGCCCCGCGCCGCCAGACTGGCGGGTTTTGCCTGCTCCGCAAAGCCGAGCAGGTCGCCATAAAAGGCGCGCGCCTCGTCTTCCCGGCCGACGGGCATCGCCAGTTGAAGGTGATCGAGCGCGAGGATCGCCATCGCCTCAGCGCCCTTCAGCGGCGCGGCGAACGTCCTCTGCATGATGTTCCAGAATCTCGCGAACCTTCGCCACCAGTTCCGTCTCCGGCGCGGTGATCTGTGCCACCCGCGCTTCGCGCCAGCTGGCATTGTCCTCGATCTCGCCGGAGAGGCGCTTGCCTTCGATCAGATCCTTGATCTGCACGACGCCTTCGGCGCGCTCGTCGCCGCCCTGGATGATGGCGATGGGGGAGCCGAGACGGTCGGCATATTTCAGCTGATTGCCGAATTTCTTCCAGTTGCCCTGGTACATTTCGGCGCGGATGCCCTCGGCACGCAGCGCCTGCGTGAAGCGCTGGTAACGGCCCATGCTGTCCACATCGCCATCCATGACGGTGATGAGAACCGGGGCGAGCGGCTTGACCCGACCGAGTTTGCCGAGGTTCTTCAAGGCCGTCATCAGACGGGAAACGCCGATGGAGAAGCCTGTTGCCGGAACTGGCTGACCCATGAAGCGAGAGACGAGACCATCATAACGGCCGCCACCGCCGACCGAGCCAAAGACGACCTTTTCGCCCTTTTCGTTGGTGACGTCGAAGGTCAGTTCGGCCTCATAGACAGGGCCGGTGTAATATTCGAGACCGCGCACGACGGAGGGATCGATCTTGATACGCGTCGCATCGTAACCGGCACCGGAAACCAGAGAGCCGATGATGTTCAGTTCATCGACGCCTTCCGCGCCTTTGGATGTGCCCGCAACCAGTTTTGCAAGATCATCGGCGCTTTCCGCATAATCCTTGATGCCGACGAAAAACAGAACCTTTTCGATCTGCTCTTCACCGAGACCCGCACCCTTGGTGAAATCGCCGGACTCATCCTTACGGCCGGGACCGAGCAGCAGCTTCACGCCATCAGGGCCGAACTTGTCGAGCTTGTCGATGGCGCGCAGCACGTTCAGGCGACGACCGGCATTTTCCTCGCCACCAAGGCCGATGGCCTCCATGACGCCGTCCAGCACCTTGCGGTTGTTGACGCGGATGACATAGTCACCGCGCGCAATGCCAAGCGCTTCCAGCGTATCGGCCATCATCATGCACATTTCGGCATCGGCCTGCACACCGGCAGCACCGACCGTATCGGCATCGAACTGCATGAACTGGCGGAAGCGGCCGGGGCCGGGCTTTTCATTGCGAAACACATAACCGGCGCGATAGGTACGGTAGGGCAGCTGGATTTCGTTGAAATTTTCCGCGACATGGCGGGCAAGCGGTGCAGTGAGATCGTAACGCAGGCTCATCCACTGGTCGTCATCGTCCTGCAGCGAAAATACACCCTCGTTCGGACGGTCGCTATCAGGCAGGAATTTGCCGAGCGCATCGGTATATTCAAACAGCGGTGTTTCCACCGGATCGAAGCCGTAAAGCTCGTAGACCTTGCGGATCTTGTCGATCATTTCATTGGTGGCATGGATATCGGCAGCAGAACGGTCCACGAAGCCACGCGGCAGGCGGGCTTTCAGTTTCTGAGGCTTTTTTGCTTTTTCGCTCATGATGCCGATCCGATATTTTCCTGAAATTATGCCGGTGTATTAGATGATGAAGCCCGGTGCGGCAAGCCGCAAAGCCTCTGGTTCTACTGGCCGCACGGGGCAAACAATGCTATATGGGATGCATGTATCCCATTTTAGTCGAAAAGGGCGCAAGCAATGAGCAAACAGACTGCCATCCGCCTGCCGGACGAGACCTATGAACGGCTGAAAGCGCTTTCCGAGCGCACGGGCCGTACGTCCGCATACTATATCCGCGAGGCGATTGAGAAACATATTGAGGATATGGAAGATCTCTATCTAGCCGAAGAGGCGACGCGACAGCGCATTGCCAATAAAGAGCGCACCTATAATCTGGAAGAAGTGATGCGCGATCTTGACCTGGAAAATTGAATTTCAGCAGCGAGCCGTCAAACAGCTTGGAAAGTTGGCAAAGCAGGACGCGAACCGCATCGTTTCTTTTCTGGCGGATCGGGTCGTCCAGGACGACAATCCCCGCCAGACAGGTGCCGCCCTGCAAGGCTCAGAACTCGGCAGCTTCTGGCGTTACCGGGTAGGCGATTACTGTATCATCTGCGATATACAGGACCACAAGCTTGTCGTGCTGGTGGTGGAAATTGGCCATCGCCGCGAAATTTACCGTTAGGCATCAATGATCCTCGAAGCCCTGCAATATGCCGCCACGCGTGCGGCCACGCCGAAGCCATTCCGGCCGCATATTCGCTATTCCGTCAATCTATGGGCGCGCGCCAATCGCTGCGCAACAGCATGGGCGGAGCATGAAAACAACAGCCAGCAATTTGTGCTGCAATCGGTGAGAAAACTCAAACAGAGACGGACGGCGGTGGTGCTCGGGTCGGGTCTGCTGCGCGACGTGCCATACGATGCGCTGGTGGCGATGTTCGATACCGTGGTTCTGGTCGATCTGGTGCATCTTGCCAGCGTGCAGGCGAAGCTGCGCTTCAATTCCAAAAAGAATGTGCGCATCGTCAACCGCGATCTTTCCGGTTTTGACGATATCGTTGCCGGTAAAGAACCGGAACCGCTCGAGTTCCTGCGGCGGGTGCCCTATCTAGATTTCGTCGTCTCGGCCAACCTCCTGTCACAGATCGGCACCGGCGTGCGGCATCGGCTGGAGCGGGAGAAGATTGCCGGCGCGCCTGATGACCTTTTGCCGAGGCTCATTCAGACGCATCTGGATGCGCTGGCCGCCCTTCCCTGCAAGGTGTGCCTGGTAACGGACACATCCTTTGACGTTATCGGCAAAGACGGCAGCCTGCACCAGCACGAGGACTTGCTGCACGGCGTTGATCTGTCCGCGCCGGCCGCCGCATGGGAATGGCCACTCGCTCCGTTGGGAGAGGAAAGCAGGGACTATCGAATCGTTCATCACGTCGTTGCGCATGAGCTGACGTGAGAGGCTCTGCCCGCGCGCCGCGATCCCGATAATGCCGCGCGGCCTTTCGACCTACAAACCGGCAAGACCGGCCTTGTAGTCCTCCGAGGCGGCACGGCTGAGGCGTTCCAGTTCCATGGCGGCACGGCTGGTGTGACGTTCCTTGTGGCGCAACAGAGCAAAATTGCGGGCGGGCAGATCGATGCCGGCGCGGACCAACAATCCCTGGCGTAAGAAGAGGGAGGCGACGGAAGCGGAAACCGCTGTCGCCGCGCCGCCGGAGCGTGCCGCCATCACCACGGCCTCGTTGGAGGGCAGTTCCAGCATCACGGAAAGATCTGCCGGGTCGACACCCATCTGCCGCACCGCCGCCTCGAAGGCGGAGCGGGTGCCGGAACCCTGTTCGCGCAACACCCAGGACGTTCCGTATAGAATATCGAGGGCGGTGAGATAACGGCCGTCGGCGAAGGGGTGGGCGGAGCCGGTGACGACCAGAAGCTTGTCGGATACCACGGGCTGCACCATCAGCGCCGGCTCGTCGATCTTGCCCTCGATGAAGCCGACCTCAGCCAGCCCATCGAGCACGGCCTGCGTTACCGTTTTCGTATTGCCGATATCGAGTTTCAGCGTCACACCCGGATAAAGCTTCTTGAATTGCATGAGGATCGGCGGCAGCCAGTAGCTGGCAATGGTCTGGCTGGCGCATACGGTGATTTCGCCGCGCGTCAGACCGCCCATTTCGGAGAGAATCAGTTCGGCGCTGCGCACACGCGCCAGCGTCGCCCTGGCCTCACCCAGAAACACCCGTCCGCTTTCGGTCAATTCGATATTGCGGCCGACGCGATGAAACAGCTCGACATTGTAAAATGCCTCGAGATTCTTGATCGCGGAACTGACGGCGGAAGCGGTCAGACCGATTGCCTGCGCGGCCCTTGTCAGGTGCTCGCGTTCGGCGACGGCGATGAAAATGCGGAGTTGTTCAAAGGTCATGGCTTTTTCATTCGATTTTACCGAATAATATATGCCATATTATTTGATAGAATAAAACATGCCATTCCGGCATTGTCTGGGCATGGCACAGCATCGCACCCTCACTCATCCCTTCCAGTCTTCTTTTCGCTCGCTGACCCCGCTTCTGCCGGGCATTCTGCTTTGCGCGGCGGTCAGTTGCGCTGCCATTCTGGCGGAACGCTTTCAGGTGCGGCTTGCCGGACATGCATGGCTCGGCGATCTGGTGCTGGCTATTCTGATCGGTACGCTTTTGCGTTCGCTCGTGTCGCTGCCAGCGGTTGCTTCGGCCGGCATCAAGTTCAGTGCCAAGACCCTGCTCGAGATTGCGGTGGCGCTTCTTGGCGCATCCTTGAGCCTTGCCATTCTAAAAGGCGCCGGCGGTTTGCTGATCGGCGGCATCGCTGTCATCGTCGCCCTGTCGCTGATCTTCAGCTATGCCGCCGGGCGGATGCTGGGGCTGCCACCCAAACTCGCAACCCTTATCGCCTGCGGCAATTCCATCTGCGGCAATTCGGCGATCGCGGCGGCAGCGCCCGCCATTGGCGCCAAGCCAGAAGATGTCGCCGCATCGATTGCTTTTACAGCCGTTCTCGGTGTCGCCGCCGTTCTGCTGATGCCGTTTCTGCCGCAGCTTCTCGGTCTTGATGCCACCCAATATGGCATCTTCGCGGGCCTGACGGTCTATGCCGTACCGCAGGTGCTAGCCGCCACCGCCCCGCTCGGCGCCGTTGCGGTGCAGACCGGGACAATCGTCAAGCTCATACGCGTCCTGATGCTGGGGCCGGTCATTGCTGCCCTCTCCGTTATCCACGGCCAGTCCGGCAAGGGCCGGCTGAAGTTGCAGCAGATGGTTCCGTGGTTCATCATCTGCTTCGTGCTGATGATCATGGTCCGTTCCTTCGGCCTTATTCCCGAGGTTCTGCTAGGCCCCCTCGCCTCGCTCTCCAACATCCTCACCATCATGTCGATGGCGGCACTTGGTCTGTCGGTCGACATTCGCAGCCTTCGCCATGCCGGGGGCAAGGTCATCGTCGCCGCCAGCCTCTCGCTCGTGCTGCTTGGAATCTTGAGCTTCGGCCTGATCGCGCTGACGCAAACGGCCTGAAGGTGCGGCGGGCCGTTATTTCTGAGTGCTGACCGTCAGGATATAATGCGCGCCGAGCCCGCGACGCGGTGATCCCAGGATAAGCGTCGGGCGGATCAGCCATTCGGTATCCGCCTTCGGCGTCAACGTGGCGATTTTACCTTCGGAGTCGCTGAAAAAGATCGCGTCCTGATCCGGCGTCGAAAAATCAAAGATCGCCATCAGGACGAATTCGCTGGACGAGGTAAGCTCGACCTTCATCGTCTGCCCGGCCTTGACCTTCAGGCGGTAGACATCGCCACGGCCGCGCCGTGTCCAGCCATCTAGTTTCAACGGCCCGGTGGGCGGCAGGGCAACCTCCTTGAGCCTTTCGCCGTCGTCCAGCCAGATGCCGTCGACGTTGCGGCTTTCCGCAGAGGACGGATGCGGCACGGCCGCCACGGCCATGGCAAAAGCCAGAAAAAGGGACTTTGCTTTCATGGACGTACAAACTCCCGCCGCATGGCCTCGATCGGCTCACGGCAATGACAGCCTTCGATATGATCGTTGACCATACCCATGGCCTGCATGAATGCATAGACGGTCGTCGGGCCGACGAAGGTCCAGCCGCGCTTTTTCAAATCCTTGGAAAGACGAATGGACGCGTCGCTGGTGGGGTTGGCCCTTAACGTCGCATAGTCCAGCCTTTGCGGCCTTTCTGCGGCGGAAGGCTCGAACCCCCAGAAATAATGGGCAAGCGAACCGAATTCGTCCCGGAGCGCTATGGCGCGACGGGCATTGTTGATGGTCGACACGATCTTGCCGCGATGACGGATGATGCCCTTGTCCGCAACACAGCGCTCAATGTCGGCTTCACCGAACTGCGCCACTTTTTCGAATTCGAAATTGGCAAAGGCAAGACGGAAAGCCTCGCGCTTGCGCAACACCGTCAGCCAAGAGAGGCCTGACTGGAAGCCCTCGAGACATATCTTCTCGAACAGGCGGCGATCGTCGGTGACGGGATAACCCCATTCTCCGTCATGGTAGCGGCTGTAATCCTCAAGTCCCTGCTGCCAGAAACACCGCACGCGGCCATCCGCGCCCGTTTCAAGTCCCGCCTCGTTCATACCGCAACCACCCTTTTTCGCTCCCGCCCGTGACCGGCGTGATGCGCGCACTTACCACTCATTCACCACGTTTCAAAACGGGTCGCTAACCTTAAATCCAGCTTTTTCTAATCAAGCGCTTTTTAATGAACAGCCATTTACGATTCGCTGGCGTCAAGGTGCGAACGTAGCCGGCAAGGCGGGCGAATGATCCCGCAATTGCTATTGTTGCGACATACCGCAGAGAGAGTCCACCCGATGACGATGAAGTCCGTTTTTCTGGCGCTGAGCCTCGTTTCCACCTTCGCCGCCCCGGCCGCCGCAGCTGGTGAGCGTTACCGGGAGCGCCCGCCTGTCGTCGTCAGTCCAGACCTTTCCGCCCCCTGGGTAACGCAGCTTGGTGGCGGCAATGTGCGCCCCGTGGTTTACCCGCGCGCGCCAGCAGCCCGCCAGCCTTTCTTCCAGCAGCGCCAGGCCGCCATGCCACAGCGCCCCAGCTCCGGCGTCACCTCGCAGCGCCCGGCCCGGGTACAGAACGCCGCCGTTCGCCCGAATGCGCCGGTGCGCACGCAGATCGCCCCGCAATTCCTGCCCCAGATCGTGAGCTACCAGACCACTCAGAAGCCCGGCACCATCGTCATCGATACGCCGAACCGCTTCCTCTATCTCGTCATGGCGGATGGCAAGGCCCGTCGTTATGGCGTCGGCGTCGGCAAGCCCGGTTTCGAATGGGCCGGAACGCACAAGGTAACCCGCAAGGCGGAATGGCCGAGCTGGACGCCCCCGAAAGAAATGATCAGCCGCGAAGCGACGAAGGGACACTACCTTCCGGCCTTCATGGAAGGCGGACCTGCCAATCCGATGGGCGCGCGCGCCATGTATCTCGGCTCCACGCTTTACCGCATCCACGGTACCAACCAGCCCTGGACGATCGGCAGCAACAATTCCTCAGGCTGCATCCGCATGCGCAACGAGGATGTCACCGATCTTTACGAGCGTGTGAACGTCGGAACAACCGTCATTGTGATATGACGGCAACGGTGCCGCTAATACGCGGACTTGCAGCCCACACCACGGCAGATCGCGCTTGAATTGATGTCCCGCAGCGGTACAATCGCTACTAGATTGATTGAAGGAGACTTGGCGGGGGACGCCAGGCGCCGGACCTCTCTCAGGGGATGATGGAACGGCCTTGAAACGGGTGGTCAACTGACCGCCCGTTTTTCGTTTCTGTCATTTAAATGTTACTAAAAAGCGGTTTGGTGTGTCCTCAACACCAAACTGGATTCTCCCCATGCTGCGCCACGTTTCCATTCTTTGCGCCCTGCTACTCAGCGGCGTTTCCTTCTCTTCCGCAATCGCGGGGGAATTTGAATTTTCCGGTTACGGCGGCTGGCAAAGCGCCCCGCACAGCGATGTCACGGTTTCGGACGGAACGGACTTCCGGGCGGGGTGGGAAGGCAAGTCATTTTCGAGCCCGGCCTATTGGGGGGTGCGCGGCACCTACTGGTTCGAGGAAGGCCAGCTCAACAATCTCGGCATCTCGCTCGATTACACCCACGACAAGGTCTATGCCGACGACCAGACGCTGGCGCGTTCCGGCTGGTCGCATTTCGAGTTCACCGACGGCCTGAACCTTTTGACGCTGAACGCGCTCTATCGTTTCCCGCTGGAGACCTGGCGCCTGACGCCTTACGTGGGCGCGGGCGTTGGCATCAACGTGCCGCATGTGGAGGTTACCCGGGCTTCCGGCAAAACCTTCGAATACCAGTTCGGTGGCGCAACCCTGCAGGCGCAGGCCGGCCTCAGCTACCGCATAACCGACAACTGGTCGACCTTCGTGGAATATAAAGGCACCTACTCCTTTATCGACGTGGATATCGACAATGGCGGCAAGCTGAAAAC
The DNA here is from genome assembly GCF_013318015.2 of Agrobacterium tumefaciens. Taxonomy (NCBI): domain Bacteria; kingdom Pseudomonadati; phylum Pseudomonadota; class Alphaproteobacteria; order Hyphomicrobiales; family Rhizobiaceae; genus Agrobacterium; species Agrobacterium tumefaciens. The sequence goes on along the minus strand of NZ_CP115841.1, from coordinate 324,524 downwards.
CGATATCATGACCAATGCGGTGAACTTCGGCGTGGCCTACAAGTTCTAAAGCTGGGATGGAAATAGAGGGCGCTTTCCGACAGGTGCCAAGCTACCCTCAAACCTCACTCCTGTGCTTGTCACAGGATGAGCAGAGCGAACGACGCACCGGCCCGAACCTTGTGTCGGGTCCGATGGCCCTTACAAGCGAACGGCGCTCTAAGCCAAAAGCCTCGCGGGTTTCGGTCCGCCATAAGCCCAGTCCAGCAGCTCGACCGTGTGCAGGATCGGCATTTCCGTGCCAGTCGCGATCTGCGTGATGCAGCCGATATTGCCGGTGGCAATGACATCCGCGCGTGTGGCTTCGATGTTCCTCACCTTGCGCGCCTTCAGCTTTCCTGAGATCTCCGGCTGCATGATGTTATAGGTTCCGGCCGACCCGCAGCAGAGGTGCCCTTCCGCCGGATCGCGGACGGTGAAACCAGCCGCTTTCAGCAATTGCTTCGGCGCCATGGTGATCTTCTGGCCATGCTGCATGGAGCAGGCCGAATGATAGGCAACCGTCAGGCCCTGGCTTTCCTTTTGTGGCAGGTCGAGCGTGGCAAGATATTCGGTGATGTCCTTCGCGAGTGCCGATACCCGTGCGGCTTTGTCCGCATAGGCCGGATCAAGCCGCAGCATATGGCCGTAGTCCTTGATGGTCGTGCCGCAGCCGGATGCGGTGATGATGACGGCATCGAGGCCGCCATTTTCCATTTCACGCATCCATACATCGACATTGCGGCGGGCGGCGGCGAGCGCCTCAGCCTCGCGCCCCATATGATGCACCAGCGATCCGCAGCAGCCTTCCCCCTTAGGCACGACAACCTCCACGCCAAGCCGCGCCAGAAGACGCAGCGTCGCCTCGTTGATACCAGGATCGAGCACCGGCTGGGCGCAGCCGGTAAGAATGGCGACACGTCCACGCTTTTCACCTTCGGCTGACCGTTCACCCGGACGGGCAGAAGCTGAAACGGCGGGCACGGAAGCCGGGGCGAGAGCGAGCATGGATTGCAGCGGTTTCAGCGCGGGAAACTTCGCGAGCACACCGGCGAAGGGTCGCGTGATCCGTGCCAGATGCAAGGCCAGCCGGAAGCGACCGGGATAAGGCAGAACTGCAGCCAGAAGATTGCGGGTCAGGCGGTCCATGAAAGGACGTTTATAGGTTTGTTCGATATGGGCGCGGGCGTGATCGACCAGATGCATGTAATCGACGCCGGACGGACAGGTGGTGGTGCAGGCAAGGCAGGACAGGCAGCGGTCGATATGGGTGACGACTTCGCGGTCCGCCGGGCGGCTATTTTCCAGCATGTCCTTGATGAGGTAAATGCGGCCGCGCGGACTGTCCAGCTCATTGCCAAGCGTGACATAGGTGGGACAGGTGGCGGTGCAGAAGCCGCAATGCACACATTTGCGCAGGATTTTTTCGGATTCCGCCACATGCGGATCAGCCAGCTGCTCGGGCGTGAAGGATGTTTGCATGGTTCAGACGGCCCTTCCCATCTTGCCAGGATTGAAGATGCCCGCTGGATCGAGCTTTTCCCTGATGCGCGCAGACAATATGGCCTCCGCCGCCGGGCGCGGTTCGAATGCCGGCACGGTGGCGCGCACCGCGTCGCTCGCCCGTATCAAGGTGGCGTGCCCGCCGCCGAGCGCGCGGATGGCACCGCGCAGCAATTCCGCTTCGGGGTCCGCCTCCATCTGCATCCAGATGAGACCACCCTGCCAGTCATAAAAGGCATCGATGCCCGCTTCCATGCGCAAGGCAGCAACCAGCCTGTGGCCTTCGCTCGGCGCGACCGAGACTTTCCAGAGCGGTTTGGCATCTTGCCCGGCATAGGGCGCGACATTCCGCACCTGCCGCCATAAAACAGCACTCTCCTCGCCTTCCAGCAGCGCCCATGGGCCAACCCGATCCATGACGGAAAGGAGTTTCGCCGCGCGCGCCTCGACGGAAGCCCCGAGCCCTTCCAGCCGCAGGATTGTCGCCGGACCTTCCGGCAGCGCACCTGCAATGAAATGGGAGCGAACGCTTTCCGGCAGATGAGCCGCACCGGAAACCTCGACGCTCATCGCCATCGCTGCCGCCATGATCCGCGTCGCGGCCTCGTCGTCCAGACCGGAGACAACCACGGTTTTTTCCGCGGGCGGTTTCGGCAACACGCGGAAGGTTACTTCCGTGAGAAAACCGAGCGTGCCGTGTGAACCCGCCAGAAGCTTCGAAAGATCTAGCCCGGTGACATTCTTCATCACCCGGCCACCCGCCTTGATGACTTCCGCCTTTCCATTGACGAAACGGATGCCGAGCAGGCTGTCACGCGCCGCACCAGCCACATAACGGCGCGGGCCGGAAACATTGGCAGCAAAGACGCCGCCGATGGTCGGCTCGCCTGTGGTTCCCATGATCGGGCGGTGGTCCATCGGCTCGAAGGCCATCATCTGCCGGTTTCCGGCAAGGGCGGCCTCGACGGTGGCGAGCGGTGTGCCTGCTTTGACCGTCATTACCATTTCGGCAGGGTTGTAGGCGATGATGCCAGCCATTGCGCGGGAGGAAAGCGTTTCATCTGCCTCGACCGCATTGCCGAAACCGGAGCGGGTGTTGCCGCCGATGATTTTCAGCGGGGTTTTTCGGGTTGTGTGGTCGCGGATGATGTCGGCGACCTGGGTTTCTGCATAGGGCGTCAGCATGGGGTGCGCTCCGAGCAAGAGATACCCTCCTCTGCCCTGCCGGGCACAGAGGGGTGAGCCGCACCCACCAAGGCTACAAAGCTAAAGTACATCATCCCCTCCCCTCCAGCGGAAACACCTTGGAAGGGTTCATCAGCCAGCCCTCGTCAAAAGCAGCGCGAACCGCCATCTGCTGGGCAAGATCAGCCTCGGCATATTGGTGCCGCATCAGGTCGCGTTTTTCGATGCCGACACCGTGTTCGCCGGTGAGGCAACCGCCCGCATCGACGCAGAGCTTCAGGATTTCATTGCCCGCCTCTTCGGCCCGGGCGGCGTCTTGCGGATCGTTGGCGTTGAAGAGGATCAGCGGATGCATGTTGCCATCGCCCGCATGAAAGACATTGGCGACGCGAAGGCCGAGGCGGTCGGTGATTTCGCTTGTTTTTTTCAGCACATAGGAAAGCTGGGAAAGCGGCACCGTGCCATCCATGCAGATATAGTCCGCGATGCGGCCCGTTGCGCCGAAAGCGGATTTCCGGCCCTTCCAGATCGCCGCGGCCTCCATGGCCGACTGGCATTCCCTGACCGTCTTCACGCCGTGTTTTTTCGCAATGGCGACAATATCGGCCAGCATGGCGTCCATTTCCGCCTCCGAGCCTTCGACCTCGACGATCAGCAGCGCGCCGACATCCAGCGGATATCCGGCCCTGGCGAAGGCCTCGCAAATCTCGATTGCCGGCTTGTCCATGAATTCGATGGCGACAGGAATGATGCCCGCGCCGATGATATCGGCCACGCAGGAGCCAGCTTCTTCGGAAGTTTCGAAACCAAACAGCACCGGGCGCGCGCCCTCCGGCTTGGCAATCAGCCGCACCGTCGCCTCTGTGACGATGCCGAGCTGGCCTTCCGAACCGCAAACGAGGGCGAGAAGATCGTAACCGGCAGCGTCAAGATGCTTGCCGCCCAGCTCCAGCACCGTGCCATCAACAAGCACCATTTTTACGCCGAGCAGATTATTGGTGGTGACACCGTATTTCAGGCAGTGCGCACCGCCGGAATTCATGCCGACATTGCCGCCGATGGTGCAGGCAAGCTGCGAGCTTGGGTCCGGCGCATAAAAGAAGCCTTCCGCACCGGCCGCATCGGAAATGGAGAGATTGGTGACGCCCGCCTGTACCCTTGCCGTGCGATTGTAAAAATCGAGTTCGAGGATCGCGGACATCTTCGAAAGGCCGATCACCACCGCATCTTCCTGCGGAATGGCGCCGCCGGAAAGCGAGGTGCCCGCGCCGCGCGGCACGACAGGAATGCCGTAACGGTGACAATATTTCAGCACCGCTGCGACCTCTTCGGTGGTCTTCGGCAAGGCGACGGCCAGCGGCAGGCGGCGGTAGGAGACGAAAGCGTCGGTCTCGAAAGGCACGAGCTCACGCGGCTCGTGCACGAGACAGTCCTCGGCCAGGATATCCTTCAGATCGGATATGATGCGGTCACGGCTCGATAAAACCGCCGCACGCGGCTCCAGAAACTTGATCGGCTGCGTCACCGCCCCCTCCTCCATGCACGTCCTGCCAAGTGGTATTGTTTCTTTACCACTTTGAAGGAGCGCAATCAAATGCTAAGGATTTTTTCCGTTCTGGAAATAATCGGGAGGCAACTGTGACAAATCTGGGCGATCTGGAGGTCTTCGCAACCGTTGCCGCCTCCGGCAGCATGTCACTTGCCGCCAAGGAGCTTGGTTATTCGCCCGCTGTTATTTCCAAGCGCATCAAGCGGCTGGAAGAAAAGCTCGGCGCACGGCTGTTCCAGCGCACGACAAGGCAGATCTCACTGACCGAAGCGGGCCAGGGCTTTTACGAACGGGTACTTGCCGTGCTGGAAGGGCTGGAGGATGCCGAGGATTTCGTGTCTGGGCGCGCTAACACCGTCAACGGCACGCTGAAAATCTCAGCTCCCACCTCCTTCGGTCGCATGCATATTGCGCCGCATCTGAAGACGTTCATGGAGCGCCACCCGGACCTGTCCGTCAATCTGGTGCTCAGCGACGAATTCATCGATATCATCGAAGGCGGTTACGATCTGGCGATCCGCATCGCCGATCTCAATTCCTCCAGCCTCGTCGCCCGCCGGCTGGCGCCGGTGCGCCGCGTGCTATGCGCCTCGGCGGAATATGTCACTGCCCACGGCATGCCGGCGACGATCGAGGACCTTAAGAAGCACCGCTGCCTGCCGGCCCACAACAACGATATCTGGCGACTGGAAGGACCGGGCGGGGCGCTCAGCATCCGCCCGGAAGGCATGCTGGTCACCAATTCCAGCGAAGTGATCCGCGAGGCGGTGATATCGGGACTGGGAATTGCGTTGCGCTCCACCTGGGATATCGGCCACGAATTGCGCGCCGGCCGGCTGGTGCAGGTTCTACCCAGCTATGAGGGATCGCGAAACGTCACGCTGTCGGCGGTCTATCCAAGCCGCCAGTTCCTGCCCGCGAAGGTGCGGCTGTTCATCGACTATCTCGCCGGACTTTACGGCCCCTCACCCTATTGGGAGCATGATTGACGCCGGTATTCAGTGCCCGCCCTCGACATGGGAGCGGCGAATGCGGCGCACCACCCACCAGACGCCAAAGACGGCCAAGGGAACGGAAAGGCCGGTGACCACGGCTGGATCAACCGGCAGCACGTCGTGGCTGATCGCCTTGGTGAGATAACCGATCAATCCGACGACATAATAGGAGATGGCGGCGACGGACAGGCCTTCCACCGTCTGCTGCAGGCGAAGCTGCATGGCGGCGCGCCTGTTCATGGTGTTCAGGAGCACCGTGTTCTGCCGTTCCAGTTCCACGTCGATCCAGCTTCTGACGAGTGCCGTAGCGCGATAGAGCTTGCGCGACAGGTTGGCCTGCCGCTCCTCGACCGACTGGCAGGTGCGCATGGCGGGCGCCAGGCGCCTTTCCAGAAAGCTGCCCATGGTCTCGTGCCCCTGAACCGGCGTTTCCGCAAGCGCGCGAATACGTTCATGCACGATGCCGTCATAGGCGCGGCTGGCGCCAAAACGATAGAGGCTGAGCGCGGCATTGGCTTCCAGTTCCGCCGCAAGCCGGGTCATCTCCGCCAGCAGCGCATCGGCCTCGTCGCGCGCGCCGTTTTTCATGCGCTGGGTGATTCCCGTCAGGCCATCTTCGATGCGACGGATTTCCGGCGACAGCGTCTGCGCCATCGGCAGTCCGAGCATGGCGAGCGTGCGATAGGTCTCGATATCCAGCAGCCGCTGCACCAGCGCACCGCGGCTGTAATCGCTCAAGCCACGGTCGATCACCAATATCTGCGTCAACCCGTCGCGATCCTGACGGAAATCGGTGAGGATCGCCGCCTGCCCGTCGCGCACGTCGCTGTAACAGAGGCTCGTCGGCTCGAACATGGTCTCCGCGTTGGGGGCCGTTGCGCCTTCTGGACGGATTTCCAGCCGTATGCCTGATATCAGGGAGCCGGGTGGCGAAAAACCGTCGCCGAACGGATCGCCGACAATATCGCCGCCGAATTTTTCCGGCGCGGGGCCATCCCAGAACCATGTCGAGAATTCGGTATGCCGCTCCCAGCGCAGCGTGCCCTGCCCCCAGGGCATGGCATGGTGGCGGGCATCGCGTTCCGGCGGCGCGACACCCCGGCTACGCGACATTTCCGCAATGACCGAGTGATGCACGGCAGAACCGCCATCCATCATGAAGGCAAGCTGGACGATGATGCGCGACGGCGCGAGAAGCACGGTCGGCCGCGCATGAACCTCGCCGAGAGCCAGCGATCTTTCCGGCGCGCTTGCGAAAGCAAATCTACCCTTGGCCATTGCGATATCGTCCCCGCCTGTTTCGCCGGTTATCTAGAACATCCATCGCGATGACGACACCGCAATCGAAGCATATGTAATTGTTTTGATGCACCTGACGGAGAAAACCGTCATCACCACCCTGTGCGGGTGCTTTAACAAAAGCCAGTTTAAAAAGGCAGGTGCCGTGTTGCCGCAGGCATGGCGCAGAGCTTACGGCAGAACTGGACAGAATATTTGACCAGTGCGATGCTTCGCTGATAATTTGCCCCATCGAATACGGGGCGGGACTTCGCCGGAGAATGTTGCGATGGACGAAACACTGTTCGCCCGAATAGAGCACAGCCGCACATCGCAGGAGGTGATCTTACGTTTCGAGGAGCTCATCCTCGACGGCATATTGCGGGATGGCGACCGGCTGCCCGGCGAGCGTGAACTGGCGCAGAAGCTCGATGTCTCGCGGCCAATCCTGCGGGAAGCGCTGAAGGAACTCGAAACGCGCGGCCTTCTCACCAGCCGGCACGGCGGTGGGACTTATGTGGCCGATATTGTCGGTCCGGTCTTTTCCGATCCCTTGAGCGCGCTGATCACACGCCACAGCCGCGCAACGCGGGATTTTCTGGAATATCGCCGATATATCGAAGGCATGACCGCCGAACTTGCGGCACAGCGGGCGACGGAACCGGACAGGCGCAACCTTGCGGCTATCGTCGAAAAAATGCGGGAGGCCCATGAGGCTGGCCGCTTCGAAGAAGAACTTGCAAGCGATGTGGAATTTCACAACGCCATCGGCGAGGCGGCACATAATATCGTGCTGATGCACACATTGCGGTCCTGCTACCGGCTCCTGAGCGACGACATCTTCTATAACCGCCATCTCATATTCAGCGTCGCAGGTGCGCATGACGAGGTGTTGAGACAGCATATCGCCATCCACGAGGCCATTGCGGGCAGTAATGCGGCAGGGGCAAGGGCTGCGGCGGAAACCCATATCGATTTCATCGTGGACACCACATCAAAGGCGCATCAGGCAAGGGAATGGGACCGGATTTCACGCCTGCGACAACAGCAGCGCAACGCCTGAAAACAGCTTCAGACGAAATGCGGCATCGCTTTTCTTCAGATTTTATGGAACCTTTTGTCCTCTTTGGTCTTTTTCTGGGGTTAATTGGAAAAATTTACCAAGATGGGACCCATGACGACCACGAGCGAAACTGAACGCTATCCAAGGATAGCTCTCATATCGACGCATGGCTATGTCGCCGCGCACCCGCCACTCGGCGCAGCGGACACCGGGGGACAAGTGGTTTATGTGCTTGAGCTTGCACGCAAACTCGGCCAGCTCGGTTACACCGTTGATCTCTATACCCGCCGCTTCGAAGACCAGCCGGAATTCGACGAGGTTGACGAGCGCGTCCGTGTGGTGCGCATTCCCTGCGGCGGGCGCGATTTCATTCCCAAGGAATATCTGCACCGCCACCTGATGGAATGGTGCGAAAACGCGTTGCGCTTCATCAAGAAAAACAACCTCAACTACTCTTTCATCAACAGCCACTACTGGGATGCGGGCGTTGCCGGGCAGCGGCTTTCCGAGGCGCTGAAAGTCCCGCATCTGCACACGCCGCATTCGCTCGGCCTCTGGAAAAAACGCCAGATGGAAACCGACTACCCGGAAAAGGCCGATACCTTCGAACTTGAGTTCAATTTCAAGGAACGTATCCAGCACGAACTCATCATCTATCGCAGTTGCGACATGGTGATTGCGACGACGCCGGTGCAACTCGACGTCCTGATCGAAGATTACGGTCTGAAGCGCAAGCACATCCACATGATCCCGCCGGGTTATGACGACAACCGCTTCTTCCCCGTCTCTGATGCGACGCGGCAAATGATCCGGCAGCGTTTCGGTTTCGAGGGCAAGGTGGTGCTGGCGCTTGGACGCCTTGCCACCAACAAGGGTTACGACCTTTTGATCGACGGCTTCTCGGTTCTTGCGGCGCGCGAGCCGGAAGCCCGCCTTCATCTGGCCGTCGGCGGCGAGAATATGGACGAGCAGGAAACCACCATTCTCAATCAGCTGAAAGAGCGGGTCAAATCGCTCGGGCTGGAGGACAAGGTGGCGTTTTCCGGCTATGTCGAGGACGAGGATTTGCCTGATATCTACCGGGCAGCCGATCTTTTCGTTCTGTCGAGCCGTTACGAGCCATTCGGCATGACCGCAATCGAGGCGATGGCGAGCGGAACTCCGACCGTGGTAACCATCCACGGCGGGCTGTTCCGCGCCGTCAGCTACGGCCGCCACGCGCTGTTTGCCGATCCTTTCGATAAGGAAGACCTTGGCATCACCATGATGAAGCCGTTCAAGCACGAGCGGCTGTATGGGCGGCTTTCCCGCATGGGGGCGCACAAGGCGCGCAGCCTTTTCACCTGGACGGGAATCGCGCAGCAATTGCTGGCGCTGGTGGAAGGCAGGCCGCTGATGCCTGTTCTGGAAGAATCCGATTGGGCAGAACCATGGAACGACGGCGATTGAAACCGCTTCGCTTGTTTTCCACCGATCTCGACGGAACCGTCGTCGGCGATAACGCCGCTACGCGCCGGTTCCGCGATTTCTGGCATTCGCTGCCGGACGATCTTCGCCCGGTTCTGGTCTTCAATAGCGGCAGGCTGGTCGATGACCAGCTCGCCCTTTTGGAAGACGTTCCCTTGCCGAGGCCCGACTACATTATCGGCGGGGTCGGCACCATGCTGCACGCAAGAGAGCGGGGCGAGCTTGAAAGCGCCTATACGCATTCGCTCGGTACGGGTTTCGACCGGCAAAAGATCGCCGATGTCATGGCCGGCCTGCCGGGTGTGACCATGCAGGCGGAACGCTATCAGCATGGCCTCAAATCCAGCTGGTTCCTGCATGGTGCGGATGAGAAGACGCTCAGTGATATCGAAAACACGCTCGTTGCGGCGGATATCGATGCCCGGATCGTCTATTCCAGCAACCGCGACCTCGACATATTACCCAAGGCCGCAGACAAAGGTGCGGCATTGGCGTGGTTATGTGGACAACTGCACATTGGTCTCGACGAATCAGTGGTTGCGGGCGATACTGGCAATGATCGGGCGATGTTCGAGTTGAATGGTATTCGCGGTGTGATCGTTGGCAATGCCTTGCCGGAGCTTCTTTCGCTGGCGAACAATGACAGCCGTTTTTTCCTCTCGCGCGCGACCGAAGCTGACGGTGTGATCGAAGGTCTCCAGAATTGGGGATTGCACACTGGCCAACGCAGTTGCGGCAATAATTCATAGCGGTTTTGCGTTCTGAATAGCGTAAAACAGAAAAAATGCAGTATTCCCGCGATCGGTCGCTGACGGTTACGTACCGGGCAAAGCCTTCGTTCGCACCCCTGCCACATCCCCTGCTGCCTAAGATCTTCAACGGCATGAAGACAATCGTGGGTTATGCGTGAGAGGGGATTGGCGGGACATAAAGGATATCTATATTAGCAGTTACGACTAACAGGCGAAGAAGGATCCACACGGATTGAAGATTTTGAATCGATTGGCGACAGATGTAGGCTTGATGTTGCGCAGACCGCCGCGACAGCAATACGCAGCGCTGTGCTATCGATCGTCCAAAAAACATCATGAGCCGGAAGTCCTGTTGCTGACAAGCAGGGATACGGGGCGCTGGGTCATTCCCAAAGGCTGGCCCATGGCCAACAAGAAGGCGCATGCAGTTGCCGAACAGGAAGCCTACGAGGAAGCCGGTGTCAAAGGCAGGGTGGATAAGGCCCCCTTCGGCTTTTATGAGTATGAGAAAAAGCTGAACAGCGGCATCAATGTGCTGTGCAAGGTTCAGGTACATCTGCTCGAAGTGGCGGAGCTGCAGGACAGCTTTCCCGAGAAGGATTCCAGACGGCTTGAATGGGTTACTCCCGAAGAGGCCGCCAAACGGGTCAACGAGCCGGAACTGAAAGCGCTCATGCTCACTTTCGACAAGCGGATGGCGCTTTCGAAATAGCGTCCACGCCCGAATAGTGGCAATCTGCAGTTTGTTTTTCCAACATGGCTTTTACTGTCTTTCATTTTGGAAAGATGTGCGAGATGTAACAGTCTTTCTGTAAATTGCCTTCAGCCCGCGACATTGCCGGACGAATGGGAATGCTGGCGAACGAGGTCTGAATGGCAATAAAGCCGCCACCGAACATGAAGCCGACGCTCGACAAGGATCTCGAGAAGATCACCCGTGTCGAAGAGGCGACGCTGCACGTCACGCAGCAGCTTGCCGGCCTTGGTGCGGGGGTGATGTTCGTTGTTCTGGCGGCGATATTTGCGGGCGCCTTCGTCACGGGCACGGCGGGCGCCGTCATCATCATCGCAGCCGTTGCCATCGGCGCCTATATGGCAATCAACATCGGCGCAAACGATGTAACAAACAATGTCGGCCCGGCGGTCGGCGCCAAGGCGATGCCGCTTGCAGCGGCACTCATCATCGCCGCCATCTGCGAAATCGCGGGTGCCTTGATCACCGGCGGCAACGTCGTCGAGACCATTTCCAGCGGCATCATCAACATCCAGACCATTCCCGACCGCACCGTGTTTTCCTGGGCTATGTTGTCGGCCCTTCTCGCCGCCGGTCTTCTCGTCAATATCTCGACCTGGACGAAAGCGCCGATTTCCACCACCCACACGGTGGTTGGCGGCGTTGCGGGGGCTGGAATGGCGGCCTATGGCATCCGGGCAGTCGACTGGCTGTCGCTTGGCAGCATCGCCTTTGCCTGGGTTCTAGCGCCCTTTATAAGCGCGGCCATCGCCATCGCCCTCCTTGCCTTCATCAAGGAATTCATCATCTACCGGGAGGACAAGATTGACGCCGCGAAGCGTTGGGTTCCTGTTCTGATCGGCATCATGACCGGGGTCTTCACCGCTTATCTCATCTGGGTGGGGCTGAGGCAGATCGTGCATGTCTCGCTTGGCCATGCAAGCGGCATCGGGCTTTTGACCGGCCTCGTCGCCTGGCGGCTGTGTGTGCCGATCATCCGCAAACAATCGGTGGGATTGGAAAACCGCAACCAGTCGCTTCGAACGCTGTTTCAGTGGCCGCTCGTTCTTGCGGCTGGCCTCATGTCCTTCGCGCATGGGGCAAATGACGTTTCGAACGCCATCGGCCCGGTGGTGGCAATCGTGCGGGCACTGCACGACGAGGCGGTGGAGACGTCCGCCCGCGCGCCGCTCTGGGTGATGCTGGTCGGCGCATTCGGGCTTTCCTGCGGTATTCTTCTCTATGGCCCGCGCCTCATCCGCCTTGTCGGTGAACAGATCACCAAGCTCAACCCGATGCGCGCTTTCTGCGTTTCCGTGGCCACGGCTCTGACGGTTCTCGTCGCATCACGCTTCGGCCTGCCGGTCAGCACCACCCATACGGCGATCGGCGCCGTGTTCGGCGTCGGCTTCTTCCGCGAATGGTACACGCAGGCGTCTCGACGGCGGCAGGAACTCGTCCAGGCCGGCACCAGTCAAATCCGCCGGGCCGATCGATATCTGGACAATCCTTCCGAGATACGCCGCCGTTATCTCGTCCGGCGATCCCACTTCATGACCATCATCGCCGCCTGGCTGGTGACCGTTCCCGCAAGTGCTACGCTTGCAGCACTGTTATATTGGCTTATGTCCTTCCTCTTTCTCTGACGCTGAAACAGAAAAGTCCCATGCGCGCAAATTTCCGGATGCAACGCCTGTTCGTCGAAACCCCGCTTGCTGCGGGCGTGGCGCAGGAAGCGACAACCGAACAGTTCAATTATCTCGCCAATGTACTGCGCATGACCGATGGCGCGGAAATCCTGCTGTTCAACGGTCGCGACGGGGAATGGAAGGCGAGGCTCTCCTTTCCGAGCCGTAAGAAGATCACCCTCATCCCTCTGGAACAGACACGGCCCCAGCCGCAGGCATCGGATCTGCACTACCTGTTTGCGCCGCTGAAAGTCGGACGCATGGATTATCTGGTGCAGAAGGCGGTCGAGATGGGGGCCGGTCTTTTGCAGCCGGTGATGACCCAGCATGTGCAGGGCAAGATCCACAATACCGAAAAACTGCGCGCCAATGCCATCGAGGCCGCCGAGCAATGCGGCATCCTGTCGTTGCCTGACGTGGCCGAGCCGGTGAAACTGAAAGACATGCTCGAGACCTGGTCCCAGGATCGACGGATCATCTATTGCGACGAGGGCGACGCGGGCCAAAATCCGCTGCCTGTCCTGCAATCCATCAAGGAACGCAAAATCGCTCTTCTGGTCGGCCCGGAAGGCGGGTTTTCCGAAGAGGAAAGAGAGCTGCTGCGCAGCCTTACCTTCGTCACCCCCATCCCGCTCGGGCCGCGTATCCTCAGGGCCGATACGGCTGCGGTCGCAGCCCTTGCGGTCATTCAGGCATCGATTGGCGACTGGAATTGACCTATCTGGGACATGTCTTTATCGCAAAACCGCTGCACAGTTTTACGCGACATGCGCTGAACCATTGCGCTTCATGCATCTTTAAAAGAAATTCATTTGCCTCCGGATATGATCCGGCTCTATCTGCCACACATATGCCTCGCCGCAACAGAGACGTCATAACAAGGTAAGCCATGGCACGCGATACGACCGACCAGACACCCCTCTCCTCCGTCACGGAGCTTACAGATTATCTGGCCGGCGGTTGCAGAGCTGAAGCCGACTTCCGCATTGGCACCGAGCACGAGAAATTCGCCTTTTTCCGCGAGGGCAACCGGCCGGTTCCCTATTTCGGCGAGGCCAGCATTTCCGCTCTGCTGAAGGGCATGCAGGAAAAGCTCGGCTGGGAGCCGATCATGGATGGTGAAAACATCATCGGACTTGGCGAACAGCACGGCATGGGCGCCATATCGATCGAGCCGGGCGGCCAGTTCGAACTGTCAGGTGCCCCGCTCGAGAACCTGCATCAGACCTGCAAGGAATCGAACCAGCATCTGGCGACCCTGCGCGAAGTGGCGGAGCCGATGGGCATCCGTTTTCTCGGTATAGGCGGCAGCCCGCTGTGGAGCTATGACGAAACACCGCGCATGCCGAAATCGCGCTACGCGATCATGACGCGCTACATGCCGAAGGTCGGGACCAAGGGTCTCGACATGATGTACCGTACCTGCACCATTCAGGTTAACCTCGACTTCTCTTCCGAAGCGGATATGCGCCAGAAGATGCGCGTTTCCGTGAAGCTCCAGTCGCTGGCAACCGCACTGTTTGCTTCCTCGCCCTTTACCGAAGGCAAGCCGAACGGCCTGCTTTCCTGGCGCGGCGATATCTGGCGCGATACCGACAATCGCCGCTCCGGCGTGCTGCCCTTCACCTTCAATGACGATTTCGGCTTCAAGGATTATGTCGAATGGGCGCTGGATGTGCCGATGTATTTCATCGTGCGCGACGGCAAGTATCACGATTGCACCCATGTCACCTTCCGTCAGTTCATGAACGGGGCGTTAAAGGGTGAAATCGCCGAATGGGAACCGACCATGGGTGACTGGACGAACCATCTCTCCACGCTGTTCCCCGATGTGCGCCTGAAGCGCTTTCTGGAAATGCGCGGTGCCGATGGCGGCCCATGGAGACGCATCTGTGCCCTGCCCGCTTTCTGGGTCGGCCTTCTCTATAATCAGGAAGCGCTTGACGCAGCCGATGCGCTGACAGCCGGCTGGAGTTTCGATGAGGTCATCGCCCTTCGCAATACCGTGCCGGCCAAGGGGCTGGCGGCGGAGATCGCCGGCAAGCCGCTTCTCGGTTTCGCCCGCGAGGTGCTCGACATTTCCCGCACCGGCCTCAAGAACCGCAACCGGCTGAACGGCGAAGGCCAGGACGAAACCGTGTTCCTGTCATCGCTGGACGAGGTTCTTGCCAAGAAGACCACGCTCGCCGAAGACCTGCTTGCGCTCTATAACGGCCGCTGGGGTGGAACGGTGCTGCCAGTATTCGATGAATATCAGTATTAAAGCATTTCGCTGAAACTGCGCAGCGGCTTTACGTCCGGACAGTGCGCAAGACAGGCAAGGCGTTGCCATAAAAAAACCCGGTGCGGCCGAGGGGCCTGACACCGGGCAAAGGCAGGGTTATTGGCAAATCACCCTGCGGGGAAAACCTTATCGGTTCGCAAGCAATCCCGGCGTCTGGAGGTACGCCGGAATTGCACGAACACAAGCCTAGAGCGTCTTGAACCGCGTGACTGAGCGCGTGCGTGCGGCGCGGGTCAGATGGGCGGTCGGATCTTCGAGCAAGCCGGTATTGAGCGCGTTGGTCACATCCGAGCGCGCCAGCCCGATATCGGCGAGCAGGCGATCGTCAAGCTCCGTGAGACCATTTGCGACGATACGATTGTAGATGCGCTGCACAAACGTTTTCACGGTGGAAGCAACACCGAAAGTGATGCGACGCAGGGTGTCGCTCTGCTGGCCGGTTGCGAATTCCAGTTCCATTTTCCGTTCTGCCGTGCGCATAACAATGATCCTTCCGTAACGGCACGATGCGGCACCGCTCCCGACGCACCGTGCGCGGGAAGCTGCCTTGGGTTGGGGGCCTGACGATGTGCCCGCCCCGGGGTTGAGATTGATTTGCTGGGTGTCAAAATGTCGCAAGACTATTGATCAGTCCAACGAATGTTTCTAATGTGAGGCATCAATCATTCTGATGGATGAGTATCAATGTCCGCACCTCTCGACATAGACCAGCTGCACACCTTCATCGCCATTGTCGATACCGGCAGCTTTACCAAGGCCGCTGAGCGCGTTTTCAAGACGCAATCCGCCGTATCCATGCAGATGCGGCGACTTGAGGAGCGGATCGGCAAACAGCTCTTTGCAAAGGACGGGCGCGGCAACCGCCTGACGGCCGAGGGCGAGAAACTGATGAATTATGCCCGCCGCATCATTCGCCTTAACAACGAGGCGATTGCGGCCTTCGATGACAACAGGCTCGAGGGCACGTTGCGCATCGGCACCCCGGACGACTATGCCGACCGCTACATGCCAGAGATCATCGGGCGTTTCGCCAAGACGCATCCGAATGTCGAGCTTTACATCGTCTGCGAACCTTCGGTGAGCCTTGCCGAAAAAATGGCGCGCGGCGAGCTGGATATAGCACTCGTCACCCACAATCCCCGCGCCCGCTCCTCCGATGTCGTGCGCACCGAGCCACTCTGCTGGGTCACCTCCGCGAACCATCCGCTGAAGGATGATGCGCCAGTGCCGCTGGCTGTCGGCCGGCGCGACTGTCACTGGCGCCAGCTCGCCTGCTCGGCGCTCGATGCCGACGGGCGGGATTATCAGGTGCTGTTCACCAGCTGGTCTTCCACCGTGGTTGCCGCCGCCGTGCTGGCAGGCATGGCGGTTTCCGTGCTGCCGGAATCGGCGCTGCGTACCGGCATGAAGGTTTTGACCGCCTCGGACGGTTTCCCACCGCTGCCGCCGGTCCAGATCGGCCTGATGAAACGGCCCGGCCTGTCGCCCTCGCTGGTAAACGCCATTACAGACCACATCACCGCCTGCCTCGACAACATCTCTCCGATGAACGTCGCCGATGAGCTGGATAACGATGTGAAGACCTACCCGAAGATGCCGCGCCTGCGCGCCGGGCACATGCTGCCGGGCTGGTGAATGGGTCCGCAAATGCGGTCGTGTGAGACGCCTTAACCGGGTAAGCTCGGCCTTTCCATCGTCCGTCTTCGCGTTGCAGCCTACCGTGCACGCAGCGATGCGACAGCCAGCAGCGTGTCGCCGCTGATGCCCACCGAGCCGCTGCCGTTGAACAGCATCATGATCGGGTTGGTGGTGTTCTGCTTGTCGTCGTACATGATGGTAAAACGGGCGATCAGCTTCTTGACCTTATCGGGGTCCTGGAAGTCCTCGATGTCGAAATATTTCTTCATCATCGCCACCTGCGTATCGACCCCGGCATTGCCGAGTTCATCGGGAATGCCAAAGGTGGTCGTGATGAAGTTCTGGATCGCGGTGTCGGCAAGAATGGAGTAATAGGACGTTGTTCCCGCCGCCATTCGCTTGAAATAGAGCGCCAGACGCACGCCCGCATTTTCTTCACCTGCCTGCGTCTCCAGCGTCTGCGTCAGATAATTGTCCAGCGTCTCGTAGAGGCCGCGACGAGTCTGGATGGAGCTTCGATCCTCGCGCAGGATATTACCGTCCGTGTCGAAATTGAACGCGGTGACGAGACGGCGAAAAGCCGGGTCCATCTCCTTGTTGAGATAGCTGTCCTTGTCATCCAGATTGGACGTGAACATTTTTTGCAGCTGGTCCTTGGTGACCTTCGTCGGGTCGATGCCAAGCGATTCCATCGCGAATTTCGTCAGGCGATCATTCCCCAGAAAATCGCTGAGCGTCTTGACCTTCTGTAGCTCCGAACGGAAAAATTCCGCCTCCTTCTTGGCGGCTTCCTTTTCCTGGTCTGTTCCGAAGGCTGATTTCTTCTTGATGTAGTCGACCGACATGCTCTGAATTTCAAGTTCGGACTGCGCAAGAACCGGAGAGCCTGGCGATCCGTCAGACTTGAAGTTGAAGAGTTCCGCGAGTTTGACGTAACGGTCGTCTTTCAGCGCATAAACGTAGCTCTTCTTGTCCAACAGGTCGCTGGTCAAGGCTTTACGAACGTCCGCAATATTCACCTTCGTCGGATCGAGGCCGACCGCCTTGAGCGCATAGGTGTAGACCGCGCTGCTTTCCAGGAAGTCCGCAACGGATTTGACGTTGGCAATATCGCTTTTGAACAGCTTCAAAGCGTTTTCGTCAGCGGCTTCGTCCTTGTCGTTATAATGGTTCATGTACCCGTTGGTCGTGGTAACGGTCTGGGTCGTCGTCTGTGGTGCCGTACCGTCCGGCAGCGTTCCATCCGCCTTGAAATTGAACGCTTCACGCAATGCGATGTAACGTTTGTCGCCATTGCCGAACTTGGCGATATAGTTGTTGGGATCGCTGAGATCGCTGGTCAAAATGTTCTCGATCGTCGCATTGACTATGGTCAAGTCATTCAGGTCGAATGCGACCTTGATGTAATTCACCAGACGCGGGTCTGCCATTAACTCATCGACGGTCTTGATCGAACCGATCTTCGATTCGAAATAATCCCTGTTCAAGGTGGCAACGGTCGGGGTCACACGCGGGGCACTGCCGACATAGGCCTGGGTCAGGATCTTGACGTTGTCGGCCGTCTGCGCCTGGCCGGCCGCAACGCTACCGTCATTGGCAAATTCGAAAGCCTGGGCCATCTGCGCCATCGTATTATATTGCGAGACGGTATTCGAGAGCTGGGTCTGCTCCGCCGTGATGGAGGCAAGGGTCGCCGCCCACTGGTCCTTCGGCGGCAGCACGGCTTCAAGCTGGGTGAGCTGATCCTGCCGGGTGGTTTTCTCTGTTTCAAGGGCGGTTCGCTGTTCGGCGGTCAGCGTGGTATCAGCCAGCGCGGTATCGATGGCCGTTATCCGATCCGTCACATCCCCATGCAACTCGATATTGCCCTTGGTCGTAAGCTTTTCCACGGCAGCGGAATAGGCCGCGCCGAACTTCTGGTTCAGATAGCTGTTCGGGTCATCGATATCGCTCGTCATCAATCCCTTGATGTGGGAATAGCTGTAGGTCTTCTCATCAATGCTGAAGACCTCGAAGATGTAGGCGCGGGTTCTATCGTTCTGAAGCAGCTGGTCGACGTTCGTGACCGTTCCGATGATCGCCTTATAATAACGGGTTTCTTCGGACAGGCTGTCATCGAGGTTGGTGATCGAGGTGTCGTAAAGCCCGATCATCTTATCGAGCTGCGCCTCCGTCTGCACTGTGGTGGTGGACTGAGTGAAGTTGAAGGATGCGGCAAATTCGCGATAACGTTCATCGGTCAGCTTGTTGGCAAAGCTGTTCTGGTCGTTCAGGTCGCTTTCCAGCACCTTCTTCATGAAGGCCTTGGCGTAGGTCATCTCGCCGAGACCGAAGGCATCCATGGCATAGGAATAGAGCTGGTAGTTATTGAGGAACTCGTCGACGCTTTTTACATTGCCGATGTTTTCCTTGTAATATTTCGTCTGCCGCTCGACGACCCCCTGCTGCGACACGCGTGAAATGCTTGCCTTCATATCGCGGTTGATGAGGTCGTAGCTCAGAAAAGTCGATACCATGCGAATGCCCCCTGGAGCACCGCGCATCACGCTGGATACGGCCGGCTCCGGTTTTGAATTCGCCCACCACACCTCCATCCGGACGCACGGCAGGCCTTGGCGCGACTGTGCATGACGCGCCTTGCCCGGAGCTTGAAAGAGCACAGTTTCGGGACTGAGAAAAATCGCATTGTCTCAATCGGCTTTACCTCAGCGAAACCATGCCACGGTGGGTTTTGCTAACCATTTGGGAATGCAAAGTTTTCTTAACCGCGATTTTTAAGCAGTCTCGAACATGCGGCGGATATTCTCCTGACATCAGAGGACGAAAAGTCCCGATGAGAAGACCGGAAACCGGCTCTCAGGTAAAACAAGGGTAGAATAAACATGACCAAGACCGTTCTGAAGCCCGACTGGGCCGTCGCCACACTCAGACTCGACCCGGCACGTTTTCCGCAACAGGTCACCTATGGCAGGGGCAATGGCGCAACCGATGTTGCCGTCACGCTCGATGAACGGGGCGCCGTTCTGCGAAAGGTCCTGTCCTCTTCCGGCCTGCCTTTGTCCTTCGCCCTGCCAGCCCGCGCTTTCAAGGGCGTTGCCGCCCGCGCCATCGACCATGGTGATGGACAGGTGACGGTGACGCTGGAGCTTCACCACGACGATCCGGAACTTTGCGTTCCGCTTCTCGTCGCCCATGATCTTTGCGATATCGCCGCCGACTGGCGCAGCTGGTCCGAAGCCTACCGCATTCCGATGCTGATGGTGGAGGCCGATGGCGTCGCCCGTCCGCTGGAAGAACATCTCGGCAAGGTGCGCACCAAGAACAGCCGCCCCCGTCGCCGGCACTCCTATTTCGCGGATCGTCGCCCGCGCTTTCTCGTTCGCCGCTCCACCGGTTCTCTCGGCATGAGCATGAAGATCGAGGGCAAGGAAATCATCGCTCGCAGCTGATAATCTTCAGACAAAACAATAAAAAGCCCGGCGCGGATATCGCGGCCGGGCTTTTTTGCATCTACCTTTCAACAACCTCACGCCAACAGAAGCGGCAGAATGAGACCGGCGAAAATCAGCACGCCGACGCGGTTGTTGGATTTAAACAGCACAAGGCATTGCGCCACGTCGTCGATATCGAGCACCCAGACCTGCCGGAAAAGCATGATGGCGGCGGCGGCAAGGCCGCTATAGGCGATCAGGTTAACGCCCGCTCCCCAGAAGGACAGGGCGATCATGACAAGGGCTGTGCCATAAAGAAAAACCAGCCAGCGATGTGTGTTGTCTCCAAACAGCAGCGCGGTTGAACCGATGCCCACTGCCGTGTCGTCTTCCTTGTCCTGATGGGCGTAGATTGTATCATAACCGATCGTCCAGGCGATGGAGCCGACATAAAGCAGGACAGCAGGCCAGGCGATGGACCCGAACTGCCCGGCCCAGCCCATCAGCGCACCCCAGGAAAAGGCAAGGCCGAGAAAAAATTGCGGCCAGTTGGTGAAGCGCTTGGCGAAGGGATAGATTGCCACGAAGACCAGCGAGAATATGCCGGTGGCAATCGCAAATCCGTTGAACTGCAACAGCACCACGAGTCCGGCGAGCGCCTGCAACACGATGAAGACCTTCGCCTGCGCCCTGCTCACGCGACCAGATGGCAGCGGCCGCGAGCGCGTGCGCGCCACTGCCATGTCGATCTTGTGGTCCGCAAGATCGTTATAGGTGCAGCCCGCGCCGCGCATCGCCACCGATCCGATGAAAAACAGCGCCAGATGCCAGATCAGCGTGCCCCAGGAAAAACCGCCGCTTGCTACCGCGGCATTGGCCGCGAGTGCTGCGGACCAGAAACACGGCCACATCAGCAATTGCCAGCCGATGGGGCGGTCCCATCTTGCCAGCTGCGCATAGGGCCAGAGGGGTCTCGGCAAAATCCGATAGACCCAGTTGTTGGATGGTGCGTCGGAGACGCGGTCTGACAAATCGCTGTGGTGAACCATGGGGATGGTTCTACAGCATCGGCAGGCGAATCGGAATCGATTTCAGCACTTGGCCGCAGACACAAAAAAGCCCCGCAACGCTTTCGCGGCGGGGCTTGGGGTGGGCATATTCGCCTCGCCTCAGGGCAGCGTGAAGCCGAATTTGTAGCTTGCCTGGACGCCGACGACGAACTGATTCTTGGAGCCGCGCTCACGCACCAGCGAGCTGTCGGCGGCATCGCCCGTCAGGCGGCGATATTCGGCGAAGGAACCAACTTCAGCGGCTTCCGTGACCTTCCATGTGATGGCGGCGCCGACGCCGGCGGAATGCAGGCCGCCGCCGGGGCTGTAGGGCGATGGCGCGCCGGCCGCTGTCTGCGCGGCGCTTACGCCGTAATAGCGTTCATTGTATTTGCTGCTGACCCATGTGGCGCGCGGGCCGGCGGAAATCTGGATACCGGGGGCGATATCGGTGAAGACGTCGGCCGAGAGGTCGGCGACCACGCCGCTATGGCTGCGGATGCCCTGACGGGCTTCGCCGCGAATACGCAGCCAGTCGGTGGGATAAGCCTCGGCGAAACCGCCAAGCTCGCCGCCGCGCTTGATGCGGGTCATGCCTTTCAGATCGGCCGAATCCTTCTGGTCACGCGGAGACACCAGTTTTCCCGCAAGACCCATACTGATCGGGCCATTGTCCAGCAGCGAGATCGAGGCGCTGTCGTTGCGCGAGGTGAAACGCGCGCCCTGACCCTGACGGCCGAGAGAAATGATGGGCGAAAAGCCGAATTCGTTCTTGTTGTCGCCCTGATATTTCGGCGCAGAAAAACCCGAACCGCCGAGCTTCAAATACCAGTCGCCGGAAAACCAGCCATCGGCATGGGCGTTACCGACGGCAAAAAGCGATAAAACACAAGCGGCGACGGCCGCTGATGGCTTGAACATGAAAATAACCCCAGGAAACGCAATACAAACAGGTAAGCGTAGAATTAGAGGGATTCCGTTTCCATTCCATTAACCAGCGCGAGAAGGCGGCGATTAGCTCTTCCGTCATTCCGGCCCTGAGCCGGAATTCAGCCGTCGCGCGTCTGCGCGGCAGGAAGCCTTCTTTCAGCCCGAGGACTTGGGCCGACTGGAGGCCGGATCAGGTCCGGCATACGGCGGAGAAGGCGCAAGCCTTAGAACATAACCTTCTCAAGCGGCGGCCGCGTCTTTTCGAACTCCAGCAGCTTTTCCTCGTTGCGGGCAATGTAATCGCGATTATGCGGAACGGCGTCGCGATCCTTGGCGAGCTGGATCTGGAAAATATGGAAATTTTCGTGGGTAAAGGCCATTTCGGACCCCGCCAGATAAAATTCCCACATGCGGAAGAAACGTTCGTCATAAAGTGCTACCGCCTCTGCCTTGCGCGCCACGAAACGTTCGCGCCAATGCCTCAGCGTATGCGCATAATGCATGGGCAGGATTTCGATATCCTTCACCAGCAGCCCCGACTTCTGGATGGCCGGCAGCACCTCGGCGAGCGAGGGGATGTAACCACCGGGGAAAATATATTTTTCGATGAAGGGATTGGTCGCCAGTGCCGGACTGGGCTGGCCGATGGAATGCAACACCATTACGCCCTTGTCGTCCAGAACCTCCGCCACCTTGTCGAAGTAATCGCGGTAATGGGTCGGCCCGACATGTTCGAACATGCCGACCGAGACGATACGGTCGAATTTCTTCGAGGCAGGCAGGTAACGGTAGTCCTGCAATTCGAAACGAACATTGCCGGCAAGCCCACGTTTTGCTGCACGGTCACGGGAAACGCGCAGTTGCTCCTCGCTGAGCGTGATGCCGGTCACATCGGCACCCGCACTTTCGGCAATATACATCGCCATGCCGCCCCAGCCGGACCCGATCTCCAGTACGCTCTGGCCCGGCTCCGTCATCAGCTTGGCGGCGATGTGCCGCTTCTTGGCGACCTGCGCCTCATAAAGGCTGATGCCCGGCGGATTGAAATAGGCGCAGGAATATTGCCAGTCCTCATCAAGGAAGATGTCGAACAGCTTGGCGCTCAGATCATAGTGATGGGCGACGTTACTCTTGTTGTGGTTTACCGGCAGATGCATCCTGATGCGGGCGGCGATGATGCGGGCCATACCACGCCACACCATGCCGAAGGACAGCGCCTCGCTTAGCGTGTTGCTTTTAACCAGCGCCAGAAAGTCGTAGATGTCGCCCTCGACGACCTGCATACGGCCTTCCATATAAATTTCGGCGAGTTTCAGCGCAGGATCGGCAGCGATCTCCTGCATGGCAGCTTCGTCGGTGAAATTCAGAACCACCCTTGTTCCGGTACCGTTACCAAATGTGCGGCTACCACCCGGGCTATTGACGACAAGATTACCGTTCTTGATTATCTTTTCGAGAAGAACATGCAGAGACGACGCCATGGCACCCCCAATTGCTAAGTCTCACTTATCAATTTTTCTGACCGTATTCCTTTCGGCACAAGTTTCAAGATAGTCTTATTTCAAAAAAATTGAACGATTTCATCAAGCAAAAAGCCCCACCGGGGTTTCCGGCAGGGCTTTTCCATAGAAATTATTTCAACCGGAGGTCAGCGTCGCTTCATCGCTTCGGCCAGAGCCGCAGCAAGAGCACCACCGGATTGCGACCCTTCGTTGTGTCCCTGCGGTTTGGAATTCGCGTGGCGCATGGCGCCCGCATTGCCCTTTTCGCGCATTGGCTGGGGTGCCGCCTCGCCGCCGTCCTTGCGCATGGTGAGGGCAATACGCTTGCGCTTCACATCCACTTCCACGACACGGACCTTGACGACATCACCCGCTTTCACGACCTCATGCGGGTCTTTCACGAAACGGTCGGCCAGCTGCGAGACATGCACGAGCCCGTCCTGATGCACACCGATATCCACGAAAGCGCCGAAGGCGGCGACATTGGTGACGGTACCTTCCAGCAACATGCCCGGTTTCAGATCGGTGATCTCGTCCACGCCGTCAGCAAAGGTCGCCGTCTTGAAGCTTGGGCGCGGGTCTCGGCCGGGCTTTTCCAGTTCGGCGATGATGTCCTTGACGGTGGGCAGGCCGAATTGCTCGTCGATGAAGCGCTTCGGATCCAGCCCCTTCAGCGTGGCGCTGTCACCCATCAGCGTGCGCAGATCGCGACCGCAGGCGGCAACGATCTTTTTCGCAACGCCATAGGCTTCGGGGTGCACCGAGGACGAATCCAGCGGTTCCTTGCCGTTGGGAATACGCAGAAAGCCGGCGCATTGCTCGAAGGTGCGCTGGCCAAGGCGCGGCACCTTCAACAGCTCCTTGCGGCTGGCAAAGGGGCCGGTCTGGTCGCGGTGTGCAACGATGGCATCGGCAATCGAAGCACCGAGGCCGGAAACCCGCGCCAGAAGCGGCGAGGAGGCGGTATTGAGATCGACACCGACGGCATTCACCGCATCTTCCACGACCGCGTCGAGTGAACGGCTGAGACGGCCCTGATCGACATCGTGCTGATACTGCCCGACGCCGATGGATTTCGGCTCGATCTTCACCAGTTCGGCCAGCGGGTCCTGAAGGCGGCGGGCGATGGACACCGCGCCACGCAGGGACACGTCGAGATTGGGGAATTCCGCCGCCGCCCGTTCCGACGCGGAATAGACTGACGCGCCCGCCTCCGAAACGATGACCTTGGTGGGCTTTGCGCCGGAAGCCGAAGCCGGCATCTGTGTCAGCAGATCGGCGACCAGCTTTTCCGTCTCACGGCTGCCCGTGCCGTTGCCGATGGCGATCAGCTCGACATTGTGCTTGCGGATGAGCATGGCGAGTTCCGCCTGCGCGCCGCGCACGTCGTTCCTCGGCTGGAAGGGATAGACCGTCGTGGTGTCGAGCAGCTTGCCGGTGCCATCCACCACGGCCACCTTGACGCCGGTGCGGATGCCCGGATCGAGCCCCATGGTGGCGCGTGAGCCCGCCGGTGCGGCCAGCAGCAAATCCTTGAGATTGCGGGCGAAAACATTGATCGCCTCTTCTTCCGCACGTTCGCGCAATTCGCGCATGAGATCGAGCGAAAGCGACATGGAGAGCTTCACCCGCCAGGTCCAGCCTGCCACTTCCATCAACCATTGATCGGCGGGGCCGGCATTGCGGATATCGAAGGCGGCCGCGACGGTACGCTGCGCGGGTTTGACCGGAGATGGATCATCCGCATCGACATCGATGGTCAGCGTCAGAATCTCCTCGTTCCAGCCGCGCAGCATGGCCAGCGCGCGGTGTCCCGGCACTGTCGCCCAGCGCTCGAAATGATCGAAATAATCGGAGAATTTTTCGCCTGCCGCCTGCTTGCCGTCGACCACCTTGGCGCGGAAAATGGCGTTCTGGCGCATATAGTCGCGCAGGCGTCCAAGAAGATCGGCGTTTTCCGTCATGGTTTCCGCCACGATGTCACGCGCGCCTTCAAGCGCTGCCTTCACATCCGCCACCTCGCCCTGCACATAGGCTTCGCCAAGCTTTGCCGGATCGGCTGCGCGGTTTGCCCAGATCGCTTCGGCCAGCGGACCGAGACCGCGCTCGCGGGCGATTTCGGCGCGGGTGCGGCGCTTCGGCTTGTAGGGCAGATAAAGGTCTTCCAGCTCCGCCTTGGTGCCCGCCTGCATGATCTTGACCATCAGGGCGTCCGTCATCTTGCCTTGACCGTTGATGGTATCAACAATGGAGGCGCGGCGCGCATTGAGTTCACGCAGATAGACGAGGCGTTCGGCAAGCATTCGAAGCTGGGTATCATCCAGCCCTCCCGTCGCTTCCTTGCGGTAACGGGCGATGAAGGGCACGGTCGCTCCCTCGTCCAGCAACGCCACTGCCGCCTTCACCTGATCGGCGCGGGCGTTGATTTCGGAGGCGATGAGCGAGGCGAGGCGGGCATTATCTGCGGTCATGGGGTTCTCTGATGTCACATCTGGAGCGGCGAACATAATGTCTGATTGTGGCGTGACAACAAGAGGCGGCAACGATTCCACAGGAAAGGCTGAGTTCAAGGGAAAGACGGGCATTTGAGGCGCTTTCTCCTTGACCTTTCGCCCCCCTGCCCTTAACGCCCCTCAAACAAGGTTACAGGCGAATTTGCAGGGGTGTTGACCATGAAAGTTCTGTTGATCGGTTCCGGCGGACGCGAACATGCGCTGGCGTGGAAAATCGCCCAGTCTCCCCTGCTCGATGAACTTTATGCCGCTCCCGGCAATCCCGGCATCGCCGACCATGCGACACTCGTTTCGCTTGACGTGGAAGACCACGCCGCCGTTATCGCCTTTGCCAGGGAAAAGGCGATCGACTTCGTCGTCGTCGGACCGGAAGCGCCGCTGGTTGCCGGTCTGGCAGATGATCTGCGTGCGGCTGGTATTGCCACCTTCGGGCCTTCGAAAGCAGCCGCTCAGCTTGAGGGTTCCAAGGGGTTCACGAAGGATCTATGCGCCCGTTACGATATTCCAACCGGGGCTTATCAGCGTTTCAAGACCGCCGAACCGGCAAAGCAATATGTCCGTGAACAGGGCGCACCCATCGTCATCAAGGCCGACGGGCTTGCCGCCGGCAAGGGCGTAACGGTTGCCATGAGCGAGGCGGAAGCGCTTGCCGCCATCGACGACTGTTTCGACGGCGCTTTTGGCGCTGCCGGCGCCGAGGTTGTGGTGGAAGCTTTCCTCGACGGTGAGGAAGCCAGTTTCTTCTGCCTTTCCGATGGCAAAACCGCGCTGGCGTTGGCAACAGCCCAGGACCACAAGCGCGTGGGTGATGGCGACACCGGCCCCAACACCGGCGGCATGGGCGCCTATTCCCCCGCCCCGGTGATGACACCGGCCATGGTGGAGCGCACCATGAAAGAAATCATCGAACCGACGATTTCTGGCATGGCGAAAGACGGCAATCCCTTCTCCGGCGTATTTTTCGCCGGTCTGATGATCACCGCCAAAGGCCCCGAGTTGATCGAATACAATGTGCGTTTCGGCGATCCGGAATGTCAGGTGCTGATGATGCGCCTCAAGAGCGACCTGCTGCCGATCCTCTACGCCACTGCTACCGGCACGCTGGACAAGGTGGAAGCGGAATGGCGCGACGATGCGGCGCTGACCGTTGTTCTAGCTTCCAAGGGTTATCCCGGTGCCTACGACAAGAACACGCCCATTGCCCATATTCCCGATGCCAGCGAAGAGGCAAAGGTGTTCCATGCCGGGACGGCGCTGAAGGACGGCAGACTGGTGGCGACGGGCGGACGCGTGCTGAACGTCACCGCCTTTGGCAAGAACGTGACGGAAGCGCAGGCGCGCGCCTATGCGCTGGCGGCCAAGGTGGAATGGGAAAACGGCTTCTGCCGTCGCGATATCGGCTGGCAGGCCGTGGCGCGCGAAAAAGTCTGACCATTCAAGGCATACAGCGGCCGGAGCGCAGATTTCGCTCAATTTTTACCAAGTTTGCTGACCTGATGGAAACGAAAGACCGATAATATCTGTCGAACATTGAAGGGCGCATTCTGTCTCGATCGTGAGGCTGCGCCGTCATTTCGGGGGTTTTTCGATGCGTCGTCTTCTTTTGACAGCGGTTGTCGCGCTGACCGGCGGGTCTGCGATGGCGTCTTCCATCGAATATGTAAACGGCACCCACACCAGCAATGGCAGCTTCGTTCGCCTCGACTGCGCCCGCTGCCAGCCCGTGAAGGACAACCCTGCCCCCGAGGGCTTTGCCATCCCCTCCATCGAGCCGGGCACGCAGCACACGGAAATGCGTGAAATCGAGGGTAAGCGCACGCTGGTGCGCACCGAGGCCTGGCTTGGCGGCGCGCCCGTCACCTTCGTCAGCACCAATCCCGCTTGGATGCCGCAGGAAACCCCCGGCACCGCAATTGCCACGTATGATGAGGGTGAAGCTGGCACTCCCCCCGAGGAAACGGCAGCCACGCCAGCAGGCATAGACATGACCGCGACCACGGCAGCGACGAAGACAATTTCGGCGGCCAATGCCACGGCACCGTCAAGCGCATCAGTAATGGCGGCACCCGATTTCCAGGATTTCAAATTGCGCGGCAATTGACCGACAGTGTCGGCGGCGTCTTTGATGACAAAAGTCAAATAATCGCGTCATCGCTGCATTTTTCGAAGTGCACGGCAACCATCCGGTGAATAATAAATTATGCATCCATTATTCTGCCAAGCACGCTCATAAAGCTTTTGCTAATTAAATATTTATTCAAATTTTTTGCCGCTAAGTGACCTCATAGTGCGATGCAGCACGACATGAGGGCTTGGAGCGGACTTTCGCTTTCAGGCTGATCACAGCGCATCAGGCGCCTTCCCATTCTCGAAACTTCGGCAGCGCGCGGCTTTTTCCGGCTCGCGGCGCAAAAGCTTGTGAGCGCCCATGAAGAATCTTTCCATTTCCCGTCAGCTGATCGTGCTCGTGGTGGCCCTTATGGCCGCCTTCGCAGCAGCAACGTTTTACCAGCTGAAATCTGCCACCGACGCGATCTATGAAGAACGCTACGGCATGCTGCGGACACAGGTGCAATCCGCCATTTCCATCCTGCAATCCTTCCACGACAAGGAAAAGGCCGGGACGCTTTCACACGAAGACGCCATGAAGCAGGCCTTCGCCACCGTCAGCGCCATGAGGTTCACCCCAGATGGCTATCTGTTCGGTTACGACTACGACGTGACGATGAAATTCCATCCCGACGCGAAGCGTGTCGGCGAGAACTACAAGGGCAAGCCGGACAGCAAGGGCTTCCAGTATCGTGACGAGCTCGTACGGCTTGGCCGCAACGGCGGCGGCCAGACGGATTTCTACGGTCCGAAGCCCGGCATGGAAGGCAATGACTACGCCAAAAGCTCCTACGCCCTTGCTTTTGAGCCCTGGCAGGTGGTGGTCGTGACCGGCGTTTACATCGATGATCTGAATGCCCAGGTTCGTGGCGAGGTGATGAGGGCGCTGTCCATCGGTGCCGCCATCTTCGTGCTGGCACTTGCCGCCGCCTTCTACGTTATCCGGGGGATCTCGAAGCCGCTCGGCGACATTCACAGGGCGCTCGGTGAAGTCGCCAATGAGAACGTCTCGCTCACCATACCCCATACCGGGCTGACCAACGAAGTGGGCATGATGGCGAAGGCCACGGCCTCGCTTCAGGACAAGGTACGGGAGCGCCACGCCATGCAGCGCCGGGAGGAAGAACAGCAGCAGCAGCTCAACGCCGAGCGCCAGAACAACCTCGACATGCAGCGCGACGAGGCCGCATTGCAGGCACGTGTCGTCACCACCATTGGCGAGGCGCTGGAAAAACTCGCCGGCGGTGATCTGACCGTACGTTGCGCCGATCTCGGCAACCGTTACGCCGCGCTGCGCGACAACTTCAACGAGGCATTGACCCATCTCGACGCCGCCATGGCCAAGGTGAATTCCAAGAGCATCGATATCGGCGGCTCGAAGGAAGAAATCCGCAAGGCCTCCAACGAGCTTTCGCAGCGCACCGAACGCCAGGCGGCAAATCTCGAGGAAACCTCTGCCGCGCTCGACGAGTTGACGGTTGCGGTGCGCCAGACGGCTGAAGGTGCAGCCGACGCCGCCAAGCGCGTCACGACAGTCAGTTCCGAAGCGATGCGCAGCGACCGGGTGGTGGAAGAAGCGATTGCGGCGATGAGCGGCATCGAACAATCTTCCGATCAGATTTCGAACATCATCGGCGTGATCGACGACATCGCTTTCCAGACCAATCTTCTGGCACTGAATGCGGGCGTGGAAGCGGCGCGTGCCGGGGAAGCGGGCAAGGGCTTTGCCGTGGTGGCACAGGAAGTGCGCGAACTGGCGCAGAAATCCGCCGCCGCCGCCAAGGAGATCAAGGACCAGATCGCCCGCTCTTCCAACCAGGTGGAAAACGGCGTGCGTCTTGTCGGCGAAGCCGGTGACGCGCTGAAACGCATCTCGGACCAGATCAAATCCGCCAACGAGATCGTCGGCAAGATCGCCCATTCGGCGGCCGAACAGGACACGACGCTGCGCTCTATCTCCACATCGCTCAACCAGCTCGACGTCGCCACCCAGCACAATGCGGCGATGGCGGAAGAGACCACGGCTTCGGCGGAAGCGCTGGCCGTCGATACCGAAGAGCTGCTGAACCTCATCCGCGGCTTCCGCGTCTCCTCCGGCAACCAACTCCACGGCATGGCAGAGCAGATGCGCATGGCGGGGTGATAGACGCTGAGGTGATGGATAAACGAAAACGCCGGAGAAAACTCCGGCGTTTTTTTGTTTCAACGTGTCAAAGTATCCAGCCGGTCGATATCGGCAGGCGAAAAGACCGTAATTCCCGCTCTTTCAAGCAGCGCCGCCGTCACGCCATTGCCCGCATGTTTGATGCCGGAGAACGAGCCGTCATAGATCGCAACCGATCCGCAGGACGGGCTGCCGTCGATCAACAACGAGTGCGTGCAGCCATTGGCTTTAGCAAGGGCCAACGCCTTTTCCGCACCGGCAATAAATTCCGCCGTGACATCGCCGCCGGTTACTTCCAGCACCCGGGCGCGGCCTTCCAGCACATCGAGACCGGAAGCTCCCTTCTCGATCTCTGCCGGCGGGCGCGGCACGGACATGCCGCCCGCCATTTCCGGACAGATCGCCACCAGCCTGCCTTCATCCCGCCAGCGGTCTATCGCCGGGTGGACGAGAGTTTTGCCCTTGCCGTCATAGCGGACCGCCTGGCCGAGGAGACAGGCGCTGATGAGGATTTTGCGGGGCGTGTGGGTCATTGGAAAAACATCCTGTGGGAGTCGCGGCTGTAGCTTACCCCCCTCTGCCCTGCCGGGCATCTCCCCCTCAAGGGGGGAGATCGAATCGTGACAACGTGCCGATCATTTTCGACGTTGCAAATTTTTGCGGGGAGCGACCGTCTTGCCGATCTCCCCTTGAGGGGAAGATGTCCGGCAGGCCAGAGGGGGTGAACCAAGAACGCTACCGTCCATGTTCACACCCAATCCCCTCACCCCGTAATCTTCGAGAAATCCGCAACCGTTCCGGTGGCTTCACGAATGGCCTTCAACAGCGCCAGACGGTTTGCGCGGATGGCTGCGTCCTCGTCGTTGACGAGAACATCCTCGAAAAACTTGTCGACGGGCGCGCGAAGCGTCGAGAGCGCCTGCATGGCGGAGCGGAAATCTTCCGTCTCGACGGCCTTTGCGGCATCGGCGGAAGCGGTCTTGATCGCCGCGTAAAGCGCCTTTTCGGCGTCGAGCTTCAGCAGTTCTTCTGAAACGCTGTTCGCAACCACGGTGCCCTTCTTTTCCTCTGCGGCCAGAAGCTGGGTGGCGCGCTTTGCACCGGCCAGCAGGTTCCGGCCATCTTCGCCGGTGATGAAGGCGGTCAGCGCCTCGACACGGCGGGCGATCATCAGCAGGTCGTCGGATTCCGGCGTCAGGACGGCGTCGATCAGATCGTAACGGGCGCCGAGGTCGCGCAGATAGACTTTCAGGCGGTCGTGGAAGAAGGAGAGGAGGTCAGTATCCTTCGCGACGCTCAAGAGCGGCAGGCGCACGTTCTTTTCAAGCAGAATGCGAACCACGCCCAGCGCCGCACGGCGCAGTGCGAAGGGATCCTTCGAACCGGTAGGCTTTTCATCGATGGCCCAGAAGCCGACGAGCGTGTCGAGTTTGTCGGCGAGAGCAACCGTGATCGCCACCTTGTCGGCTGGCAGGCGGTCGGAGGGACCCTGCGGCTTGTAGTGATCCTCGATCGCCGCGGCGACACTTTCGTTTTCGCCCTGCAAGGTTGCGTATTTTCGGCCCATCAGGCCCTGAAGCTCGGGGAATTCGCCGACGGCTTCGGTGCGCAGGTCGGCTTTCGCCAGCACCACGGCGCGGTCCACCAGAGCAGCATCGGCACCGACGACGGGGGCCAGAGCCTTGGCCAGTTCGCGAATGCGGGCCACACGCTGCCCTTGAGTGCCGAGCTTGGCATGGAAGGTAACGTTCAGCGCATCGAGCTTGGCCATGCGCTGGTCGAGCGGCTTCTTGAGATCGAGGCCAAATTTCGCAGCCGAATCCTTGAGCGTCTCCAGATCGGGCAGATCGCCCTGGTCACGGTTCCAGAAATGGCGGGCATCCGACAGGCGGGCGCGGACGACCTTGCCGTTGCCATGGATGATTTCCTTGCCGCCGTCGCTTGCCTCGATGTTCGAGATCAGGATGAAGCGGTTGGAAAGACCCTCTTCCGCACCCTGATTGCGGGTGACGAAACACTTCTGGTTGGTCTTGATGGTCAGCCGGATGATTTCCGCCGGGATTTGCAGGTAATCCTCCTCGAAAGTGCCCATCAGCACCTGCGGCCATTCAACAAGGCCGGAGACTTCTTCCAGCAGGCCTTCGTCTTCCACCAGCTCAAGGCCGTTGGCAAATACCAGATCCTTGGCATCGTGCAGGATGATATCCTTGCGGCGGTCGGCATCGAGAATGACCTTCGCCTTTTCAAGGCTGGAGACATAATCCTCGAAACGGCGCACGGTGATCGGACCCGGCGCATGGAAACGGTGGCCATAGGTGACGTTGCCAGCGACGATGCCGTCGATGACAAAGGGAATGACCTGGGTTTCGTCATGTTCGGGGCCGAACAGGCAGACGATGGATTGCAGCGGGCGCACCCAGCGCAGGCTCTCCGAGCCCTTGCCTTCGATGCCGGCATAGCTGGAACCCTTCGGCATGGAGGCCGGGCCGGAGCGCATGGATTTCGGCCAGGGGAAGGAGCGGATGATGCCGGGCATCACCTCGGCGATAATCTCTTCCGCCGGGCGGCCGGGCTTGTTGATGATGGCGATGTAGAAATCGCCTTTCTTCGGATCGGAAACGACCTGAGCCTCGGAGACATCATTAAGGCCAGCGCCGCGCAGAAAGCCCTCAATCGCCTTTTCGTTGGCATCGGTGCGCGGACCCTTCTTTTCCTCACGCACATCGGCGGAGCGGGCGTTGAGGCCCCGAATATCCAGCGTCAGGCGGCGCGGCGTCCAATATTCGCGCGCACCCTCATAGGTCAGCCCTCTCTCCACCAAGGCGTCAGTGACGAGTTTCTTCAGATCGCCCGCCGCCTTACGCTGCATGCGTGCGGGGATTTCCTCGGAGCGAAGTTCAAGCAGAAGATCGGGCATGGGATAAGGACTTTAATCTGTTGCAAAAGAGTGTCGCGGACTTAGCAAGACCAGCGGCAAAAGTCATCAGCTATCGGTTAAATTACCGCCGGCGGACGTTACCAGCCGCCACCACCACCGCCGCCGCCGCCCGAACCGGAAGAACCACCGCCACCGCCACCTGAAAAGCTGGAGGAAGATGAGCTGACAGGCTGGGGAATGGTGGAAGCGATTGTATTCGCCATGGAAGTGGAGAACCCACCAATCCGGTCTCCGAAGCTGCCGTAATTGCTGCCCAAATACCAGCCGGGCGCATAACTTGCCGTGGCGGCACCAGCGGCGGCTGTCGCGAGCCAGGTCTCGAAGGTGCGGCTCCAGGGTTTTTCCACGCCGAGCGCGACCGCATAGGGCAGCAATGTCTCAAAATGCTGCGGCGACATGGCGGGGGCGTCCGCCATATTCATCCGGTCCTTTTCCGCCAGCGTCAGATAGGTTCTGAGGCCCTCGATGCCGTCCATCAGCTTGCGGCCGAGCGGCGTCGGCGCACCCATCAGGAACAGGAACAGCGCGTTGGTAAGCACGATGCCGCCGATGGCGGCCAGCGCCAGCGACTTGGTGTCATGCGTCACATCCAGCAGGATCTGCGTGGCAATGCCGCCAATGACCGAGAAAGCCACAAAACCGGCAAAGGCCAGCATAACGATGCCGCCGATGCGCTTGCTCAACGACGCGCCACGCGAGAACTGTCGGCCGATGCCGATCGACAGGATGCTGAAGAAAAAGGCGAAAAAGCCGAAGACCAGCACGGCGGCAATGGCGCTTTCATCGAGATCACCGAACACCAGCGTCGCGACGATTATGGCGACGCTGAAGAAGATGCCGAAAACGATGTAACCGGCATTGCTGCGGTAATATTTGCCGCGGTGCTCTTTTTCTATCGCCGCGCGAAACTGCTTGCCGACCTTTTCGACTTCCGTTCCATGCGCCTTGTCGATGGTGAGCGTCTCGCCCGGACCACCGATGGAGGACAACAGCGTCTTCTGCCCGCTCGGCAACTCCGCCCCAGCCTGCTTTTGCGTGCGGCGGATGACTATGGAGTTCTTCAGATCCTCCAGAACGACATAACCCTTGACCGCCAGATCAAGCGCCGAGGCGGACAGCGCTGTCCAGCCTGCGCCGGAAAAACCCCTGTTATCAACGTAATTGACCAGAGCCGGCGAAAGCCCCTCCGGTGCATCCCAGCGCGGCACGACTACACCCTTGGCCGGATCACGGCCGACCGCGAACCATGCTCGCAGATAATAGAGCAGCACTGCGAAAAGCCCGCCGCCCGAAAGCAGGATGGCAAGATTGTCACGTAGCCACCAACCTGCCTCCTGGGAGGAGTCGGGGGCGGCAATGGCGCCCTTCGGTAACTTCACGGCAACTGTCATGCCCTCGCCTACTGAAAACGGGCGGGTAGAGGCAAAAAACACCTCGTTGCCTTCGCTCAAAATGCGCGCATCCTTGCCCTTGGCACCGAGTGGACCGGTGAAAACGGCAGTATCGGTGGCCTTCACGCCCTGTGGCAAAGTGATGGTGGCGGAAATCTCACCCATCGGAAACTGCCAGCCATTGCCGGTGACATTCCAGGTGAGTTCGTCATAGTCGCTGAAATAACGGATCTGCCGGGCGGTGGTGTAGGTGATCTGGAAGATATGCTCGCCGGTCGGAAGAAAACGGTCGGCGCTGCCGGTATAAATGCGGATACCGCCATCGATATTCTCGGTGCGCCAGTTCTCCGGCGCGCCGTCTCGCTCCACGGAAACGACGTTAAAATCCACCTTGGTGCGTCGGTTATTCGCATCCAGCGCATAAAGCGGGAAATCGCGAAAGATGCCGCGCTTGATGTTCTGACCTTCAGCACGGGCGGTGATGGTTTCCGTCACCGTCAGTTCGCCACTCTTCGCAACCTCGACGACGGAATGATAGGAGCGGATGAATTCTTCCGCAAAGGCCGGGCAGGTCGCGCCCAGGAAGACAAGCAGCGCGAGAAGTCTTGCGGCGATGGTCTTCACGGGGCGGTCTCCTCCAGCCGGTTTCAGTGCTGCGGCTCGGCAGCACTTTCCTTTTCGGTATAGTCGACGCCGAGCGAGGCGAGCGCCTTCCAGTAGCCCGGATAGGTCTTGCCAACGCAGGCAGGGTTCTGGATGGCGATGCCGCCGATCTTCAGAGCCGCGAGCGCAAAGCTCATGGCGATGCGGTGATCGGCAAAAGTATCGATGGAGGCATCGACCGTCTGGCCCGCCAGCGCCGGGTCGGCATGCACGATCAGGTCGTCGCCTTCCTCATGCGCCAGACCGTTGCGGATTTCGTTGAGGCCGAGCGAGACGGCACGGATACGGTCGCATTCCTTCACACGCAGATTGGCAATGCCGACGAAACGTACCGGCGTTTCGTTGAACGCGGCGAGAACGGCGATGGTCGGAATGGCGTCCTGCATCTGCGAACCGTCGATTTCAGCGGGCAGATGCGGAAACTGCGCCATGACCTCATAGGCCTTGGCATCCGGCTGGGTGAACTTGTCGGCGGGCGTGCCGATGTCGATCGCACCGGCGGTAAGAAGCTCCGCGCCCCAGAGATAGGTGGCGGCGGATGCATCCGGTTCGATATGGAAATCGGTCGCGGTATAGCCGGTCGGATGTACGCGCCAGATGGCGTTGCTGACCCGCTCCACCTTCGCACCGAAAGCTTCCATGGCTGATGTGGTGAGGTCGATATAACCCTTCGCGCCGATTTCCTCGCCCTTGAGGATGATATCGACAGGCTTATCGCCGCAGGCGGCCGCCATCAGAAGTGCCGACACATATTGGCTGGAGAGGTTGGCGTCGATTGTGACGCTGCCCTTCGGGAAACCCATGCCCTTGCCCCGCACGGTAACTGGCGGGCAGCCGGTCGGCGCATCCGCTTCGACGCCGAGGGCGCGCAGCGCTTCCACCAACGGCATGATCGGGCGTTTGCGCATGTGCTCGTCGCCATCGATGATGACGGCGCCATCCACCAGTGCTGCAGCCGCAGTCAGGAACCGCGTGGCTGTGCCGGCATTGCCGAGAAAAAGCGGCTTTTCCGGCTGTTGAAGCACGCCTGTACCCTCCACCACGAAGGTCGTGGCGTCAGGTTCTGTCACCTTAACGCCCATGGCGCGCAGGGCTTCGGCCATATAGAGCGTATCGTCGCTCTTCAACGCGCCGGTTAGGCGGCTTTTTCCCTTGGCGAGGCCAGCCAGCAGAAGCGCGCGGTTGGTGATGGATTTGGAGCCGGGCGGCTCTACCTTGCCGGAAAGCGGGTGGCCGGGCGGGGTGATGGTCAGTTCGATCATGATCGTCGTCTTGTCAAAGAATGCGGCAGAGAGCCGGGATACAGGAATGTCGGCGGGAGGATTTGGCCCCGGGGAACGGTCACCTTAGAATTTCACGGTCGGCACGGCGCGGTCTGCCGGGTTTTCGATCTCGAAATAAGGCGCCTTGGCAAAACCGAACTGGCCGGCGATCAGATTGGATGGAAAGCTTTCCACCCTGACGTTCAGATCGCGCGCGGCGCCATTGTAATAACGGCGCGACATCTGCAGTTCGCCCTCGATGGTTTCCAGCGAGCGCTGCAATTCCAGAAAGTTCGTGTTGGCTTTCAGATCAGGATAGGCTTCAGCCAGCGCAAAGAGCTTGCCGAGCGCCTGCGACAGCATGCCTTCCGCCTGGGCGCGGCCTTCGACATCGCCAGCCGGCACGGCTTGGGCCCGGTTGCGCATGGCAATCACCTCCTCGAAGGTGCTTTTTTCATGCGCCGCGTAGCCCTTCACGGTCTCGATGAGATTGGGAATGAGATCGGCGCGGCGTTTCAACTGCACGTCGATGCCCGACCACGCCTCTTCCTTCATCTGCCTCGCCTTGACGAGCCCGTTATAGATGAAGACGACATAGAGCGCGATTGCCGCGATGATTGCCAGCGTGATGAACATTCCCGACCCCTCCTCAAGAGGCGCGAGCGCCGTAACGGCACCCGCACGTTAGACTGTTGCCCCGCCTTACATAAAGGTTCAGGCGGCCCTGTTCCAGTTCAACCCGCCCGCATCCGTGAGCAGGAAGGCTTCGCCGCAGGCTTTTGCCAGCGTGCGCACGCGCAGGATATAGCTCTGGCGTTCCGTCACCGAGATCACACCGCGCGCATCCAGCAGGTTAAAGACATGGCTTGCCTTGATGCACTGGTCATAGGCCGGGAACACGCATTTATGCAGGCGCTGATTGTCATCATCACCCGGCGCACCGGCGGCGAGAAGCGCCAGGCATTCCTTTTCCGCGTCGATGAAATGACGATGCAGCATGCCGGTGTCGGCAAATTCGAAATTATGGCGGGAGTATTCCTGCTCGGCCTGCAGGAAGACGTCACCATAGGAGATCTTCTCTTCACCCTCGCGGCCGTTGAAGTTGAGGTCGTAGACATTGTCGACGCCCTGAACATACATGGCCAGACGCTCCAGACCGTAGGTCAGTTCGCCAGCGACCGGCGAGCATTCGATGCCGCAGACCTGCTGGAAGTAGGTGAATTGCGACACTTCCATACCGTCGCACCAGCACTCCCAGCCGAGACCCCAGGCGCCGAGCGTCGGGCTTTCCCAGTCGTCTTCGACGAAGCGCACATCATGCAGCAGCGGATCGAGACCGATGGCCTTCAGCGAACCGAGATAGAGTTCCTGAAGGTTGGAAGGGTTGGGCTTCAGAATGACCTGATATTGGTAATAATGCTGCAAACGGTTGGGGTTTTCACCGTAGCGACCATCGGAAGGCCGGCGCGAGGGCTGCACATAGGCAGCCTTCCACGGCTTCGGGCCCAGCGCGCGCAGCGTCGTTGCCGGATGAAACGTACCAGCGCCCACTTCCATATCATAGGGCTGCAATACCGCGCAGCCCTTGTCGGCCCAGTAATTGTGCAGCGTCAGGATCAGCGCCTGAAAGGAACGCTTGGGGTTCATATGGTCTGGAATATCGGTCATTGCAGTCATCGCGGCGTTGTGAGGATAAGTAAGCACTGACTTACTTCGGATGCGGACTGGTGCCACGGCATGGCGAAGGGGTCAAGGATTTATGCGTGGAGACACCGGCTTACGTCTCATCCTCACGCTTCACGCGGTATTCGCCGGTTTCGGGGTCCTTAATCAGCGTGCCGATGGCGCCGGTTTCGCGTTCCTTTTCGCGCTGCTTCGATTTTGCCGAAAGCTTTTCCGCATCGCGAACGAAGCGGCGGTAGAGGATGACGGATCCCACCACCAGAAGAACAATTGTAATAAGCTGCGCCATAAGGCCCTATTCCTGCGACATCATAGACCGAAACGCGACCACAATGCCTTTTCTTCGGCAACTTCCGCAAGTTCCGAGACGGCGCCTGCCGCAAGCCTTTCGGCATTGAGGCCGAGTGCCGCATTCACGCCCGGCACTTTTTTGCCGAACAGCGAGCGCCCACCGGTGACGAGCTGAAGCTTGACCTTTGTCCCGTAACGGCGACGAAGAACCTCCCTCATGTCGCCCAAGCCGTCGATCAGGCCGAGATCAAGGCCACGCATACCGGTCCAGAACAGGCCGGAGAAGACCGTCTCATCACCCTTCAATTTTGCACCGCGGCGCATCTTGACCATATCGATGAAAACATTGTGGATTTCGACCTGAAGCGACTTCAGATATTCGATGTCGCCCTCTTTTTCCGGCTGGAAGGGATCGAGGATGACCTTGTTCTCGCCGGCCGTATAGACGCGGCGCTCCACCCCGATCTTCTTCAACATTTCCGGGAAACCGAAACCACCGGAAACGACGCCGATCGATCCGACGATGGAGGTGGGGTCGGCGATGATCTCGTCGCCGGCAAGCGCGATCATGTAGCCACCGGAGGCCGCCACATCCTCAACGAAAATCAGGACCTTCTTGTCCTTTTCCTCGGCAAGCTGGCGGATGCGATTATAGATCATTCGCGCCTGCACCGGCGAGCCACCGGGAGAATTCACGGAAATGGCGACAGCTGGCGCGTCCTTGATGGCAAAGGCCTTTTCCAGCAGCGGTGCATAGGAGGCAAGATTGAGAGCGGGGCGGAACTGGTTGCCGCCAGCCATGATTGCGCCATGCATGCGCACAACCGGGATGACGAGTTCTTTTTTGCGAAAGCGTTTCGGCACCAGATACTTCAGAAAACCCACAATTCACTCCTCGCAGCATTTGCCTGTTCGTCACGGATGTATGTATTGCCCTGCAAAACACAATGGTTTGCGGCCGGAGGAACGGCGAATTTATAGGCCAGGCCCGATTGCCTTTACATTACGGCGATAGGCGGTGCGGCCATTATTCAGATCATCCACGATGGGCGTGAAAGCATGGCTACCGGTCTCGTGCATGACGAGCGGCGCCCGGAACGACAGCCGCGCCCGTGACCCCTTGATCGCTGTTACGAGCATGCGCACCGCGTCCTCACCGGGGCGTGGGTGGATGAGTGTGATCTCTATGCCGCCGAAACGGCTGCCACACGCGGCAATGATCTCCGCCACCGATTGCGGCCGTGCAATAAGGGAAAGCTGCCCGCCTGGAACCGTGATCGCACCTGCGGTCCTGATCCAGTCCTCGAACAGGCCCTCCGTCATGGCGTGGGCCTCAGCCTTCAGCGCATCGGGCGTGCGGCGGTCACCTGCATCGTTATAGGGCGGGTTCATGATGACGTGGTGAAAATGCCCGTCCGGCAGTCCGGCCTCGACGCGCGCCTTGCCACGCAGTGTCACGTCAGCCTCACGCACGCTGACACGGGCGGAAAAAGCGGCATTTTCCGGCAATGCCAGGCTGCGGCGGGCAAATTCCACCATTTCCGGCGAACGTTCGAACAGGGTCACTTCGGCCTTTTCAAGCCGCGTGGCGACAGCGAAACCTGCCGCGCCCGCGCCCGCGCCGAGATCGGCTATGCGGCATGCGCGCTCGTCCGCCACCATCGAGGCAAGAAGCATGGCGTCCATGCCGGCGCGGTGTCCCCTGCCCTTGGGCTGGAGAATATGAAAACGGCCCCGGTGAAACGCATCCAAAGTTTCCGAAATCTCGCCGCCCACGTTCGTTTACGCCTCTTCGTTGCGCAATTCGTCGCCCAGACCGGCATCCACGAGAATGCGGCGGGCCTCACCGGCGCGGTCTTCCTCCACCAGGAACCGGCGGGGCAAAAGACCGAGCGAACCTTCCAGAATGCTCATTGCCTGATCGGCGACAAGGCAATGGATGCCAGCGTCCTTCATCAGGCTTTCGGCGAAGGATAACAGCACGGCATCGTTGGTACGGATCAGTTCACGCATGGATAAGCCCCAAATTCCCATTTTTTTGAATGGCTAGCGGCAATTCGCCCCTTGCCGCGACAGGCGCCAGTTTTTATTGTCGAACTCAAATTCGAACAGGAGTCCTGTCCCTTGGGCGTCGTCATACCGCTTGAAGAAAGCAAAAACAAACTCGCATCCGTCAAGCCGCTTGTCGACCTGACCCGTGCCGACATGGAACGGGTGAACCAGCTTATCCTTTCCAGAGCCGGTTCCGATGTCCAGATGATACCTGAGGTGGCCAACCATCTGATCTCGTCCGGAGGCAAACGCCTGCGGCCGATGCTGACGCTGGCCTCTGCCTCGATGTTCGGTTACGAGGGCGACCACCATATCAAGCTCGCCACCAGCGTGGAATTCATGCACACGGCGACGCTGCTGCATGACGACGTGGTGGATGAAAGCGATCTGCGCCGTGGCAAGTCCACCGCCCGCACCATCTGGGGCAACCAGGCAAGCGTTCTCGTCGGCGACTTCCTGCTCGGCCAAGCCTTCCGCATGATGGTGGACGTCGGCTCGCTGGATGCGCTCGATGTGCTGTCCACCGCCGCTTCGGTCATCGCCGAGGGCGAAGTGCTGCAGCTTTCGGTCGCCAAGAACATGGAAACGACCGAGGACGATTATCTGCAGGTGATTCGCGCCAAGACGGCCGCCCTTTTTGCAGCGGCCGCGGAAGTTGGCCCCATCGTCGCCAAAACCGACAAGGCAAGCCGCAGCGCGCTGAAATCCTACGGCATGAATCTCGGCCTTGCCTTCCAGCTCGTTGACGACGTGCTGGATTACGGTGGCAAATCCGCCGATCTCGGCAAGAATACGGGTGACGATTTCCGTGAGGGCAAGATAACCCTGCCGGTCATCCTGTCCTATCGCCGCGGCACGCAGGATGAGCGCGCCTTCTGGCGCAACGCCATCGAAAAGGGTGAAAGCAGCGACGAAAACCTCGAAAAGGCGCTCGGTCTCAT
The DNA here is from genome assembly GCF_013318015.2 of Agrobacterium tumefaciens. Lineage (NCBI taxonomy): Bacteria > Pseudomonadati > Pseudomonadota > Alphaproteobacteria > Hyphomicrobiales > Rhizobiaceae > Agrobacterium > Agrobacterium tumefaciens. The sequence continues at coordinate 283,452 of NZ_CP115841.1, read as the reverse complement.
CACCAAATACAACGGTCTTGGCGATACGATCGGCCGCGCCACGCATTACGGCACCATTGCCCGCGATGCGCTTGCACCGCTGCCGGAAAGCCCGTGGAAAAACGCGCTTCTGGAAGTCATCGACTTCTGCATCGAGCGTCTCAACTGACGCTGGAGGCCTCAGGCAAACGGCGGATGGACAAGACCGTCCGCCGCTGTTTCGGACTGGGTGTCCCGCAAGGGGAGATTGTGGCGCGGGCCATAATTTCTTGCGGGGTTGCTTCAAAAAAGCCATTCTATCGTGACCAAACAATGGAAACTGATTTTTCCGTGCTTCTGCACAAAGGCAAAGGTTCCCTCATGCGGCGTAAACCAGCACTTCGTCTTCTCTGCAGCGCGGCTCTTGCCGCCGCTCTCGCACTTGGCGCGGGTTCAAGCCCCGGCTTTGCGGAGACGAAAACGGAAGCCAAGGCCGTTACTTTCGATCCTGCCAAGGTAAATACCTTCTCCGGCGCATTCCTTGCCGCGCGCAATGCCGATGTCGATCAGGATTACCCCACCGCGATTTCGCTCTACAAGAAGGCGCTGGAATTCGATCCGGCCAATTCGGAAATCCGCCAGCGCCTGATGATCGCCGAACTGTTGAGCGGCAATTTCGAGGCTGGCGCCAAGATTGCCGATTCGATGAAGGACGATACCTCCGTCGAACGCGTGACGACCATCGTGCGCGGCCTCGACGCCATCAAGGACAAGGAATTCGTCAAGGCCGAGAAAATCCTGAAATATACCGGCCCGAACGATCTCGACCGCATGGTCAACACGCTTCTGACGGCATGGGCGCGCGCCGGTTCAGGCAAGCCCAAGGAAGCGCTGGCCCTCGTCAACAACATGAAGGGTCCGGGCTGGATTTCGATTTTCCAGAAATACAATGCCGCGGCGATCGCCCTTGTCTCCGGCAACACAGATGCTGCCCGCAAGAGCCTCAATGAGGCCGTGACGGATCGTGAAGGCGGGGCAACCGCTTCCGACACCTATATGCGCGCGGTGATGGCGCTTGCACGGCTGGAGGCTTCAGCCGGCAACAAGCAGAAGGCGCTGGACGCAATTGCGGTCGGCGACACTTTTGCGCCGAACTATGCGCCGCTCAAAGCGCTTCGCCAATCCATCGAGAAGGGCGAGAAGCCGCCGCAGCAGATAACCAATGCCGTTGAAGGCGCGGCTTCCGTGATGTTTTCCATCGCGGGCGCGCTGAACCGCGAAGGTGCCGAAGAGATCGTCACGCTTTACCTTCAGACCTCGCGGGCGCTCGATCCGCAAAGCGCCGATACGCTGATCCTTCTCGGCGGACTTGCCGAGGCGATGAAACAGCCCGACCGCGCCATCGCCTTCTACCGCGACGTGCCGAAGGATTCGCCGATGCACCGTATCTCCGAGTTGCAGCTCGGGCTGACGCTGGCGCAGACGGGCAAGGTGGAGGAAGCGCGCAACCACCTGCAATCCCTGCTGCAATCCGATCCGAAGGATATCCGTTCTTACCTCGCCTATGGCAGCGTGCTTTCCGACGCCAAGGACTACAAGGCTATGGCCGAAAACTACGACAAGGCTGTCGAAGTGATCGGTGCCGTGCCGCAGAAGTCGGACTGGACCGTGTTCTTCCAGCGCGCCATCGCCCATGAGCGCCTGAAGGAATGGGACAAGGCCGAGCCGGACTTCAAGCGTGCGCTCGAACTCAACCCGGAACAGCCGCAGGTGCTGAACTATCTCGGCTATTCCTGGGTGGACAAGGGTATCAACCTCGACGAAGCGATGAAGATGATCAGCCGCGCGGTCGAGCTTCGGCCGAATGACGGCTATATCGTCGACTCGCTTGGCTGGGCGCATTTCCGGCTGGGCGCGTTTGACCAGGCCGTGACGGAACTGGAGCGGGCAATCGAGCTAAAGGCCGGCGATCAGACCATCAACGATCATCTGGGCGATGCCTACTGGCGTGTCGGTCGCAAGATCGAGGCCGTGTATCAGTGGAACCGCGCGCTGATTGGCGACAATGACGATCTGGACAAGGCCAAGGTGAAGGAAAAGATTGCCAACGGCCTGCCGCCGCTGGAAAAGGACGCCGAAAACACCGCCAAGAAGGAGGCCGCGCCGCAGCCGCCGGCTCCGCCAGCACCGGCCCCTGTTGCCCCTGCCCCGGACAAGAAATCCTGACGCGACATGCGCGCGGATGACATTACCGGGGCTGTCGAAACAACCGAGGCGGCCCCGGCCAAGATCAATGTGGCACTGCATGTAATCGGTCAGCGGGCAGATGGTTATCATCTGCTCGAGACGCTGGTGACCTTCACCGAAGCAGGCGACGCGATCCATGTTCGCGATGCCGATGCCGACACTTTCTCCATCTCCGGCCCGTTTGGCGATCTGCTGCGCGCAGGCGATGGCGGCAACAATCTCGTCGTCCGTGCCAGAGACCTTTTGCGTGATGCGCTTGTGGCGGCAGGTCAATCGGCACGCCCGGTTGCCATCCATCTCGAAAAGAACCTGCCAGTCGCCTCCGGCATTGGCGGCGGCTCAGCGGATGCGGCAGCGACACTGCGGGCGCTGTTGCGGCACTGGAATGCCGGGATTGTTCCTGAAAATCTCGCACACATCGCGCTTGCGCTTGGCGCTGACGTGCCGATGTGCCTTGAAAGTCGCCCACTCATCGCACGAGGTATCGGCGAGGATATCGAGCCGGTCTCCGATCTGCCGGAATTCTTTCTGGTGCTGGCCAACCCTCTGAAAGCGGTCTCGACGCCGGAGATTTTTCGGCGATTGCTCGACAAGGCCAACCCGCCCCTGCCGGAGCGGAAAGAAGGCGGCTGGATGGATTTTCTGGCGCAAAGCCGAAACGATCTGGAAGTCCCCGCCAAGGCGCTCCTGCCGGAGATCGGCGCAATCGCCGGCATGCTGTTGCAGGAAGGTGCTTCCCTTGTGCGCATGTCCGGTTCGGGCGCCACCTGTTTTGGACTATTTCATTCCTTCGAGGCCGCCCGAAAAGCGGAAACATCGCTTCGAAACAAGCGCCCCGGCTGGTATTTTCAGGCGACGCGGACCATCTGAAGACAACACAATTCGAGGATAAGGCCATGGCAGGCGAAAGACTCTTCATCCCCCTCGGCATCGCGGTTCTGACCGTTTCGGACAGCCGCACGCTTGAGAATGACAAGTCCGGCGACACGCTAGTCGCACGCATAGAGGAAGCCGGACACAAGGTCGCCGCCCGCACCATCGTGGCAGACGACAAGGCTGCTATTTTCAACACCGTGCGCGACTGGACGCTCAACGGGAGCGTGGATGTGGTCATCACCACCGGCGGCACCGGCTTTACAGGCCGCGACGTGACACCCGAGGCGCTGGAACCCCTGTTCGAAAAGCGCATGGACGGCTTTTCTGCCATCTTCCATCGCATTTCCTATGAAAAGATCGGCACCGCCACCATCCAGTCACGGGCGACCGGCGGCGTGGCAAACGCCACCTTCATCTTCGTGCTGCCCGGCTCTCCCGGCGCCTGCAAGGATGCCTGGGACGGTATTCTCAAAGCCCAGCTCGATTACCGCCACCTGCCCTGCAATTTCGTTGAGATCATGCCCCGGCTTGATGAGCATTTGAAACGCGGGGCTGGCGGCGTCTAGAGCGGGATTTCAGGGGTTGTCCGTCACAGCGGACCGAAACCCCACTACGCCAGATATTTTTTGAAGAACTCCGTCGTCCGGCCCCAGGCGAGATCGGCCGCGGCCTTGTCGTATCGCGCCGAGGACGTATCGTTGTTGAAGGCGTGGTTGACGCCGTCATAAACGAAGATTTCGAAGGTTTTGCCGTTTTGCTCCAGTGCCTTTTTATAGGCGTCGATACCGGCATTGATGCGCTCGTCCAGACCGGCATACTGTAACAGCAGGGGCGCCTTGATAGCAGGCACATCGGCCGCCGGCGGCTGCTGGCCGTAATAGGCGACGCCGGCATTCAGGCCTGCCGATTTGGTGGCGAACCGGTTGACCAGCCCGCCGCCCCAGCAGAAACCGACCGCACCAACCTTGCCGTTCGCACCCTGCCTTGCGGCGAGCCACACCCGACCGGCTTCGGCATTGGCGACTGTTGCCTCCATATCGAGGCCACTGAACATCTCCCGTGCCTTATCTTCATCCGAAGGCGTGCCGCCCTGCGGCGACAGGAAATCAACCGCAAGCGCCCTGAACCCCGCAAGCGCCACGCGTCTTGCCACATCGCGGATATGGTCGTTCAGGCCCCGGTTTTCATGGATGACGATGACCGAGCCAATGGGCCCGGAAACCGATTTCGGCGTGACGAGATAGCCTTTCATCTCGCCCCCGGGGGCGGGATAGGTCACCTCTTCCGCAACGATACCCGCATCATCAGGCGCAACGATTGCCGCACGGGCGCTGTTGGCCGAAAGAAGCGGCGCGATTGCGGCAGCAGCTGCGCCGGACCCGGCAAGCAGGCTGAGCTTTTCCATGAATTTGCGGCGATCGAGGCTGAGATGGGTATATTCATCGTAAGCGTCGATCATGGCCTGTGTAATCTTCGGCTTGTCGTCCATCGCTCTCTTCTCCCTGAACGCGCAGATGCACAGGGAGGATAGCGCAGATCGCCGCCCGGTGAACAAGCGGCGGCACACTTTTGCGTGAGCGCCACCGCTGGTCATCTGTCTCAGGCGGCAAGGTCCACGACGATACGGCCGTCGATCTTGCCCTCTTCCATTCGACGGAAGATGTCGTTGATGTTTTCGAGTTTGTCCCAGGAGAAGTGGGCGGCTACCTTTCCTTCACCAGCGAAGGAAAGCGCCTCCTCCAGATCCTGCCTTGTGCCGACGATGGAGCCACGCACCGTGATGCGCTTCAGCACCGTTTCGAAAACCGGAATGGAGATGAAGCCCGGCGGCAGGCCAACAAGTGCCATCGTGCCCTTGGAGCGCAGGAAACCGTAGGCCTGCTCCATGGCTTTGGGCGAAACCGCCGTCACGAGCGCGCCGTGGACGCCGCCGGTCGCCTTCTGCACCTGTTCCACCGCATCCGGCGCCCGACCGTTGACGGTGAAATCCGCGCCCAGCTTTTTCGCAAGCTCCAGCTTGTCGTCATAAATATCGGCGGCAACGACATGCATGCCCATGGCCTTGGCATATTGCACGGCCATATGACCAAGCCCGCCAATGCCCGATATGACCACCCATTCGCCGGGCCTCACTTCGGTTTCCTTGAGACCCTTGTAGACGGTGACACCGGCGCAGAGCACGGGTGCAGCGGGGCCGAATTCCAGATTGTCGGGAAGTCGGCCAACGAATTTCGGATCGGCAAGCCCGTATTCCGCAAAGCTGCCATTGACGGAATAACCCGAGTTCTTCTGACTTGGGCAAAGAGTTTCCCAGCCGGTACGGCACGGAATGCAACATCCGCAGGCGGTATAAAGCCACGGCGTGCCGGCGCGGTCGCCTTCCTTGATGCCGGTCACGCCAGCGCCGATCTTGGCGACGTAGCCGACGCCTTCATGGCCGGGGATGAATGGTGGATTGGGTTTGACCGGCCAATCGCCCGTTGCGGCGTGCAGGTCCGTGTGGCAAATGCCGGTCGCCTTGTAATTGATGAGAATTTCACCCGGGCCGGGATCCGGTATCGCCACTTCCTCGATGGTCAGCGGTTTGCCAAATGCGCGGACAACCGCGGCCTTCATTGTTTTAGCCATGACATACTCCCTAATCTCTGCTCGCCTGAAATTGTCGACGGCGAGGCAGAGACTACCGGGGATGGGGCGTCACGGAATTGACCCATCGCAAATCGCAGCATTTTAGAGGCGCGATTGTCTCACTTATGAAGCAACCTTACGGTGCCATCTCACTCCAGCGCCAACCAGATGGCGAGCCAGCCCCAGAGGCAGACGAGAAGCGCGAAACCAATCGCGAACAATGGCGCACGATAACGCAGACGGTTGCTGGTGACGTGAACGAAGGAGTGCGCATAACGGGAAATCACGAACAGCCAGGCCAGAACGGCGGTAACGATATTGTCCGCGTCGGTAATATAAAGCAGCAGGCAGACGGGGTGGAAGAGAACCGGAAGCTCGAACTGGTTGGCAATGTTTCGGTTGACCAGATAGCTTTCGCGCCCTTCCTGTCCCGTATCGCGATATCTGAGCGCGGTATCACGGTCCGTCAGCGTGTATTTTTTGCGGCGGTAAAGCAGTAGGGCGTAAAGAACGAACACGAGAAATGCATGGGCTATCATCGGCCAGAACATTGCGGTCGTTGGTGACATGCTTTCTCCTCCAATCACAATAACGCTCCCCGATCCGGCGTGGATCGGGGAGCGCCAAATACTGAGACTATGTTGTTGCGGATTCGGTTCGAAAGATCAAACCGCGCCGGGGTAGTTCGGGCTTTCGCGGGTGATCGTCACGTCATGGGCGTGGCTTTCGCGCAAGCCCGCGCTGGAAATGCGCACGAAGGTGGCGCGCTCCTGGAATTCCTTGATCGTGCCGCCGCCGACATAACCCATGGCAGCCTTCAGGCCACCGGCCAGCTGGTGCAGGACGCCGGAGACCGGACCCTTATAGGGAACCTGACCTTCGATACCTTCCGGAACGAGCTTCAGCGTGTCACGCACTTCCGCCTGGAAATAACGGTCGGCGGAGCCGCGCGCCATGGCGCCAACGGAACCCATGCCGCGATAGGCCTTGAAGGAACGGCCCTGATAGAGGAACACTTCGCCCGGGCTTTCATCCGTGCCGGCCAAAAGCGAGCCGATCATGACGGCGGAGGCGCCGGCGGCAATAGCCTTCGCCAGATCGCCCGAGAACTTGATGCCGCCATCGGCGATGACAGGAATATCTGCAGCATTGGCCACTTCGACCGAGGCCATGATCGCAGCAAGCTGCGGAACGCCAACGCCGGCGACGATACGGGTGGTGCAGATGGAACCGGGGCCGATACCGACCTTGACGCCATCGGCGCCGGCATCGATCAGTGCCTTGGTGCCGTCAGCGGTCGCAACATTGCCGGCGATGATGCGAACGGAGTTCGACATCTTCTTGACCACCGAAACGGCATCGAGCACGCGCTGCGAATGGCCATGCGCGGTATCGACGACCAGAAGGTCAACACCGGCATCGATGAGGCGTTCTGCGCGCTCGATGGCATCGGCACCGACGCTGATTGCGGCAGCGGCGCGAAGACGGCCCTGCGCATCCTTGGTGGCGTTGGGGTTGAGCTGCGACTTCTCCATATCCTTGACGGTGATGAGGCCGACGCAATTGCCCTTTCCATCCACCACCAGCAGCTTTTCAATGCGGTGCTTGTGCAACAGACGGCGCGCTTCCTGCTGATCGACGCTGCTTTCCTTGACCGTGACAAGGTTTTCGCGGGTCATCAGTTCATAGATCTTCTGCTGCGGATCGGATGCGAAACGCACGTCGCGGTTTGTCAGAATGCCGACGAGACGGCCATTCTTGTGGCCGCCTGCACCGCCGTTTTCAACCACCGGAATGCCGGAAATGCCGTGCGCCTTCATCAAAGCCTGTGCTTCTGCCAGCGTGGCATCCGGGCCGATGGTGACCGGGTTGACGACCATGCCGCTCTCGAACTTCTTTACCTGCCGGACTTCTTCGGCCTGTTCGATGGGGGTAAGGTTGCGGTGGATGACGCCGATGCCGCCGGCCTGCGCCATGGCGATGGCAAGGCGGCCTTCCGTGACCGTGTCCATGGCGGAAGAGAGGATCGGCAGGTTGAGATCGATATCACGGGCAATGCGGGTGGCGATATTCGTCTGTCCCGGCATAACCTCGGAATGCCCGGGTTGCAGCAACACATCGTCAAATGTGAGAGCGTCCAAACCAGTGGGTGTTTGAATGATGCGTGCCATGACCAAATTCCTTCATAATGAAAATGCGTGGCCGTCCCGGAACGAAAAGTTCACCCCGGCGCCCTGCAAGGATTGCTTGGAAGTTGGCGAGGGCTGGTAACACGTTCATGACAGGAAGGAAATAGAAAAAACCCGGAATGACCTTCCGGGCTTATTCTGTTGCTGCATTGCAGCAGGCGTTAAAGAGCGTCCTGTGGATCCCTGTTCCGCACGACGCGCTTTAACTGCTTGTTTTTACGCATGTCGTTATCGCAAAACCGCTTAACGCTTTTGCGCGATATGCATCAGATGTCGAACTGGTAGGACTTCGGCACGAAACGGTACCCCGTATCCAGCTTTTCCGCGTAACCGACAGCCGGGAAAGGCATGTGATAGCCGAGGAACGGCAGCCGGTCCGTGGCGATCATGTCGTAGACCTTCTTGCGGGTTGCAGCGGCCGCCGCCTTGTCCATGTCGAACTTCACTTCCCAATCCGGCTTTTGCAGCGACAGGACGAAATGGTTGGCCGTGTCAGCCGTCAGGATCAGCTGCTTGCCTTCCGATTCGACACGGAAGATCATGTGGCCCGGCGAATGGCCAAACGCCGCAATGCCGGTGATGCCGGAAACCACGTCAGCGCCGTCGCCGATGAAGGTCGCCTTTTCCGCCAGCGGTTTGACGTTGGCGATGACGCCCTTCTGGCCGCCTTCGGCAGGCGTGCCAACCCGCTTCTCGTCCGTCCAGAAATCATATTCCGCCTGGCCGAAAACATAACGCGCCTTGGAGAAGGCCGGCGCGCCCTTTTCCATCAATCCGCCAATGTGGTCTCCGTGCATATGGGTCAGCACCACCACGGTCACGTCCTCAGGAGAGTAACCGGCAGCCGCCATGCCTTCGATAAGACGGCCATTACCAGCGCCACGGCCGGACTCGCCGAAACCCGTGTCGAACAGCACGAGGTCCGTGCCGGTATTTACGAGAACCGGCGAGAAGGAATTGACGAATTGCTCCTTCGGCAGAAAATTGTCTTCCAGCAGCTTGCCGACGGTTTCCGCCGATTGATCGGTGCCGAAGGTCTCGCCCGGATTGGGCGCGGCGCGCGCGCCATCCTTCACGACAAGCACTTCGAAATTACCAAGCTTGAAGCGATTGGTTTCAGGCGGCATGGCGTGTTTGATCTCCATGGAAGTTTGCGGCTGGTTCGTCTGCGCCGTTGCGGTGCGCGCCATCAAAAGCGGCGCGCCGAGAACGCTTGCTCCCGCCACACCGATAAGGCCGCGTCTGCTCATGCTCAAGGATTGAGTCATCATTTTTCTCCCGATTCTCGCCAATGTCACTTTGCCCAACGGACAATAGAGCGAGAAAGTTGCAAGAAAACCGGCCTCACGCAGGTTTGATCGGAACTTCAGAAATTGATAATTAACGTGTTGGCAAGTCGGCCCATCAGGCGTAGGAGGAACTGCGATACCATTGTCGCAGCGGAGAGCCGCAGGCAGCCTCATGAACCGCATCATTCCCCTGATCCTGGCAGTCGCTCTCTTCATGGAGCAGATGGACTCCACCGTCATCGCCACATCGCTTCCAGCCATTGCGGCCGATCTTCATGTGGGTCCGATCACGCTCAAGCTCGCACTGACGGCCTATATGGTGTCGCTGGCGATCTTCATTCCCATCAGCGGCTGGATGGCCGACAAATACGGCGCGAAGAAAATCTTCCGTTTCGCCATCGGCGTCTTCGTCGTCGGTTCGATCTGCTGCGCAGTCTCGTCATCGGTATTCGAATTCGTCGTTTCGCGCTTCCTGCAAGGCATGGGCGGGGCGATGATGACGCCCGTTGGCCGCCTCGTCCTCCTGCGGACGACGCAACGCAGCGAACTGGTTTCCGCCATGGCGCTTTTGACGATACCGGCGCTTGTCGGGCCTCTGACCGGCCCGCCGATCGGCGGTTTCATCACCACCTATTTTTCATGGCACTGGATTTTCCTCATCAACGTGCCCATCGGCGTCATCGGCATCTGGCTGTCGACGATCTTCCTGCCGGAAATCGAGACCACCAATCCGCCACCGATGGACGGCAAGGGTTTCGTGTTATCCGGTCTCGCAGCATCGGGCGTGGTTTTCGGCGTCTCGGTCGTCAGCCTTCCTGCACTGCCGCCCGCCATCGGCATCGCCTCGACGGTCATCGGTTTCATCTGCGGCTTTCTTTATGTGCGCCACGCGGCAAACCACCCTGCCCCCATTCTGGATTTCCGCATTTTCCGCAACCCGACATTCCGGGCGGCCACCGTTGGCGGCACCGCCTTCCGCATTTCCACGGGCGCCATTCCCTTCCTGATGCCGTTGATGTTGCAGATCGGTTTCGGGCTCAACCCGTTTCAGTCAGGCATGATCACCTTTGCCGGGGCAATCGGCGCGATCACCACGAAATTCATGGCCAAGCGGGTCTTTGCCGCAACGGGGTTCAGATCAACGCTGATCGGAGCCGGCATCGTCGGCGCCTTCACGACGCTCGCCAACAGCTTCTTCACGCCGGAAACGCCCTACCCGCTGATCATGATCTGCCTGGTCACGGCGGGCTTTGCCCGTTCCTTCTTCTTTACCGGATCCAACGCGCTCAGCTATTCCGATATAGACGACAGCCAGGCAAGTCAGGCAACTTCGATGGCATCCGTGCTGCAACAGATCAGCCTTGCGCTCGGCGTGGCTTTCGCAGCCGCCATCCTGGAAGTCAGCAGCATGTTATCTGGCTCGCATCTGCAGCTCGCCGATTTCCACGTTGCCTTCACCATCGTGGCGCTCGTTTCGCTGTTTGCAATCGTGCCGATCATCCGCATGGACGCGCAAGCGGGCGCGGCCGTTTCCGGCCACCGCGGCAAGGTCTCGCAACCGGCAGAGTGATTAGTCTTCGTCCGCCTCATCCACGTGCATAACGGACTGCGTTTCGGCTGTCCGGCCCTTGAAATGCTTGGCGAGCAGGAACATTTCGACCGATTCCGAGCGCGAGGACGCCGGCTTGATATGCAGGACCTGCTTGAAGTTCTTCTTCAGCATGTCGAGCAAGGCCTTTTCCGTGCCGCCCTGGAAGGTCTTGGCGAGGAAATGGCCGCCTTCCGCCAGCACCTGAACCGCGAAATCGGCCGCGACTTCGCACAGATGCATGGTGCGGATGTGGTCCGTCTTTTGGTGGCCCGTAGTTGGTGCCGCCATGTCGGACAGTACCAGATCCGGCGTGCCGCCAACGGCCTGCATCAACTGGTCCGGTGCGGTCGGATCGAGGAAGTCGAGCTGCAGGATCTTCACGCCGGGGATGGGATCGATTTCGAGAAAATCGATAGCGGCGACGCGGATATCATCCTCCGTGGAATCGGTAACCTTAGAAGCGATCTGCGACCAGCTTCCGGGTGCCGCACCAAGGTCGATGATGCGGGTGGCGCCCTTCAGGATCTGGTGCTTGTCGTTGATTTCCAGAAGCTTGAAGGCGGCGCGGGCGCGATAGCCTTCAAGCTTGGCGCGCTGCACATAGGGGTCGTTGATATGACGTTCCAGCCAGCGGCGCGATGAGGCCTTGAGCTTGGTCTTCTTGACCTTCTGACCGATCTTTCGGCCGGTGCGATTGGTGCTTGTGGGCGCCTTGCTCATGTCAAACCTTCCGTTCTGTCCTGCCGTGCCATCTGCATGCGCCTTATCCGGTTACGCCGCCATGCGCCGTCATCCGCCATCATATCCGTCAACAGGCCTTCGCGCAGCCCGCGATCGGCCACACGCATGCGCCGCGCCGGCCAGCGACGGCGAATGGCCTCGAGGATGGCGCAGCCGGCCAGAACCAGATCGGCCCTGTCAGGACCGATGCAGGCATTGGCGGCGCGGCCGGCAAAATCCCATGCCAGAAGCTTGTCCTGCATCGCCGTCACCTCGGTATCTGAAAGCCAGAGGCCATCCACCTTGCGGCGATCGTAGCGCGGCAGGTCGAGGTGAACGCCCGCAAGCGTCGTCACCGTACCCGAGGTTCCGATCAGGTGAAAATCCTCGTGATGCGCAAGCGGCGCCAGAGGCGGGCACTGGAAGGCATCCAGCAGCCCTTCGACTTCCCGCACCATGGCGGCAAACACATCCGGCGTCACATCGCGGCCGCCATGGCGTTCCGAGAGGGTAACAACGCCGACCGGCAACGATGTCCAGTGGGTGATGTGGTTGGCGAGCCGGTTGGAACGGTTTTCGCCGACCTTGATGACCGCGATTTCCGACGATCCGCCGCCTATATCGAAAAGTACCACCGAACGGGCTTCACGCCCGACCAGGGAGGCGCAACCCGAAACGGCGAGACGCGCTTCCGTCTCGCGGCTGATGATCTCAAGCTTGAGCCCGGTTTCCCGGGTAACCCGCTCCAGAAACTCCTCGCCATTGGTTGCTGCCCGGCAAGCTTCGGTGGCGATGAGGCGCATACGCCTGATCGGGCGTCCAGCAAGTTTCGAGGAGCAGACCTTGAGAGCCTCCACCGCGCGATCCATGGCATCGTCTGAAAGACGGCCGGTCGATACCAGCCCCTCGCCCAGCCTGACGATGCGCGAAAAGGCATCGACGACCCGGAACTGGCCGGGCCGTGTCGGCTGCGCGATCAGCAGTCGGCAATTATTGGTTCCGAGATCGAGCGCCGCATACATGTCCGTTGCGAATTCGGAGCCATGCTCTTGATGGCGGGCGCCGTGACGGGCGGACATTTCGGATTGTTGCCGGTGCGGTTCCTGAGCCGTCCCATTGGCGCGACCGTTCTGCTTGCCGACATGTCGGGGCGCATGGGAGGGAACCAGCGGGCGACCCTGCGGATCGCGGCTGCGCGGATCACGGTGAGCCCGCTTGCGGTTACGCGACTTGCGACCACCGGCAGGCGGCACGGAGGATGGATTGGTGGCATCCGTTGCGACGACAGCCTCTGGCTGTTCACTGGCAGCAGGCGGCGTCTGATGGGAGGTGCCTTTGCCACGGGAACGCCGACGCCGCTTTCTTTTGCGCGGTTCGGCATCCGGCTCGAGAGCCGATACATAGGGGGAACCGGCCGGAACATCCGCGGCAACATCATGCGACAGCACAGCAACGTCACGGGGTTTACCGTCACGCCTGTTTTTCTTGCCACGACGGGATCGCTTCGCTTTCCCTTTGTTTGCCACCGACGCCCCTTGTTCCGACGGCTTTGGGCCGTTTCCGGGGTCGATCACTGTCTTGTCCATTTCGCCGCGCACAAGCGTAGACGCTATGCTGCTGGCTTTCATAAGGTTTCGTTGGGCGGACAATACCAGCGCAAGAGATTTTAGCCAAATGGTTTTTGGAAGGGAGGAAACCGCACAGTCGACGCGCAGCAAAGACATGCGTTTGCGATAACCCAAATCGGGTTTGAAATCGCTGCAATGATTTTCAGGAATTTTAGGAAATTGGAGATGGTACGGTTGGGGGGTCTCGAACCTCCGACCTCAGGTGCCACAAACCTGCGCTCTAACCAACTGAGCTACAACCGCACATCAAACGCCGAACCGGCGCCACGGGGGGTGACATAAAAGGTGTTTTCGCTATTTGCAAGTCCTTCAGCGAATTTTGCGAAAAAAGGCTTGGAAAGGCAAGCCGTTTTCATGGCGCCAGAGCTGGCAACAGTCGATAGCCGGGTATACCGCTTGCAATCTGGAACGGGGCCAGAACGGGTCTCGCCGGGCCTGTTCATGTTAACTCTATTTGGCGATTCATTCAGGCGGCGGTGGACCGCGCCGCCCTGTGAAGTTATTTAAAATTCTGTTAACGTGGTGCCTCAGCGGGTTTACGTTTCAGCTTCATGAGGAAGCCGAAAGCCTCGCAAGGTCCGGTAGTGCCAGAATAGGTTTCGACATGCCCGCCGTCCAGTATCCCTTTATCGATATCGCAGTGCATGAACGGGTGCGCGAAGGTTTCGGGCGCGGCGAGGCGATGGCTTTGTTCTCGCTCGATCTTCAGAGCGCGCTCTGGGCCAATGGGCGCGGTGCAGCGCTGTTCGGCACGCCGATGGTCTATGATTTTCTGGAACAGGGGCCCAAACGGCAGGACGTGACCTTCCGGCAGCTGGCCGCGACGGCTGCGCGTCTTTCGAAGACGGGCGACAGCCTGCCGTTTACCATTCGTATCAATGCCGGCTTCCGCAGTCTTGCCGTTACCGCCAAGGCGGAAATCATCGAGGCCGAACCGGGCCAGCCTGCTATTCTGTTTTCCGCCCTCACCGATCAGGCCGCACCTGACACGGCGGAATGCGCAAGGCGCATGATTGAAGGCTTTGACGATCCCGATATCCATATCGCTGTCATCAATGGCGATAACGAGGTCGTTGCCGCTTCGGCCAAGTTTGCGTCGCTCGGCATCACGCCGCATACGGCAAGGACGCTGGTTAGGATGGCCGCAGGTCAGGCTGGCCACCTCGTCAAACGGCCCGTGCCGACCGGCAAGGGTTACATGCCCGCCGCCGCCGGCCAGATCACGACATCGCCAGAACTCAATCTGTTGTTCGTGGTCGAAACCGCGCTCGGGACGCTCGATCCCGTTAACGGCTTTGCCGAAGACAAGCCGCAGGAAACCCCGGCCGCCGCCCAACCGGTTTTGCCGGTCGCCGAGACCGCGCCTGTTGCCGCAACGGCTGCCTCGTTCGATTCCGTGCTCGACGCCGTCGCCGGGATAGAAGATGTGGAGGACGTGCCGGAACTGCCTTCCGACGTCGAAGACGAAGTGACGGTGGAACAGGATGAGGAAACCGTCCTGCCATTACTTGCAGCAGAAGAAGAAACGGATGCTCCGGCGGATGTCCCGCTGGAGGATGCCGATACGGCTGCGAATGCGGCGATGACGGACGATATTGCCGATCTCTTTGAACTGGATGCGGATGAGGCAGAGGTTCCGGCAGCTGGCCAGGCTTCCAGCGAAGACCATACCGAACAGGCCCCGGACGTGGAGCGCGCAGAGGCGGAAGATGAGGTCGCTGAAACAATAGCGGCGCAGACCGCTGCACCCGTTGAAGAGGATCTCCCGGCGGACGTGGAACCGACCGACGAACCCCAGCCTTTTGTCTTCAACGCCGGTGCGCGTGCATCCCGTTTCGTCTGGAAAATCGATGCCGAGGGCCGCTTCAGCTCGATCTCGCACGAATTTGCGGAGGCTGTGGGCGCGAAGGCGGCAGCTGTCGAAGGCATGAGTTTTGCCGATGTGGCGGCACTGTTCAATCTCGATCCGGAAGGCAAGATTCGCGAGCTTCTCGGCCGCCGTGATACCTGGTCTGGCAAGACGATCTATTGGCCGGTTGAAGGCACGTCTCTCATGGTGCCGATCGATCTCGCCGCCCTTCCCACCTATACGCGCTCGCGCGAATTTGACGGTTTCCGTGGTTTCGGCATCGTGCGGCTGGCCGATGCCGCAGAGGATCCGCACGCCACCGGCCTCACCTTCCTGCACGGCGAAGACGCCCTTCAAACCGAGGTTTTGCCGCAGCCGGCTGCCGAGGATGAAGACGAGGAATTGCTGGCTTTTCTCGATGAGCTCGATGCGGAAATCCCGGCCGCTGAAGATGCGCCAGCCGAGATTTCGGACGAAGAGCGGCCCCACGATTACAGCCCGCCGGAATTCGAAGTGCCGGCCTTGGCAATCGTACCGACCCCGGAACCAGAGCCGGAGCCAACCTCCGACAAGGTCGTCCATCTGGAAGAGCGCCGCTGGCGCTCCCGCGAGGGCCTGACCGCAGGCGAGCAGGCCGCCTTCCGCGAAATTGGCCGGACGCTGGCACCCGTAGATGCCGTTTCAGACGAAGGCCCGAAGGCGGAAGAAGACGCTCCTTCTACCGATCCGGCTGCACAGCATATCCAAGACGATATCGACGCGGTAACGCAGGTGGACCTGCCGCCCGTGCTGGAAGAAGACGTTAATGTCGCAGAACCGGCTGAGGAAGACGATCTCTTCGCGGACTATGTTCGCGGCGAACGCCCTGCGGCCACGAACAAGCCTGCCGATGAAATCCAGATCGAAGAAAAGACAGTCGCCTTCACCGAGGTGGTACCGGCGGCCGATATCGCCGCTGCGATGGTTAGCCCACCGCTGCGCCCCGCCGATGCGCTGAGCGCCGAAACGCTGGACCAGATGCCCGTGGCACTGCTGGTGCATGCCGGTGACAGGCTGATCCATGCCAATCCGGATTTCCTGCGGCTGACGGGCTACGGCTCTCTTGATGAATTGGACGAGGTCGGTGGACTGGAAGCCCTGCTGCAACGGCAGGAGCTTGAGGATATGCCTGATAACGAAGGCGGCATGGTCGTCGTCAGCGCCGAAAATGACATCATTCCGGTCAAGGCACGGCTGCAATCCATCCGCTGGGAAGACACCAAGGCACTGATGCTGTCGCTGGTTCCGCTGGAAGAAAAGCAGGCACCGGTTACGGCAGCCAACGAGAATACGTCAGCGGCCGAAACCGCGAATGCCGACGCAGGCAGCGTTTCCGTATTGCAGGGCGAAGTCGAAGAACTGCATTCCATTCTGGAAACGGCAACGGATGGCGTGGTGCTTTTGGGAGACGACGGCGAAATCCGTTCGCTCAATCGCTCCGCCAGTGCGCTATTCAACTACGACAATGGCGAAATCGCAGGAAAGCCCTTCGTCACCCTGTTTGCGCATGAGAGCCAGCGCGCGGTGCTGGACTATCTTTCCGGCCTTGCCAATAACGGTGTCGCCAGCGTGCTGAACGATGGCCGCGAGGTGATCGGCCGCGAGGCATCCGGCGGTTTTCTGCCGCTGTTCATGACGATCGGGCGGCTCAAATCCTCGCACGGCTATTGCGTGGTCATCCGTGACATCACCCAGTGGAAGCGCACGGAAGAAGAGTTACGCAACGCCAAGCGCGCGGCGGAAACCGCCAATGCGCACAAGACCGATTTTCTTGCGCGTGTCAGCCACGAAATCCGCACGCCTCTCAACGCCATCATCGGCTTTGCGGACATGATGGCGACCGAGCGTTTCGGGCCGATCGGTCATCCGCGTTATGTGGAATATTCCAATGATATCGGACGTTCGGGCCGGCATGTGCTCGATATCGTCAACGACCTCCTCGACATCTCCAAGATCGAAGCCGGGCAGATGGATGTCGATTTCATCGCGGTTCCGCTGAACGAGACGGTGGCCGAGGCGGTCTCGCTGGTGCAGCCGCAGGCCAACAATCAGCGTGTCATCATCCGCACGGCGCTTTCGCAATCCGTTCCACAGATCGTTGCCGACCTGCGCTCGATCAAGCAGATCGTGCTCAACATCCTGTCGAACGCCATCCGCTTCACGCCATCAGGCGGCCAGATCGTGGTTTCCACCGCCTATGAGGCCAATGGCAGCGTCGCGCTGCGTATCCGCGATACGGGCATCGGCATGACCCGGGCTGAGCTGGAACAGGCCATGAAGCCGTTCCGGCAGGTGGCGTCATCGGGCAAGCGCGTGCGCGGCGATGGCACCGGGCTCGGCCTTCCCTTGACCAAGGCGATGGTGGACGCCAACCGTGCGAACTTCTCCATCACCTCGACACCGAACGAGGGAACGCTGGTGGAAATTACCTTTCCGTCGCAGCGGGTTCTTGCCAACTGAGGCCATGCGGGCGTAGCAATGCGGGAACCGCCGGCTAAACGGACAGCCGGTTGAGGCTTTCGCAGGACAGCAGGCTGGCATTTCCATGACGGTTTCCATTCCGGCAACAAGACGCGTTTCATTGTTGCCCATCACGGCGGTCATCGTCGCAGCGATCGCCGCCATGCCTGTTCTGGCGGTCTTCTGGCTGGCGCTGACCGGCAGCACGGAAGGATGGCAACACCTTCTAGCCAACGTTCTGCCGCGCGCCGGGTTTCGAACCTTCCTGCTGCTGGCGATGACGGCCGCAACGACGGCATTGTTCGGCATTGTCTGCGCCTGGCTCGTCACCACATTCGAATTCCCTTTGCGGCGGGTATTGTCGGCGGCACTTGTCCTGCCGCTCGCCATTCCCTCGTATCTGGCAGCCTATGCTTTCGGCGAGTTCCTGGATTTCACCGGCCCGGTACAAAGCGCCCTTCGCGCCGCCTTCGGCTATCACAGCATCCGCGACTACTGGTTTCCGGACGTACGCTCGCTTGGCGGCGCCGTGGTGGTTCTGAGTTCGGTGCTTTACCCTTATGTCTATCTCTCGGCCCGCGCCGCCTTTTCCATGCAGGGACGGTTTGCGGCCGAAGCTGCGCGCACGCTTGGTGCGAAACCGCTTGGCGTATTCTTTTCCGTTCAATTGCCGATGGCGCGGCCGGCGATCGCCATCGGTCTTTCGCTGGTTCTGATGGAAACGCTGAACGATATTGGCGCTGTCGAATATCTCGGTGTCCAGACGCTGACTTTCACGATTTACGAGACCTGGCTCAATCGCGGCAATCTTGCCAATGCCACACAGATCGCCGCCGTCATTCTGCTCATCGTTGGCGCGTTGATCTTCATCGAACGCAACGCCCGCGAAAAACAGCGCTTTGCCGCTCCAAAAGCCACGACCATGGCGCAACGCCACCGGTTGAAAAGCCTTCGCGGCTGGCGGCGCTGGTCTGCAAGCCTCTTCTGCGTCGCTCCTGTGGCGAGTGGTTTCCTCATTCCCGTCATCGTTCTTGGCGGTTACGCCGCAAAAAGGCTGGATGCGCTGTTTGCGCCGAAGCTGCTGAAAGCGCTCGGTCACAGTCTCGAGGTCTCGCTTTCCGCCGCCTTCGTCACCCTGATTGCGGCTTTCGTATTTTCCTATGCCATCCGCACCGAGCGCTCGCGCACGTCAAAGGTGGCCGCGCGACTTGGCTCCATGGGATATGGCGTGCCGGGAACGGTGCTCGCCATCGGCGTGCTCATTCCCCTGGCCGGTCTCGACAATCACGTCGACGGGTTTGTCCGCTCCCACTTCGGATTTTCGAGCGGCCTGCTGCTGTCAGGCACTGCCTTTGCCATCATCTACGCCCATTCGGTGCGCTTCATGACCATGGCGGAGGGAACGCTTGATGCCGGGTTCCAGAAGCTCTCGCCGCATATCGACATGGCCTCGCGAACGCTTGGGCGCAACCGGTTGCAGACACTGTTCAAGGTGCTGTTGCCGAATATGCGGCCTGCGGCGCTGACAGCCTTTCTTTTGGTACTGATCGAATCCATGAAGGAGCTGCCGGCGACGATCCTGCTGCGGCCCTTCGGCTTCAACACGCTCGCCACGCTGGTCTATGAAGACGCGTCCCGCTCAAGGGTGCAGGACGCCGCCGTGCCGGCGATCATCATCATCATTGCCGGGCTTATCCCCGTGCTTCTCGTGTCGAAATCGATGGATCATCCGGAAAACCGCTGAAGGCAACCCGCATGGCGGCAAAAAGAAAGGCGGCCTCTCGGCCGCCTGTATTAGTTGTGCTTTTTTAACGAGAGAAAGGGGGACAACCTCGCCATATGGAAATTATCAATCCCGGCTATCTAAAGTTTGACAGCCCTGCGTTGGGATTTACTTTCCGCCAACTCCTATTAACAAGCGGTTAAAACCAAAATCGATCAATTACCGACGATAATTCCTATTTTGAGACCGTAAAAGTCAAAAACTAAATTACAGGTTTCTAATTTTATCGACGCCTCAACAGTAACGCGTAGAAATCGGAGAGGAATATTCGATCAGTTGCGCGCGGCTGCGTGTTCGTCCTTCATCCGCTGGAGTTCCGTGCGTTTGGAGGCGATGGAAGCGACAATCACGCCGATTGTGACAAGCCCGATAAGGATCGTGCAGATGGCGTTGATCTCAGGTGTGACACCGAGACGAACCTGCGAATAAATCTTGATCGGCAGCGTCGTCGCACCTGGACCAGTGGCGAAACTTGCGATCACGAGATCATCGAGCGACAGCGTAAACGCCAGCATCCAGCCGGCGATGACGGCCGGGAAGATCAGCGGCAGGGTAATTTTGAAGAAGGTCTTGACCGGCGGGCAACCGAGATCGAGCGCTGCTTCCTCGAGGCTGCGATCAAAGGTCAACAGACGCGACTGCACGACGATTGCCACATAACACATGGTGAAGGTGGTGTGGGCGATGACTACCGTCCAGAAGCCGCGATCCACCCCAACAGCCACGAACAGCAAAAGCAGCGACAGACCGGTAATGACCTCCGGCATGACGAGCGGCGCATAGATCATGCCCGAAAACAGCACGCGTCCCGGAAAGCGCGCAAAGCGCGTCAGAGACAGCGCCGCCAGCGTTCCGAGGATGGTGCCGATGGTGGCGCTCAAAATACCGACACGAAGCGTCACCCAGGCTGCATCCATCAGCCCCTGGTTCGACCACATGGACTTGTACCATTGCAGCGAAAATCCGCCCCAGACGGTGACCAGCTTAGAGGCATTGAAGGAATAAACGATCAGGATGATGATCGGGATATAGAGAAAGGCAAAACCGAGGGTCAGGACGGTGATGTCGAATTTTCCGCGTTTCATGGCCTCACCCGACTTTCTTCTGCTGGTTCTGGAAGATGGCGATGGGCACCACCAGCAACAGTAGAAGCAGCACCGCAACGGCGGATGCCAGGGGCCAGTCGCGGTTGCCGAAGAATTCCGTCCAGAGCGTCTTGCCGATCATCAGCGTCTGCGCACCGCCAAGCAGATCGGGAATGACGAATTCGCCGGTTATCGGGATGAAACAGATCATCGACCCGGCCACCACGCCCGGAAGCGACAGCGGGAAGGTAATCTTCCAGAAGGCTTTCCAGGGCGGGCAACCCAGATCGGCCGCCGCTTCCAGAAGCGTATTGTCGAATTTTTCCAGCGCCGAATAAAGCGGCAGCACCATGAACGGCAGATAGGAATAGACGATGCCGATGAAGATCGCCGTCTCGGTGCGGAAGATATTGACCTGCTGGTCCGGCCCCAGAAAACCGAGCCATTGGAACAGCACCGTCAGCAGACCTTCGGGCTTCAGAATACCAATCCAGGCGTAAACGCGGATCAGGAACGAGGTCCAGAACGGCAGGATGACCAGCATCACCAGCGTGGGGCGGATGGATGACGGCGAACGCGCCATGGCAAGAGCCATGGGATAACCGATCAGCAACAGCAGGAAGGTGGAGATGAATGCGATGCGCAGCGACGAGAGATAGGCGTCGATGTAGAGCGGGTCTTCCGTCAGAAACAGGTAGTTTTCGAAATCCAGCTGCGAGAAGAATGCGCCAAGCTTCGAAAACCCTTCGAAGACTGGCGTATAGGGCGGCATGGATATCGCCGTATCCGAAAGCGATATTTTGAAAATGATAAAAAAGGGCGCTGCGAAAAACAGCATCAGCCAGAAATAGGGAACGGCGACGACCAGCCATCGCCAGGGACTTTGCCGGTTTTCAGGAGTGGTGATCGCCATAAAAGCCTCCCTCAGTGCGTTAGCACAAGACCGGAATCCTGTTTCCAGTTCAACCACACCATATCGCCGAAGGTGATCGGGCGATCCACGAGACGCGAGACATTCGCCTGCGCTGCACGGATGACACGGCCATCGGCAAGCTTGACGATGAACACCGAGAAGTCACCGAGATAGCCGATATCCCAGACTTCGCCATAAGCGGAATTGACGGCGCTGTCGGTGGGTTGATCGAGCGAGATGCGGACCTTTTCCGGGCGGATGGCGAAAGCCACCCGGCTTCCGGTGACAGCGGCACATTCCTGCTCCACGGCAACTGTCAGCCCGTCGCAATCGAGTGTCACCAGTCCCGGCTTGCCGATATCGGACGCGTTAGTGACGACGTTGGCGTCGAAAATATTGATGTCGCCGATGAAATCCGCCACGTAACGGCTGTTCGGCGCCTCGTAGATCTCGGCAGGCGTTGCCACCTGCACCACAATGCCCTTGTCCATGACCGCGATCCGGTCCGACACCGTCATTGCCTCTTCCTGGTCATGGGTGACGATCAGGAAGGTGAGGCCGAGATTGGTCTGGATGTCCATCAGCTCGAATTGGGTTTCCTCGCGCAGCTTCTTGTCGAGTGCACCGAGCGGTTCATCCAGCAAAAGCACCTTCGGCCGCTTGGCAAGCGAGCGGGCAAGCGCCACGCGCTGCCGCTGGCCGCCCGAAAGCTGGCTCGGCTTGCGCTTGGCAAACTCGCTGAGCTTGACGAGCCGCAGCATTTCCTCGACCCGCGAGGATATTTCTGCCTTGGGCAGACCGTCCTGCTCCAGACCGAAGGCAATGTTCTTCTCCACCGACATATGCGGGAAAAGGGCGTAGGACTGAAACATCATATTGGTCGGGCGCTTGTAGGGCGGCACGCCGGAAATATCCTTGCCCTGAAGGAGAATACGCCCATTGGTCGGTTCCTCGAAACCGGCCAGCATGCGCATCAGCGTGGTCTTGCCGCAGCCGGAAGGACCGAGCAGCGAAAAGAACTCCCGTTCGTAAATATCGAGCGTCAGATTATCGACGGCGACGAAATCGCCAAACCGCTTGGTGACGTTTTCAAACCGGATGAAGGGAACCGCATCGGGATTGTCCCAAGGGCTAAATTTGCGTTTGACCGGCCCCAGAGTTTTCGCCATTCACCCTACCCTCAAATCCCGTTGATTTTGTAGATTTGAGCATCGGATTTCCCGAAAACCGCGTCACACTTTTCGGTCCGATGCCATGAGGCGGGCAGCGCCGGCAGGTTGCGTGACCTGCCGGCAAGGTATCAGAGAAACAGGCCCGCCGGCCGTTTCTCAACCAGCGCGCGGAGCTATCAGCTACCGGTCTTTATCTGCGTCC
This sequence comes from Agrobacterium tumefaciens, assembly GCF_013318015.2. Classification (NCBI taxonomy): domain Bacteria; kingdom Pseudomonadati; phylum Pseudomonadota; class Alphaproteobacteria; order Hyphomicrobiales; family Rhizobiaceae; genus Agrobacterium; species Agrobacterium tumefaciens. The sequence goes on along the minus strand of NZ_CP115841.1, from coordinate 260,823 downwards.
AGACACGGTTCAAGACGCGCTGTTCCTTCGGTCCGTAGGGTGAGATGGTGAAGAGCTTCTTCATCGTCTCGGCATTGGGGTAGACCGCCGGGTTCTTGGCAACCGACGGATCCATCAGCGCCTGCGAGGCAAGGTTGCCGTTCGCATACTGAACATAGTTGGACGCCTTGGCGATGACTTCCGGGCGCATCAGGTAATTTATGAAAGTGTGAGCTTCCTCGACATTCTTGGCATCCGCCGGGATGGCAAGGTTGTCGAACCACATATAGGTGCCTTCCTTCGGGATGACGTAGTTCACCTCGACGCCGTTCTTGGCTTCTTCGGCACGCTTTTTCGCCTGAAGAATGTCACCCGACCAGCCGATCGTGATGCAGCTGTCGCCATTTGCCAGCTCGTCGATATAGGCGGAGGAGTTGAAGGTCTTCACAAAGGGACGGATCTTCGAATAGACGGCACCGCCCGCTTCCAGATCGGCCGTTTCCTTGCTGTCCGGGTTCTTGCCGAGGTAATTCATCGCGATGGCGAAGGTCTCGTCCGATGCATCGAGAATATTGATGCCACAGGATTTCAGCTTTTCGGCATTTTCCGGCTTGAAGAGAATATCCCAGCTGTCGACCGGAACATCACCGAGAGCCGCCTTCACCTTGGCGACGTTATAGCCGATACCTGTTGTGCCCCACATGTAGTTCACGGCATACTCGTTACCGGGGTCGTATTTCGCCAGACGCTCGGAGACATCCGGCCACATGTTCTTCAGATTCGGCAACTTGGACTTGTCGAGTTTCTGGAAAACACCGGCATTGATCTGGCGGGCAAGGAAGGGGCCAGTCGGCACCACCACGTCGTAGCCGGAGCTGCCGGCCAGAAGCTTCGTTTCCACGAGTTCGTTGCTGTCGAATACATCGTAAACGACCTTGATGCCGGTTTCCTTGGTGAAATCGGTAAGGATCGATTCGTCGATATAATCCGACCAGTTAAAGACGTGAACGACCTTCTCCTGGGCCATTGCCGAGCCTGCAGCAACGAGCGCCGTCGTGAGAGCCAAAGTGAAACGGAGCGAACGGTTTTTCATGATTTCTCCTGTTAACGCATCCTCGTGACGGAAGCGTGATCCCCTTTTTTAGTGAGACTAGAAAGGAAAACAAAAGGGAGCAAGCGGGAAATGTGCAGCACAGCATTTTCAACCGAATGTGTTCCACCGGAAAAAAAGTGATGCGAAACCTCTACTGGAAGTCGAAAACACTAAGACCGGTCACCATTTCGTCCAGGCCGAGCGGCCTCGTCAGCGGGGCCTCCGCCCGCGACAGACAGCCCTGCCTTTCACACAGCCGGCACGAGGGACCAATGGCAATGGTCGGCCCACCTGCGCCGGCAGCTCCATAAACCGTCTCCCCGGCCTGGGCGAGATCGCAGCCCAGAAGCACGGCCGTTCGCCGCACCCTTTCGCCGAAACCGGCCTGCGGGCCTTCAAGCGTGCGCGACACAGTCAGGAAGGCGTCACCGTCAGGCATCTCCACCGGCTCCACCAGCACCTGCCCCGGCTGGGCAAAAGCTGCGTGGATATTAAGACGCGGACAGAGGCCGCCAAACCGTGCCCTCGGGAAACCACCGGCGCCCGCAAGACGGAAACGGTTGCCGGCATTGTCAGTCTCCATCAAAAAGAACGGGATTGCCGCAGCCGTCGGCCTTTGTAGGCTGACGAGCCTGTTGGCGGCCTGCTCGAACGACACATTGAAGCGTGATCGCAGGACATCGAGATCGTATTTCGCGCGCTGGGCGGCACTCAAAAACGCACCATAGGGCATCATCAGGGCATGGGCGGCATAACGCGCCAGCTCGAAGCGGGCGATGCGCCGTGCCTCCTCCCCCTTCAGGCCAAGCGTCTCCAGCTCAGCGCCAATCTCCTCTCGAAGCGCCAGAAGACAGGTTTCCATCGCCATTTCCCTGAGCTGATCCGGCTGCGACAGGCGCTCGGACAAAAACAGCCGCATGGAATGGCGGTCATAACGCCGCCGCAGATTGGGCATGGCATGGACCGGCAGAGTTCTGACCACGATACCGTGGTTTTTCTGAAGCCATGCGCGAAGGCCCGCGGCGAGATCTTCGCCCGCCGACAATTGCTTGTGGAGTTCTTCTGCCGCCGCATCGATGGAATGGACATAGGCCGGCCGGTTTTCAAAGACGTGCCGCACCTCGTCTATCGGCAGGCGGGTGGAGGAAAGCGCCGTCTCATGTCCTTCGCGCGCCAGAAGATCCGAGAGGTCGGAAAGGCGCTGCGCCTGTTCCCGATACGCCCTGTACAGCTTGACGACGCCACTTGCCGCATTGGGCGCGGCATCTGCCACCTCGATCAGCTCCTGCGGCGACGGCACCTCGCCCACCAAGAGCGGATCGGCGAAGACCTCTCGCAATTGCCCGGCGGAACCGGCACTCTCGCCTTGCAGGTCGTCCAGATCCACCTTGTAGACTGAAGCGAGCTTCAAGAGCAGCTGCACGGTCAGCGGCCGCTGATTGCGCTCGATGAGATTGAGGTAGGAAGGCGAGATTGCCAGCGCCTCGGCCATGGCCGTTTGCGTCAGGGCCAGACCATTGCGAATACGACGTACGCGCGGGCCAGCAAAAATCTTGTTTTCCGACACAGCCTCAACCTCACATCGAAAGACTCATACAAGTCTGTTACAAAATCGCCGGGCATGAGGCTTTTACAAAATTTACAATTTTACAGCTCCACCCTGTCATTCACACTACAGCATAACCTCTTTCAAGTCACTGTTTTTATGTTTCTTCTGGCGCTCAAACTCATGAAAATGTAAATGTAGTCACATCGAAATGCGCTTCACACAGTTGAAGACAGCACGTTTCTGAAACTGCATTTGTAATGGGAGAGAGAAGTATGACGGATTTTTACAAACTTGTTCCGGGCGCACCGCGGGGACGCTTCGACGGCATTGAGCGCACTTATACCGCCGCCGACGTGGAGCGGTTGCGCGGCTCCGTTGAAATCCGCCATTCGCTGGCCGAGATGGGTGCCAACCGGCTGTGGAAGCTGATCAACGAAGAGAATTTCATCAATGCGCTCGGCGCGCTTTCCGGCAACCAGGCCATGCAGATGGTTCGCGCCGGGCTGAAGGCGATCTATCTTTCCGGCTGGCAGGTTGCGGCAGATGCCAACACGGCCTCCGCCATGTATCCGGACCAATCGCTCTACCCCGCCAATGCGGCGCCAGAGCTTGCAAAGCGCATCAACCGCACCTTGCAACGGGCAGACCAGATCGAGACGGCAGAGGGCAAGGGCCTTTCGGTCGACACGTGGTTCGCGCCGATCGTTGCCGATGCGGAAGCAGGTTTCGGGGGACCGCTCAACGCCTTCGAGATCATGAAGGCATTCATCGAGGCCGGTGCAGCCGGTGTTCACTATGAAGACCAGCTGGCATCTGAAAAGAAGTGTGGCCATCTCGGCGGCAAAGTTCTGATCCCCACGGCCGCGCATATTCGCAACCTGACGGCGGCACGACTTGCAGCCGACGTCATGGGCGTGCCGACGCTGGTCATCGCCCGCACCGATGCGGAGGCAGCCAAGCTTTTGACCTCTGACATTGACGAGCGCGACCAGCCCTTCGTCGACTACGATGCCGGCCGCACCGTAGAGGGCTTCTATCAGGTGAAGAACGGTCTTGAACCCTGCATCGCCCGTGCGGTGGCCTATGCGCCCTATTGCGATCTGATCTGGTGCGAGACCTCCAAGCCAGATCTCGAGCAGGCGCGCAGGTTTGCCGAGGGCGTGCACAAGGTGCACTCCGGCAAGAAGCTGGCTTACAATTGCTCGCCGTCGTTCAACTGGAAAAAGCACCTCGACGACGCGACGATTGCCAAGTTCCAGCGCGAACTCGGGGCGATGGGCTACAAGTTCCAGTTCATCACGCTGGCCGGCTTCCACCAGCTGAATTACGGCATGTTCGAACTGGCGCGCGGCTACAAGGAGCGGCAGATGGCGGCCTATTCCGAGCTTCAGGAAGCGGAATTCGCGGCCGAGGTTAACGGCTACACCGCCACCAAACACCAGCGCGAAGTCGGCACCGGCTACTTCGACGCCGTGTCGCTGGCAATCTCGGGCGGCACGTCTTCGACCACCGCCATGAAGGAATCCACCGAGCACGACCAGTTCCGCCCGGCGGCGGAATAAACTGGAAAACTGCCCTTCCCTTGAACGGGAAGGGCTTGCAAATCGCATCAAGAACCCCAACCAATAAAGAGAGGAGAAATGCCATGAATGCCCATAACCCCATCAAGACCCACGTCAAGGAACGCGCCGAGGAGCAGTCCTCCGCCATGACGCAGGATCAACAGGTCGCCATCCGCATGCTGGCCAACGATCTGCACCGCCTCAACCAGGCCGTCATGAAGGCAGTTGAGGCCGGTGTTTCCGTTGAACTCGTCCGCTCAGCCCGCCATCACGGCGGGGGCGGCAACTGGGGCGATCTTCTGATCCCGGTCATCGTTGCGCAGGGAAGTGCTGCTGCGTGACACCGCTCATGCCGGACGGCTTTTTCGTCCGGCGTACAAATCGGAATGTCGCTTGATGAGACGCGTCATCCGGTCCGCCACCGTCCGTATATCGCGGCGGTGGCGATCGTCATTGTTCATGACGATCCACTGATTGTGACGAAGCGCTTCGATTTCGTCACCCTCACGCATCAGCCCCGCATCGGCATCGCCCACGAAACACGGCAGCACGGCAACCCCTGCCCCGGCCAGCGTGAGATCGAGCAGTGCCGTTGGCCTGTTGACGGTCACCACGATATTGTCCCGCCGGTTTTCATGCGGCCAGCGCAGGTAGGCGGAAATGGCGTTTTCTTCCGCCACCGCCAACCACCGGTCGGCAACAGAAGCGGCGGCGTTGCGCAGCCTGTAGGGCGCATAGGCCACCTCCCCCGTCTTGATGGCAGCGAGGTTGCGTTCCTCGGGCTCGAAAGCGCGAATGCCGATGTCGTTTTCACGGTGCGCCAAAGACGCCCTCTGTTCGGCGATGAAAAGATCGATGCGGAAATCGTCGCGATCCGTGCAGATGGCGGAAAAGTTCCCGGTAAGCAGCCAGGCATTCCAGGTACCGACGGCGATACGTACGACGGAAGAGGCTGATGACGCCTTCTGCCAGCCCTCTATATCCTTGGCTGCATTTTCCATGGCCTGAAGACGGTCGAACAAGGCGCGGCCATCCGGTGTCAGCGCGTATCCCGTCTGGCTGCGCTGGAACAGCGCCTTGCCAATGCGCTCCTCCAATTCGATCATGCGTCGCCCGATAGTCGCAGGGCTCAAACCCGTCAGCGCCGCAGCACCCGTAAGGCCGCCGCTGCGTGACACATCGAGGAAAAGTTGGTATGAATCCCAAGTGACGTTTTTCATTTATGAAAAACGTAGCGCATTTTCTTGCGCAGATAAAACAAAAAACGGCGTGCATCACGGCCCTCCGCAACATGGAGAGTGACATGCACGTATTTTATTCAGCATTGGCCATCATCGAAAGCCAGACGCCGCGCACGCGGCGGGAAGCCATCCGGCAGGAAGAGAAATTCTATGCCGATATGGCCGAGGCATCCTGGCCGTGGCGGCTGTTTACCGCGATTGCTGCAAGGGCAAAAGCGAAGAGCCTGACCTTAGTAAAAAAGGGCGATCAGGGCAGCCACGGCACCGGCTGCGATTGCAGTCAGGCGAAAGGCCAACTGCCTGCTCTCGCTTTCGGCGCGGGCGATGGCAATGGCGCGAGGGCGGCGATGTGCGGATCTGTTCATGCGCGGGCTCCTGACGAAAAACTCAACCGACCCATGCCCTGTTAAGAGCCTCCAGCATGACATCATGTACAGCGGAACCACAACGCGATCCGGCTTTGCTGGCATTCTGTCAGGATGACCCGTGCCCATTAACAAGGTGTTAATACGAGCGGTTTCAGGCGAATTCACCTGCTGCCTGACCGGAGGCCCAGGCCCACTGGAAATTATAACCGCCCAGCCAGCCGGTCACGTCAACACATTCGCCGATGAAATAGAGGCCCGCCACGGTTTTCGCTGCCATGCTGCGGGAATCGAGGCCGGTCGTATCCACGCCGCCAAGTGTGACTTCCGCCGTGCGATACCCCTCGGAACCGGCTGGCTTGATCTGCCAGTCCTGCACCTCATTTGCCAGGGTCGCCAGAGCCTTGTCTGACATATCGGCAAGGTTGCCGGTCAGCCCCGATTTTTCGACGACATGCTGCGCCAGCCGTTTCGGCAGGATTTCCGCAAGAGCGGTCTGGGCCGACTGGCGGCCGTTCTTCTGTTTCGCTTCCTTTAGCAATGCGACGATATCGCGCGCAGGCTCCAGTTTCAGGCGGATCGTATCGCCCTCCCGCCAATAGGAGGAGATTTGCAGGATTGAGGGGCCGCTTAGGCCTCGATGGGTAAACAGAAGTGCTTCGTTGAAAGCCGTTTTGGCATGGGAAATTTCGGCTGGCACGGCAACACCGGCAAGGGGGCTCAGCCTTTCCAGTGCCGCAGGATCAAGCGTCAGCGGCACGAGACCGGGGCGAGTCTCGATGAGCGACAAGCCGAACTGCTCGGCGATCTGGTAGGCAAAACCCGTCGCACCCATTTTCGGGATCGACTTGCCGCCCGTTGCGACCACAAGGCTTTCCGCCTCGATGACGCCGCCGGAGGTCGTCACGCGAAACCGGCCGGCATCATGGGCGACATCAGAAACGGCGGTTTCGAGCCTCAACTTCACCTTTGCAGCCTGCATTTCGCCAAGCAGCATGCGGATGATGTCCTTGGCGCTATCGTCGCAGAACAGCTGCCCAAGCGTCTTTTCATGCCAGGCGATACGATGTTTTTCGACCAGAGCGATGAAATCGCGCGGCGTGTAACGGGCAAGTGCGGATTTGGCGAAATGCGGGTTGGCGGAGAGATAATTCTTCGGCCCGGCGTGGATGTTGGTGAAATTGCAGCGGCCGCCGCCGGAGATGCGGATTTTCTCGCCCGGCGCCTTGGCATGGTCGAGGATGATGACGGAGCGGCCGCGCTGGCCGGCACGGATGGCGCACATCATGCCGGCAGCCCCCGCCCCCAAAATCAGCACGTCACATTTGTCTGCCATAGTTGCTTTCCGTTTGCTTCTCCCTTTCCTCTTTTCGAAGTGTCGCCCGTTGTCAATGGCGCTTTCCCCCTCGCCAATTGCCAAACTCCGGTTATGATGGCGCCAGTCGAAACACAGACCCGGTGATACATGCCCCCGAAGAAAACCATGCTCCGCCCGAAGAAACAGGCAACCATGGCAAAGAAACCTCCCCTCGACCTTTCCTCTACCCGTGGCGTTTCCTCCTGGCGCGAAGCTTCGCAATGGTTGAGGGCGCGCGGTATTGAGGATATTGAATGCATAACACCCGATCTTGCCGGGGTTGCGCGTGGCAAGATGATGCCGACGGCGAAATTTACGGGCGACACCTCGCTTGCCCTGCCCTCCGCGCTCTATCGCCACACGATCTCGGGCGAATACCCGGATGAGACGGCAAACTTCCGCTATGAGCCGCGCGACAGCGACCTGAAGCTAGTGCCTGATCTTTCCACGCTGTCCGTGGTGCCATGGGAAAGCGACCCGACCGCGCAAGTGATCTGCGATGTCGTGGATGCCGAGGGTAATTTCGTTCCCTATACGCCGCGCAACGTGCTGAAAAACGTGCTTTCGCTTTACACGGAAAAAGGCTGGAAGCCGGTCGTCGCGCCGGAAATCGAATTCTACCTGGTCGCCATGAATGACGACCCTGACTATCCGCTGCATCCGCCTAAGGGCCGCTCCGGACGCTCCATCGTCGGTGGGCAGAGCTATTCCATCGCCGGCATCAACGAGTTCGACGAACTGATCGACGATATCTATCACTTCTCCGAAAAGCAGGGCCTCGAGATCGATACCCTGATCCACGAGGAAGGCCCGGCCCAGCTGGAAATCAACCTGCGCCATGGCGATCCGATCGAACTTGCCGACCAGGTGTTCCTGTTCAAGCGCACGATCCGTGAAGCAGCATTGAAGCATGGCATCTACGCCACCTTCATGGCCAAGCCCATGCAGGGTCAACCGGGTTCGGCCATGCATATCCATCAGTCGGTGGTGGAGATCGACAGCGGCCGCAATATCTTCTCCAACAAGGACGGCGGCCCGTCCAAGGAGTTCTTCGCCTTCGTCGGCGGCATGCAGCGTTATGTTCCGAACGCGCTGGTGATGCTTGCTCCTTACGTGAATTCCTATCGCCGCCTGACACCTGACATGGCTTGCCCGGTCAACAATGCCTGGGGTTACGACAACCGCACGACGGCTTTCCGCGTGCCGATTTCCAGCCCGCAGGCAAGGCGTGTCGAAAACCGCCTGCCGAGTTCGGATGCCAATCCCTATCTCGCGCTCGCCGCTTCGCTTGCCTGCGGCTGGCTCGGCATCGTCAACAATATCGAGCCGACCGAACCGACCGCCGATACGGCCAATGAAGGCTCCATCGACCTGCCGCGCGGGCTGCTGGAAGCCGTGGCGCTGCTGGAAGGCGAAGAACAGTTCGAGCGGGTGTTCGGCCATGAATTCGTCGGCCTTTATGCGGGCCTGAAGCGCGGGGAATTCGAGACATTCATGCAGGTCATCAGCCCATGGGAGCGGGAATTCCTGCTTCTCAACGTGTGAGGTCTGAAGCATGACGTGGCAAAGCCCGATAGCGCCGGGTATTTCCTGGTATCAGGCAAGCGCCCAGGAGCGGCCGCAATATCCGGCGCTCGACGGGTCGAAAGCAGTGGACGTCGCGGTCGTCGGCGGTGGCTATACCGGGCTTCAGGCCGCCTTTAATCTTGCGGCCAACGGTGTCTCCGTCGCCTTGATCGAGGCGCATCGTTTCGGCGACGGCGCATCCGGCCGCAACGGCGGGCAATTCGGCACCGGGCAGCGCTCGTTTCCCGACGAGATGGAAGACGAGATCGGCTTCGAGCAGTCGAAGGTACTGTTCGATATCGCCGAGGATGCCAAACACTACGTCCTCAACTTCGCCCGCGATCACGGCATCGACATGGAGTACCTGCCGGGGCAGCTCTATGTGGCGCACAAGGCTGCTTACGAAGACGATTACCGCAAAAGCGTCGATGCGATGAACAATCGCTACGGCTATCCGCATATTTCCTACATGGAGCGGGCGGACGCACGCAGACGTGTCGGCTCCAGCCATTATTTCGGCGGCACACGCGATACCGGCACCGGCCATATCCATCCGCTGAAGCTGCTGGTCGGGCTTGCGAAAGCCGCAAAAGAGGCGGGCGCCGGCATCCATGAAATGACGCCCGCCAAATCCATACGCCAGGCGGGCGGCAAGACCATCATCGAAACGCCCTCCGGCACGCTGACCGCAACGCGGGTGCTGATTGCGACCAATGCCTATATCGGCAATCTGGAACCGGTAACGGCGGCCCATATCATGCCCATCCGCTCCTTCATCGGCGCAACCGCACCGCTTGACGCTTATCCCGACATTATTCCCGGCAAGGAAGCCGTGGCCGATTCCCGTTTCGTGGTGCGCTATTTCCGCAAGACGGTCGACAACCGGCTGCTGTTCGGCGGGCGCGAGGCCTATACGGCCGATACGCCGCGTGACATTTCCAGCCATATTCGCCGGCAGATCGCGGAAATCTATCCCGAACTCGGAAATGTCGAGATCACCCATTCCTGGGGCGGCTCCGTCGGCATCACCCTGCCAAGGCGGGTGTTCGTGCGGGAAGTCATGCCAGGGGTCACCTCCATCGGCGGTTATTCCGGACACGGGGTGATGCTGTCGAACTATTGCGGCAAGCTCTATGCCGATCTCGTTCTCGGCAGACAGGATATGCTGGCGCCATTCGCGCGGTTGAAGGTTCCGTCGTTCCCCGGCGGTGCATCGCTGCGGGCACCGCTGCTTTTTCTGGCGCTCTCATGGTACGCGTTGCGAGACAGGTTTTAGGAAATCCGCCCACCTCTGGAGATCTGATGGAAAGACCTAGCGACAGGCTTGTAACGATTGCGACCGGTTACGGGATGGCGGAAACCGCCGTGACATGTTCGTTTCTGCGCGCCTATGGCATCCACACCACCGTGCCCTCGGCCCATATCGTTTCCGTGAACTGGCATTTGACGGTCGCTTTCGGAGGCATGGAAATCCGGGTGCCGGAGTGGCAGCGGCATGAGGCAAGACTGCTGCTGGACAGTATAGATGCCTCGCACAAGGTCGATGAGCCATCGCTGCGATCATGGATGGGGAAAATCGCAGCAATCGTCGTTTTTTTCTTTTTTTCCGTTCCGCCGCCGGCCAAAGGCTTGTTCAAGAACCCTGCTTTCTAGCCGGCATCACTCAATGACAATCGGTACGGGTTTTCGACCCGTGAAACCAAAATTCATAATTTCACATAACTGAGACTGGCATTTTTAAATCGATTAGATTATGGATGCCCCAACCCTTGAAGATCGAGAGTATCGATATGAGCAGTCAGATCATTCCTGTTGAAGCTTTTGATTGTGTCGTTTTCGGCGGCACAGGCGATTTGGCAGAGCGCAAGCTTTTGCCGGCCCTTTATCACCGTCAGGTCGAAGGCCAGTTTACGGAGCCGACCCGCATTATCGGCGCGTCGCGTTCGGTCATGAGCCATGAGGAATATCGCAAATTCGCGCAAGACGCGCTGAAGGAGCATCTGAAGGGGGGCGAATATGATGATGCGCAGGTTGCGCTGTTCCTTAACCGGCTTTTCTACGTTCCCGTCGACGCAAAATCCGGCAACGGATGGGACGTGTTGAAGAAGCTGCTCGATGAGGGCAAGGAGCGCATACGCGCCTTCTATCTCGCTGTTGCGCCCGGCATTTTCGGCGATATCGCCGACAAGATCCGCGAACACAAGCTTATCACCCGCTCGACCCGCATCGTCGTTGAAAAGCCGATCGGCCGCGACCTTGCCTCGGCGCAGGAACTCAACGACACCATCGGCCACGTCTTCAAGGAAGAACAGATCTTCCGCATCGACCACTATCTCGGCAAGGAGACGGTGCAGAACCTGATGGCACTGCGTTTTGCCAACGCGCTTTACGAGCCGCTTTGGAATTCCGCCCATATCGACCACGTGCAGATCACGGTCGCAGAAGCTGTCGGCCTTGAGGGTCGCGCCGGATATTACGATACGGCCGGTGCGTTGCGCGACATGGTGCAGAACCACATTCTGCAATTGCTGTGCCTCGTTGCCATGGAGCCGCCCGCTTCCATGAACGCGGAAGCCGTGCGTGACGAAAAGCTCAAGGTCCTGCGCTCGCTGAAGCCGATCAACACCAGCAATGTTGAAAAGCTGACGGTTCGCGGCCAGTACCGCGCCGGCGCTTCCGCAGGCGGCCCGGTGAAAGGTTATCTGGAGGAGCTGGAGGGCGGCGTTTCCAACACGGAAACCTTCGTCGCCATCAAGGCCGAAATTGCCAACTGGCGCTGGGCAGGCGTTCCTTTCTACATTCGCACGGGAAAACGCCTTGCGACCCGCGTTTCGGAAATCGTCGTCACGTTCAAGCAGATCCCGCATTCGATCTTCGACGATGCGGCCGGCAAGATCGAAGCCAACAAGCTGGTCATTCGCCTCCAACCGGACGAAGGCGTCAAGCAGTCGCTGCTCATCAAGGATCCCGGCCCGGGCGGCATGCGTCTGCGTCAGGTCTCGCTGGACATGAGCTTTGCCGAAGCCTTCAATGTGCGCAGCCCCGATGCCTATGAGCGGCTTTTGATGGATACCATCCGCTCCAACCAGACACTGTTCATGCGCCGCGACGAAGTGGAAGCGGCCTGGGACTGGGTCGATCCTATCCTCAAGAGCTGGGAAGAGCTGGGACAGGGCGTACAGGGTTATACTGCCGGAACCTGGGGTCCGAGCGGCTCGATCGCACTGATCGAGCGCGACGGCCGCACCTGGCACGACGCTGACTGAGGGCGCGGGTATGAGCGAAACAATCCATGTCTTCGACACAGCCGCTGAACTGGCGAAAACCCTGGCGGCGGATGTCGCCGCGCGTCTCGACGCAGCAACGAAAGAATACGGAACGGCAAGCATTGCCGTTTCGGGCGGTTCAACGCCCAAGCTGTTCTTCCAGGCGCTTTCCCATCATGATCTCGACTGGAGCAACATCAGCGTGACGCTGGTGGACGAACGGTTCGTGCCGCCGGAGAGCGAGCGCTCGAACCACCGGCTGGTCAGCGAGAACCTGTTGCAGGACAAGGCGAAGGCGGCCTATTTCGTGCCGCTGTTCCAGCCCGCGGCCTCGCCTGAGGATGCAGCGACGCTTGCGACCGTCAAGACCGAAGCGATCTGCGATCCTTTTGATGTCGTCGTGCTGGGCATGGGAACGGATGGGCATACGGCATCGTTCTTTCCCGGTGGCGACAATCTCTACGAAGCGCTCGACCTTGACGAACCGCGCGGCGTTTTGACCATGGCGGCGGAAACCGCGGGGGAAGAACGGTTGACGTTCAACTTCTCCAGCCTTCACGATGCAGGTTTTCTGGTGCTCCACATCGAAGGTGCAGCAAAAAAGGCGACGCTTGAAAAAGCACAGTCGGGCGAGGATGAGGACGAAATGCCGATCCGCGCCGTGCTGAACCGGGCAGAAACCGCCCTGGATATTTACTGGGCGCCATAACTGGATGCGGTTGCCGCGCAAGCGGCCCCGCGACAGCGCCCGACGACACAAGACGAAAACACGATAACCGGTCCTTCATCTCCCGGAACGCCGGTTCTCGACCAACGAACAGGATGAACGCTCATGTCCGCCGATTCCCGCATTCAGGCCATTACCGCCCGCATCGTCGAACGCTCCAAGCCTTACCGCGAGACCTATCTAGAGCGGCTGCGGCTGCAGGTTTCGAAGGGCGTTCATCGCTCCACTCTCTCCTGCGGTAACCTCGCGCATGGATTTGCTGTCTGTTCCCCCGCCGACAAGGACCTCCTTGCCGGCGACCGGGTTGGTAATCTCGGCATCATCACCGCCTATAACGACATGCTGTCGGCGCACCAGCCCTACGAGACCTTTCCGGCAATCATCCGCGAGGCCGCAGCGCAAGCCGGCGGCGTGGCGCAGGTCGCGGGTGCCGTGCCTGCCATGTGCGACGGCGTAACCCAGGGCCAGCCGGGCATGGAGCTCTCGCTATTCTCCCGTGATGCCATCGCCATGGCTGCCGGCATCGGCCTGTCGCATAACATGTTCGACGCCGCCGTCTATCTCGGTGTCTGCGACAAGATCGTTCCCGGCCTCGTCATCGCAGCGCTTTCCTTCGGTCACCTGCCCTCCATCTTCATCCCCGCCGGGCCTATGACCACCGGCCTGCCGAACGACGAGAAATCCCGCATTCGCCAGCTTTATGCAGAGGGCAAGGTGGGGCGCGCCGAGCTGCTGGAGGCGGAGTCCAAATCCTATCATGGTCCCGGCACCTGCACCTTCTACGGCACGGCAAATTCCAACCAGATGCTGATGGAGATCATGGGTTTCCATATGCCCGGCTCTTCTTTCATCAATCCCGGCACGCCGCTGCGCGACGCGCTGACACGCGAGGCCGCCAAGCGGGCGCTCGCCATCACCGCGCAGGGCAACGAGTTCACGCCCGCCGGCGAAATGATCGATGAGCGCTCGATCGTCAACGGCGTCGTTGGCCTGCACGCGACGGGCGGCTCGACCAACCACACCATGCATCTGATCGCCATGGCGCGCGCAGCAGGCATCATCCTCACCTGGCAGGATATTTCCGACCTGTCGGATACCGTGCCGCTGCTTGCCCGCGTTTATCCCAACGGTCTTGCGGATGTGAACCATTTCCACGCCGCAGGCGGCATGGGCTTCCTCATCAAGCAGCTTTTGAAACAGGGCTTCGTGCATGACGATGTCCGCACCGTCTTCGGACAGGGGCTCGAAGCCTACACCGTGGATGCAAAGCTTGACGAAAACGGCGCGGTGACCCGCGAGCCTTCTCCCGAGCAGAGCCACGATCCCAAGGTTCTCGCCAGCATTGAAACGCCGTTCCAGCCGACCGGCGGTCTGAAAATGCTGACCGGCAACCTCGGCAAATCGGTCATCAAGATCTCCGCCGTCAAGCCCGAACGCCATATCATCGAGGCGCCCGCGATCGTCTTTAGCGACCAGCAGGAGCTTCAGGATGCCTTCAAGGACGGCAAGCTCAACCGCGATTTCATCGCTGTCGTCCGCTTCCAGGGTCCGAAGGCCAACGGCATGCCGGAACTGCACCGCCTGACGCCGCCACTTGGCGTGCTGCAGGATCGCGGCTTCAAGGTGGCGCTGGTAACGGACGGACGCATGTCCGGCGCTTCCGGCAAGGTGCCGGCCGCCATCCATGTCACGCCCGAAGCTTCCGAATGCGGCCCGATCTCGCTCATCCGCGATGGCGACATCATCCGTCTCGACGCCATTTCCGGAACGCTTGAAGTGCTTGTTCCAGCCGCAGAGCTGGCAAAGCGCGAACCGGCGCGCGCCGACCTTTCCGCCAACGAATGGGGCATGGGCCGCGAACTTTTCGCCCCGTTCCGCCGTAATGTCGGCCCTGCCGACCAGGGCGCCAGCGTTCTGTTCCATTGATCGTCCGGAGGCGAAGGCCGGATTCGGCCTCGCCTCCGCACCCTCTTGGCATGACCCGCATAACTCGCGCTGAAACCGCTTTATTTCCCGTCTCTTAAACGCCAAACTTGTCATGCGGCTGTGATGATCGCCCTATAGGGGCTTCTCAGCCAGCCGCGGGACGATGACGCATTTCAAGATGATGGGGCCAGACATGACGATTTTCTCAAGCAAACGCCGTGACGTGCTGAAGCTTATGGCTGGCACCGCCATACTGCCGCTGATGGTGGTGGCAACGCCGGCGGAAGCGCAGGATGTGGCCCTGCGTGCAATCGTGATTTCCGACCTGCATTCGGCCTATGAGCGCATCGGGCAGCTCCTAGCAGCCATAGAAATGCGCATCGCGGCTGAAAAGACGCCCCACATTATTCTTCTGAACGGCGACCTGTTCGAAACCGGCAATGCGGTGGCGACACGGTCGTCTGGCGAAATCGAGTGGACGTTCCTCTCGGCGCTCGCCAGGCTCGCGCCCACCGTCATCAATATCGGCAACCATGAACCGGATATCGATAACGACCTCGCCAATTTCGTCAGTCGTGCCCGCGCGCTCGGCATTACCGTGCTGTCCAACATCATCGACAAGCGCAGCGGCGCACCCTATGCACCGGCCAGTGCGGAGGTGAGTGTGGGCGGACGGACGGTCGTCGTTGCGGGCCTTGCCACCAACGCGATCAATACCTATCCGAAGGCGACGCGTGAGATGCTGGATATTCCGCAGCCTGTGGAATGGGCCAAGGCGAATCTGCCTGCAATCGTCAAGCCGGAGGCGATCAACATCGTTCTCAGCCACGCCGGTGTCGTTGCCGACCGCGATATCCTGCCGTTGCTGCCCGATGGCACCCTGCTGGTCGGCGGCCACGATCACCTGAACTTCGTGCATGAACAGGGTGCGACGCGCTATGTCCACACGGGCTCATGGTGCACCTCCATGGCCATTGCGACGATCGAAGCTGCTGGCAAGGCGCCGACGATCGAGACCGTCGCCATCGACAGCGACGCCCCCTCCTCCCCGGCGCTCAAAGGCCTGATCGAACAGACGCTCGACAAACATCTGACGGCAGAAGAGAAGGCGGTTGTCGGCAAAACGGAAAAGGCGATGACAGTTGACGAGGCAGGACGCCGTGTGGCGCAGCTAATCGCCACAAAAACCGGCGCGGATGTCGGCTTCATCGGCCACACCTCCTTCGGCGCTGGTTTGCCAAGGGGCGATATCCGCCGCTACGATTTCAACGCCTCGCTGCGTTTCGACGGCAAGCTGATGGTGACGGAAGTGGATGGCGAAACGCTTGCGCAAATCCTCAAGCGCTGCAATCAGGACGGCGACATTCCGCTTGCTGACCGCACCGGCGATTATCTTTACGCCATGCCGGAAAAACCGGTCGCGAGAGAGCGATACAAACTGGTCTGCAACGACTGGTCCGCCACCAACCAGAAATCCTATTTCGGCCGCAGCGATCTTGCCTTTGCGGAAGTGCCGGATGTGAAGCTGAAGCAGACGGTTCTGGGTGGGCTTTCCTGAAGCCGGAGATTCTCCAGCCCCTTAGAAAGACCGGATATCGAGCTTCCGGTCCTTGTGCGCCGGATGCGTGCTGAACACGAAAATGCGGTCGAGTTCCTTTTGCGTCAACATGCGCAGAAAACGGACGTGGATGGTGTTGTTGGCGTTGACGCGCAACATAACGCAACCGATCTTGGTGATGCGGGCGTCGGGAATATCCAGATAGAACTGGTTCGGAAGATTGTATTTCGTCAGCAGCGCCAGCACGGCCTCGGTCTGGGAAATGCGAATGACGTCGCAACGGCGAGCGGCCATATGCATGACGGCCTTCTCGGTATATTCGATGCGCGCCGCATTCATGGTGTCTTCCATGCGAAACCGGCCTTCGCGGTCGTACATGAAGGATTCTTCCTTGGTCAGGTAACTGTTCTTGATAACACCCGCACTGCTCTGCACGCCCTGACCTCCATGCTCTTTCAACGTCTCCAAGATTAAAACGTAGTCTTTAACAATTCATATCAGCGTCACCTTAAACAGACCGAAGACGGAACATTTTTGGCATTTTTCCACAGCGGCAAAATATCATGAAAAAACCCCGGAACGGGACGTTCCGGGGCATGTTTCCTGAAGCTCACGGCCATTGTTTCCGCAACTATCTGCGGTAGTTCTTGCCCTCGGCATCAAAGAGATGGAGCTTTGCCTGCGGTGCCGCAAAACGCAGGGTCTGACCCTTGGCGACGGATACGATGCCCGGCACCTTGACGATGATCGGCTCCTGCCCCTTGGGCGCTTCGAGATAAAGCAGGGTCACTTCACCGAGAGCCTCGACGATCGCGACTTTTCCCTCGAAAAGATAATCGTCGCCGGTGACGATGCTCAAATCCTCCGGCCGGACACCGAAGCTCGCGGCCTTGCCCTGCTCGGTTGCAGGCGTGGGAACGACGATGTTCAGCGTCTTGCCTCCGGCAAGTTCGATCGAAGTCCGCTCCCCGGTTACGGCAATTTTTGCCGCAATGATGTTCATGGCGGGCGAGCCGATGAACCGCGCCACGAAGAGGTTGGCGGGGTTTTCGTAAAGTTCCAGCGGCGGGCCGACCTGTTCCACACGACCCGCATTCAAAACGACGATACGGTCGGCCAGCGTCATCGCCTCCACCTGATCGTGGGTGACGTAGATCATCGTCGTGTCTGCCATCTGCTCATTGAGCTTGGCGATCTCGATGCGGGTTGCGACGCGCAGCGCGGCATCGAGGTTCGACAGGGGTTCGTCGAACAGGAACACCTTGGGATTGCGGCAAATGGCACGGCCGATGGCGACGCGCTGGCGCTGGCCGCCAGAAAGAGCCTTGGGCAAACGCTCCAGATATTGCGTCAGCTGCAGGATTTCGGCAGCGGCGCGGACGCGGCGGTCGATCTCCTGCTTGTTTTCCTTGGCGATCTTCATGCCGAAGGCCATGTTGTCGTAAACAGTCATATGCGGATAAAGCGCATAGGACTGGAACACCATGGCAATGCCGCGACGCGAGGGCGGGATTTCATTGACCAGCTGGCCGTCGATAAACATCTCACCGCCGGTGATTTCCTCCAGACCCGCAATCATGCGCAGCAACGTCGATTTCCCGCAGCCGGACGGCCCGACGAAAACGATGAATTCGCCCTGTTCGATCTCCAGATCGATGCCGTGCAGGACTTTTACCTGCCCGTATGATTTGCGGATATCCTTGAGAACGAGACTTGTCATGGGTTGTTCCTCCCTGCTCTATCAGGCGTAACGGGCGAAGAAAGCGCCCCATGCCGGAAGTTCTACGCTTCTGCCGTCCACACCGCTTGCAAAGCCGTGGCCTTCGAGAACCTCCCAGTTCCCTTCCGGCAGCGTCGCCTTTGCCGGTGTCGCGGACAGATTGAAGAGGCACAGAACGGTTTCGTTGCCGAGCGTGCGGGTGTAGCTCAGCACGTCGCCCTCCACTGGCTGGAATTCGATGCCGCCCTTGGCAAAAGCGGGATGCTTTTTGCGGAAGGAAAGGAAGCGGCGGTAGTGCTCCAGCACGGATGCCTCATTGCCCTGCTGGGCGCTGACGGCGCGCTGCTTGTGTTCGGCCGGAATGGGCAGCCAGGTCTTGTCCGAGGTCGAAAAGCCGGCCTGCGCATGGCCCGCATCCCACACCATCGGTGTGCGGCAACCGTCGCGGCCCTTAAATTCCGGCCAGAACTGGATGCCGTAGGGGTCCTGCAAATCCTCAAAAGCAATATCGGCTTCAGTAAGGCCCAGCTCTTCACCCTCATAGATGCAGACGGAGCCGCGCTGCGTCATCAACAACGCCGAGAGCACCTTGGCGAAAGCGTCCTTGTCCTCGACATGCTCGCCCCAGCGGCTGACATGGCGAACGACATCGTGATTGGAGAAAGCCCAGCAGGCCCAGCCTTCCGGTGCGGCCCTGGCAAAATCCACCTGCACATCGGCAACACGCTGCGGCGTGAGCGCATCCGGCGCCAGGAATTCGAAGGCGTAGCACATCTGCATCTTGTCGTCGCCGGAGGTGTATTCACCGACGATTTCGAGTCCGCGCTGGCTGTCGCCCACTTCGCCGACAGCGGCGATATCCGGAAACTCGTCCAGCACGGCGCGGAAGCGTTTCAGAAAGGCGATGTTTTCGGGGCGGTTCTTGTCGTAGAGATGTTCCTGGAAATTGTAGGGATTGACCGCAGGTGCCGTGGAGGCGTTGCGGCGCTCCGGCGCCAGCGCCGGGTTGTCGCGCAATTCCAGATCATGGAAATAGAAATTGATGGTATCGAGGCGGAAACCATCGACGCCGCGCTTCAGCCAGAAGCGGGTGATATTGAGCAGTTCTTCCTGCACTTCCGGATTATGCAGGTTGAGATCCGGCTGCGAGGTCAGGAAGTTGTGCATGTAATATTGCATGCGGGTGGGGTCCCACTGCCAGCCGGAGCCGCCGAAGATCGACAGCCAGTTGTTGGGCGGCGTGCCATCCGGCTTGCTGTCCGACCAGACATACCAGTCCGATTTCGGATTGTTGCGGCTGGCGCGGCTTTCCACGAACCACGGATGCTGGTCAGACGTGTGCGACATGACGAGGTCGATCATGACGCGGATACCCAGACGGTGCGCTTCCGCGATCAACCCGTCGAAATCGGCAAGCGTACCGAACATCGGATCGACATCGACATAATTCGAGACGTCGTAACCGAAATCCTTCATTGGCGAGGTGAAGAAGGGCGAAATCCAGATGGCGTCGGCACCGAGACCGGCAATATGCGCCAACCGGTCGGTGATGCCCTTGAGATCGCCGATGCCGTCGCCATTGGAGTCCTGATAGGAGCGCGGGTAGATCTGATAGATCACGGCGCCGCGCCACCAATCCTTGTTGGGCGTCAAAGCGGAAATCACCGGAGCGGTCATAGTCTCATCCTGTCTGGTATGGGCGTTCATGGATAATCAGCCTCCCTTGACGGAGCCTGAGAGCAGGCCACGCACGAGATAACGTTGAAGGGCAAAGAAGACGCCGAGCGGCACGACAATGGTAACGAAGGCCGAGGCGGTGAGAATTTCCCAGTTGCCGCCGCGCGAACCGAGCAGCGCGTTCAAAGCACCGGTCAGCACCAGCTCATCCTTCTGCGTGCCGAGGAAGACCATGGCGACGAGCAGGTCGTTCCAGGTCCACAGGAACTGGAAGATGGCGAAGGAGGCGAGCGCCGGGAAGGACAGCGGCAGGATGATCTTGACGAAGATTTCGAAATCGCTCGCGCCGTCGACACGCGCACTTTCGATGATCTCTTTCGGCAGGCCGGAAATGTAGTTGCGCAACAGGTAGATGGCGAGCGGCAGACCGAAGGCGGTGTGGGCCAGCCAGATGCCGGCATAGGTCTTGGAGGGTACGCCGAAGATATTGCCGATTTCGTTGTAGAGTTTCAGGAGCGGTATCAGCGACATCTGCAACGGTACGACGATCAGGCCCACCACCATCGCAATCAGAAAATTGCGGCCGGAAAAGCTCATCCATGACAGCGCATAGGCGGCAAAGGCGGCGATGAGGATCGGAATGACGGTTGCCGGAACGGCGACTGTCAGCGAGTTGACGAAGGACTGGCCGATGCCTTCCGATGTCAGGACGGTTCGATAATTGTCGAGTGTGAAGACCGGCGGTGTCGCGACGGAAATATAGACGCGCTTGCCGCGAGAGCCCTCGAAGCTTGAGGCCTTGCTGTATTCGTAGGTGCCGTCCGTATTGACGAGCAGCGTTTCCCCGTCGCCGATATCTGCCGCTTCACCGGCTTTGAAGGCCGTCGGCTCCTGCACGCGAACGCCGAAGGCTGCAACCTTGCCCCCCTGTCCGCTTTCAAAAAGATTACCTGATATGACGTAGCGGTTCCCGTCCTGCTTCTGCACGGCAGCGTCGGCAAGGCGAACCGCCGCGGTCTGCTCGGAACTGGAAAAGGCCGTCCACCAGCCTGACACGGTGATCTGGTCCTTGTCGCGCAGGGAACTTACGAGAATACCGAGTGTGGGCAGAAGCCAGAGAAGCACGACGACCAGCACGCTGGCATGGACGATGAGGCGCGGCAGGCCGACGCGGCGCAGACGTTTTACGATATCCATCTCAGCGGCCCTCCATCTCGCGGTTCGCCTGGCGGATGTTCCAGACCATGATCGGGGTGACGGCCGCCATGATGACGAGCGCTATGACCGCACTTCGGCCACTGTCACCACCGCCGCGGAACATCCAGTCGAACATGAGATTGGCGAGAACCATGGTGTTCCACTGACCGTTGGTCATGGTCAGCACGATGTCGAAAACCTTGAGAACGAGAATGGTGATCGTTGTCCAGACGACGGCGATGGTGCCCCAGATTTGCGGGACCATGATCTTCCAGAAGATCTGCCAGCCATTGGCGCCATCGATGACGGCCGCTTCGATTGTCTCTTCCGGAATGCCGCGCAGCGCTGCCGACAGGATGACCATGGCAAAGCCGGTCTGAATCCAGATGAGGATGACCATCAGGAAAAAGTTGTTCCAGAAGGGCATCGAAATCCACACCTCCGGGCTGCCGCCGAAAAACTCGACGACGGCGTTGAGGAGACCGATCTGCACCTGGCCTTCGGCGCGATACTCGTAAATGAATTTCCAGATGACGGAGGCACCGACGAAGGAGATCGCCATCGGCATGAAGACGATGGATTTGGCGATGTTGCCCCACCAGATGCGGTCGGTCATGACGGCAATAACGAGGCCGAAGAAGGTGCAGGCGGCCGGCACCACGGCCAGCCAGAGGATGTTGTTGAAGATCGATTGCCTGAAGCCGGCATCGAAAAATGCCCAGCGATAATTGGCAAGACCTACGAATTCGGCGCCGGTCCGGTCATAGAACGAGAGGATGAGCGTCGCGATGACAGGATAGACCAGATAGACGAGAAGAAGGAGAAGAGCGGGGCCGATGAACAGCCAGGGCCTGACCGACGCGCGGCGGTTGAGGTTGCGGGATGCCTGCAACACGTCTCCCGAGCGGACGGGAAAGATTACCTGCAACAGTTTGTCGGATAGCCAATAATAGGCAGCGCAGGCAAAAACGCCGGCCACCATGACGCCGATGGCAGAAACGAGTTGTTGAGCCATGTTCCCTCCCTTGATCCTCTCCGCGCCGCGCTGATTTTATGCGGTCGACGGCCGTTCCGTTGGCAAAGGCCCGGCGGCATCACCGCCGGGCCAAGCTCTGTTGAGGTTACTTCAGGCCGTCCCAGGCCTTCTGGATATCGGCAGCGACCTGATCGGCCGACTTGCCGCCGACGAAATCGATCATGCCGGTCCAGAATGCACCCGCGCCGATCTTGCCCGGCATCAGGTCGGAACCGTCAAAGCCGAAGGTGGTCGCGGAGGTGAGGATTTCACCCTGGCGCTTCATCTGCTCATTGGCATAGGTCTCGACATTCACACCCTTATACGGCGTCAGGAAGCTGGACTGTGCCATCCAGACTTCATGGGCGATCGGGGTTTTCAGGAAGTCCACGAAAGCCTTGGCGGCGGGCGCTTCCTTGGTGATGGTGACGAGCGTGCCGGCGCCCAGAACCGGCTTGCCGAGTTCAGGCTTTGCGGCATAGGTCGGCATATAGAAGAAATCCACATCCGTTCCGACCTTGGTACCATCAGGGAAGAAGGACGGCACGAAGGACGCTTGATGGTGGAGGTAGCACTTCGGCGGAATGTCGAAGAGACCCTTCGGGCTGTCGCGGAAGTCGGTGGAGGCCACAGCCGCAACGCCGCCGCTGACATATTTTTCGTTCTTGGCGAATTTGCCGAATTCATTGATTGCCGCAACTACGGCCGGATCGGTGAACTTCACCTCGTTCGTCGTCCATTTCTGATAGACGTCGAGTGGCTGCGTGCGCAGCATCAGGTCTTCCACCCAGTCCGTTGCCGGCCAGCCGGTCGCACCGCCGGAACCGAGGCCGATGCACCAGGGTGTGCCGCCATCGGCAACGATCTGGTCCGTCAGCTTGAACAGGTCTTCCATGCTCTCGGGCACTTTATAGCCCGCTTCCTCGAAGTTCTCAGGTACGTACCAGACGAGCGACTTCACGTCGGCCTTGAAGGGAAATGCAAAGTAAGCCTTGTTGCCGTCCTTGCCCTTGTAGCTGCCGAGATCAACCCAGGACTGGCCAGCGCCGTAATTGTCCTTAACCCAGCTTGCGGTCTCATCGCCGAGCGGAACCAGAAAACCCTTGGCGGCGAGATCGGCCAGAAGACCGGGCTGCGGCAGGATGGCGATGTTGGGCGGAGAACCCGCCTGCGTATCGATGACGATCTGCTGTTCGTAGTTTTCCGAGGAGGAATAGCGGACGTTCACGCCGGTCGCGTCGGAGAAATAGGCCAGCACCGTCTGGAACAGCGCCTCGTCCTCACCGCGCCAGGGCCCGAAAATCGTCAGCGTCTGACCTTTCAGGTCGGCATGGGCCGCCTTGAAGTCTTCGTAGCTTTTCCAGTTGAACTTGGCATCCTGACCGGGCGCGAATTTCAGATCGGCGGCAAAGGCCGAGCCCGACAGCAGCACTATAGAAGCCGCCGTCGCCAAAAAGGTCTTCTGCATGTGATTTACCTCCCATCACATAAAAGGCTCAAAGCATCTCCCATAAATCAAAGCGCTTTGGCTGCCTATTCATCTCATTGTCATTGAGAAGGAGTCAAGAGGCTCTTTCGCTGGACATGCCGCATTGTCGTATGAATAGTCATACTTACTTAGAAAGGCGGCTATCGTTTTCGATTGAGAAAACCGGCAGGGACTGGTAAAAAACTAAAGCGCTTTGGGAGTTAGAGGAGAGGCTTTTGCCATTTCTGATGCGCGCGCATGGAGGAAAAACAAACATGAACCTGAAACAGTTGTCGCAACTGCTGGGGATTTCTCAGACAACCGTCAGCAGAGCGCTCAACGGATATCCCGAGGTGAGCGCAGAGACGCGCCGCCGCGTCATGGAAGCCGCCGAAAAGACCGGATATCGCCCCAATGCCGCGGCGCAACGGTTGGCGACCGGCAAGGTCGGCTCCATTGGACTGGTCATGCCGGTTGGCGAACATCACCGCTCGGATGTGCATTTCGGCGAATTCCTAAGCGGTCTAGGCGAAGAAGCGGCTCGCAGCGGATTTCACCTCGTCATCACGCCCACGGAGCCGGAAAAGGAACGGGAAGCCCTGCGGGGGCTGGCGGCGAGCGGCAGCGTCGATGGCATCTACCTCGCCTATATGAAGAAGAACGACGCCCGCATCGCCATGATGCAATCGCTTTCCCTGCCCTTCCTCGTCCATGGCCGCTCCATCGGCGTGGAAGAGGATTATCCCTTTCTCGACGTGGACAATGAGGCCGCATTTCGCGATGCGACCCAGCTGCTGCTTCAGCTTGGCCACAAGCGGATCGGGCTTCTTAACGGGCCGGAGGGCTACGACTTCACCTTCCGCCGCTGTCTCGGGGTGGAAAAGGCGCTGACGGCAAATGGGCTGACATTGCGCCCGGAACACACAAGACACAGCAGCATGACCGATGAGGAGGGTTATCTCGGCATGGAAGCGCTGTTGTCACAGCCGGAAAGACCAACCGCCATTGTATGCGCCAGTACCGCATTGGCACTCGGCGTGATCCGCTCGCTCAACCGGCGCGGCTTGAAACCGGGCAAGGATATTTCGCTGATTGCCCATGACGATGTGTTGCCGCTGTTGAAGCCCGACAATTTCTCGGTGCCTCTCACCACCACCCGCTCATCCCTGCGGGCGGCGGGAGTACGTGTCGGGCAGCGCCTGATCAACCGGATCAAGCTTAACCAGACCGAACCTCATCAGGAACTCTGGAAGGCGGAACTTGTCGTCCGCGCCTCCACAGGACCGGCTCCGAAAGAGTAA
The DNA here is from genome assembly GCF_013318015.2 of Agrobacterium tumefaciens. Lineage (NCBI taxonomy): Bacteria > Pseudomonadati > Pseudomonadota > Alphaproteobacteria > Hyphomicrobiales > Rhizobiaceae > Agrobacterium > Agrobacterium tumefaciens. Next base: position 236,256 of record NZ_CP115841.1, on the reverse strand, counting down.
CTACCGATTTCAGAACTTCGGTGCGGTCTTTCCAAGCGCGCGATAGGCGGCGATGACGGTGTTGGCCATCAGCATGGCAATCGTCATCGGGCCTACGCCGCCCGGAACGGGGGTGATGGCAGCAGCGACTGCGCTTGCCTCATCATAGGCGACGTCACCGACCAGCTTCGATTTGCCTTCACCCTTTTCCGGAGCGGGAATGCGGTTGATGCCGACATCGATGACGGTGGCGCCGGGCTTTACCCAATCGCCCTTCACCATTGCCGCGCGACCCACCGCCGCCACGAGAATATCGGCCGTCTTGCAGACGGTGGCGAGATCCTTGGTGCGCGAATGCGCCATCGTCACCGTGGCGTTGGCATTCAGGAGAAGCTGGCCCATCGGCTTGCCGAAGAGGTTGGAGCGACCGATGACCACGGCGTTCAGGCCGGAAAGATCTTCGCCGTGAATGCTGCGCACCAGAAGCATGGCGCCGGCTGGCGTGCAGGAGATGAGGCCGGTTGCGAGATCGCCGGTCGCCAGCTTGCCGGCGTTCAGCACGCTCAGGCCATCGACATCCTTCTCGGGCAGGATCGACTGGATGATCTCATCGGAATTGAAGTGTTTCGGCAAAGGAAGCTGTACCAGAATGCCGTGGATGGAGGCATCGGCGTTCAGTTCGCCGACCAACTTCAGAAGCTGATCTTGAGTTGTTTCCTCCGGCAGCGTGTGCTGAACGGAATTGAAGCCGCATTGCTTGGCTGTCTTGCTTTTGGAATTCACGTAAGCGTGGCTGGCCGGATCGTTGCCGACGATGACAACCGCGAGACCGGGCTTCACACCCTGTTCCGCCTCAAGCGTTTCTGCCGATTTGCGGACCGCCTCCGTTACCGAAGCCGCCTTTGCCTTTCCGTCAATCACAACTGCCATGCGTCCTGCTCCTGCTGGATTACGTTGGCCCCGTATGGTGCCGACTTTGCAGGAATGCAAGCAAAAATGCAGCTTCGTCAGGCAGTTTTGCGGTAGTCGTCGCGATGCTCGGCGTAATCGGCGAGACGCTCCCTCAAGAGCGCCAACTCGCGTCTCAATTCCGCCAATTCCTCGGCCTCGGCCTGCTCGTGATCGAAATGCCCGGCAAGGGCTTCACTGAGCAAGGGCGGCAGCTCCGGTGTCGTCTGGGGGGTATTCCTGACGGTGCGGTTGCCCATCAGAACCTGCCGCACACGCTCGTCCAGCGGAATGTCATCGGTATCGAATCCGCTATCGTTCGCCGCCCCGGCGTAATAGTCCGCGAACTCAGCCTCCGGCTCGAATTCGCTATCCGCGGCCAGTTCTTCCAGATCATCGAACACATCCGGCTCGATCGGCTCGAACTCGGGAAACTGCCCCGATTGCTCAGGCGCTTTTTCGGAGGGCAGAACATGCGCATCATCAAAGACGAGTGCCTCCTCCTCGTCATGGCGACGGTAGCTCAGGAGATACAGGCTGCCCAACAGGCCGAGCAACGCGCCACCGCCTGCCAGCATAGCGGCTTGTGTGAGGTCGCGCGACAATTCGCCCGGTCCGGCCTTCCTGGTGAGGCGGGTCTCAACGGCGGTTGTGGTGGATGAGGACATGTCCCGACGCTCGCTCGCCTCAAGATAGGCATTTCGCGCCGTTTCCAGTTCACCCTGCAATCTGGAGAATTCACCGGGCGTGACACCAAGGCTGCTCAGGCGGTCGAGATGTTTCGTTCGTTCGGCGTTCGCGGTTGCAACTTCCTGTGCGACGCGCTTCTCATCGGCGCGCAAGCCATCGACCAGCTGACGCAATGCGGGAGCGACAAGCGCCTGCACGGCATCTACGGCATTCTGGGCGGCGATGCGGCGGGGATGTTTCGGGCCGTAATCGATCGAGACTCCTGAAAGCGCCATGCTGGCACTTGCATGTCTTTGCCTGATGTCCTCAAGCACAGAGAAAGCAGCGCCTGACGGCAGGGGCTTTGACAATACGTCATTCGGCTTGAGGCCGGTGGCCACCGCCAGATCCGTCTGAAGCGACTGCTGCTGCTGGGTCGTCCCCGCAAGGCTGTCATTGAGATCGCGCAACTGCTGCTCGAGTTGCTGCACTTCCGCCAGGACGGTCTCGCCGTGGCGCATCTGGAAACCGTTCAAGGCGGCTTCCGCCTCGTCCAACCGGGTGCGCGCCCGCTCCGTCTCGCGCATGGCGGGTGTCATGGTGCCGGCCTTGCCATCCGCCATGACACGCATCGAAAGATAATCCGTAAGCCGCATCGCTGTTTCCGGCGTCGCTGCCTTCGAGGTTACGATCAGCGTGTTTTCATCTGGCGTCAGTTCCAGACGTATCGCCTCGCCCACAGCACCGTTCAATGCTTCACGTGGGGAAAGCGAACGGGCATCCGCCCCGGTCAAAAGGTCGAAAAGCAGGCCAAGTTCGCCCTGATTGCGAACGCCGACCATGTCGGCGGGCTTCAATTTGAGGTCGCCCGTTATACGGTCCAGACCGGAAGGAGAAAGCAGGGTGCGGCGGGCCATGGCAAGAAAGCGTGCCGCATCGGGTGCATCGTAGCCGGTCTGGGTAACCTCGACATGCGCCTGCGAAACATATCCGCGAAAACCGGAATCGATGAGCAGCAGCGGAAGTGCAGCCCCCACAACGGTGGCGGCGGCTACGCACCCAGCTGTCAGAAGCCGCAGACAATGTTTGCGAAATTGCGACGCAGGCATGGCAACACCATCCTCATCAGGGCGCGTCGCCATCATATCGGGACTGTGATCAACCATCTGAAGCCGTCTGCCACGCTCGGCGCCGCCCGCAACAGGCGGCTTTCAAAACCTTACGGGAGGTTAAAGGATCGTGGCAAACAAATGGTTAACGCGGGCCTTGCCGACCCGCCTCAGCCCTTGCCGAGCGCAATGTGCCAGGGCTCGGCGCAAAGGCTGTAAAGCCAGCTCATATGCAGCTTGCGAAAGATTTCGGGCATGCCAGCCACTTCGGACGCCAGCACCTTGAACAGGGGACCGACCGCGATGGCGAGACGCGCATCATCGCGATTGATGCTGCGATGCAGCCATTTCTCCTGGTTTTCCGCAAGCATGCCCGCCAGCACGACATCCACCTTCACGCCCGAAGTATCCCGGTTCAGCATGACGAAATCATGCCACGGCGCATGTGCGCGCAGCTTGGCGAGGACCTCTCCGACTTGTGCTGCATCATCCCCCGCAACGCCGATACGTTTCGGCACCGCCATATAGGTCAGAAGTGCCATAACGAAGGCAACGCCATCGATGGTCTCGGGCAGAGGCTTGCCGTGTTCGGCGCGTGCGGCGGCATTCATCCCCCTGCCCTGCGGCAGAAGCAGACAGCTCTCCAGAATCTGCCTGTAAGCAATGTCCTTGAGGGACAGCCTGGCATTCTGGATGGTAAGAAACGAGAGCATCGTGTGGCCATCACAAGCCGAAGCCTGGCCGCTGACCATTTCCAGCGCCCCGTTCCAGTCCAGATCACAGACGCGCAGTCCGTGAATATTCCGTTGCGATCCCGTCCGCGCAAAATCTGCTGCGAAATTCATGCCAGCCCCCGAATGCCAAATCCACCGTCGCCAATCCGGCGCATGGTTTGCGGGACGGCAGCTCATGGGTCTGTTTATACAGGTACTGGTTGAATTTACCCTGAAGGCAACCGATCGAATATTCCGGAAAATAGAAAGGGGCGATTAACCAGACCGGTGGCCTGCACCGCGCCGCCGTTAGTGGCTTGGGGCCGCTTCTTTTCCGGTGTCGACTTTCTCGCCTTCGACAAGCTTGACCGAACGGGGCGAGCCGTTGCCCTTTTGCTCGCGAATATCGGCCTTCGACAGATAATCGAGCTGCTCGATCAGGACGTCCCCGACCACCTCGTCGCCAAGTTTCTTGTTCAGCCCCTCTCGGATGCGCTGCTTGAAGGCATCAGGGTCAAAGGTGGAGATATTGGCGATGTTGACCATGGAAGAACCCGCCAGAAGCGTGAAGAGTTCGTCGGTCATCAACTGCGTTGCGGGCAGTTCGATCTTCGCCATCTTGTCCTTGTCGACACGCAAGGAAATGCGGCTGAGGAAATAACCGTTCACACCACCGTCATTGATGACGGGGATGGTGATGCTTTCGCCTTTGACCAGCTGCAGACTTGCCATTTTCGCCCCCGCCTCATCTCCCGACGAGGGGGCCGTCGCCATCTGGACGGAGAAATACACCGCGCCGAGCGTGACGGCGCAAACCCAGACGCCGGTGAGAAGAAGCTTCAACATCAGGAGGCTGCGCCGTACATGAACTGTTCCTGGGAATAGGTGCCGTCCGTATCGGCTTCCTGGATCGCGGTCTTGAGCAAATCCGCAACAGCGCGAACCGCATTCAGATGCGCCTCGACGCGGCTGGCATTGGTCGCGAGCTTGGACTTGATGCCCTGCACCTGATCGAGATGTCCGGCGGCGATTTCCTCATGGGGCGTATCGCGGAACAACATCGTCAACTCATAGAGGCAACGGCTTTTATGGGCATTGGAGACTTTGAAATCGAACTGGGGGTCCTTACCGATATTGTCATTCTCATTGTCGATGATCATTTCAAGACGGCCGAGAACGGATTTGATGCGGTGGTCGTTCGACATAAGGTCCATGCTTGTCTCCTCGTTATGATTTATCATGCTCAAGCCTCGTCCGTTTTATCATTGGAAACGCCGAGGACCTGCCTTTCGAACTCCGCCACCATCCGAATTGCAGCATTATGGTCTTTGTCATTCATGGATACGTCGGTAATGCCTTTGCTCTCGGCTTTCCGCAACGCATCCTTGTAGGCCTGTTCTGCAATGCCAACGCCGCCATTTCTGGAGATCGTGTCGGCAAACTGTTCCGCCATCATGCTTTTCCAGATCTCGCCGGCGTTGCCCTTGCCGTAGACCTCCTCGCTGTCTTTCGGCAGCATGTTGGCAACGAAGGTCTGAAGCACGGAAGCCTCATACTTGCGATATGTTTCCGGAACTTCGGTACGGGCAGAGCGGATGTTGGTATTGCCGAGACCTGCCTTCGAAGTGGCGCTGTCAAGCATATCAATGGCAGCGCCAAAGCCCTTGCCCGAATCGGCAAGGCTCGTCGCAGCGAAAGCCGCCTTGTTCGCCTTCAATTTTTCCTGGGCGACCTGCACTTCCTGAGGGTCCGCAGCGCGAACCACATCCATCACCAGATCGCTTATAACCGATATCGCCACGTCCAGAACTCCCGAGCTGACGAACGGGCGGCATTAAAACCGGGGCGTTCGCTCAATCAAGAAACACCGCTGAATACGTCTCTCTGGACGCCCAACGATGCAACAACGGGACAGACTATGGATCGCCAACCTTGCTGGAGGCTGGTGTCCGGGATGCGTTCGTGATTTCTAACAGATCATAGATTGCATTGTCGTCGGCCTCACGATCCTCGAGATCGCGCGCGAGGTGCATCCTGTCCTCCAGCCGGTCGGCCTTGGTCTTTTCCTTCAGCACCTTGTTTTCCTGCAATTGCTGCACGCCGGAGAGCTGACGGTCCTTGACGACAAGGCGGCCGTAACGATCCGAATAGTGCCTGGAGAACGTCTGGTGGACCGGCTCCATGGAACTCATCGCTTCAAGCACGTTCTCCATGGATTGCGCCACTTCGGCACGCACGCGGGTGGTGTCGGCCAGTTCCACCTCGGCCATTTTCTCCATGTGGCGCTGGACCGTTACCAGGCGCTTGAGTTTGGCCGAACGCTTGTCCGAAGCCATGGCGTTTTCTCCAGATCAGAAGCCGATGAAGACCGGGCCGAAACCATCCACGAATTGCCGGATGAGGGCCGCGATCGACAGGTAAAGCATGAAAATACCGCCCGCGAGAACGAAAGGCGTCGATATGAAGTAGACCGGGATTTGCGGCGCCAGCTTGTTGATGAGGCCGACCGCAACGTTGAACATCAGACCGTAAATTACAAAGGGGCTGGCAAGCCGCAGCATGATGGAAAAGGAGGCGCGCAGCGTGTCTGTCAGGGTTATCAGCATCTTCTGGCCGCTGATGAGCGCGCCGACCGGTGTCGTTGCGTAGGAATCGACCAGCGCCCGCAGGACGATATGGTGGAAATCCAGGATGAACAGCACCATGAGCCCACCGAAGGTGATGAAGTTCGATATCTGGTTTTCCTGCACGTCTTCAACGGCATCCGCTCCGCCGGGAGCGCTAAGCCCGATGGATGCGCCGATGAGCGCGCCCGTGAACTGGAAGCCGAGCGTGTAAAACCGCGCGATCAGCCCGTACATCGCGCCAATGACGATCTCGGTGAAGATGAGGCCGACAACGGCGCCCTGGCTTGCGCCGGAGACTTTCGGATAGATCGTATCCCACAGTACCGGCAGAAGCGCCATGGACACCGCAACGCACAGGAGAATGCGTATCTGCGGCGAGATGCGCGAACTGGAAAAGCCCGGCATGGTCATGAAGCAGGCGCCGATACGGCAAATTGCAAGGAACAATGCGATAATTGTCCCTTGCGGGTCGGTTATCATGAAATGGCGCCCAGAATCTTGATCTCCAGCCCCTTGGCCAGTTCCACATGCGAGAGAACCGGCAGGGTCGCAAAGAGTCGTTCGATGATCATGCGCACATAGGACCGTGTTTCCGGCGACGTGACAAGGACAAAGGGTAGTCCGCGATCCATGAATTCACGGATAACTTTCGATGCCTGCTCGGAAAATTCCTCGAGATGGCGGGGATCGATATCGAATTCGACGATTTCGCCCTTTTGATCGCGCTTGAGCGCCTGATGGAAGACCATGTCCCATTTGTTGCCGAGGCGAAGCACACGCAATACGCCATTGTCGGCAAGATCGCCGCAGAGCTGCTGCGACATGCGCACCCGTACATGTTCGACGATCTGCTCGGTCTTGCGCACATGCGGGGCAAGTTCGGCGACCGCTTCCAGAATGAGATGCAGGTTGCGGATCGACACACGTTCGGCGAGCAGCAGTTTCAGCACGGCCTGCAGGCCGGAATAGGACATGTGCGACGAGCAAATTTCGTCGGCAAGCTTCTTGTATTCCGGGTCCAGCCTGTCGATGAGGATCTTGACGTCCTTGTAGGACAGCAATTGCGGCAGATTGTTGCGAATGACTTCGCTCAGATGCGTCAGCACCACAGAGACATTGTCGATCGGGTGGAAACCTTCGCGCTTCAAATCCTCGGTGAATGTCTCGAGAATGGAAACGGCCGGCATGCCGAAGGCGGGTTCGCGGATTTCGTCGCCCGGAATGCTCGGCTTGCGCCCTGCCCCCGTCACGACAAGAACATCGCCAACGCGCAGATTGCTCGACGCGATCGTCGTACCATGGACACGGATCTGGTAGGCCTTTTCCGGGATCATGATGTCGTCGGAGACCTTGATCTCCGGCACGACGAAGCCGTATTGGGTCGCGAACTTCTTGCGCATCTTGCCGACACGGAAAGCCAGTTCCTGATGCGCGCCGAGGAGGCGGGTCGAAACCTGCTTGCCGAGGGCAAGTTCGATTTCGGACGTCTTGAGGACCTGCTTGACGGAGTCCTTTTCCGCTTCGTTGGTCTGGAGAACCTTGTCCTCCTCTTCCTGACGGCGCTGCGCGCTTTCCGCTTCGACCTGGCGCGGAATATACCAGCTGCCGAAGGCCATGATGCCGCCCAAAAGCGTGAAGGGCAGGAAGGGCAATCCCGGCATGACGGCAAGAAGCCCCATCAGCATGGCTGCGACCATCAAGGCACGCGGATATCCGCTCAGCTGATTGATGACGGCCTGATCCGTCGATCCCGAGGTGCCGCCGCGCGACACCAGAAGGCCGGCCGCCAGCGACACGATAAGGGCCGGGATCTGCGAAACGATACCGTCGCCGACCGAAAGCTTCACGAAAACATCGGCAGCCTCGCCGATCGGCATGCCGTGGCGGAAGTAACCGATGATGATGCCGCCGAAAATATTGATCGCGGTGATGATCAGGCCGGCGATCGCATCGCCGCGTACGAACTTCGAGGCACCGTCCATCGAACCGAAGAACGAGCTTTCCTCTTCCAGCTCGCGGCGACGGCGTTGCGCTTCCTTTTCATCGATGATGCCAGCGGACAAATCCGCATCGATCGACATCTGCTTGCCGGGAATGGCATCCAGCGTGAAGCGCGCGCCGACTTCGGCGATACGGGTGGCACCCTTGGTGATAACGATGAAGTTGACGGTGATCAGGATCAGAAAGACAATCAGACCGATCACGAAGTCGCCCGACATGACGAGGCTGGAGAAGCCCGCAATCACGCCGCCCGCCGCCGTCGGCCCCTCGTTGCCGTGCGAAAGGATGACACGCGTCGTCGCAATGTTCAGCGACAGGCGAATCATGGTCGCGATCAGCAGCACGGTTGGAAAAGACGAGAAATCCAGCGGACGCTGTATCCAGAGCGCCACCATGAGGATGAGGACCGAAAGTGCTATGGAAAAGGCCAGACCGACATCCACCAGAACGACCGGAATGGGCAGGAACAGCACGCAGAGGATCGACACGATGCCCAATGCGAAACCGACATCCCGCATGCTCGGGCTTACCTTGGGCAAGGAAATGACTGGTGGTTGCGCCATAAAATCGTCCTGTCTCTTCATGAGAAGGGCGACGGAAAAGCCGCCGCACGGTTCCGCGGCACCGGTTTTCTAAAATCGCTGACGCAATTCAGCCCGATGCTTCAGCCTATCCCTAGTCGCTGAAGCTTGCGCGAGGATGGCATCCAGACGGGACGGGCGTCAGAAGCCCGACTGAACCCGCGAAAAAACTAGATTGGAAAAAAGGGCGATCTGCGCGCCCACGAACGGGGCGGCAACGCCGAGAACGATCATGATCGTTACGATTTTAGGGACAAAGGTCAGCGTCATTTCCTGAACCTGGGTCAGGGCCTGGATGAAGGCGATGGCGACACCAACGATCATGGCCGCGAGAACGGCGGGACCGGCCGCGACGAGAACCGTCCAGACTGCCGCCTGCATGATATCAAGCGCATCGGCCTCGTTCATCGTCGCATCCTTTATTCCGGAAAGGCGGCATCATGCCGCCTCTTCAATGTCAGGAACCTGCAGGCACGTCCGAATCGGTGCCGCTATCAGGTGTAGTCGCGATCGGACCGTTCGAGAAGGTCACACCGGCCTGCAGCAGCACTTTGTCACCAGCTTCTGTGATGGCGACGACGCCGTCCGAATAGACTTCGACTTCCTTTACCACGCCGGTGACCTTGTCGTCGGCGCTCTTGACCGTTTTGCCAACCAGGTCGGAAGCGCGCGTCAGGGCTTCGGCCTGCAGCATGCTCTTCAGATGGGTGTTGGTCTTGATCGTCTGCTCAACCTGCGAGAAGCTCGCAAGCTGCGACATCTGCTGGCCGGCATCCATCGGGCTGGTCGGATCCTGGTTTTTCATCTGGGCGATGAGAAGCTTCAGGAAGCTGTCGTAGTTAAGCGAGGCCGCGCTTTTGTCGTTGCTGCTCGCCCCGGCATTTGCCCAGGGATTAGAGGCTGCCGACGTGACTGCATCTACCGCCATGGTGCGATCTCCTTGCGAATCTGCTCGATCGTTGCGGGGGTCATTTCCTGATTGTTGAGGATCTTTTCCTCGGTCGGGTACAGGCCACGAATGGCCTTCAGCGCTTCGAAAGCCTTACCCGAGGCAACCAGACCGTCGATACGCTTGAGTTCGGCCAGAATCTCATCATGCTGGAAGCAATTCAGCAGCATGCTCACGGATTTGCGGAACAGGTTCGTCGACTGTTCGCGTCCTTCCGGGTTGATGAGGATCATCTGGGCGATGAAATAAAGCTGTCTGAGCGGCGTCGTCGCCTGCTCCGGCTGCAGGACGTGGTTTTCAAGCAGGAACGTGACATCGTTCAGGAATTCGAGGGCCACCTTGCGATCCACCCGCAAAACCGCGCCGTTGATGAAAATCTTTTCGCCCGATTTCAGCGAGATTCGAAGTGTACTTTTCATTTCAGTCCATCCCTGATGATGGTTGTCACGTCAATTATACCCTGGAAATTCGTCGACTGACGTTTCCGGATCAGTTCGCACTCTTTCAAAATCCAGATCGCGATCGAAATCAGATTTGCCCTGAGTTCCATGGCCAGCTGGTTTTCGGGCTGCTTGAGGTCCTCAATGAAGCGGATCCAGACCCGTCGAGTGTAAAAAAGCGCTTCGATCGTGTGGCGCTGGGAAGAGGAATCCTTTGCCTCCACCAGTAGATCGATCGATTTTGTCAACGCCTGCCGCTCGCGATCCTTCGCGTCTGCGACACCATCCTCCATGATTTCGGCGTAGGAAAACTGGTACATTCATGTATCCTTTATCTGCCGCCACCCCTGTTCATCAGAGGTAGTTTACCAGACTCATTTTTTGCAGACGCGACGTAAGGCTGTAGGCAATTTCAATCTGCTGCTGGAGCAGATCCAGGCGTGTCTTCACCTCGTAGGTATCGATCCCCTCGATATCCAGCAGATGAGTCTCGATGATCTTTTTCTGGGCGGCGAGCGAGTCGTTCGCTTTCGAAACACGGCTTTCGGAAAGGCCGAGCTGGCTCTGCTGCTGGTTCAAACCACTAATGACCGTGCCTATATTGGTCACCGACCTGGTCGCCACCAGTTCGCGAACGTCGCTTGGGACCTTGTCATCAAGGAACGTCATCGCCGTCATTGCTGTCATCGCGAAATAACGCATGCCCTGCGAGTTGCTGTTGGTCGATGTCTCGACCACCTCGTTCTGGCTGATGCGGCTCGTCATGTTCGTGTCGCTCGCCTTCGACCCATAGGTCGTCCAGAAATCGTAATTCTGGCCGGCCGTCAGATCGCTGTGCGGTGGGTTCGTAACCGGCGTAGTACCGTTGAACACGCCTTCGATACGGGTCATGAACGCCGCGGCCTGATCTTTGGACAGGTCGGCAATGTTACCGACCGCAGGTGTCTGTGCCGCCATGAACGCGTTCAGCTCAACCTCATAGGCTGCCTTCAGCGTCGATCCTTCGGCAAAGTAGTCATCGATAGGCTTCACATCCGTATTGATGCCGGAAAACAGAAATTCGCCACTGACTGCCGTATTGGCAAAACCGGTGAAGGTGTTGAACGCATTCGAAATGGTTTTGGCGACCGTTGCCAGCGTTGGTGCTGCGCTGCTGGTATTCGGAACAAGAACCTTCTGAATTTCCTGGGCGGCCTTTGCCATGCCATCAAGTGCCGCCTGAGAGGACTTGAGGCGCTGCGTGGCGATGGAATTGACGCTGACGAGCGAAGAGAGACGATCGACATCGCGATTAAGGTCAAGACTGCGGGCCGTGTTGGCACCCAGCGTCACGCCCAGGTCCGCATGTTTGCCCGTGGTCAGCTCGGTATTGAGGTTCGTCATCTCAAGCTGGGCCTTGAGGATGGTGCTGCGCATGCTGTTCTGCATCGCCAGCGATGAAATGAAGGACGTTTTCATCTATTACCTCACCATATCCATCAGCGACTTGAGCATGTCGTCGATGGTGGTCACCAGCTTCGTGGCGGCCTTGTAGGATTGCTCGATATCCATGAGCAGCGAAAGCTCCTCATCCAGGCTGACGGCAGTATTGTTCGAATAGGAGGTGGCGGAGCGCTCATAGAGCGCGCTTTTCGCTTCGTTTGCCGAAGTTGCGCCGGATCGTTCCTGTTCGAGCCACCCCACCGAGTTGGTGCCGTATTTCAGGATGCTTGTATTCGTATCGATACGTGTCGACGCGGCAAAATTCATGGGCGCGTCAAAAGCAGTGACATAGCTGTCGATCAGTGCGGAAAACCCGGTTCCGCCTGAAGTTGTGCTGTTGATTACATAAGCGGTACCGTTGATACCGCCGTCGCGCAACAATTCCGGGTTTCCACCTTTGGAAATAATTAACGCAGGGTTGACGGTAATGCTCGCAGCGAGCCCGGGAGAGACAACACCGCTTGCCGGAATGGTTGTGGCCGCAGGGGAGCCGTAGGTGAAGAGGCCTGGCATCTTCGGCAGCGTGCTGGTGGGGCTGGCCGGCTTTTCCGCAAACATGGTGATGAGGCCGCGCGCAATTTCGTCGAGCTGGCTCTGCATGGTTGGCGCCAGGTCGTCACGAACCTGCATCAGACCCTGAAGCGAACCTTCCGCTGTCGTGTTGCTGCCGCTGCTCGCCTTGATCGCGACGCCATCAACGTAGATCGCGTTCCCCGTGACCGTCGCGTCGTAGCCCGGCTGCGCCTTGAAAGTAACCTTGCGCGGCACGACTTCGAACAGGGTCGCGCCATCCGCCGTGTAGAGCGCCACGTCGTTGTTTTCACGATTGACGACATTGATCCCGATGATGGACGAAATGTCCTTCAGCAGCGTCTCGCGCTGGTCGAGAGCATCACTTGGATTGCCGCCGATCGCGGTCTGCGCCTTGACCTCGTTGTTGGCTTCCTCGAATTTCGCGAGCAGGCCGTTCAGCTTGTCGACCTGAAGGGACATTTCCTTGTCGGCACGCAGGCGCATCGCCTGCAACTCGGACGAAGCCTTGTTCAGGGAATTGGCGACGTCCACGGCTGATGTAACCGCAGTCGCAGCAAGCGCGGAATCGCTCGGCTTTGAGGCGTAACCGTCAAGGCTCTTCAGCAGTTCCTTCATATAGGTGGCAGGCGAACTCTCGTAATCGTTGCCGCCGAAAAGGCTTTTCATCTCCTCGAGCCCGGTCAGAACGGTTTTCTGGCCGGAAGCGAGGGATGCACTGGAGATCGTCTGCCTCAGGAGGCTCTCATTCTGGGCACGGCCGTTGGCGACAATACTTGCACCTGACATGGTCGTGCCGAGAATGGCGGTTCGCTTGACGTAGTTCGCATTACCCACATTGGCAATGTTTTTCGAAGTAACGTCCGTCTGCTTGCCTGTATTGTTGAAGATCGACTGCGCAGTATTCATTGCTGACGTGAGCGACATTCATTTGTCCTCGTGAGAATTACTATCTCTTCAGATTGATCAGGACATCCATCAAATCCGACCCGGTCTGGAAGACTTTCGAATTCGCTGTATAGATACGCTGGGATTCAATCATATCGGTGAGTTCGCTGGCGATATCGACGTTCGAGCCCTCAAGCGCACCCTTCTGGATGTAACCGAAGCTGCCCGTCTGCGGGAAACCGATGGTGACGACGCCCGAGTCGTTGCTCGGCAGATAAACGTTGCCGTTCTGAGGGGAGAGGTTGTCGACGCTCGGCACCGTGGCAACCGCCAGCTGGTAGATGTTGCGGCGGCCACCATCCTGATAGACTGCAGTCACTACGCCGTCCTTGCCGATTTCCACGTCCTTGATCTGGCTCGGGCCGTTACCGTTCAGGATCGCGGTGCCGGGCGTGAACTTCGTCGAGAACTGCGACATGTCGGACAGGTCGATACTTATTGCCTGCGGGACGCCGCTGACCGTGTCGTTGATGGTGATCGACTTTGGAGAGGTAGGTGTGAGCTTATTGGTCGCCGGGTCGAATGCCAGCGTGACTGATTCCTTGACAAGGTTCGCTGCTGGGGTCGCCGTGTAAGGGAAGCCGCCATTGGTCGACTGGTCCTGACGATAGACTGCCACTTCCCAGGTATTGGCGCCGGTCTTGGTGTAATAGAAATCGTAGAGAACCTTCGCGCCACCGCTGTCGTACGCCGTCAACGATGTCTTGTTACCGATCGTCGATGTTGCAAGGTTGTCGCTCGGACGCGAGCCCGCCGCAACAGCGGCTTCATCGCGATTGAGGTTGGCCGGGAAGCTGCCCTGCGTGGAGGGCGATGCTGTCAGGCCGAAATTATTGACGTTGACGGCCTCAAGGCCGGTAAAGCCGTTGACGACGGCAGCTGGCGCATTTGCCCCGTAGGGGTAACCCATCAGCTGGAAGCCCGCTGCGTTTTCCAGGTAGCCTTCCGCATTCTTCACGAACGAGCCGGCACGTGTGAGATAAGGCGTGCCGCCACCATCCTGAACCACGAAGAAACCGTTACCCTGAATGGCAAGATCGGTGCTCGACGTGGTGTAGGACAGGTTGCCCTGCTCTGAAATGCTGTAGCGAACGTTGGACTGCACGCCGCCGGAGGCATAGCTGCCCGACGAGGAGGGCAGAACGAGCGAGGAGAACGACGTCGATGCGCGCTTGTAGCCGGTGGTGCTTGCGTTGGCGATGTTGTCGCCAACGGTTCCCAGCTTGTTAGCCTGTGCATTCATGCCGGACACACCGGTTCGCATAGTGCCGAAAATACTCATTCAAAAACCCTCGTGGTCATCTTCAGGGAGAAGGTAAAGCGTTTGGCTTGCGTGAAGCTGTCTGAAATACCGCGTTTGAAAAAGACCACGCGGATGAATGAATATTATTGCCAATCAATGCTGTAACCGAGGAAACGCTTGGAATCGACCGGATCGTAGCCGAGCTTCTTGCGAAGCTTCTTGCGCAGCTTGCTGATATGGCTTTCCACGACGTTCTCTTCGACGTCATCATCGAAGATGCCGTAGATGGCATTGAAAATCTGCGCCTTAGAAACGCGGCGTCCGCGATTGGCAATCAAATATTCAAGGATGCGGCGCTCGCGCCGCGGCAAGGCAAAGACCTCGCCACCAACTTCGGGATCACGACCGTCGGAGAAAACCCGGATCGGTCCCGCATCGGTGAAATTCGAGATAACCTGCAGGCGGCGACGGATCGCCGCCGCACGCGCAAGGATTTCACGGGGGTGAACCGGCTTGCGCACGACGTCATCGACGCCGCTGTCGAACAGCGCCAGAGTCGATTCCAGCGAGGGCTGGTCGCTGACCGCGATCACCGGTGCCGTCGTGCGATCCCTGATCGCCTTCGGCAAGGAGAAGCTCCGGTCGCCCTGACCGATCAGGAATGCCTCTACGGCCGCCAGATCGCTGTCCGCTGCCGTCGAGACCCACTCCCCGAATTCGACCGGATCGAAACCGGTCGAGGGGATGCCCTCACGCCCAAATAGAGAAGTATAGCCGTCTTTAACGAGCTCGCGCTCATCAACCACTACGATCATTCGTCCGCCTCCGAATCAGTGTGGTGTTTTCCAATGCGGCATTGGTACGAATCGGGGGATTCAGCGACAACTGTAGGAAATCATCGATAGTTATTAATAATTGATTAACCATTTTGTGCCGATTTGATCTATATATAGTGGTTGTTAACCATATACGGTACAAAATTTTTGTGTAAAAATTTCAAAAATCCGAAAAAATCGCTTGCGGCGCCTTTTTTAGGGCTTTCTCTCGCCACATTTCAAATTGCGAGTCCTTGATCGCATCAAAACAATCGATGGTTGTTATCCGTCGCAGAAATTTTTCGCGTTGGCGGTCCATTTTCCGTAGCCCGTCGCCACCAGATTGGCGATCACCCGGCAGACATATTTCTTTTGAGCCGGGTCGTTGTTGGGCCCGGCATGATAGCGGGCGACCGCCATGGTCCAGGTTTCGTGCCTGTTGTGGAGATTGCGCAGGAACATGGCGGCATATTCGACATTGCGGCGCGGATCGAACATTTCACGCGCGGATGTGAAGTTTTCGCCATGGAAATAGTGGTTTATCTGCATGCATCCCAGGTCGATCAGCTTGGCGCCGTTGCGCTTTGCCGTCTCGAAAGTGGTCAATGCCTCCTCGGTGGAGGAGGCAAATACCGGTTTTCCCTCAATATTCATGGCGTTGGGGTCAAGCCGACCCTTGCGACCGGTCTCGGTCAGGCCGACAGAATAGAGAATTCCCTCCGGCACGCCGTATTTGCGGGCGGCGGACTGAATTTCCCTTTCACAGACACCTGACGTTGCCGAAGCGGAGGCGTTTTCAGAGGTAAACGCCGTTGTCAGCAGAAGTGCGGGCAGAGCCAAGAGCGCCATCCATGCCTTCATTATGCACCCCCAAATTATCACCATTGCCCTGCCGTCCGCCGCGTGTGCCGGACTCGTCACGGTTGCGCCCTGCGGCGGCCTGTTGGCCTTGCTGCTGCGCCTGCTGATTTTGCTGATTGTTGGCTTGTGTGCCCGTTTGGTCACTCTTGTCAGAAGAAGCAATGCTGATGGTGATGTTATCGACCGTCAGACCCTGCGCCTTGAGGCCATCGAGGATGCTCTTGCTGTCCTGCTGAAGCTTTTTGTAGGCGGCCACGTTCTCCACCGTCATGTGAACGGCAAGCTCATCGCCGGCAAGACGCAACGACATCGTCACCGATCCCAGCTCGATCGGCGTCATGTGCAGCTTCAGCGTATGGACGACTTTGCCGGTACTGCTCTGGGCCGCCTCATTGGACAGCGACGAGCCGGGCTGCATGGCGCTAACCCATTCAGAATCATTGGCGATGAGGCCAGTCAGAGCCGAGGCGTTGGATGAAGGTGCCAGACCAATGAACCGCCGCGAATCGAGAACCGTAATCGTCTCGGTCGCCTTGCCGCTGCTTTCCCGGGCATCGAACTCGACGCGGCCATCCCGCTGAACCGTACTCATATCGAGAGCGCGGGCTGTGCCGGAACGAGGAGATGCGAAGCGGAATGCCGAGGCGTCGCCTTCAGTGCCCGATCCGGATCCGGCTTCGTTTCCGGCAAGCTCGGTCCGTGCGTGCATGTCCTTCGCCAGAGGCTCAGCCTTACCCCTGACAGTTTCAACCTTTTCGGATTTGACATCGGCCTTACCGGCAATCGCCTGCGCAATTTCCTCAAGGGGCGTCTTGGCTGTCACGATATCGCCGACATTGGCCGTGAGCGTCTGCAGCTCTGCCAGCTTCGGATCGATTGCATCCGCCGCCGTCTGGCTCTCCTTGTCGGCGTCCTTGACCTTCTTGCCAGGTTTGCCGTTTTCAGGCGATGTGTGCGCCGTCTTAATCGCATTCTGAAGCTCCGCCAGCGCCTCGTGACCATGGCCTTCTCCGGAATGGTCCTTGACGATCACGTTCAGGAAGCTCGGAGGCCGCTTGACCGGCACATCCGTCTTTTCAGCATCGTCATCCGGTTGCACATTCTGCTCCTCAGCCGATCCCGCTTCCTGCTGATGACGCGAATGCGTTGCCTGCGGCGGGCGCTCTTCCCTGACCGTCGCGAGGGTGTCGCCGAAACTTCCGCCTTTGGCGTCGTCCCTCACACTGGCGCTGCCAGCGCGCGGATCGTTATATGGCGCATTCACTATCGCGTTGATGGTTGCGTCGATCATGGTGCCCCCTCGCCTTTCTTCAAAAGGCTGTCGATTTCATCGAGCTTACTGCGGCCGCTCGTCACGAGTTGCCGGACGTTCTCGCCCTCATCCTCAGCCTTGTGGTTTTCAACTCTCCATATGCCCTTGGTCTCGGCACTGGCCGCCTCATTCGCGGGCGCGCCCGACCCGGCCCCCTGCCCTGCCGTGACACCGGGATCGGCGCCAGGCTGCGGGGAAGGCGGACGAACCACCTGGTCGGCGATTGCCCTTGCCGCGTCCCGCAGGGCCCTGTCGCGATCCGAAAGCTGGGCCTCGGGAATTTGCCCGATTGTTTCAATCGCGCTCACCACATCGGGCGTGCCGATATTGGAAAGGCTTTCATAGAGATTTGCCTGAACTTGCGGCTGGTCCGGCATATCCGGCGACAGCGCTTTCGCCTTCAACGCCGCCATGCGCGCCAGCGAATCCTTGCCGCTGATCGCCGCGAGACGGGACAGGCGCAGATAAGCTTCCTTCTGCCTCTCCGCGTCCATCATGGCGAATGTTTCCTCTATCGTGTCGTGCCCGATGGAATCGACACGTTTGACCACAAGTGAGACCAGAAGGTCCGCGAACTGGCTGGCATAGGGCGAATGCAGGAACCGCCGCGCGTAACGCTGTGCATATTCGACGCCACGCCCGGCATCGCCGTCTTCAACGGCGATAGCAAGCGAGCGGCGGAGTGCAGCCTCCTCCACGATGGTACCGGGCGCTTCGAGCCGGGCTATGTCATAGAAACCGAGGGCAGCCACCGGATCGCGGGGGATCGTCACATTGCCGCCGATCAGTGCAAGATAGGCGCCAATTCTCGTGCCGCGATACTCGGGCACCATGGCCGCGATGCTCTGGGCGACCAGCGTTCCCTTGCCGGACAGATATTTGCGCAGAATATCGGCGACGCGGCTGTCGAAATTGCCGTCCACATCCCGCGCGACGAGCAATTCGAGCGTGGCCGGATTGCCGCCGCTCATCGCGTAGACAAGCGCCGCATCAACATTGCGCGGATCCTTGAAGATCGCCGAAGGTGCGCTCTTAAGCCGCTCGTCGATCGTCTGGAGCAGAAACCGCTGCATTTCGGTTGCCGAATGGTCTCCCATGGTGACGGAATCCTGCACGAACTGCAGGGAGCGCAACATGGCATAGGGCATGAGGTTGTCTTGCGATTGCGCAAAAACCTTCGCCGGTTCGGCACCGAGACCACACAGTGTCGCCGCAAGAAAAACCCAACGTTTCGAGGATTTCGTCACACTCACCCCCGATCGGCCTCAAGCAGGATTTCGATACGGCGGTTCGCATTCGCCAGCGGGTCTGCCGGCACCTGCAATCTGCGATCCGCAAAACCCGAAACCTGTTTCACCCGCTCTTCCGACAGGCCGCCGCGAACCAGCATGTAATAGGCGCTATGCGCGCGGTCCATGGAAAGCCGCCAATTGTCATTGGCCTCACCCTTGAACTGGCGTCCATCGGTATGGCCGCGGATCACCACGCTGCCGCCACGCTCCTGAAGCAACTTGCCGATCTTCTCCATGGCCAGGACCATTTCGCCGCGGGGCACAGCCGATCCGACATTGAACATCGGCGTTTCCGTCTGGTCGGAAATGGTCAACAGCAATCCGCCTTCGGCGGGCGTCACCACCAGACCTTCGGCGAGCTTGCCGCTGATGCCGGATATCTGCTTCTCGATCTCTTGGCGCAGCTCTTTGGCCTCTTCCTTCTGCGCAGCAGTACCTTGCTGCTGCTCCGGCTGAGGCTGCGTAAGTGCTGCCTGCTCTGCGGCACCCGGCCGCTGCTGCGGCACCACGGCGGCGACTTCCATGGCCTTGCCGTGATCTGCACCATCGGCTGGCTGCTGAGACGATTTAGCCGCAACCGCTTCATTATCCTTGGCAGCGTCCTGCTGCTTGTTCTCGGCAGATTGCTGCTGTTCGACCGGATTTTGCTGCTGGTCCGCACGTGTGATCTTCACCTGCTGGGTCCAGAAATCGGGATCGAAGGGATCGCGGTAAGCCTCACCGCCGCTCGCACCCGTCGCCGGGCCGGAATCGGCAGCACCACCTTCGCCCTTGGCGCTGACATTGGCCTGCTGCCCGACCTGCTGGGCAATTTCCGCCAGAACGGAATAGGGATTCTCGAAAAAGTCCGCTTCTGAGAAGTTCGACTGCTCCCCGGTCTGCGAGGTCAGGTCTTCACCTGTCGCGGCGGCTGAACCCTGGGTGACCTTTTCCGCCTTTATGTTGGACTGGTCTTTCTTCTCGACGCCCTCTTCCTTGTCCACGGGTTTTTCCAGCCCCTTGGACGAGGGTTTCTCATCGGACAGCTTTATCGGATTGAAATAGCTGGCGACCGAGGCCTTGGTTTCCTCGTTTGCGGCGTTGACCAGCCACATGACGAGGAAGAACGCCATCATGGCCGTCATGAAGTCGGCATAAGCGATCTTCCACGCGCCGCCATGGGCGCCATCGTGCCCGCCCTTGTGGCGTTTGACGATGATGATCTCGTTCTTGCCGTGGTGGTGATTTTCGCCTTCACTCATTTCATCACCTTGCGAAGACTGGACGCCCAGGCGGACATGCGCGTGACGAACACGCTTTCACCCAACTCAACGGAGAGATCGATATCTGCCGTCTCGGTAAATTTCATCGTCTCTTCTTCAAAGCCCGGCTGCGTCTTCAGCTGCTCAAACAAATCTTTCGGGCCTTTCACCACAAGGGTCACGGCCTCGCCATCCGGCATGGAAGCACGAACGACATCCGCAAGCGCCGAAACGGCCTTCAGCGACAGCTCTTCGGTCAGAACCGGGGCAAGGATATTGGCGGTCTGTTCGCTGAGATTGGTCGCGATCGCATCGATGCCTTCACGCAGCCTTAGCGACAGGAAAACGGCAATTTCTTCCAGATAGACGGAACGTAAGCCTACGAGTTCTGCGGCATGAGCGGCAAGAAGCTCCTCGCGCTCGGCCTGCATTTTCTCCGTGATCTCGCGGGTCGCATCCTCGTGACCACGGGCATAGGCGGCCTGTTTTTCGCTTTCGACGTCGAGCGGCTCGAATTCATCGAAACCGGACGCAATATCGCCAAAACCGGAAATGCCGTCGACATCCGCCAACGGTTCGCCGAACGTCAGTCCCGCGGGCTGCACGTCACCGAAATCCTTGAGATATCTTGCAATGGACGCGCTCATGCCGGCCCCCGGCGAGACAGGCCAAAGGGGCGAGACATGTTTCGTTGCCTGCGATCTAAGCCGTTTGGCGGCACCACCGTCATCCTTGCTACCCTGCCCGTCTCTTCAATTGTTTCCGGCCGGATCACGCCATGCGATCCACCCGATATTGCCCCGACGTTAGGTGTTCAAACTTGTGCGAGGATGAAGGCGGGCCCCGTTTTCAGAAACCTTGCAACCAACTCCCCCGAACCCGCCGGACCGACGCCGGTTTACTTGAAGAGCTGAAGGATGTTTTGCGCGTTGGCATTGGCGATCGAGAGCGCCTGGATGCCGAGCTGCTGCTGTGTCTGCAGAGCCTTCAGCCTGGTCGATTCCTCGTTCATATCCGCATCCACGAGACGGCCGATACCCTTGTCGATCACGTCCATCAGGCTCGAGACGAAGTTTTCCTGCATGTTGATGCGGCTCTGTAGTGAGCCGAGGCTGGAGGCCGTACTGGTCATGGCTTCGAGCTGCTTGTCGACAAAACTCATCATCACATCGATGGCGTCGGAAGCGGTGTAGTTCGTGGTGCCACCGGAAAAACCGCTCATGGCTGCCGCCACGACATCGAGATTGTCGAGATCGAGCGTGGAGACGGAAAGACCGAGGGATCTGGCAACGGAGGTCGGCGCACCGGTCGTGTCATAAAACCAATCGTTGCTGCCTGTGTCCCGATAGGCCGCCGCGACGGTGGTGGTGCCGCTCGAAGGGTTGGTCGCCGTCACCTTGACCCAGGTATTCTCGGACAAACGAAGATAATTCACCGTTCCGTTGCTGTAGACGCTCGGGTCGGTATTCGTATCCGGCGTCGCCGCATTCAGCGTGCCGATTTCCGCGTCCGTCAATTTCTTGACGACGTAACCCGCATTGGTGGTCACGCCGGCTGTCGTCGATGCTTGGGTGATCTGTTGTTCCGTCTTCGCGACAAAAACGGCGCTCTTGTCGAGAATACCGAGTTTTCCGCCGCTGAGGTCGAAAAGCACGGCACTGCCGTCCAGCACATAGTCAACCGTGGTGACGCCGACATTGCCCGAACCGGTGCGTGTGAAGGACGCGACGACCTTTTTGGTGATGGGTTCTACAACCGGCGGCGTGCCACCATTGCTGATGCTGGCCTGCAGCCAATTCTCGCCGGAGAAGGAGGCAGATTCCGACGTGCTCTTCAGCTGTTCCTGAAGCTGCTTGATTTCGTCCTGGATCTTGCCGCGGTCAGCCCCGACGCCATAGGCGGCGACAAGCTTTTCCTTGATTTTCTTGACGACCTCGATCGAGTTCGCAAGGGCGTCATAGGCCGTATCGACCTTGGCGGCGCCCAGTCCCAATGCATCCTGCACGGCCGAGAGCGCTGCATTGTCGGAGCGCATGGTTGTGGAGATAGACCAGTAGGCGGCATTGTCCGCCGCCGTTTCGACACGGTAGCCGGACGACACACGCGCCTGCGTCGTCTCGAGATTCTTGTCGATCATGCGCAAGGTTTGCAGCGCGGCCATCGCCGCCGCATTGGTCAAAATGCTGGTCATTGGGTCCACCCAATTGGTACTGTCAGGAAAAATCCGGCGCTGCGCCGAAAACGAGCAGAGGCATCATGCGCATCAGCGATGGTAAAAAGAGCCACCGCGACCTGCCGTTCGTTAACAAATCGTTAATTCGATAGGTACCAAACAACAACGCTGATTTGCAAGGCGTTCCTTGCCTTCACAGGCCGGTTTTGCATAAACCGACACGCTTCAGGCAAGGTCGGGTGAAAAAGTGCCCGAATGAAGCCATCGCGCCCGCGAATTCGGAAGGCGCAATGGATAATATATGAAAATGTCCGCTGGACTGGTTCAGGCAGCTTCGCCTTGGCGGGCCGACACGAATCGGGCAGCCGTCAGGCTCTGACGGAGAAATTCGGTGTTCTCGTCCGGATTTTCCGAAGGGTTCTGAAACGAAACATGATTGATCTCGACCGCAGCATGCTCGTTGGCCAGAATCAATTGCGCATAAACCGTCGCGCCGTGCGGTTTCAGTTCGAGATCGAGGACGATCTCCGGCGCCCCTTCCCATTCGAGCCTGTATTCGCCACCGGCACCGAAATTGATCGTGCCCGGATGATAATAAAGCTCCGCGGCCGACGAGACGAGGTCGGCAATGCTGCCGTAGCACTCGAATCTGAGCAATGAAATCAGGTCGGCCGGATCGAGCAGGCGCAGTTCGGTGGCGATCGGGTTGATCGCCTCTGCGACGATCATTTCCCGCTTTTCAGAATAGGCGGATTTTTTCATTGGTTTTATTGAACCCGTATTTTCGATGACTTCATGGCGTAAACCCGATGAACGAGCTCAGCTACAGCCTTGTAAAAAGCTGGTGGAATCACACTATCGATCGAGACTTGCGCAAACATGGAGCGTGCGAGCGGCGGATCTTCAAAAACGGGTATATTATTTTTTTCCGCAATCTCGCGGATTTTCAATGCGATAAGGTCCTGACCCTTGGCAACGACGACAGGCGCGTCGCCTTCTTCGCGAACGTAACGCAACGCCACTGCAAAGTGTGTCGGGTTGGCAATCACCAGTGTCGCGCGCGGCACATTGTCGATCATGCGGCGGCGGGCGCGGTCACGGGCGACCGAACGCTGACGGGCTTTGACCACCGGGTCGCCCTGCGATTGCTTGTACTCTTCCTTCACCTCATGCTTCGTCATTTTCAGCTGGCTGAACCAGTGGTGGCGCGTCCACAAAAGGTCGACGGCGGCAAGCAGCGCGGTCGAAAAGAGAATCACGACCATCATCTTTTTGGTGAGCTCGACAACCCTGACGAAAATGACCTGCGGGTCGGAGAACATCAGGTCGATGAGACTGTAGAAATCGCCGCGCAGAGACAGGAACATGATGATCGAAACGATCAAGATCTTGAACAGCGATTTGCCGAATTCCACAAATCCCTGCTTGCTGTAGATGCGGCCGAACCCCTTTGCAGGCGAGATGCGCGACCATTGCGGACGCACCCTCTCAAGCACCGGCGACGGCAGGTTCTGGAAAAACGAGGAGGCAAGGCCGAAGACGATGAACATGATCATGGCCGGCATGAGCAGATAGGCCATGGACGTGCCGAGGAAATAAAGCAGCGAAAGGGCATCCGGCCTGGTGCTGAGGTTCCATTGTTCGGGCTGGCCGAACAGGTCCTTCAGCGTTACGCCGAGGCGACCGGCGCCGTCGGGCAAAAAGAAAACCAGATAGCAGTAAAAGGCGAGTGACGAAGCAAAGATCGGCACCTCGCGGGAAAAGGGAAGATTGCCCTTTTCCGCCGCATCACGGAGTTTTTTCTCCGTTGGGTCTTCTGTTTTACTGTCCTTGTCCTGATCGTCTGCCAAGGCACGTTCCCGGGATAAAAAAAGGCCCGCCGATCGCGGCAGGCCGTCATTCCGAAACTAGCGCCCGAGACCGGCCATCGCAATGGCCGGCATTGCCTGTAAGGCGGGTTATCAACCGGCTTCCGCTCAGGCTGCTGCGGATTGTTCCTCCGTGGAGGCTTCCTTCAGCTGAATCTGACCGGAATTGGCCAGCCGGATCGCTTCCTGCGCCACGGCGCGGCGTGCAATCGCCACTTCGCGGGTGTTGATAGAAGCCTGCGGCACGGCGAGGTCCGATTCGATCATGCGGCGCTGGCGCGGGCTGATGCTGGACAGCACACATTCCTTGATTTCCATGGTTGCGCCACGCAGCGCCATGGTGAGAACGTCCGCCGAGACATCGTTGAGCAGCAGGACGCGGCTGCGCTGCGGCATGAACATGAGATCGTCGAAGAGGAAGATCTTCGGCTTGACCTTGTTGGCAGCTTCTTTGCTGAGCGTTTCGAGCGAGCTGAGCAGCGTATCGACCTGCGGCTTTTCCATTTCGTTCATCAGGTCGGCAACCTTCGTGGAACCGCCCGCATTGCGCTCTGCTTCGATCTCGTTGATGAGGTTGACCACACGCTTCTCGATGATCTGGGCAGCCGTGGGGCTGACTTCCTTCATGTTCACCGTGCGGTTCATGATATCGGCGCGCTGCTCTTCGGGAATGGTCAGAAGGACCTTGGCACCGAAGGACGAGGGCAGCATGGAGAGGATATAGGCGATGGTCTGGGGATGCTCGCGCAGCAGGAACTTGCCGACGAATTCCGGCTCCGCTTCCTGCAGGCGATCCCAGATCGACGCTTCATAGGCCTGGAAGGCTGCACGACGGCCGAGAAGGCTGTCCACCTCCTCCGGTGTCAGGCCCTCTTCGAGAATGCTTTCGATCGCCTTGGCATTGTCCATCAGACCCGTTCCTTCCGTGAACAGGTCTTCGAACTCCGCCACGATCTGGGCGAGTTCGTCAGGGGGAATGACACGCAGCGTCTGGGCCGAGGAAATGATCATCTGCAATTCGTGCTGCGTGAAAAATTTCAGCAGCTTGCCGGCGACGCCCTTGCCCATGGCAAGAAGCACCGCGGCCGCCTTGTCGGCCTGAGACAACGGCTTCCCTGCCAGCGGGTTACCGAAATCCTCGAAGTCCATCATGGTCTTTCCTCTCCGTCCCCACAGGGATCAGGCTTTTCTCGTACTCATTACTTCAATCAATTTTACGCCGAAGCGCGTATCGTCGTCTTCAAGTACCGTTATTTCACCGCGCGCAATACGGCGGCCATTCACCATGATCTCGACCGGTTCACCGATCTTGCGGTCAAGCGCGATCGTTGCACCCTCTTCAAGGCTCATCAGACCCGAGACGAGCATGCGGCTGGTCCCAAGAACGATCTGGACATCGATCGGGATATCCATGATCAGGTCCATATTGTCGGACAGGCCACTGCCGAGCGGCGCCTTGATGCCCGCGACCTGTGGGGTGGCCGCGAAATCGTTCATCGCAAAATCGCCCACTCCGCCACCGAAGGCGGAAAGGTCGCTGTCGGCGGAAGCGTCGTCAACGCTCCCGAAATCCCCGAAGTCGCCAAAGTCGGACAGCGAACCTTCCGCATCCGTCTTGAGGACGCCACGCAGATCGCCGATAGCCTGGTCGAGCTCACCGCCGTCTTCAAGCGACGGCAGCGCCATATCATCGGTCACAGGTGTTTTCTTCGTAGCCATGCGCTGATTATTCCCTTTGAAACTTGCGTCAGCCTGCCCAGAACCCAAAAAAGGTGGACAGGTTTTAACCCATCAGATGTCGCAAGATCTCGTCGTCCGTGCTGACATTGTTCTTTACCCGAACCATGTAGCGGTCGCCGGACTTGCCGAATTCACAATTATAGAGCTTGGAGCCGTTGGCGCTGACCTCAACGCCGATGTCGTCCTGCTTCAGATCCTGAAACGGAATGACGTCGCCGGCCACCAGCCTGGAGATCGTCCGCAGGGTCAAGGTTTCGAGCTTGATGCGCGCCTCGAGCGTTACCTGCGATCTCTTCACCTGCTCAGAGATCAAATCCACCCATTCCGCCTGCTTCTTCAGCGCCTGGGCTGAAGCCTTGGGAGCGGCGATGGAGGTCTTGAGAAGGGGCCGCTGCGGCACGATCAGCGCGAATTCCGAAGAAACCTTGCCGATGGCGATCTTCATGCGGACTGTCACGCCGTAGAGGCCGGCGATCATCTCCTCGAAGGCGCTTTTTCCATTGGCCGTAAAGGGCGGGTCGATCGTCGCCTCGAAACCGCCCGGCGCGTTGACGCCCGACCGCAGGACACCCCCGATGCGCCCGAGAACCATGGCCGCCAGGTCGAGTTCGATGTGGGAAAGGCTGCGCTCGTCCGGCTCGCCGATGGTGTCGGCGGCGGCGCCCAGCATGCGCTCCATGAGCGCGATGACGAAGCCGTTGCCGACCGCCATCATGAAATTGGGGCACCAGTTGCGCAGAGAACAATCCGCAACCGAGAAATTGCCGCCGATATTGGCGATGAGATCGGTCATCAGCCCCGATTCGGAGCCGATATATTCGACGTCTATCGCAATGCCGGTCTCGCTGTGAAAGATATCAGGCAGGAATTCGCTGTAGAGATGGCCGATATCGGAACCGACCTTCGCGATTGTCTTGCGGTCGGAAAGCCCGCCGGTAAGTTTCGCGAGCAGCGACGTGTCGATGACGGGTGCTCTTTGCTGTGCAGCTTTAGCCATGGTCATGCCGCCTTGTTTTCGCCGCCGGGGTTCATCATCTCCTGTTCGACGGCGTCGATGGACGGCCGCTCGTAGTTGGAGATGGTCTTGCGCCCGTATTCAAGCGCGACCTGCGGCACCGAGCCGTTCATGTAGGCGATCAGCGTCTGCTTGACGATGATGTAGAGGCGGTGCTGCTTGGTGCGGACGATCTTGACCTGCGAAGCGAGCGGGTTGCAGATCGAATAGGACAGGATGATGCCGAGCATGGTGCCCACCAGTGCGGCGCCGATGAGGCCGCCCAGCACTTCCGGTGATTCGTTGATCTTGCCCATGGCCTTGATGACGCCGAGAACCGCCGCGACGATACCGATGGCGGGGAAGGAATCGCCCATGGTGGTGATCGCGTGGTAAGGTTTCAGCTTGTCGTGCAGGATGGTCTCGATTTCCTCGTCCATCAGTGCTTCGATTTCGTGGCTGCGCGCGTTGCCGATGATGATGAGGCGGACGTAGTCGCAGATGAACGACGTCAGCTCCTTGTTCTTCAGCACCGAGGGTGCACTCTGGAAGATCGAGGATTCTTCCGGATTGTCGATATGCGCCTCGATCTCGTTGCGCGATTTCGTGCGCAGGTCGCGCATCAGCGAATAAAGTACGCCGAGTACGTCGAGATAGTTGCGCTCCTTCGGGACCGAGTGCTTGAAGGCCTCGCCGAGCGCCTTGCCCGAATCCTTCACGACCTTCATCGGGTTCGCCATGATGAAGCCGCCGAGGCCGGCACCGCCGATAATCAACAATTCGAACGGCTGAACCAGCACGTCCAGATGGCCGCCCATCGCCATGTAGCCGCCGATGATGCAGCCGAAGGTGATTATAAGTCCAATTACAATATTCATTGATCGACCACGCCCGAACAGTGTTCCATGCCGCCATCTCTAGAAAATGTGGCTTGCGTGAACCTGTCCGCGGAGCCTCTGTCCCTCGTCACTGCAGCCAGTTTCGCACAAGCAACATCCGGCATTATCCCGACAAAGGCGGACGTGCGCCTTGGTATCGGGATCAAACGAGAGCGGCGGTTCAGTGACTTCCACCTACACCAGCTACAGACTGATCAGTCAGGACATCGGCAAATCGCTTGAGCGTGTGTCGAAGCAACCCGACGTGGCGCGCGAAACCGAATATTACCGGTCGAAGATCGGCAGCGTGAAATCCGTCGACGACTTCATGGCCGATACCCGTCTTTACAATTATGCGCTGAAAGCTAACGGCCTCGAGGACATGGCCTATGCGAAAGCCTTCATCCGCAAGGTGCTGACCGAAGGCACGGCCGACAAGAACGCCTTCGCCAACAAGCTTTCCGACAGCCGCTATTCGGACCTTGCGAAATCGCTCGACTTTGCAAGTCTCGGTGCAGCTGCAACTGCGACCGAAGCGGCCCAGTCCGGCATCATCAGCAAATACACCCGCCAGACGCTGGAGCAGGAGGCGGGCGGCGACAATAACGGTGTCCGGCTTGCTCTTTACTTCGAGCGCAAGGCACCAACGATCAAATCGGGTCTCGATTTTCTAGCCGACGACGCGCTCGCGCAGGTGTTCCGCACCGCCTACAACCTGCCTGACGAAATTGCGGCAGGAAGCGTCGAAAAACAGGCCGCGCTCATCGAAAAATCCATCAATATCAAGGATCTGCAAAATCCTGAAAAGGTCGGCAAGCTGCTCGAGCGTTTCACCATCATGTGGGAGATGCAAAATCCCTCCACGACCTATGATCCTCTGGCCGTTTTCGGCTCCTCCAGCGGCTACGGCATTTCCCCGGACCTGCTGATCTCCATCAACTCCCTGAAACTCGGAGGCAAATGATATGCAATCCGGACTATACGTCGCCCTTTCCTCGCAGATTGCGCTGGAGCGTCGTCTCACCACCATTTCCGACAATATGGCGAATGCGAACACGGTGGGTTTCCGCGGTTCCGAAGTGAAATTCGACGAAATGGTCGCCAAGAACCACAATGACATGAATGCCAAGGTGGCGTTCGTATCGCAGGGTAACGACTATCTCTCCACCCGTCAGGGCGCCTTCGAACAGACTGGCAATAGTTTCGATTTCGCCATCAAGGGCGATGCCTGGTTCGCGATGGACACACCCGACGGCCAGATCCTGAGCCGCGACGGGCGTTTCACCATGCGCCCGGACGGCGCGCTCATCTCCTCAAGCGGTTATCCGGTTCTCGACGCCGGCGGCGGTCCCATCCAGCTCAATGCGAATGGTGGCCCGATCACCGTCAGTCTCGATGGCGCTATCAGGCAGAACGACAACATCGTCGCCACGCTCGGTATCTTCCAGGCGGATTTCTCGAAAGGCTTCCTGCGCCATCCCAATAGCGGCGTGAAGCCCGTGGCCCCGCCGACGCCGGTCGTCAACAATCACGAGGTCGGCGTCGTTCAGGGTTATCTCGAGCAGTCGAACGTCAACGGCATTTCCCAGATGACGCAGCTCATCCAGGTCAACCGGGCCTTCGAGAGCATTTCGTCGCTGATGCGCGATACCGAATCCACTTTCGGCGATGCCATCAAGACGCTTGGCGGCGCACGTTAAGGAACTGAGCGATGACAATGCCGGAATCCACGCTCACGGTCGAGGCGATTTCACCGAAGCTCGCCCAGCTCGCCAGCCTTGCCGGGCACTATGCCGATCCGGAGTTTTCGGTGGCGCCGGGCGGCCATGTCCGCACCATCGCCGCCGGACACTACACGGTTTCCGGCCTGTCGCGGCATGTGAGGCTGGGCGAGTTCGTCGCCCATCGCAGCGCGACCGGTATCCATCTCGGCGAAGTCGTGCGCGTGGAACCCGATATCTGCTACGTCTGCCCCATCGAACCGGGCGAGCCGATTGGCATTCACGACACCGTCATCCGCAAGGGTGCCTTCCGCGTTGCGCCTGACGACAGCTGGTGCGGCCGCACCATCAATGCGCTTGGCGAACCCATCGATGGCAAGGGTCCGCTTGCATCAGGCACGGAGCGCCGTCCGATTTCCAGCAATGCACCGCCGTCGATGACGCGCAAGCGGGTGGAGACGCCTTTCAAGACGGGTGTCCGGGCAATCGATATTTTCTCGCCTCTCTGCCTTGGCCAGCGTCTCGGCATTTTTGCGGGCTCAGGCGTGGGAAAATCCACGCTCCTATCGATGCTTGCCAAGGCCGACGCCTTCGACAAGGTCGTCATCGGACTTGTCGGCGAGCGCGGTCGCGAAGTGCGCGAGTTCATCGAGGATACGATGGGCGAGAATATGGGCAAGTCCGTCGCCGTTGTCGCGACCAGCGACGAAAGCCCGATGCTGCGCAAGATGGCGCCGCTTTCGGCCGTCACCATTGCCGAATATTTCCGTGACAGGGGCGACAACGTCCTTCTTATCATCGACAGCGTGACCCGTTTTGCCCATGCGATCCGCGAAGTGGCGGTCGCTTCGGGTGAACCGCCGGTGGCACGCGGCTATCCGGCCTCGGTCTTCACCGAATTGCCGCGCCTTCTGGAGCGGGCGGGACCCGGCGCCGAAGGCAGCGGTACCATCACCGCCATCGTCTCCATTCTGGTGGACGGCGACAACCACAACGATCCGATTGCCGATTCGACCCGCGGTATTCTCGACGGCCACATCGTGCTGGATCGCAGCCTTGCAGAAGAAGGCCGCTATCCTCCGATCAATCCTCTGGCCTCGATCTCGCGTCTCGCCAAGAAGGCATGGACACCGGATCAGGAAAAGCTGGTGTCGCGTCTGAAAGCGCTGGTGCACCGCTTTGAGGAAACGCGGGATCTGCGCCTCATCGGCGGTTATCGACCCGGCACCGATCCCGATCTCGACATGGCGGTGAAACAGGTTCCGATCATCTATGAAACGCTGAAACAGCTTCCGAATGAACCGGCGGCGCAGGACGCCTACGCCGATCTGGCGACCGCGTTGCGCGGTGGAGTGCAAAATAATCAGCCACAGGTAAACCCGAGAATGAGAGGCTGACCCGTGAAAAAGAAACAGATCGACAAGATCGACGATAACGACCTCGAGAACGTACAGCCGCAGCCTCCCTTCTTCACGCCCGACCGTATTCTGGCGTGGACGGGAATAGGACTTGCCGCCGCCGCCGCATTTTTCCCCTGGTACGTGTTCTTTAACGAGGACAAGTTTGGAATGAGAGTGGCAGACGGCGACCGCACGCGCGACTTGCCCCATACCGGTCCGCGCGAAGTCTTCAGCGTTTCGCCCCTGGCCATGACCAATCGCAACAAGGAAGACGCGCCAGCGCCCGGCGAATTGCCGGACATGCTGACGACGGCGACGGTCAGCGAAAAGGGTAAGGAAAAACAGAACAATCTCGCCGCAGGGCTTGAAGGCCAGCCCTTCCCCGGCCAGACCTCCTTCCGCCTGCTGCATGTCTCCAACGGCCGCGCCCTCATCGAGGACGGATCGGGCATGTATATGGTGCGGGTGGGCTCCACATTGCCCGACAATGCGCGCCTGACCAAAATCGAGCAGCGCGACGGCGAGTGGATGATAGAGACTTCTTCCGGTAAAACCTATCATCCCGAGAAGTAGTCAGACCGGCACTCTGCTGAAGTCTGCTGCCGTCGCCGGATCCAGTCAGGCAGGACGGAGACGTCTTCGCAATTCACTATTCGATCCCAAGGCGTGCCGCATTTAACGGCGCGCCATTTTTGTTTTCGCAATCGCCTTCGGGATCAGATTCTCCAGTGCTTCCGCACCTACGCGCCTCACCGCAAGTCTGACGCAAGATTAGCACCGTAGGTTCGGGCCATACGAGATGGAGAAGTCTATGCAACCGATTCAACTGTTCGATCTGGCCTCCCGCCAAGCGGAATGGCTGAGCGTGCGGCAGGAAGTCGTGGCGACCAACATCGCCAACGCCAACACACCCAAGTTTCACGCCAAGGATGTCAGTCCTTTCGAAGCGGTCATGCAGGCCACCAGCCAGCAGGTCGGCATGGCGAAGACCCATCCCGCCCATTTCGGTGCTAGCGAGCTCAGCGAAAATATCGCGGTGCGCGACAACCCGATCAATAACGAGATCGGCATGCAGGAGTCCGGCAATTCGGTCGCGCTTGCCGAGGAAATGACCAAGACCGGCGAGATCAAGCGGCAATACGACCTGAACGCCAGTCTCGTCAAATCCTTCCATCGCATGATGCTGATGACGGTAAAGAGGTAAACCATGGATCCCTTGAGTGCGGCGAGCAAGATCGCGGGCAGCGGCCTGGAAGTGCAGTCCACCCGACTACGTATCGTTTCGGAGAACATTGCCAACGCAAGATCGACCGGCGACACGCCTGGCGCCGACCCCTATCGCCGCAAGACCGTGACATTCGGCTCCGAGCTTGACCGCGTAAGCGGCGTGCAGCGCGTGACGGTAAAGAAGCTTGGCGTCGACCGCGGCGATTTCGTCCATGAATACGACCCCGGCAATCCGGCCGCCGACACCAGCGGCATGGTCAAGATGCCGAACGTCAACGTCCTGATCGAAATGGCGGATATGCGCGAAGCCAACCGCAGCTACGACGCCAACCTTCAGGTCATCCGCCAGACACGCGACCTCGTCGCCTCCACCATCGACCTTCTGAAAGCATCGCAATGATCGACGGCATCAAACAACTCGGTTCCCTCTCGCTCACGCGTGGCACGAGCAACGTCTCTTCGCTGACCGACAGCATTTTCGGCAGCCAGCAGACGACGCCCGCCCAGCAGACGGGCGCAAGCTTCGCAAGCGTTCTCGGCAATATGTCGACGGATGCGATGAACAACCTGAAGAAGGCGGAAGTGGCCTCCTTCGAAGGTATTCAGGGCAAGGCAAACACACGCGAAGTGGTCGATGCCGTGCTTTCGGCCGAGCAGTCGCTGCAAACGGCCATCGCGTTCCGCGACAAGATCGTGTCGGCCTATCTCGACATTACCAAGATGCAGATCTAGAGCGCGTCCGGTTTGAAGCCAATCGTTGGCCGCGCTCTAGGCCTTTGTTTTTAAGCACTTTCCGGACGCAGAACCGCTCCGCGCCTTTACTGGAAATGCTCTAGCCCCGCAGGAAAAATGACATGAGAGCTCTTGCCATCGCTGCCACCGGTATGGACGCCCAGCAGACCAATCTGGAAGTCATTGCCAACAACATCGCCAACATCAACACCACCGGCTACAAGCGCGCGCGTGCAGAGTTTACCGATCTTCTGTACCAGACCGAACGCATGCAGGGTGTGCCGAACCGTGCCAACCAGGCGATCGTGCCTGAGGGAGCGAATATCGGCCTCGGCGTGCAGACTTCCGCGGTGCGCAACATCCACACCCAGGGCAACCTGATCGAAACCGGCAACAAGCTCGACGTGGCAATCATCGGCCAGGGCTGGTTTCAGATCGAGGCGGCCGACGGTTCGACGCTCTACAGCCGCGCCGGCGCCTTCAACAAGAATGCTGACGGCAACCTCGTGACGGTTGATGGCTACAATGTCATCCCGAACATCAATATCCCGACCGACGCGCAGGACATCACCATCACCCGCACGGGTCAGGTGACCGCCCGCATCGGTAACGCTGCGGATTTCACTGAACTCGGCCAGTTGACCATCGCCAACTTTGCCAACGAGGCGGGTCTGAAGCCGCTCGGCGACAACCTCTTTTCCCAGACGCCGGCCTCCGGCGCCGCCGTTATCGGCGTGCCTGACGATCCGAGCTACGGCTACATCAAGCAATCCTACCTCGAAGGCTCGAACGTCGATGCCGTCAAGGAAATCACCGACCTCATCACGGCGCAGCGCGCCTACGAGATGAATTCCAAGGTCATCACCACCGCTGACGAAATGGCTTCGATTGTCAGCAAGAACCTGAAGTAAGAACGGAAAGGCAGGCGGACATGAGGTTTGGCCGGAAACATAGCAGCTGCAGAACGGCACTCGTCCGTATGTGCCTTGCGTCTGCCTTTTCACTGGGTGCCATGGCACCCGCTTTTGCACAGGCACCGACGGCGCTGGTTCCTACTCGCACGATCTATCCGGGCGAGACGATCACGCCCGAACAAGTGAAGCCGGTGGAAGTGACCAACCCCAACATTTCCGCTGGTTACGCGAGCGATATCAGCGAAGTGGAAGGCATGATCTCCAAGCAGACATTGCTTCCCGGCCGCACAATCCCCATTGCAGCGCTTCGTGAACCGTCACTTGTGGTGCGCGGCACGAGCGTCAAACTCGTTTTCCACATCGGCAACATGACGCTGATGGCATCCGGAACGCCCATGAGCGACGGCTCGCTCGGCGAGGTCGTAAGGGTACGCAACATCGATTCCGGCGTGATGGTCAGCGGTACCGTCATGAAGGACGGAACCATTCAGGTTATGGCGAAATGAAAGTGCTTCGTATCCTCTGTGTGGCTCTGGTCATTTCGGCCCTGCCCTTCATCTCGACGCCGCCAGCCCAGGCAGACACGTCCCGTATCAAGGATATCGCATCCCTGCAGGCCGGACGCGACAACCAGCTGATCGGATATGGTCTCGTCGTGGGCCTACAGGGCACCGGCGACAGCCTGCGCTCTTCACCCTTCACCGAACAGTCCATGCGCGCCATGCTGCAGAACCTCGGCATCACCACGCAGGGCGGCCAGTCCAATGCCAAGAACATCGCCGCCGTGATGGTGACGGCCAACCTGCCGCCATTCGCCAGCCCCGGCAGCCGTGTAGACGTGACGGTCAGCTCGCTCGGCGACGCCTCCTCGCTTCGCGGCGGCAACCTCATCATGACATCGCTTTCCGGTGCAGACGGGCAGATCTATGCGGTCGCTCAGGGAGCACTGATCGTCAACGGCTTTTCGGCCCAGGGCGACGCAGCGACATTGACGCAGGGCGTCACGACCTCGGCGCGCGTGCCGAACGGCGCGATCATCGAGCGGGAACTGCCGTCGAAATTCAAGGATTCGGTCAATCTGGTCCTTCAGCTGCGCAATCCCGATTTTTCGACCGCGGTGCGCGTCGCAGATGTCGTTAACGCCTTTGCCCGCGCCCGTTACGGCGATGGCATCGCCGAACCGCGCGATTCGCAGGAAATCTCGGTGCAGAAGCCCCGCACCGCCGACCTGACGCGGTTGATGGCGGAAATCGAAAACCTGACGGTCCAGACGGATACGCCGGCGAAAGTCGTGATCAACGAGCGCACGGGCACGATCGTCATCGGCGCGGATGTGCGTATTTCCCGCGTGGCGGTGAGCTATGGAACGCTGACCGTGCAGGTGACGGAATCGCCGCAGGTCATCCAGCCGGCGCCCTTCTCGCGCGGCGAGACGGCGGTGCAACCGCAGACGGATATCATGGCACTGCAGGAAGGCAGCAAGGTCGCCATCGTCGAAGGCCCTGACCTTCGCACGCTGGTTGCCGGTCTCAACAGCATCGGGCTCAAGGCGGACGGCATCATCGCCATTCTGCAAGGCATCAAATCCGCCGGCGCCCTTCAGGCGGAGCTCGTGCTGCAATGATGGAACTTCAGAAGAAAACTGCTTTCAGGAACGGCTTTACCCGGTTCGCGGCCATTGCCTCGCTGCTTTTCCTGCTGCCCGCCGCCGGCGCCGAAAGCCAGCAAAACGTGGTGTCCGAACTCAGCACGCAGGATGAAATCCAGAAATTCTGCACCAATATTGCCGATGCGGCCCGCGACCAGCGCTATCTCATGCAGAAGCAGGAGCTGGAAAAGCTTCAGGCTGACGTCAACGAGCGCATTTCCGCGTTGCAGGACCGCAAGGCGGAATATGAGGACTGGCTGGCACGCCGCAATCATTTCCTCGAGCAGGCGAAAAGCAATCTGGTCGATATCTACAAGACGATGAAGGCGGATGCCGCAGCACCGCAGCTCGAGAAGATGCATGTGGAAATCGCGGCTGCCATCATCATGCAGCTTCCGCCGCGCCAATCGGGCCTCATCCTCAGTGAAATGGATGCTCAGAAAGCCGCAATCGTCGCCGGCATCATGTCGCAGGCAATCGACAAAAACACTTCGAAGGATCCTTCATGACCCCGCGTCTTCCGGCCCTCCTCCTGCCGCTTGCCCTGCTTGCCGGCTGCCAGAACAACCAGACCCTGAAGGAAATCGGCAACGCTCCCGCGATGAGCCCGATCGGCAGCGGCCTGCAATTCAGCCAGACGCCGCAGATGGGCATGTATCCGAAGCAGCCAAAGCACATGGCGAGCGGCTATTCGTTGTGGAGCGACAGCCAGGGTGCGCTGTTCAAGGATCTACGTGCGCTTAACATCGGCGACATCCTGACCGTCAACATCCAGATCAACGACAAGGCCGATTTCGACAACGAAACCGAGCGCAACCGTACTAATTCCAGCGGCCTGAACTGGAAGGCAAAGGCGGAAATCTTAGGTTGGACGCCGGAGGCAGATTCCAACATCAAATACGGCTCCGATACAGACACCCAGGCCAAGGGCAAGACCAAGCGTTCCGAAAAGCTGACGCTGATGGTGGCGGCCGTGGTGACCGGCATTCTCGAAAACGGCAACCTCATC
This sequence comes from Agrobacterium tumefaciens, assembly GCF_013318015.2. NCBI lineage: Bacteria > Pseudomonadati > Pseudomonadota > Alphaproteobacteria > Hyphomicrobiales > Rhizobiaceae > Agrobacterium > Agrobacterium tumefaciens. The sequence goes on along the minus strand of NZ_CP115841.1, from coordinate 200,211 downwards.
ATCAGCGGTTCGCAGGAAGTGCGCGTGAATCACGAAATCCGCATCCTCAACGTCGGCGGTATCGTCAGGCCGCAGGATGTCGATGCGCAGAACATGATCTCCTACGAGCGCATCGCCGAGGCGCGCATCTCCTACGGTGGCCGCGGCCGCCTGACGGAAGTGCAGCAACCCCCGGTCGGTCAGCAGGTCGTCGACCTGTTCTCGCCGCTCTGACGCCGACATGCGAAAGCGGGACTGACCCATGGAAAACGAACAGACTGAGGGCAAGAAAAAATCCTCGCCGATGGTCATGACCATCGCTGGCGTTGCAATCCTCACCCTGCTGGGTGCGGGCGGCGGCTGGTTCGTGGGCGGCATGGTCGCCCCGAAGATCGCCGGCGCCGAGGCGCATGCCCCGGCTGCCGCTGGCGAACATGGCGAGAAGAAGGGCGAGGGCATCGATAAAATCCCGGCAGAGGCGAACGGTATCGTCCAGCTCGATCCCATCACCACCAACCTTGCATACCCCTCCACGAACTGGGTGCGGCTTGAAGTGGCGCTGATGTTCAAGGGTCCGGTAGAGGTCAATCTCGCGGAGGATATCCATCAGGATATCATGGCCTACGTCCGCACCGTTTCCCTTCAGCAGCTGGAAGGCCCGCGCGGCTTTCAATATCTTAAGGATGACATTCAGGAACGAGTTGACCTGCGCTCTCAAGGGCGCGTATCCAAGGTCATGTTCCGGACCTTTGTCATCGAATGATTCGATTTCTTGTTACCATCGCTGTTCTTCTGGCTTTGCCGGGCCTTGCCAACGCCCAGCAATTTCCGACCGATCTGTTCAATACACAGATAGACGGATCCGTCGCCGCATGGATCATTCGCACCTTCGGCCTTTTGACGGTCTTGTCAGTCGCGCCGGGCATCCTGATCATGGTCACAAGCTTTCCGCGCTTCGTGATCGCCTTCTCCATCCTGCGCTCCGGCATGGGGCTTGCCTCGACCCCGTCGAACATGATCCTCTTGTCGATGGCGATGTTCATGACCTTCTACGTCATGTCGCCGACCTTCGATAAAGCCTGGACAGACGGCGTGCAGCCGTTGTTGCAAAACCAGATCAACGAACAGCAGGCCATTGGGCGCATCGCCGAACCCTTCCGCACCTTCATGAACGCCAATACGCGCGACAAGGATCTGAAGCTGTTCGTCGATATCGCCCGCGAGCGCGGACAGGTCGTGATGACCGACAATGTTGTCGACTACCGCGTGCTCGTTCCGGCCTTCATGCTTTCGGAAATCCGGCGCGGTTTCGAGATCGGTTTCCTAATCATCCTGCCGTTTCTGGTCATCGATCTCATCGTCGCCACCATCACCATGGCCATGGGCATGATGATGCTGCCACCCACCTCGATTTCCCTGCCGTTCAAGATCCTTTTTTTCGTGCTGATCGACGGCTGGAACCTGCTGGTCGGCAGCCTTGTGAGATCGTTCAACTGACGGCAATTGTGCCGAAATAATCTTCGTTAATCCTGTTTGTTAACCCCGCAGCCCCACGGCTGCGGGGTTTTTGCGTTTTAACCCTTTAGTTACCGTTTTTGCTAGGGGTCGGATAACTATAATTTTAAATTAAAAACTTACCAATTAAATATACTTCGCAGTAACCATAAGTATTTTCTAGTACTTCTTAATGCTCAAATTAACAATTGGGCAATTCTTTGCTGCCAAATTCTCCCTACACACAGCGGGTTTGGTTTCCAAAGGCAAGTAATTCGGAACCGAGTGGCATGAAGCCGAAACGTTGTGACCGGTAATACAAAGTCCGGAATGTCCCCAACTCCAGTATCTCGTAAAAACAAGGGACAAAATACTATGGCAAGCATTCTCACCAACGCCTCCTCTATGGCTGCTCTCCAGACGCTGCGTTCGATCGGCAACAACATGGAGACCACGCAGGGTCGTATCTCGACCGGCCTGAAGGTAGGCTCCGCCTCCGACAACGCCGCTTACTGGTCCATCGCGACCACGATGCGTTCGGACGCTTCGGCGCTCTCCACCGTTTCTGACGCACTCGGCATCGGCGCAGCCAAGGTCGACACCGCGTACTCCGGCATGGAAGCGACGATCAAGGTCGTTCAGGAAATCAAGGACAAGCTGATCCTTGCCCAGGACCCGACTGCCGACAAGAAGAAGATCCAGAAGGAAATCGGCCAGCTCCAGAAGCAGCTGACGTCGATCGCCGACTCCGCGACCTTCAACGGTGAAAACTGGCTGAAGACGAAAGCATCCAACGACGGCGCAGCATTCGCTGCCGGTACTGACGATGCGGCTATTGCCAACCTGAAGAAGCAGGTTGTTGCTTCCTTCACCCGTGACTCCGCTGGCGCCGTCAAGGTTCAGCGCGTCGATCTGCAGCTCAGCGGCTCGAACGTTCTGTTCGATACCGGCGCTGTAACAGACGGCAAGGGTACGGGCATCCTCGACAAGGCAGCTGTAGCAGACGGCGTTAAGCAGTCGGTTTCGAACCTCGATATTTCCGACCTGAGCATCTACAAGGGCGCTGGTGCCACCATGCTCGGCACTGCCGCTGCAACGGACAACGACATCCTCGACAAGCTCATCACCCACGTTGACAAGCAGCTTGAAACCCTCAACAGCGCTGCTGCCGATCTGGGCGCGGTCTCCAATCGCATCTCGATGCAGGGTGACTTCGTTTCCAAGCTGACGGCAACGATGGAAAAGGGTATCGGCCGTCTGGTTGACGCTGACATGAACGAAGAGTCGACCCGCCTCAAGGCTCTGCAGACGCAGCAGCAGCTGGCAATCCAGGCTCTGTCGATCGCCAACAGCGACTCGCAGAACATCCTGTCGCTCTTCCGTTAATCGGACCGAAAATTACAAAAGTCGAGCCGCGCCCGAAAGGGCGCGGTTTTGCATTTGTGGAGTGCTCCGCAAACGGGAAGATTTCGTTTACCATCCTTGCTTTGAAAGCATTTACCACGATTTGAGCGAAGCGCCGGGAGCGCCCTGAAATTAGGGAATTGGAAAGCACCGGCTGTCAGATTTTGGGCATGGACAAGCGGATAGCCGCTGGCCTGAATGACACTACACGCAGGATCGCAAGCGGAGGCTGACCGTCTTGCAATTGCGTGAAACAGGCAAACGTGACGGAGGCTGACCCAAGCGTATTGCCCTTTTATCAAAGCCGCATCCGGAAACGGGTGCGGCTTTATTATTTTTTAAACATTTCAGGCTACGCGCGCATGCGCGCGAAGATTGCATAATAAAATCTCAGCGTGTGCATTTTTTTGCGACCCTTAGCTCTTCATTAACCATATGGAGGTTAGCTAGAGCCATCGAAACGGCGAGCTAACCATTAAAAATCAGCAGGTTAGCAGGCATGATGCTGTGCGCTGTTCCCGGTGAGACCGGAATGTCCCTTCTTTAATCAGCCATTCAAGGGGCAAATTTACTATGACGAGCATTCTCACTAACGTAGCAGCTATGTCTGCACTCCAGACCCTGCGCTCCATCGGCCAGAACATGGAAACGACGCAGGACCGCGTGTCTTCCGGCCAGCGCGTCGGCGAAGCTTCCGATAACGCCGCTTACTGGTCGATCGCGACCACCATGCGTTCCGACAACGGCGCTCTTTCCGCTGTACAGGACGCCCTCGGCCTCGGTGCCGCCAAGGTTGATACCGCCTATTCGGGTATGGAATCGTCCATCGACGTCGTCAAGGAAATCAAGAACAAGCTGGTTGCCGCCCGCGAACCCGGTGTCGACAAGTCCAAGATCCAGGAAGAAATCACCCAGCTGCAGGATCAGCTGAAGTCGATCTCCAGCTCCTCGTCTTTCTCCGGTGAAAACTGGCTGCAGGCAACCGTCAGCAACGGTGCTGGCGAACTGAAAAACGTCACCAAGCAGATCGTTGGCTCCTTCATCCGCGACGCTGCCGGCAACGTGTCCGTAAAGACCGTCAACGTTGACCTGAGCCGCAACACGGTGCTTTTCGACACGTCTTCGGGCGCTGCAAAGGACAAGCAGGGCGTCCTCGACTCCTACGCCTATTTTTCTTCCACGGGCAGCTACAAGCTGTTCGAAATCACCAATGACTCGGACGGCGTAGGCGCCGCCCAGCCGGTGACCAAGGTTGCAGCAGCCAAGGTTTACACTGAAGCCCAACTGAAGGGTCTGAAGGAAGCAACTGCCGGCACCCCCGTCACCTTCACCACCGCTGCTGCAACGGGTATCGTCACGATCGCTAACGCCGATGCGACAGTCCCCGACGTCAACGGCACCTACTTCAATCTTGGCAACGACCAGTATGTGAAAATCAACACGACTGCGCCGACTTTGCCGGCAACCAAGACCAACATTGCCGTTGGCCTCGACGGCACCACCAAGATCTACCTGGAAGAAGGCGCAACCGCCCAGCTCGCAACGCAGCTCACCTACTCCCTGACGTCTCTGGACATCACCAAGGACCTGACCGGCACGTTCAAGAACAGCGACGGCTCGGCAGTCTCGGAAAACCAGTACCTCGACGCCATGGTTTCCTTCGTTGACAAGCAGCTCCAGAGCATGACGTCCGCCGCTGCCGACCTCGGCTCGGTCAAGATGCGCATCGAACTGCAGGAAAACTTCGTCAACAAGCTGACCGACTCGCTCGACAAGGGCATCGGCCGTCTCGTCGACGCTGAAATGAACGAAGAATCCACGAAGCTGAAGGCTCTTCAGACCCAGCAGCAGCTGGCTGTTCAGGCCCTGTCGATCGCCAACAACGACTCGCAGAGCATCCTGTCGCTCTTCCGTTAATCGGAAAAGACATCGCCAAAAAATCGAGCCGCATCCGAAAGGGTGCGGCTTTTTCCGTCATGGTTAAGAGAAATTATTATTTCCTAATTTTTATTAACAACAGTTTAGGCTTTGTTAACCATTCGGGCCCTAAAACCTAGCCATCGAAACGATTGGTTAACCAAGACGAAAAAGAGGTTAACAGGCATCAAGCCGCGCGATCGTTACCGGCGGCAATCCGGAATGTCCCTTTTCATTTAAGCCAATCAAGGGGCAAATAATTATGACCAGCATTTTGACGAACGTCGCGGCAATGGCCGCCCTTCAGACCCTCCGCGCAATCGGCAGCGACATGGAAGAAACGCAGTCGCGCGTCTCCTCCGGCCTGCGCGTCAAAACCGCGTCCGACAACGCCGCCTACTGGTCTATCGCGACCACCATGCGTTCGGATAACGGTGCTCTTTCCGCTGTTCAGGACGCCCTCGGCCTCGGCGCCGCAAAGGTCGATACAGCCTATTCCGCCATGGAAACCACTGTCGATGTCGTCAAGGAAATCAGCAAGAAGCTGGTTGCCGCCCGCGAGGCCGGCGTCGACAAGGCAAAGATTCAGGAAGAAATCCGTCAGCTCCAGGACCAGCTGAAAAGCATCGGCGAATCCGCCTCCTTCTCCGGCGAAAACTGGCTTAAGGGCAAGATCAGCGACGCATCCGGCAACCTCACCCCCATAACGAAGCAGATCGTCGGCTCCTTCATCCGTGACGGCGCGGGCAATGTTGCAGTCAAGACGATCAACGTTCAGGTCGACAACAAGACTGCCCTTTTCGATACCTCGACCGGTGCGGCGAAAAACGGTATCCTCGATAGCGCCGCCTATTATTCCGATACAGGCTCCCTGCGCAATTTCGAGATTACCACGACCACACCCGCAGGTGTTGCCACAAACACGCCCTCTACCGCAAAGGTGTTCACGCAATCCCAGCTTCTGGGTTTCCCCTCGGGGACGACGACCACAGTTTCTGCTCCAGACGCAGTAACCGGCCTCGTAACCGTTGCTGCGGCGACAACCGCACGAAACAACGGCACCTACTTCAAGATCGGCGAAAACGCAGCGGGTGAAGCCCTCTACGTAAAAGCCAACAATACCGCGCCGATGCCTGCAGGCACCACTGTAACGGCAATCGGAACCGGCGGTTCGTCCAATAACAATATTTACCTCGAAACCGCCGCCGCAGATTCCCAGATGGCACAGAAGCTCGGCTACTCGCTGATCGATCTCGACATCACCAAGGATCTCAGCGGTTTGCTGGACGCCAAGGGCCAGCCGTTGACGGACAATGACGGCCTCGACAACATGATCCAGTTCGTCAACACCAAGCTGGAATCGCTGATCAGCGCGAGCGCCGATCTCGGCTCCATCAAGATGCGCCTCGATCTTCAGGAAGATTTCGTCAACAAGCTCACAGACTCCATCGACAAGGGCGTCGGCCGCCTCGTCGACGCAGACATGAACGAAGAGTCCACCAAGCTGAAGGCTCTGCAGACACAGCAGCAGCTGGCAATCCAGTCGCTCTCCATCGCCAATACCAGCTCCGAGAATATCCTGTCGCTATTCCGCCAGTAAGCGGCGCCCGTTGGCTACGGGCGGTTTCGTCCCGCTCTGGCAGCAACAGAATATTCGGAAATGGAAACCGCGCTTCGCAAGAGGCGCGGTTTTCACATTTACCGAGACCAGTGCAGAATGCTGCGAAAAAGCAAGCCGACATCGTGGACAAGACCCACCGGCACGTTGCGTAAATTTCTGATTTTATTGGGGAAAATGGTGCTGCTAGAGAGATTTGAACTCTCGGCCTCTCCCTTACCAAGGGAGTGCTCTACCCCTGAGCTATAGCAGCATCCGGTGCCGAAGCGTTTGCTTCAGCATCAAGCGTGGCGGCCTATTGCCATAGGTTTTTGACGAGCGCAAGTCGCAAAACGATATTCTTCAACAAGCGGGGCAAAAAAGCGTTCCCCCTGTTGAAAAACGTATTTTTCGGATATTGCTGAATTTATGAACGAACATCATGACAAACAGGCAAAGGCGGCGGTTTCCGTGAACGCTTCAGAAGACCCCGTTGCCCTTGCGGCAAGCGGCAACGCGCAGGCAGGTCCCGGCGAGAAGGCGCGGCAACGCGAGGCGGAGCGCAAGGCGCGGGCAGCGAAGAAGCTGCGTGAAAACCTGCAGAAGCGCAAACAGCAGGTTCGCGCGCGCCGGGCCGGCGATGCGGATGAGACGATTGGCCTGCCTGCCGCAAAAACGGACGAATCATCCTCATAGAGAATTCACCAGCATCATTTGAAACGCCGCGGAAACTCGTCTAAGGACGCGCATTTCCGCAAGGCATGATTAAGAAAGGCGGGCACAGGCCCGTAGGGACGCATGGATCGCATCAGAATTACGGGTGGTAACAAGCTCAACGGCATCATTCCCATCTCCGGCGCGAAAAACGCCGCCTTGCCGTTGATGATCGCTTCGCTTCTGACCAGCGACACGCTAACGCTCGAAAACGTGCCGCATCTGGCGGACGTCGAGCAGCTCATCCGTATTCTCGGCAATCATGGCGTCGATATTTCGGTCAATGGTCGTCGCGAAAGCCAGGGCGAAGCCTATTCCCGCACGGTCCACTTCACCTGCCGCACCATTGTCGACACCACCGCACCTTACGAGCTGGTTTCCAAGATGCGCGCCAGCTTCTGGGTCATCGGCCCGCTTCTGGCCCGTGAAGGCCGTGCGCGCGTTTCACTGCCCGGCGGCTGTGCCATCGGCACACGTCCGGTGGACCTGTTCATCGAGGGCCTGCAGGCGCTTGGCGCAACGATGGAGATCGATGGCGGCTATATCAACGCCAGCGCTCCGAAGGGCGGCCTTATCGGCGCTGTTTATACCTTCCCGAAAGTCTCCGTCGGCGCGACGCATGTGATGCTGATGGCCGCGAGCCTTGCAAGAGGCACCACCGTCATTCACAACGCCGCCCGCGAACCGGAAGTCGTCGATCTAGCGCACTGCCTGATTGCGATGGGCGCGAAGATCGAAGGCGCTGGCACCTCCACCATCACCATCGAGGGCGTCACATCGCTTTCCGGCGCACGCCACCGGGTGCTGCCTGACCGTATCGAGACAGGCACCTATGCCATGGCCGTTGCCATGGCTGGCGGTGATGTGGTGCTGGAAGGCACGCGTGCATCGCTGCTCGACAATGCGCTGGACACGCTGCGGCTTGCCGGAGTGTCGATCAGCGACACGGAGACCGGTCTGCGCGTCGTGCGCAACGGCAACGGCATTCAGCCGGTCGATATCGTCACCGAACCCTTCCCCGGCTTCCCTACCGACCTTCAGGCGCAGTTCATGGCGCTGATGACCCGGTCGCAGGGTGTATCCCACATTACCGAAACCATCTTCGAAAACCGCTTCATGCATGTGCAGGAACTGGCCCGTCTCGGCGCGAAGATTTCGCTCTCCGGGCAGATGGCCCGTATCGAAGGCGTTACCCGCCTGAAGGGTGCGCCTGTCATGGCAACCGATCTGCGCGCCTCGGTGTCGTTGGTCATTGCGGGCCTGGTGGCGGAAGGCGAGACCATGGTTTCGCGCGTCTACCACCTCGATCGCGGTTTCGAACGGCTTGAAGAAAAGCTCACCCGCTGCGGTGCGCTGGTCGAACGCGTCAGCGATTGATCCTTTCATCGCCGCTCATTCGTTTTCTCCCCGTTGCAGAGCGGGCCGCGACTGCCTATTTCCTGTACAAGGAATAGACATTGCGGGCGCGGCCCCGCGGAAAAGGAAGAAAACGATGAGCGGCCTGAAATTGCTCGCGCTGGATACTGAAGATCTCTCCGTCATTTCGACGCACATGCAGGACAGCGTCTTCAAACTGAAGGACGTTGCATTCGAGGCAAAGCAGGGCCAATTTACACTTTCCGCCAATCGTTTCGTCTGGGAAAGCGCGAATAAGAAGAACCTGCCGCCGGAGCGATGCCGCAGCGTGGTTTTCCTGAAGCGGGTCTCCGCCGTCCGCTCGCACGGCATCAATCGCAATGATAAGGAACAGGTGCTTTCGCTCCTTGCAATCCGCTTCGTGCAGAACGGCGAAGGTCCTGATGGCGCCGTCGAACTGACGCTTTCGGGCGGCGGGGCTATCGCACTCGATGTCGAATGCATCGAGGCGCAGCTGACGGATGTGAGCGGCGCCTGGGAAACTGCCGCCAAACCGCATCATCCCGATAGCGAATAAGCTCTCCACGCCATTGCAACGGTTGCCTTTCGTCACTGTTTCGATTTATGCCACATACCAGAGCCGCATTTTTCTGCGGTGAGTTCGTGCACCTCGCGGGATCGCCGCGAGGAAAATGAGAGGGTAATGGCGTGGCAATCTGGCTGGAGCGGGCATCGGCTGATTTCGAACAGAAATTCGCTGCCTTCCTGACAACCAAGAGGGAAGTTTCGGAAGACGTCAACGCGACCGTTCGCGACATCATCGATGACGTCCGCAATCGCGGCGATGCGGCCCTGGCCCACTACTCCATTAAATTCGACGGGATCGATTTCTCGAAGGTCTCGATGCGGGTGACAGCGGAAGAGATCGATGCGGCCGTCGCAGCCGTTGACAGAAGTGTCATCGAAGCTCTCGAACTCGCAGCCCGGCGCATTGAAAAACACCATGCGCGGCAGATGCCGAAGGACGATATCTACGAAGACGAGATCGGTGTGGGCCTAGGTTCACGCTGGACGGCGATCGAAGCTGTCGGCCTTTATGTGCCCGGCGGCACCGCGAGCTATCCAAGCTCCGTCCTTATGAATGCTGTCCCCGCCAAGGTTGCCGGTGTAGAGCGTATCGTCATGGTCGTGCCGGCGAATGGCGGCGTGATAAACCCCGCCGTTCTTGCCGCCGCGCGCATCGCAGGTGTTGAGGAAATCTACCGCATTGGCGGCGCACAGGCCGTGGCTGCACTCGCCTACGGCACGGAAACAATCACGCCTGTCGCCAAGATTGTCGGCCCCGGCAATGCCTATGTGGCGGCCGCGAAACGGCATGTCTTCGGAACTGTCGGCATCGACATGATCGCCGGGCCTTCCGAAGTGCTTGTCATTGCCGACAAGGACAACGATCCGGATTGGCTGGCCGCCGATCTTCTGGCGCAGGCGGAGCATGACCGTGGCGCGCAGTCCATCCTCATCACCGACAATGCAGAACTCGGCAAGGCGGTGGAGGCGGCGGTGGAACGGCAGCTGAAACGGCTGTCGCGCGCCGAGACGGCAGCGGCGAGCTGGGCGGATTTCGGTGCGATCATTCTCGTCGAAAAGCTCACCGATGCCATTCCCTTGGCCAACCGCATTGCGGCCGAGCATCTGGAGCTTGCCGTTGACGATCCGGACGCGCTGATGGCGCATATCCGCAATGCCGGCGCGATCTTCGTCGGGCGCCATACGCCTGAGGTGATCGGCGATTATGTCGGCGGCTCCAACCACGTTCTGCCGACGGCGCGCTCAGCGCGCTTCTCTTCCGGCCTTTCGGTGCTGGATTTCGTCAAGCGTACCTCGATCCTACGTCTCGGGCCTGAGCAGCTGCGGCAGCTTGCGCCGGCGGCGATCACCCTTGCCCGTTCGGAGGGGCTGGACGCGCATGCGCGCTCCGTCTCCATTCGCCTCAACCCGGAAAGTTAAGAGATGGCTTCAGGCGATTTCCGGCTCTGCGATGTGGTTCTGGACGATAGCATCGGCCGGTCCACGCCGGACGTGGAGCATGAACGCGCCGTCGCCATTTTCGATCTGATCGAGGAAAACACGTTCGAACCATTCGGCCATGAGGGCGGCCCATACCGGCTGCACATATCGCTGGTCGATGCCAAGCTGGTTTTCTCGATCAAGACCGAAGACGAGAAGGATGTCTCGACCCATATCCTGTCGCTGACGCCGTTCCGCCGCATCATCAAGGATTATTTCCTGATCTGCGAAAGCTATTACGAGGCGATACGCTCCTCCACTCCAAGCCAGATCGAGGCGATCGACATGGGCAGGCGGGGCATTCACAATGACGGCTCGCAGACTTTGATGGACCGGCTTTCCGGCAAGATCAAGATCGATTTCGATACTGCGCGCCGTCTCTTCACCCTTGTCTGTGTGCTTTATTGGCGGGGTTAGAGATGAGAGATCCCGCCACGGCTCCAAATGGGGGACAGGCTCCCAAATCGGTCCTCTTCATGTGCGGTATGAACTCCATCCGTTCTCCCATGGCCGAGGTCATCGCCAAACGACTGGTGGCGCCCGGCATCTACATCCAGTCGGCCGGCGTGCGTGCGGGCGAGCGTGACCCCTTTGTGGATGCGGTGCTGGAAGAACAGGGATTTTCGCTCGGCAAACACAAACCGCGCACATTGGACGAGATCGAGGATGATTTTTTCGATCTGATCATTACATTGACACCCGAAGCTCATCACGCAGCACTTGAACTGACACGCTCCAACTCGCTCGACGTTGTCTATTGGCCAACCATGGACCCAACCGTCATCACCGGCACGCGGGACCAGATTCTGGATGCCTATCGCGAGGTGCGGGACCATCTTGCCAGGCTGATTACCGAACGCCTGCCAGGAAGGCCGCAGCCGGCAGCAGATACGCTTTCAAAAGACTGAGGTTGATTGTCCGCTTCGATCGGACCAGACACTTCAAACGCCGCACAGGACAGGCATTTATTCGATCCGCACCTCTCACCTGGCGAAAATCGGTTCCGATTTTCGCCGTGATGCTTTAGAGGTTCACAAATGTGCCGGGATTGTGTAGTTTCCGCGCAATTTTCCCGGACACGACAGGTCCGGCACTATCAACAGGAAGAAAACCCTTACATGACAAAAGAAGAAGTCCTCGAATTCCCGGGCATCGTAACCGAATTGCTGCCGAACGCAACATTCCGCGTGAAGCTTGAGAACGAACACGAAATCATCGCCCACACGGCGGGCCGCATGCGCAAGAACCGTATCCGCGTTCTGGCGGGCGACAAGGTGCTGGTCGAAATGACGCCTTACGACCTGAGCAAGGGCCGCATCACCTATCGCTTCAAGTAATCCGTTTTCGGCATTCGGAAGCCCGGGCAGCGCAATGACCAACTCAAAACAAAAGCTCGTTCTGGCATCCGGTTCGCCGCGGCGTCTGGAACTGTTGCACCAGATCGGCATCGAGCCGGCACGTCTGATGCCGATGGATATCGACGAGACGCCCGTAAAGCTTGAGCATCCGCGCACGCTGTGCCGTCGCCTGTCGCTACAGAAGGCCGAGGCTGCGCATGCGGCGCTGAAGAGCGAGCAGACGTGGAAAGACGCCTATGTTCTCGGCTCCGACACCGTGGTGGCCGTGGGTCGCCGCATTGTCGGCAAGGCGGAATATACCGAGGAGGCTTCCGCAGCGCTGCATCTTCTCTCGGGGCGCAGCCATTGGGTCTATACCGGCATCTGCCTTGTGACGCCCGGCGGCAAAATCCGTCAGAAGGTTGTGGAAACCAAGGTGCGTTTCAAACGCCTTACCACGCGCGAGATCGACGCCTATATCGCTTCCGGGCAATGGCGCGGCAAAGCCGGGGCCTATGGTATCCAGGGCATTGCCGGCTCATTCGTGCAGAAACTGACCGGCTCCTACACCAATGTCGTCGGCCTGCCGCTGTATGAGACCATGTCGCTTCTTTCCGGTGAAGGATTCGAGGTGACGTCGGGCTGGCTCGAAGGATAGACCATGACAAAATCATCTCCTGAAGGTTCGGGAAATGTCACGCCGCTTCGGAAAACGAAGCCATGTCCGGAGTGCGGGCGGCCCTCGACACGGGAAGACTATCCGTTCTGTTCGGATCGCTGCCGCTCGCTCGATCTCGCCCGCTGGCTGAACGGTTCCTACGCCATTCCTGTCGCCGACGACGAAAGCAGCGCGGACGAGCAGGACTCGTTCAAAAATTCCTCCGAATAACGTTGCGCCGCCGGAAAATCCGGCGGTGGAATACAGAATATTTTTAATGACCTTCAGCTCGCAGTACATTCACCGGGTTACCGACAGCCCGAAAGCCATATCAAAAACCGGTTGACGCCCCTCCCCCGGCAGCCATTAGGGTTCCCCGATGGACGCAAGCCTGCAAAAAAGAGTAAGGCCTGGCGCGCTGCTGTTTGCGGTGCTGGCAGTTTGTCTTGCCATATTGGCAACGGTGCTGCTTGCCAATGACAAGAAACATCTCAAAAGCCTGCTGAGCTATCTCAACCTTGCGCCTGCCACACGCTCCGCCGAGCAGCCAGCCCGGATGAAGCCCGTCAAGCGGCAAAAGGTTACCGCCCAAAAGCTCAATCTACCGCCGCATCTGCTGAAATTCGAGCAAGGCGGCGACAGGGCATCCTTTGCCCGCGACTTCGTTCTGTCCGGCAAGGACCTCTGCGACCGCTTTACCGCGGCGGGCTTTTCCAACCCGCAAGGCTGGCACGCAAGCCCGGTGAAGATCCGCAATTTCGAATGCATGGCCGATCTTGTGGTCGGGGACACGGCGAACGCGTCGGAACGGGCATCGCTTTTTCTCGACATCAGAGGCGAGGCGTCCGACGAGGTTCGCTCTATCAGGATGAAAGTGGTTGCGCCGCAGACACCTGATGGTGCCGTTATTCTGACGAAGCTTGAGGACGCGTTGGCGATGATCATCGAGCAGACCCGCTGGGCGGACCTTGCCAGCATGCTTGAGCCGGCACGCAGGCTGCAACCCTATCAGGCAGAGCATTTCGGTATTTCGGTCTCCCTAAAGCCGGAGCTGTCTGCGCCGCATCGGCTGAACCTGATTTTGCTGGCAACGGAACAATTGCCGGGACTGAAGCTCACGCGCAGCTTTTTCGACAGCGAGAAATGGCTTCCCGCTGCCACTCTTTCGGATCGACCGGTCCTCTATTTTTCCGTCAGGTAGAACCGCATCCCGAAAACCAACGGCTGCTCAGCCTATCGCTGCCAGTTTATGCTGCCCAGGCAGAATCCTGTCGCTTCGCTGGGCTTGACGTTTGGCCTCCCACTGAAGGGCCGTGCGAACGATGGTTGTGAGATCATTGAAACGCGGCGACCATCCGAGTTCCGACTGGATGCGGCTCGAATCCGCAACCATCGCGGCAATGTCGCCGGCGCGGCGGGGACAATGGATAACCGGGAAATCGTTTCCAGATTCCCGCTGCACGGCATGTAGCACGTCCAGTACCGAATAGCCGACGCCATAACCGCAATTGAGCGTTCGTGTGCCGCCACCAGCACGCAGATGCGCCATTGCGAGCACATGCGCGTCGATCAGATCGCTGACATGGATATAGTCGCGAACGCCGGTGCCGTCAGCGGTCGGATAATCGGTTCCGTAAACCTCAACCTTGTCGCGCCGGCCGGTTGCCGCTTCGCACGCTACCTTGATGAGGTTCGCCACACCCGTGGGGGACGGCCCGGCACGGCCCTTCGGGTCGGCGCCGGCAACATTGAAATAACGCAGCGCCACATAGTTGAAATCATGTGCCTGCACGACATCGCGCAACATGATTTCTGAGGCGAGTTTCGACAGGCCGTAGGGATTTTCCGGGCTGAGAACTGCCGTTTCCGGCACCGGGCCATCAAAGGGTTGGTTCCCATAGACCGCGGCAGTTGAAGAGAAGATGAAATTGCGGATACCATGACCGACTGCCGCCGCAACAAGGGCGCGGGTCGTGCCGGTATTGTTTTCGTAATATTCGAGCGGCTGGCTGATCGATTCAGGGACGCTGACGGAGCCAGCGAAGTGGAAAATGGTCTCGATCTGGTTGTGTTCGAAAATCTGGCCGAGCAAGTCGCGATCGGCGACGTCGCCGAGATAGAAACGCGCCGCTGGCGCGACCGCCCAACGTGATCCGGTCGAAAGACGGTCGACAACAACGACGTCTTCACCGGCGTCGAGCAAAGCCCACACCATGTGGCTTCCTATATAACCGGCCCCACCGGTGACCAGAACAGCCATGACATTACTTCCCTGTTTGCTTTTGTTGCGTCCATCAAAGCCAATAATTCTTCATCATTGATTACTTGCACAGCAAATACCCCACCTATCCCTCGCCCCTATGAAAAGGTGGCTTACGATTGGTTAGCGCAATGAAGTGTGTTTTATTTATTAGATGAAAATGTTCTCATAAATGGAACACAAGGCGCATAGCACAGAAAAGCCCGCACGTCGATTGGTACGCCGTGAGGTTGTAGTTTTAGCGGCTCGCCATGATTCTTTTGGCAGAACCTGTGCCTGCCGCGGCCAGATTCGGCGCGGCAGGGCGGGCTATCGCAGGATTGCGGTTATCTGCCGAGAATATAGGACGCAAGCCGATCGGCTGCGTCTTCGATCTGCTTTGGGTTGCGCAGGAAGCAGGCACGGAGAAACAGCTCTCCGCCTTGGCCGAAGGCGGTGCCCGGCGCGAGGCCGACGCCGGTCTTGTCAACGATATCCAGAGCCGTGGCGCGGCTGTCGGTCACGCCGTCCACCTTGAGGAAGGCATAAAGAGCGCCATCCGGCTTCAATGTTTCCACGCGGTTCGTCGCGATCAGCGCATCGCAGAGAATGTCGCGGGATGTCAGAGCGCGTTCGTAGTTCTCGCGGACGAAACCGTCGCCATGGTCGAGAGCCGCGACTGCGCCGCGCTGCATGAACTGCGCCACGCCGGAGGTGGAATATTGAATAAGGTTCTCGATCACCTGGCCGATGACCGGCGGCGCCACAAGCCAGCCAACACGCCAGCCCGTCATGGACCAGTTCTTCGAAAAAGAATTGGCGAAGACGATTTTGTCATCCGGTTCCATCACGTCGAGGAACGACGGCGCACGGGTGCCAGTATAGTGATAAAGTGCGTAAATCTCATCCGCCACGATCCAGAGGTCGTGTTTGCGGGCGAGTGCCAGAACATCGCGAAGATTGTCTCGCGTTGCGGTCCAGCCGGTCGGGTTGGACGGCGTGTTGATAAAGAGCGCCTTCGTCTTACCGGTGATCGCACTTTCCAGCTTGCCGATATCGAGATCCCAGCGACCATCGTGGAAATCGATGCCGGCTGCGACCGCCTTTGCGCCCGCCACGCCGATGGCGGCAACAATATTGGGCCAGGTGGGCGTGAGATAGATCATCTCGTCGCCCGGCGAGGTCAGCGCCTGCACGGCAAGCGCAATCGCCTGCATGCCGGAACCTGTTACGTAAAAATGATCTGCGGATAGAGAGGCTGAAAAGTGACGCTCGTAGTAGCTGCTGAGCGCCTGGCGCAATTCGGGAATGCCGCGTTGCCAGGTATAGAAGGTCTCGCCATTGTTGAGTCCGTCGATGGCCGCCTTGTTGATGAAATCCGGGCTTGGCAGATCGCCTTCGCCGACCCAAAGCGGCAGAAGATTGTCCCGTCCCCGGGCATAATTCACGACCTCGACAATGCCGCTCTCGGGAGCCGCCAGAGAGCGCGCACTCAGACTGTTCAAAATGGACATTAAAGACACTCCGTTTGGTGTCTTCTTATCGCATCGAACGGGCGATATGCATGATATTCCGTGCAACAGTCATGGATTTTCTTTATGGATGAATGCCCGGCGAGAGGAAGCTGACCCATGGTCAGCAATATCGCGCCGGGACAATCTAAGCTTCAGCGCGTCTTCAGCAGATCGCGGATTTCGGTGAGAAGCTTGACGTCTTCCGGCGGCGGAGCCGG
Source organism: Agrobacterium tumefaciens (assembly GCF_013318015.2). NCBI lineage: Bacteria > Pseudomonadati > Pseudomonadota > Alphaproteobacteria > Hyphomicrobiales > Rhizobiaceae > Agrobacterium > Agrobacterium tumefaciens. The sequence continues at coordinate 183,717 of NZ_CP115841.1, read as the reverse complement.
TTCTGACTTTTCCTCGATCTTTTTCCGGTCGACAGAAGCGCGAAGCTTGTTGACCCCTTTGACCATCAGGAAAATGATCCAGGCGAGAATGAGGAAGTTGATGAGGACCGTGAGAAAGTTACCATAAGCGAAGACAGCGCCCTGATCGCGCGCGGCGGCAAGCGAGCTTGCGGTGACGCTGGAACTGAGCGGCAGGAAGTAGTTCGAAAAATCGAACCCGCCGAAAATCGCACCGACGATCGGCATGATAAGGTCGTTGACGACGGAATCGACGATCTTGCTGAACGCCGCCCCGATAATAACACCCACGGCCAGATCCATGACATTGCCACGGGCAATGAAGGTTTTAAATTCGTTAAGCATCAGATGGTCCCTCTCCTGCTTCGCGAGCTGAAGCTATGTGACTGTCCCTACGGGTTCAACCATATAGATTCCCTGTCCCATTTGGAATTCGTCAAGATTGCATTTATTAGGCTTTTTGCACGGTAGTCTTGAACTTTATGATCAGACCGCGCTCATTCTCAACGGCCCGGAATTCGCCTATGCTCGTTTTCAGGGATTGTTGCATGGGGAGGATGCGTGCTTCCTGGGTGGATCATATTCGGTTCGGCCTTCGCTTATGTCCTGCTGCTGTTTGCGGTTGCAAGTTATGGGGACAGGAACAGCCGGAAAAGAAACGCTCCCAAAAAGGGGCGGCCGTTCGTCTATGCGCTTAGCCTGGCGATCTATTGCACCTCCTGGACCTATTTCGGCGGCGTCGGGCTTGCGGCTGACAAGGGGCTGGAATTCCTTGGCATCTATACCGGGCCGATCCTTGCCTTCACCATCGGCATGCCGATCATTCGCCGCATAGTGGAGCTTGCCAAAACCGAAAAGCTGACGTCGGTTGCCGATTTCATTGCCGCCCGCTACGGCAAGAACTCCACCGTGGCGATGATTGTCGCCATCATCGCGCTTGTCGGCGCCATTCCCTATATCGCGCTGCAATTGAAGGCCGTTTCCAGTTCGGTGGCGACGATGGTCGATCCCGGCGATTACGGCATTGGCAGCGGCAACCTCTATTTCCTCGATCTGCCGCTGCTCGTCACCATCGTCATGGCGGGCTTCGCCGTCATGTTCGGCACCCGGCATACCGACGCCACCGAACATCAGGACGGGCTTATTCTGGCGATTTCGATGGAATCGCTCGTCAAGCTCGTGGCCATGTGCACCGTCGGCTTTTACGTTCTGTTCGTCCTCTTCGACGGCCCCTCGCATTTGTGGGAACTTGCGTCGGGCAATGAACGGGCTATGCGGGCCATATCCTATCACACGCCCATCAGCCGCTGGATCGTGATGACCCTGCTTTCCGGTTTCGCGATCATCCTGTTGCCGCGCCAGTTCCATGTCACCGTGGTTGAAAATCGTACGCCGGAAGAGCTGCGCATGGCGGGGTTCCTGCTGCCGCTTTATCTGATTGCGATCAACATCTTCGTGCTGCCGATAGCGCTTGCCGGAATTTTGACGCTCGGCGCCAATGGCAACGCCGATCTTTACGTCCTGCAATTACCGCTCTCGCATCAGATGCCGGTCGTTTCGCTGATTACCTTCATTGGCGGATTTTCAGCGGCGACCGCCATGGTGATCGTTGCCTCGGTCGCGCTGTCGATCATGATTTCCAACGACATCGTCATGCCGATCTTTTTGCGGCAGAAGCTCTTGAACCGCTCGCCGCACCGGGACAACTTTGCCAAAACGCTTCTCAACATCCGCAGAACAGCGATCTTTGCGGTGATGCTTCTCGGCTACGGCTATTATCGTGCGGCCGATAGTGCCACCGGGCTTGCCTCCATCGGCCTCCTGGCATTTGCCGCCATCGCCCAGATGGCACCTGCCCTTTTCGGCGGGTTGTTCTGGCGGCGCGCCAATGCGCGCGGTGCGATTGCCGGTTTGAGTTCAGGCTTTTTTGTCTGGGCCTACCTGCTGTTTCTGCCAAGCTTCGGCGGGCCTGATAACTCAGAGGTCGCGGCCACCGTTCTCGGCTTCCTGTTTTCCGGCAGTACGGTCTTCAACGGTCCCGAGGCCGACCCATTTGTGAACGCGGTCATCCTCAGCCTGCTCGTCAACAGCATGGCTTTCGTGCTTGGCTCGCTTTCACGCAACCCGCGACCCGTGGAGCGCATCCAGTCCGGCATCTTCGTGAAGCGCCATTCGAAATCACAATTCGCCACGCGCGGCTGGAAAACCCGCGTCAGCGTCGGCGATCTCAAAAGCGCGATTGCCCGTTATCTCGGTGAAGAGCGCATGCTGCGCTCACTGGCGACCTATGAAAAGACGGCCGGCAGGAAGCTCAATGACGACCAGCCCGCCGACATGGCGCTGATCCATTTCTCCGAACAATTGCTGGGCAGTGCCATCGGCTCCTCCTCAGCCCGTCTCGTGCTTTCGATCATTCTCCAGAAGGCGGAGGACACCAGCGCTGACACGGCCTGGCTGCTGGATCAGGCAAGCGAGGCGCTGCAATATAATCAGGACATGCTGCAAACGGCGCTGGCGCAGATGGACCAGGGCATCGCCGTTTTCGACAGCTCGCAGCAGCTGACGATCTGGAACCGGCGCTTCCGCACCCTTCTCGATCTACCTGAGCAATTCGGGCAGGTGGGGCTGCCGCTGACGGACATCGTTTCCATGCTGCAGGAGCGCGGCGACATGCCGCCGGGCGACACGGAACAGCTTATCACCAGTTTCCTGACCATGGACCTGCCTTTCTCGCTAGTGCTTGGCGGCGGCGAGCGCATCATCGAAGTGCGCTCCAACACCATGCCGGACAAGGGTATCGTCGCCACCTTCACCGATATCACGCAGAGAGTGGCGAGCGATCAGGCACTGAAACAGGCCAATGAAACGCTGGAGCAGCGGGTGGCGGAGCGCACCGTGGAGCTTACCCGCGTCAATCGCGAACTTGCGGAGGCAAGGGCATCCGCCGACGAGGCGAACATCGGCAAGACACGGTTTTTCGCTGCCGCTGGCCACGATATCCTCCAGCCGCTGAATGCCGCCCGGCTTTATTCCTCCTCGCTGGTCGAGCGGCTTGGCGCCTCGGGGGAAAGCGATCTCGTCCAGAACATCGATTCGGCGCTCGAGTCGGTAGAGACCATTCTCGGCGCGGTGCTCGATATTTCCCGCCTCGACACCGGTTCGATGAAAGCGCGCATGACATCGGTGCCGCTGAACGAGCTGCTGAAACGCATCGAAACCGATTTCGCGCCTATGGCGCAGGAAAAGAACCTCGATCTCGTGGTCATGCCCACCTCGCTCACCGTCCGCTCCGACCCGAACCTGTTGCGGCGGCTGATACAAAACCTCGTCTCCAACGCCATCAAATACACGCTGAGTGGCAAGGTCATCGTTGGCGCGCGCCGCCGGGGAGGCGATGTCGTCATTCAGGTGACGGATTCCGGCATCGGCATTCCCGCATCCAAATTCCGCACGGTTTTCAAGGAATTCGCCCGGCTGGATGAGGGTGCAAAAACGGCCTCCGGCCTCGGACTTGGCCTTTCCATTGTCGACCGGCTGTCGCGCATGCTGCACCATCCGGTACAGCTGATTTCCGCACCCGGAAAAGGTACGACATTCCGTATCCACCTGCCGCGCGAGGCAGACCGCCTGACGCCAGCCAAGGCCGCTGGCGGGATCGCCAATCCGGTGGCGAGCGACCGGCTTGCCGGCGTCAGGGTACTCTGCATCGACAACGAGCCGAAAATCCTCGAGGGCATGACGTTATTGCTGACGGGATGGGGCTGTGAGGTGTTGCCCGCAGGTTCGGTGGCCACACTCGAAGAACCGTTCCTGACAATGTCAGCGGTGCCGGATGTCATCATTGCCGATTATCATCTCGACGACGGCGACGGTATCAGCGCCATCCGCCTGATCAGGACATTCTACGGCAAAACGATCCCGGCCCTGCTTGTGACGGCGGACCGCAGCCCGGAAGTGCGCAGCGATGCGGAAAAATATGGGATTTCCGTCCAGCATAAGCCGGTCAAACCGGCGGCGCTGCGGGCCTATATCAACCAGATATCCAGCACGGCCCGCGCAGCGGCAGAATAAAAAAGCTCCCGGACCTTGCGATCCGGGAGCTCTTCGACTTTCAAAAATTCTACTGTCAGGCTGCGCGGCTCAGTCGATCCTGGCCAGTCGCTGAGCCCTGCTCCATCTGAAAACGCTGAACCAGATCGAGCAACGCTTCCACTTCGCCCGACAGCACCCGGCTGGCTGCGCTCGACTGTTGGGCAAGCGCCGCGTTCTGCTGGGTCATCTGGTCCATCTGGTTGACGGACCCGTTGACGTTGTGGAGCGCGGAGGACTGATCCTGCGTCGCCGTCGCGATGGTTTCGACATGCTGGCTGACGGCGACAATCTGATGGCTGATGGCTGAAAGAACCGTGCCCGCTTCCTGCACCAGCTTCGATCCGGAGCTCACCTCATGCGTTGACTGGTTGATGAGTTGCTTGATTTCACGGGCCGCGTCCGCGGAGCGTTGTGCAAGTTCACGCACTTCCTGCGCCACGACCGCAAAACCTTTGCCCGCCTCGCCCGCACGCGCAGCCTCGATGCCGGCATTGAGGGCGAGAAGGTTGGTCTGGAACGCGATGTCATCGATGACCTCGATGATCTGCTCGATCTTGCGCGAGGCGTCTTCGATACGGCCCATGGCGTCCACGGCATTGCTGACGACCGAACCGGAACTGTCGGCGCTCTGTTTGGTGATGCGGACGGCTTCGTTGGCTTCGCGCGCCCGCTCGGCCGACGATCTGACCGTTGCGGTGATTTCCTCGACAGCGGCTGCCGTCTCTTCCAGCGAGGCCGCCTGATTCTCTGTGCGCTTCGACAGATCGACCGACGATTGCTCGATTTCAAAACCGCTATGCTGGATGACCAGGGTGCGCTCGCGGATTTGCCCCAGCGCATCGCGCAGGTTGAGAAGGGATTCGTTGAAGTCCGTGCGAAGACGATCCAGACGGCCGCTAAAGGGTGTCTCGATCGTGCGGCTCAGATCACCGCGCGAAAGCCTGCCGAGGCCGGACGCGATCTCGCTGACCGCGAATTCGATCTGGCCGTCCAGCTCCTGCTTCTCGGCATCGTTGCGGTGACGCTCCGATTCCGCCACGGACCGTTCCTCGGCGCTTTTGCCCTCGATCGCGAGTTTCTCAAGCGCATTCTCGCGGAATATCACGAGAGCGCGGGCGATGTTGCCGAATTCATTGGTATTGGTGGCATAGGGGATCGGCGTATCGAGATTGCCGTCCGAAAGGGACTTCACCGCATCGGTAAGCTTGCCTAGAGGCTGCAGGGTGCGCCGGATGACGAAATAGGCGAGCAATCCCACGCCGACCATGGCAACTGCGCCACAGATCAGCATCAGGTCGCGCAGGCCGAAAATCTGGGCTTCGTAGACGGCCATGGGAACGCCCACGAAAAGAATACCGACGGTCGCTCCGGACTTGTTGAGAACCGGCATGTATCCGGTCATGTAATTGGTGCCGAAAAGCGTGGCGGCGCCGAAATAACCCTCACCCTTGGAAACCTTTTCGAAAGCGGGATGGTCGGTGGCGAGCTTCGTGCCCGCTGCTCTCTCGCCCTTTTCGTTCTTCAGATTGGTGGTCATGCGAATATAATCGCCGGCCTTGGCTTCAAAAACCGTGGCGATGCCGCCATTACCGGCAGCCGTGCGGTCGACGAGATCATTGTCGCGCAGTGTCCCGATGCTGGCGCGGCCGATACTCTTGAGCTCTCCATCCACCATTTCGAGGGCCACGCCGCCGACCTTCATCTCGTAAAGGATCGCCATGCCGCGCATCGCGCTGTGCGTGTCACGCAGCGCAGTGGTGATGATATTGTCCTTCAGGCGAATGTATGTCGAAAAACCAACTGCCGCGACGCTGAGCGCAATCAGGCCGATCGTCAGCACGACGACCTTACCCGCAACGGACTTAAAGAGCCGGTTGTGCATGAAACAGTTCCCCAAAACCAAACTTATAAAAGTTCTAGTTGGCAACTGTTAAAAAAACGCGAAGTACCGATAGCAGCTTTTAGGGTGGATTATACAAGCGGCGCCAGCGCCTGCCGGCTTACAGGGACGGGAAAGCCCGCCCCCTCCTCAATCAGTGGATATAGCCGAGCCGGATGGCCTTTGCGATCGCCTGGATACGGTTGACGGAATCGAGCTTGATCGTCGCTGAACCCAGATAGGCGTTGACGGTGTGTACCGAAAGCCCGAGCTTCACCGCGATTTCTTCGCTGATACGGCCATCACCCGCCAGTTGCAGACAGGCGATTTCCCTTTCGCTCAACGCTTCAGACGGTGCCACCTTGCGCTCATCCAGCGCCAGCATATCGACCATGATCTCGCAGCATTTGATGTGCTGTTCGATGACGACCTCGTTGTCGAGAACGAGGTTGCTGCCACAGAAAACGATGTAGCCGTTGCCGATCGTGCCGAGCCGCACCGGCAAAGCCAGTCCCGCATAGGGCAATGTATCGTTCTCGATCCGGCGCATCAAAGCCGGCACGTCAGGAAGATCGGCAAAACCGCCGGCGTTCTTGTTACGCCAGATGACCGGCAGCAGCGATGTCTCGATATGATCCAAAAGAATATCGCCGACCGCGCGGATGAACTGCGCGCTCTGTTCGGCGGCATTCATGCCCCAGTTCTCCAGCTCACAGGTCAGCTTCTTCTTGTTGGGGAAGCCGGAGGCGGCAGCCTTCGTCACCACGAAATTACGTGCGCCGACCAGTTTCTGCATGGCGACCAGCTTCGGAAACAGATCCGACCGGCTTGTCACAACAGGGCTGCGGTAAAACATACCGCTGCTTTGGCTCGTACCCTCATTATCTTTCGTCTGTACCATGGGTCCCGACCATCTATACGAGGTTGTTGCGCACGGCGTAGGCGATTGCCTCCGAGCGGGTTTTCGTCGCGGTTTTCCGCATCACGCTTGTAATGTAATTATTGATCGTATTGCGCGAAATGCCAAGTATCATCGCAATTTCGTCGCTTGTCTTGCCTTCCGCGATCCAGAACAGGCACTCAAGCTCACGTTCTGTGAGGTCGATGTCACGCACGGCCTTTGCTTCGCTGGCAATGCCGAAGCTGACGCAATAGCCGGTCAGAAGCGCGATTTCGCGCAGACGGTCCGGCGAAGGAACCGAGTGTTCTGGAAACAGCAGCAGAAGCGAAAGACGGATGCGGCCCACACAGAAGGAAAGCGCCGAATATTGCCGGTCGATGCCGAAAGGGACAGAAACGTCGTCCGGAAGAACAAGCAATCGCGGCTGCAGAAGCGAAAGGCACTTTTCCATTTCGCTCGATCTGTTCTGGCTGTTGGCGAGTTCGGCACCAAGCCTGCGCACCAGATCGAAAGGCCAGTCGGATGTGATGATGAATTTCAGTCCGGTTTCTTCGAGAAGATCCTCCCGCGCCAGCAGATAATGCGAGGCGCCGGCGTAGGTTACGAGCAGATCCAGCGCGCCTGAAACGTTGCCGGCAGCGGCCGAGGCTGCGACGTTCTTGGCAAGCTGGTCGCGTGGCAAGGGCTTACCCATGCCCTCCATAGGCTTGGCAGACAGCCTGCGGATATCAACATCGACTTTCAATCGCCTACGCCCTCTTGCTCCCAATGGGGAGATTATACCTCGGGATGGAATCATTCCATTCGAGAAGCTTACCAAAATGGGATGGTGAGCCCCCGGAGACCGAATCACTTCATTTTATGGAACGGACTGGGATTTGCCATTACCTGACACCAGCCTTTCCACGTATTTCCTTGTTCGTCTATTCCTAAAAAACATACTGAAAAGCTGACCAATCCATAAACGGCATTCTCAGCCTATTCCCAGCAAACTGTATCGTTGCTGAATTTTTTGTAAACAGTGTCCCGAAGCGGGAATGCGACGGCGCGCGGCGCCAAGATACCAAAGAACCCGGAAATGCGCAAAAGGCCGGTATAACCCCGGCCTTTTTCAAAATCATGCAGCTTTTTCCACTGCCCATTTGCGAAGTATCTTGGCTGCGCGTTCTTCGCTGATTTCCACCATGCGGGAGAGCCTGCGCTCGGGTCCTTCGCGAACCCGGCGGTTGAAGGTGCCTTCGCTGTCGCCACCCGCCAGAAGATCGTCGGTGCTGTCGAAGCCGAAATCCGCCCCAAACCCTTCCATGAGACCACCAGCACCCGCATCCATGCCGGGAGAGAAATCCGGCAGTTCGAGGCCTGCGGTCTCCTGGCTGATCTGGCCTGCTGCCGCGCCGTTGCCAGTGACCGTACGAACCAGAGGGCGTACACCGAGCCAGACGACGAGGAAAGCAACAGCGACGAAGGCGAGCGAGTTGATGATGCCTGCCGAATTGCGGCTGAGCACTTCCATGATGCCCGGCCCGCTTGCGGCTTCGTCGAGCAGCTGCGTTTCGAGGAAGTCCATCGCCGTCAGCGTGACGATATCGCCGCGATCGGAGGAAACCCCCGCAGCCGAGGTGACGATCTTCTGCATTTCGGCAAGATAGGCGTCGATCTTGGCCTGGTCGACGGGTTCGCCGACCATCTTGGCGATGCGACCCTTGTTGACGACCACGGCGACCGAAATCTTCTCGACGGTATAGCCATTCTTGACGGTGGCGACCGTTTTGGAATTGATTTCGTAGTTGGTCTGCTCTTCCTTCTTGGCAGACTGGTCGGAAGACTGCGGGCCACCTGCGCCGCCCTGGGGCGCTGCCTGCGGTACGTTCTGTTCCACGGTCGCGGCCGTATCGGGCTGCGTTTCCTGGGACTTCTGGTCTTCCTTAACGGTGCGGACGGAGCGCTCGACGCGCGATTCCGGATCGTAGACAGTTTCCTGAATCTGCCGGCTGTCGGTATTGAGCTGCGCCGTCACGCTGGAGCGGAAATTGTCCATGCCGAGGAAAGGCGCCAGCGCCTTGTCGATATTGGTGGTGATTTCCTGCTGAACGTTCTGCGCCAGCGTCAGCGAGCGGTTCATGGCGGCGTTGGTGACGTCGTCACCGGAAGCGAGGAGCTGGCCGGTGGAATCGAGCAGCGTCACGTCATCGACTTCAAGGCCGGGAACGGCCGAGGCGACGAGATGACGGATGGAAGCGGACGCCTTGCGCCCGGCGGTGGCATTGGCTCGAATCATGACCGATGCGGTGGGCTTCTGCTCACCGCGGCGGAAATTACCGACATCCGGCATGACGATATGGACGCGTGCGGCCGCAATTCCGTCGATCTGCTGAATGGAGCGGCTGATCTCACCCTCAAGCGCGCGAACCCGGGTCACTTCCTGCATGAAGGAAGTCAGGCCGAGAGAACCGACATTGTCGAAAAGCTCATAACCGGCATTGGCACTGTCAGGCAGGCCGCGCTCGGCCAGAAGCAGCCTTGCCTTGCTGGTGAGGCCGACCGGAACCTGGAGGCTGGCGCCATCCGTTCCAACCTGAAAGTCCAGCCCCGCTTCGGCGAGTGCAATGCTGATCTTGTTGAGGTCGCTTTTTTCAAGTCCCACATAAAGGGTCTCGTAAGCGGGACGGTTCACGTAAAGTGCTGCTGCAAGGATAATGGCCATGGACAAAATGCCCACGCCGCCCAGCATCAACAACCGTGTCTGACCCAGCGCCGCGAAATTCTTCAAGACCTGAGGGATTTGATTTAACAGATTCATTCTGTTCCGCACCGTCATTCATAGAGTCCGAGACCTTTTGGCCCCGTAATGACAATAGGGTGCGAAGCTTGCGCGAGCGTTGCCTTTATCCGCAATCCGCGAAAGGAAGGGAACCGCCAGATGAATGCTGTCTAGAACAGATCGAAGTCTCCGGCGACCTTGTCCAGCGGCTGCGAATGGCCATGGCGGATGGCTGCGCCCAGCGCCTTTTGCATTTCTGCCAGCTTGACGAGGCTGAGCGCGGTCGAGACATCCACGATCCAATCACCGGGAATGGAGCCGGTGACGGTATCGATGAACTCGGCAAGGCCGCGGGTTTTCTGGACGGCAAGGTCGATGCCCTGCAAGAGCTTGACGCCATCGCTGGACAATTCGCCGCTTGTCGCTTCCAGCAGTTGCGGCTCGATGCGCTCGATCAGATAGGCGACATCGTGCAGTTCCGATACCACGCGCATCAGAACGTCGGGCAAGGCTTCTTCGAACGGAGTGGTGCCGGTGTTGTTTGCAATCTGCATTGGAAACTCCGTGACTAGAAAAATTCGATGTCGTTGGCGACGGGCTTGGGGGCCGGCACCGGACGCGTTTCCATGGCGACCGTCTTCTGGGTTTCCGCGCCGCTCAGCGGATGCTGTCGTGCACGGCCCGAAACCGGCCAGAACTCGATCTTACGGCCATGATCCCCGCCCGTGGAGGAGCTGATGACCGGTATGCCTTCATCCTTCAGAAACTGCATGGCAAAGATGGCGTTCTGCTCACCGACATTGGAGAAGCTGGCAATCGTTTTTGCGCCGCCGAAAACCTTCGCCTCCAGCCGGTCGCGGCGTGCGCCCTTCTTCAGAAGACCGTTGATCAGCAGTTCCATGAGATGCACGCCATAACGCGTCGCATCCCCACCGGTCACGTTGCCCGTTCCCGGCAGCAGGAAGTGGTTCATTCCTCCAATGCCGGCAACGGGGTCTCTCAGACAGGCGGCCACGCACGAACCGAGTATCGTCGTCATGACCACGTCGGGATCGCTGACAACCTTGTACTCGCCCTGAATGATATGTACGCGCTTGGCCGCAGCTTCAATCATTTCAGCGATCCGAAAACCGCTTCGATGGCTGCGCGCATCTTGTCGATGGTGAAGGGCTTGGCCAGCACGTTGTTTGCGCCGAGCTGCGCTGCCTTCTGCACCAGCGCACGGTCGCCCTGTGCGGTGAGGATGATGAAGGCCGCCTTTTTGAGGGTCGGGTTTGCCCGCACGGCGTGCAGGAAACCGAGGCCGTCCATCTTGGGCATGTTGAAGTCGGAGATAACGAGATGATGGGGCTGCTGCTCCATGATCTTCAATCCCTGCTCGCCGTCGCCAGCGGCAGTGATCTGCTTGAAGCCGAGCTGTGTCAGCGCATCGCTGAGCAGCAGCCGGCTGGTCACCTGATCGTCGACGATCAGAACTTTGATCTTTTCTGCGAGAGACATTAGTCAGCACCTTCTTTGCGGGCAGTGGTTAGTTTCAGGATTTCTTCGCCGATTGAGGCCAGCGGCAATTGCAGTTCAACGGCGCCAAGCTCAAAGGCCACTCTGGGCATGCCGTAGACGACACATGTTTTTTCGTTCTGGCCGACGGTTCGCGCACCGGCATGCCGCATTTTAAGCAGCCCGGCCGCGCCATCGCGGCCCATGCCGGTGAGAATGACGCCGACGGCGTTGCGTCCGGCAAGCTCGGCGACCGAATCGAACAGCACATCGACCGAAGGGCGATGGCCGTTGACGGGATCGCGCTCGATAAGCCGGCAGCAGGGGGCGTTGCGATTGGAAATCTGCAAATGGCGTTCACCGCCCGGCGCAAGGTAGATCTTGCCGGTCTGCAGGCGCGCCCCATCCGTCGCCTCTTCCACGACGGGTGCGCAGATGCGGTTCAGCCGTTCCGCGAAACTCTTGGTGAAAGTCGGCGGCATGTGCTGGGTGATGACCGTCGGCGGACAATTGGCCGGAAACTTCTGGAGCACGGCAATCAGTGCCTCAACACCGCCGGTGGAGGAGCCGATGGCGACGACTTTGCGGCCGGCACGATAATCGCTGACCGGGGTCGGCTGGGCTGCGACAACGGGTTCCGGGCGCGCCGCGCGGTAAGCTGCGTGCTGCGACCGTGCGGCGGCCTTCACCTTGTCGGCCAAGTCGCCGAAGGGGCGCGCATCGCCTGGAGCCGGCTTGCCGACACAGTCAAAAGCACCGATTTCAAGCGCGGCGAGCGAGGCATCCGCGCCGCGGTGCGTCAGGGACGAAACCATGATGACCGGCATCGGCCGCAGTCGCATGATCTTTTCGAGAAACTCGAGGCCGTTCATTTCCGGCATCTCGATGTCGAGCGTCACGACATCGGGATTGAGCTGCTTGATGGCGGCGCGCGCTTCCATGGCATTGCCGGCCTGCCCAACCACCTCAACCTCCGGATCGGCCTTGAGGACGGCGGAAATCAGGCCACGCATGGTGGGGGAATCATCGACGACGAGGACCCGTGCGAGTGCGCTCATGCCTTCCTCCCGGACGTGTGACCAATGTAGCGGTAGGTGGTGATGCCGGTATTGTCGAACAGGTTCTTGGCGTCGCCGGACACTCTTTCGGAATGGCCGATGTAAAGATGACCGCCTTCCGGCAGCAGGCCTGCAAAACGCGTCCAGATACGCATCTGGGTCGGCTCGTCGAAATAGATGACGACGTTGCGGCAGAAGATGACGTCGAAATTGCCCTTGAAGGGCCATTGCGTCATCAGGTTCAGTTCATTGAAGGTGATGAGGCGCTTGACCTTGTCATCGATGCGGAACTTGCGGCGACCGCCGGCATCAACTTCCGTGAACCATTGCTTGCGCATGGCGGGAGACACGGTTTCAAGCGCGTTGTCATCGTAAACGCCTGCACGGGCCTGCGCCAGGATTTTCGGGTCGATGTCGGTCGCCAGAATCTTGAAATCGTAGTCCGCCGCATTTGGAAACATGGCGAGCACGGTGAGCGCAATCGAATAGGGCTCCTGCCCGTCGGAACAGGCGGCCGACCAGATGCGGACGCGTCCGCCGGTCTTTGCCCTTGCAATTAGGCCCGGCAGGACCTCGTCGCGCAGGTGTTCGAAATGGTGGTTCTCGCGGAAGAAGCGCGTGAAATTCGTCGTCAGGTGCGACAGCATTTCGCGGCGTGCAGCCGCTCCATCGGGCGATGACACCAGTGCGCAATATTCCCGAAACCCGGCCAGTCCGAGATTGCGGATATGCTTGGACAAGCGCGAATAGACCAGCGACGCCTTGGTGTCGTTGAGATAGATGCCCGCATCCGCGTAGATCATCGCAGCGATCTCCGACAAATCGCGTCTCGTCAGCGGATATTCGCCGCTGGCAAGAACGTCATCGGGAGACTGTCGCTGATCGCTGAGATTAAGTGCTGCCATTGGATATCCGCCTTCAACCCGTCGCCGCGAGTGACATTTCCTGTTTCAGTGGCTGCCCGCGCGAAGCGCTGACGATGGCGTCGACATCCAGAATGAGCGCAACGCGTCCGTCACCCAGAATGGTGGCGGCGGCAATGCCTGGAACATGGGTATAGTTGGCTTCCAAAGACTTGATGACGACCTGGCGCTGTCCCTGGATCGCATCGACCATCAGGGCGCGCTGGCCGCCGCCTTCCGATTCCACCAGAAGCGCCACGCCTTCCACAGGATCGGCCTGGGTCGGACGGAAGTTCAGAACGCGTCCGACATCGACCAGCGGGCAGAAAGAGTTGCGGATGGAAATCAGCCGCTGGTTGGCGCCGAAGGAGTGAATGTTCTTCGCTTCCGGCTGCAGGGTTTCCACGATTGCCGTCAACGGAACCACAAGCGTCTGCCCGGCCACGGTTACCACCATGCCGTCGAGAACGGCAAGCGTCAGCGGCAGGCTCATGGTGAAGGTCGAGCCAAGACCGGGGCGCGAGGAGATGTTGATGCGGCCGCCGAGCGCCTGAATGGAACGCTTGACCACATCCATGCCGACACCACGGCCGGAAATGTCGGAAATCTTGTCTGCGGTAGAGAAGCCCGGCGCGAAGATCAGATTGTCGATCTCCTCGTCCGTGAGGTTCGCATCGGCGGCGATGAGATCGTTGTCGATCGCCTTCTGGCGAACGCGCTCGCGGTTGATGCCCGCGCCATCGTCCTGAAGCTCGATCAGGATGCGGCCCGACCGGTGCTTGGCCGAAAGCTTGATGGTGCCTTCCGGGTTCTTGCCAGCGGCTTCGCGTTTTTCCGGCGTTTCGATGCCGTGGTCCACCGCATTGCGGATCATGTGCGTCAGGGGTTCGGCCAGCTTGTCGATGACCGTCTTGTCGACTTCCGTGTTCTCGCCTTCGGTAACGAGGCGGATCTGCTTGCCGATCATGTCGGCAACTTCGCGAACGATACGCGACATGCGCTGGAAGACAGGCTTCACCGGCTGCGCACGGATCGCCATGACGCTGTCCTGGATTTCGCGCGTCAATTGCTGGAGTTCGTCGAGACCCATGTTGACGGCAGACGTGCCGCTCGCATCGTTTTCGATGACGCTCTGCGACAGCATCGCCTGATTGATGACAAGCTCGCCGACGAGGTTGATCAGGCGGTCAACACGGTCGAGATCGACACGGATGGTCTGGCCGGCGCTTGCATTGGCCGCGGCATTGGCATTCGCCTGCGCTGCGGCCGGCGCTGCCGCAGCCTCACGCTTTTCGATGGCGGCGTTGACGCTCTGGGCGATCTGCGTCGTTGCGACGGCAGCCTCGACGACTGCGGCAACGTAGGGCTCTTCCGCCCCGGCGGTCACAACGGCCGGTTCCCCTTCCGCATCACCGTCGAGAGCCGACAGGTCGAACGGAACCGGGATCATCGGCAGCTCTTCCGCATCCGCGGCAGTTTCCGAAAGAATCGGGGTGATTTCGAGATCGCAATCCCATTCGGCGAATTCGAAGACGCTGCGGATACCCTCTTCACCCTTGTCGGTCGAGATCGAAACCGTCCAGGAGAAATAGGACGCTTCTGGATCGAGCTTGTCGAGCGAGGGCAGTTCCGACAGGTCGCAATTGACGCTCATCTCACCGATGCGCGAGAGATCGCGCAGGAGAAGGGCTGCTTCATTGCCTTTCGAATAAAGCGATGCGTGCGGCTTGAAGGTTATCTGGAAAGACGGCGTCTCCATCAGCGGCGTCGTTTCATCGGCAAAGTCCGAGAAGGAGAACGGGATCGGCTCGAAACCGCTATCGTCCGTCGGCTTTGGCGCAACGGGTTCCGGCATCTTTGCGACAACCGGCGCTGCCACCGGCGCGGATGCGTGGACGGTTTCGCCGTTGGCCAGGGCTTCCAGTTCCTTGACGAGGCCACGGGTGCGGCTTTCGTCGACGCTGCCGCCGTCTCTTGCCGCATTGGTCAGGTCCGCCAGCACGTCGGCGGAACGCAGCATGACTTTCAGGACGTCCTGTGTCGGTTCCAGCTTGTTGGAGCGAACGCAGTCGAGGGTCGTTTCAAAAACGTGGGCGAAGGCCACGAGATCATCCAGACCGAAGGCACCCGCCCCGCCCTTGATGGAATGAACGGCACGGAAAACGGCGTTGACGGTTTCCGGATCACGGTCACCGTCATTCAATTTAAGAAGCCCCGATTCCAGTTCCGCGAGTTGTTCCTCGCATTCCTGGAAAAAGATTTCCTTGATTTCGTTCATATCCATCGTGAAATGTCCCGTATCAGGCAGTTACGCGTTCAATGGCATCGATGAGCTTCGCAGGATCGAACGGCTTGACGATCCAGCCGGTCGCACCGGCCTGACGGGCGCGGTTCTTCTTCTCTGCGTCGCTTTCGGTCGTCAGAACGAGGATCGGTATGGCCCGGTACTTCTCGTTGCGACGCACACCCTCGATGAAGCCGAAACCGTCAAGACGGGGCATGTTGATATCGGTCACGATAACGTCGGGGTTGCTCTGCTCCAGCACTTCGAGACCCTCAATGCCGTCTTCGGCCTGAATTGTCTCGAAACCGGCATTGTTGAGCGTGACCAGGAGCATGTTCCTGATCGTTCTGGAATCATCCACGGTAAGAACTTTTTTCTTCACTTCTTGATCTCCTTCAGGAGCAAATGATCGATTTCGACGCCTATCAGTTTCATGGTCTTGTCGAATGCATCGGACACTCTGGCAAAACCGAACGGCTTGCCGTCCTCTTCCCAGGACTTCGCACCGGCCATCAGGACCTGGGCGCAAAGCGCACCGATACGTTCCACCTCGGACGCATCCACCGACAAAGGTGCTCCTCTCAGCGTCATCAGCTTGCCGTGCAGCGCCGATGCCTCGTTGAGATCCAGCACCGGTGACAGTTTCAGCGTCGCCTCAGCTGCTTTTCTGGCTGCCATTACATGACTCCTTGGCGTCTGAATTGTTGGTAATCCTGGCCGTAATCCGTGCGGTTATCCGCACGGGCCACAAATGATGTGTCCTGCCGAGCCGTAGCGGCGACAGCTGCCGCGTGTCCCTGACGGGCAATGCGGAATTCGCGAATGGTGCGGCCGAGTTCCAGAATGACAGTGTGAAGCGTATCGGCCTCCGAGGAGCCATTGCCCATATCGGCAAGGTTCCGGTCAGCCTGTCTTTGCTGTTCACCGATGTCGGCAGCGACTGATTGCAATTCGCCGGCGTGCTCTGCCGCGTGCCGGGAGACCTCAGTGATCATGTCGTTGATGCCGGATACCTGCCGGACAACACCGCCGATTGCGTCCTGCGTGCGGTTGACCATGTGCACGCCGCCTTCGACCTGCTTTTTCGTGGAGCCAACGAGGCTTTTGATCTCTCTTGCAGCGTCTGCGGAACGCTGGGCCAATGCCCGGACCTCCTGCGCGACAACGGCAAAACCGCGTCCGCTGTCACCGGCGCGTGCTGCCTCGATGCCGGCGTTGAGGGCGAGAAGGTTCGTCTGGAAAGCGATCTCGTCAATCGTGCCGATGATCCGTCCGATCTGCTCGGCGGATTGCTCGATATCCGACATGGCGTTTATCGCCTCGCCGATTGCCTTGCCGCTTTCGACCGCCGCCTCACGGGCATGGGAAACCGCCGTCTCCGCCGCCGAAATGCGGGCGCCGTTTTCGGCCACATCCCCGATCATCGTCTGGATCGCACGGGAGGTGTCGGCAAGGGCTGCGGCCTGCTGGCGGGAGCGCTCCGCCATGGAACGGCCAATGTCGGCAAACCGCGCGCTCAGCGCCTCGGCTTCACCGATGCTGTTTTGCGCCGATGTCAGTGACGCGCCAATCGTCTCGAGTGCCGCATTGAAAGTGGCAGCAACGTCGCGGTAGGCGTCGGGCACGTCGCCGCCGATGCGGGCCTGCAAATCGCCTGCGGCAAATGCCGTCAACGCTTCGCCCAGCAACCTTGCGGCTTCAGAGCGGTCATTGTCACGCTGTTCTGCCAGTTCCCGACCATGGCGCAGGCGCAATTCATTGAAGCGCAACGATACGGCAATCTCGGTATCGACCATCACCAGACGGACGACGTTCTTGACGGCTTCCGCCAGTTCGCGGCTCTTTTTCCGGTTGCCGGGCAGGATGGAGCGCGGCGCGTGCTCAGTCACCAGACCGCCCAGCAGATGTTCCAGAACGACGGCATGGCTGGCGATCTGCCAGCGCGGATCGAGACCCATGCGACCGGCATTGTCGGAAAGCACTTTCACCCGCTCGGCATAAAGCCCATCGAAACGCGCATCGGTCAGCACGCTCCAGTGCGAGGATTGCAAATCGTGCAGGCGGTCGAGCTGGTTTTCGCTTTCGAAAGACGGCGAACAGTCCGGCATAGACTGGAAACGGTTCATCACATCGCGCAGGCCGGCCTTAACGTAAGGCTCCAGCATGCTGCGATAATTGCGCAGGAAATCGGATTGCGTCTCGTCGAGGCCGGCAAAGCGCAACCGCCCCGCCAGGCTTGCGCCTGCCGATCTCCGCGCTTGTTCTGATGGCAAGTCCTGCCCCAACCGACGACCCCAATAATATGACGGCCGGTAAAACCCGGCCAAATGGCAAGGTTCAGAACGCCAGCACCCTTAAGGGGGATTTTTGAACGAACATACCCATCGCGGACGATGCGGCATCGACGCTTGCCTGACCTTCTTGAACCAAGAAACGAAATACCGGATCGGGCCCGGTACGGCAGTGCGGCGTCATGCCTGGAAGGGGAGATAACCCCATTCCGCCGTGGAAATACCATCAATCTTTATGGTTAATTCCTTGCTTGAAAGTTAAGAAACATCAGCACCGGCGTCAAACGGTAAAATTTGTAAAAGCTTTTAGCCATTGTCGCCCCTACTTTGCCGCAAACGGGCAAAAACGAAAAGGAATCGGACGCGACGGGCGGTTTTTCCAGCCTGTGCGCTGGACAAGCGTGTCCGCCTTCCCCTAAAACAAATCAACGGGATATTCGCTCAGCGGTGATGCTTTAGAGAGACCTTTACGATCAAGGAGACGCCAACTTGTTACGGATGGAGAAATGCCGCTGTTCAAGGCGCCATCCGCAAGTGTTGATCGGTCTTGTGGTTGCGAGCCTGCTCGTCATCATCGGCTTTCAGGCGCCATCCGGCATCAAGGCAATCTCAAAGATCAGCCGTCTGGAACGATTGCAGACGGCTGACCTAAGCCACTCCCCCTCGCTTCGCGATAAGGACTGCACCACCGGCGACGATCACGGCTGCAAGGCTCACAACGGTGCTCCGGGGCTTCGCCCCGTCGGTTTTCCCTCGACCATCCTGCGGATCGTGGCTGACGCCAAACCGGCCGTCACGCCTGTTGCCATCGCGCCACAAACTTTCCGAGACTTTGCGAACGTGGTTCCAAGAGCACCTCCGCATATTATCTCTTAGTCATTCCGGCGGTCCTCATCATTCGGTTCCTTGCGAACCTTGAGGGATCGGAGTCGTCGGAAACCCGCCGTAGGCTCCAATTCCAGAGAGAAAACCGCCGCCGCATATGACACTTGCAACCGTTCTACCATTTATTATCGCATTGCCGTTCGTCGGCGCTCTCATAACGGCCTTCATGCCGCGCGAAGGCGCGGCCGCAAGCGCGGCCTACGTAGCTAGCGCCGTAGCCCTCTTCGGCCTGGTCGGCAGCATCCTTCTTTATCCAAATGTCAGTGGCGGTGGCGTGCTGAAATACGATGTGGAATGGCTGCCGCAGCTGGGGCTTAATTTTACCCTGCGGCTGGATGGCTTCGCCTGGATTTTCGCGATCCTCATTACCGGCATCGGCCTGCTCGTGGTTCTCTACGCCCGATATTACATGTCTGCCCAGGACCCTATTCCACGGTTTTTCGCCTTTCTGCTCGCCTTCATGGGCTCGATGCTCGGCATAGTGCTGTCCGGCAACGTCATTTTGCTGTCGATCTTCTGGGAAATGACCAGCATCTTCTCGTTCCTGCTGATCGGCTACTGGCACCAGAACGCCGGCGCGCGCGATGGCGCCCGCATGGCGCTGACCGTGACCGGCATCGGCGGCTTCAGCCTGCTCGCCGGGCTTCTGATCCTCGGCCACATGGCGGGAAGCTACGA
Source organism: Agrobacterium tumefaciens (assembly GCF_013318015.2). NCBI lineage: Bacteria > Pseudomonadati > Pseudomonadota > Alphaproteobacteria > Hyphomicrobiales > Rhizobiaceae > Agrobacterium > Agrobacterium tumefaciens. The sequence goes on along the minus strand of NZ_CP115841.1, from coordinate 164,471 downwards.
TCTGGACAAGATCATCGCGGCCGGTGCCGATATCCGCGCCCATTCCCTTTATCTGCCCGCACTTATTCTCATCCTTGGCGGCGCGCTGACGAAAAGCGCACAGTTTCCGTTTCATTTCTGGCTGCCCAATGCCATGGCGGCGCCCACGCCCGTTTCCGCCTATCTGCACTCGGCCACCATGGTGAAGGCCGGGGTTTTCCTGCTGGCGCGGTTCTGGCCGGTGCTGGCAGGCACGCCGGAATGGTTCTGGCTGGTGGGTGCTGCAGGCGTCATCACCCTGCTGCTCGGCGCCTATTTCGCCATGTTCCAGCAGGACCTGAAAGGCTTGCTCGCCTATTCGACCATCAGCCATCTGGGGCTCATCACCACGCTTTTGAGCCTGGGCAGCCCGCTTGCGGCGGTTGCAGCGATCTTCCACATGGTCAACCACGCCACCTTCAAGGCATCGCTGTTCATGGCGGCCGGCATCATCGACCATGAAACCGGCACGCGCGACATGCGGCGGCTGAGCGGGCTTTACACCTATATGCCGGCAACCGCGACGCTCGCCATGGCGGCGAGCGCTGCAATGGCCGGCGTACCCCTGTTCAACGGCTTCCTCTCCAAGGAAATGTTCTTTGCCGAGGCCGTCGAAACCCACGCAGACTCGCTACTCGACCGGGCTTTGCCATACGTCGCGACGTTGTCAGGCGCCTTCGCCGTCGCCTACTCGCTACGCTTCATTCACACGGTCTTCTTCGGCCCCAAGCCGGTTGACCTGCCGAACCCCAATCCGCATGAGCCGCCGCGCTGGATGCGTTTCCCGATCGAGTTCCTGGTTTTCGCCTGCCTGATCGTCGGCATCGTTCCAAGCCTGTCGATCGGCCCGTTCCTGCATTCGGCCGTGCTTTCCGTTCTCGGTCCGCAAACGCCCGTCTACAGCCTGTCGATCTGGCACGGTTTCAACCTGCCGCTCATCATGAGTATTGCGGCACTCGGCGGCGGCGTTGCCATCTATGCCCTGCTCGGCGGCTATTTCTCCCGCTGCGACGACGGCCCGCCGATCTTCCGGCATCTTCGGGGACAGCGCATCTTCGAGCGCATTCTCGTCACCGTGTCCTGGAAGTGGGCGCGGTGGCTGGAAAGCACGCTCGGCACCCGGCGCCTGCAGCCGCAGCTGAGGCTTCTGATCCTCGTGGCGATTCTTGCCGGTTTCTCGCCGCTTTTCCTCTCGGAATTTTCATTGTCGCTGCCGCGCGTGACGTCCTTCGATCCGATCTTTGCCATTCTGTGGCTGATCGGCATGATCGCCGCGCTGGGTGCCGCCTGGCAGGCGAAATATCATCGTCTCGCCGCACTCATCATGCTCGGCGTCTCCGGCCTTGTCACCTGCCTCACATTCGTCTGGCTTTCTGCACCCGATCTCGCGATCACCCAGTTGCTGGTCGAAATCGTGACCACCGTTCTGATCCTGCTCGGTCTCAGATGGCTGCCGAAACGCTTCGAGAAGGTGGACAGCAGCGATGAATTGCCGGCGCAGCTTCGCCGCGCCCGTGACTTCCTGCTGGCCGCAGCAAGCGGCATTGGCATGTCCGTCATCGCCTATGCGGTCATGACCCTGCCCGTGCCGAACGCCATCGCGACCTATTTCCTCGAGCGCGCTTATTCGGAAGGCGGCGGCACCAATGTCGTCAACGTCATCCTCGTCGATTTCCGCGGCTTCGACACGTTCGGCGAAATCGCGGTGCTGGCGATCGTGGCGCTGACGGTCTTTGCGCTGCTTCGCCGTTTCCGCCCTGCGCATGAAAGCATCGGGGTGCCGGAACAGCAGCAGATGCAAAACGCCTTCGATGCGGAGCGGCCCGACCGCAGCAAGGGCGATACGGTGCGCGATTATCTCTATGTACCGTCCATCGTCATGCAATGGATGTTCCCGGTTATCGTCACCTTTTCGATCTTCCTGTTCATACGCGGCCACGATCTGCCCGGCGGCGGCTTTGCGGCCGGCATCACCATGGCAATCGCGTTCCTGCTGCAATATCTCGCCGGCGGCGCGCGCTGGGCGGAGGATCGCATCCGCATCCTGCCGCTGCGCTGGATGGGCTTCGGCCTTCTGATGGCGGCGGCAACCGGCATGGGGTCATGGTACTTCGGCTATCCGTTCCTGACCTCTTATTTCCAGTACACGGAGATACCCTATATCGGCAAAATGCCGACAGCATCCGCCTTGCTGTTCGACCTCGGCGTCTTCTCGCTGGTCGTCGGCTCCACCGTTCTTATTCTTATAGCACTGGCACACCAATCGTTGCGTAACTACCGCGTTCGCACGCCTGAAGCCGCAAAAGCGGAGGACGTGTAATGGAACTCATTCTTTCAATCGGCATCGGCATCATGACTGGCTCCGGCGTCTGGCTGATCCTGCGCCCGCGCACTTATCAGGTCATCGTCGGGCTTTCCCTGCTGTCCTATGCCGTCAACCTGTTCATCTTCGGCGTCGGCGGCATCAAGACCAATGCGCCGCCGGTGCTGGTAAACGGCGTCGACAGTTCCACGCTTGCCGACCCCGTGCCGCAGGCGCTGGTGTTGACGGCAATCGTCATCGGCTTTGCGACGACTGCGCTGTTCCTCGTCGTGCTTTTGGCCGCCCGTGGGCTTACCGGCACCGACCATGTGGACGGGAGGGAATCGAAATGATGTCGTTCCCCTTCCACATCGTCATCGCGCCCATTCTGGTGCCGCTGATCACCGCAGCCCTCCTGTTGTTCTTCGACGAGCGCCAGCGCGTGGCGAAGGCCGCCATCAGCCTTGCCTCGACCGTGATATTGCTTGTTGTCGCCATCCTGCTGTTTCGCGAGGTGAACTCGACGGTCAATACCGAGATCGCGGCGGTGGTTTCGAGCGGGGTCTATCTGCTCGGCAACTGGCCGGCGCCCTTCGGCATCGTGCTCGTTGCCGATCGCCTCTCCGGGCTGATGGTGCTTTTGACGGCACTGCTTGCCATTCCCTCGCTGATCTATTCGCTGGCGAAATGGCATAAGGCAGGCGCGCATTTCCATTCGCTGTTCCAGATGATGCTGATGGGCGTCAACGGCGCTTTCCTGACCGGTGACCTCTTCAACCTCTTCGTTTTCTTCGAGGTTATGCTCGCGGCATCCTATGGTTTGCTGTTGCATGGCTCCGGTCAGCAGCGCGTCAAGGCGGGGCTGCATTACATCGCCATCAACCTCGTCGCCGCATTGTTCTTCCTGATCGGCGTTAGCCTCATTTATGGCGTCACCGGCACGCTGAACATGGGTGACCTTGCCCACCGCATCGACGGCCTCAACCCGGACCAGCGCATGCTGCTTGAAACCGGCGCTGCGGTTCTCGGCATCGCGTTCCTGGTCAAGGCTGGCATGTGGCCGCTGAATTTCTGGCTGCCTTCCGCCTATGGCTCGGCTTCAGCACCTGTCGGCGGGCTGTTTGCTATCATGAGCAAGGTCGGCATCTATGTCATTGCCCGCCTGTCCTTCCTGCTTTTCGGGCAGACGGCCGGGGAATCGGCCGGTTTTGGCCATGATGCCCTGCTTGTCGGCGGGATCGCCACCATCATCTTCGGCGCAATCGGCGTACTCGCCTCGCAGGCGCTTGGGCGGCTGGCCGGGTTTTCGGTTCTGGTGTCCTCGGGAACGCTTCTCGCGGCCATGGGCACCGGCAATCCCACGGTTGCAGCCGGCGCGCTCTATTATCTCGTCAGTTCCACACTCACCATCAGCGCTTTCTTCATGCTGATCGAACTGGTGGAACGCGGGCAGGATGCCGGCGCGAACGTTCTTGCCGTAACCATGGAAGCCTATGGCGAGGGCGAAGAGGAGGAAGAGGAAGAGGAAGTCGGCGTGACCATGCCCGGCACCATGGCGGTGCTCGGGGCGTGTTTTGCAGCCTGCGGCATTCTCCTCGCCGGTCTGCCGCCGCTCTCGGGCTTCATCGCCAAATTCTCCATGCTGACCGCCATTCTCAACCCTTCAGGGCTGGGGGCCAATGACAGCGTCTCCACCCTTTCCTGGTGGCTGGTCTTCCTGATTGTCTTTGCAGGTTTCGCCTCGCTGATCTCGATGACCCGCGCGGGCATCCGCACCTTCTGGGCCTCCCTCGAAGGCACAGTGCCGCGTGTTCTCGTCATCGAAATAGCGCCCATCATGCTGCTGCTGGGACTGACACTCGCCATGACCGTGCAGGCGGGGCCGGTGATGCGCTACATGCAGGAGACGGCGCGTATTCTCGATCTGCCGGCCAGCTACATTCAGGGCGTCATTTCCGCCCCAAGAGCGGGAACCAATCCGGAGGCGCAGCCATGATAAGCCGTGTCCTGCCCTACCCGCTGCTGACGGTTTCGCTGATCATCTTCTGGATGACGATCAACAGCTTTTCAGCCGGACATCTGCTGCTAGGCACCGGTGTGGCCCTCATCGCCTCCTGGGCTATGGCGTCGCTCCGGCCGGCAAAACCGCGCATCCGCAACTGGCACAAGCTCGTCAAGCTGATCGCGATCGTGCTTTACGACATCGTCCTGTCCAATATTTCCGTCGTGAAGATCATTCTGTTCCAGCGCGAGAGAGATCGCAAATCCGGTTTCCTCGCGGTGCCGCTCGATATTCGCGATCCGATGGGATTGGCCGTTCTGGCGACAATCCTCACCTCGACACCGGGAAGCGCCTGGCTCGAATATAATTCCAGCCAAGGCACGCTTCTGCTTCATGTTCTCGACGATGAGGATGAGGCGGCCTGGATAAGCCTCATCAAGAACCGATATGAAAAACTTTTGATGGAGATATTCGAATGAGTTCGATTATCCTTTTCTGGTCCTTTTCGCTCGCGCAGCTGATGCTCGCCATTGCCATGACGATTTCCGTTTACCGCATCGCCATCGGCCCACGCGCCCAGGACCGGGTGCTCGGCGTCGACACGCTCTATGTCAACGCCATGCTGCTTCTCTTGACCTTCGGCCTGCGCACCGGCAACGACATCTATTTCGAGGCCTCGCTGCTCATTGCGATCCTCGGCTTCGTCTCCACCGTTGCCCTTTCCAAATTCATGATGCGTGGCGAGGTGATTGAATGAACAATGCCGCAGAATTTCCGCTCTGGGCCGCCATTCTGGTGGCGTTCTTCGTCCTTCTGGGCGCCTCGCTGACGCTGATCGGCACCATCGGCTTTGCCAAGCTCAACAGCTTCTACGAGCGCCTGCACGCACCGACGCTCGGCACCAGCTGGGGCACCGGCGGCATCGTCATGGCCTCCATCATCTATTTCTCCGTCTCCGGCGACCGTTTCGCCTTCCACGAGATCTTCATCGGCATCTTCGTGACGGTGACGACGCCAGTGTCGCTGATGCTGCTGGGGCGTGCCGCACTTTATCGGGACCGGGCGGAGCAGAATACGGATAACCGGGAGCATCTGTAGCACCGCGGACTCAGACAAGTTTTGCGTGAATTACCTTCCTGAAGGTCAAGGAAACTCTCCTGCGACGGGTCTTATCCGATGATCCACTTGCGGGCGGCTTTCCGATTGTTGGACAAGTAGGCAGACGTAACGCATCGAGTTACATCGTCCGCGCTAAAAAACTGATGACAACGGAAGCAATCTGATCTCGCCAGCGCGGGGGAGGCAACACGCATTCAATTCAGGAAAAAATGAAATTAAGAATAATGGTGCCCGGAGGCGGATTTGAACCACCGACACGCGGATTTTCAATCCCCGCGTGAAAAGCCGAAAACAAGAGCTTACCGGAAAAAAACTGTCAAACCCGACATCGGAAGTCAAGCACTTAGCGAGGATTTGTCAAACCTTCAGGAGCTCCCCGAAAACGATAGAGTGACCCTTTTTCCTTCCAAACCTTCGGTGGACACGCTGGACATGTTCACTGAAGCTGGCGTTTGTGACGCTGCGCGTGGGGTCCGGGGGAATACAAATCGGCCATCTGTATCAGATGGTGCTTCGCCTCAAGAGACAGGCGACGAGATGGGGAGGCCATTCCCTACACAATTCGACGCTGACAGCTTCAAGATTGATCTCGTGCGGCTCGCGCTAGACATCCATGGGCAAAAGGTCGCGCGAGCGCTTTGGCACGAAATGGGCTTGCCTATGCCAACGCCGCCGCCACCCCGCACACTGCCGACTTCCGAAGCAGCCGAGATGGTATCTGTGTTCCTCAAAGAGTGCACGATCCCGGACCCTCGGTGGCAAATGTCAGCAACAGAGCTTCATAGGCGATACGAGCGCTGGATGGCCGGTCGAGACGGCACACAATTAGGTCTGCACGCGTTCGGCAAGGTGGCGATCAGGTGCGGCGCGAAGCGGCGACGAAGCAACGGCTCAATGTACATCGGCATCCGTCTTTGTGATGAAGGCGGGTCTAATGGTTGAAACCCGGACCCTTTGCTTATACGATTATGCAAGACGCTGCATGTCTGTCTTTCGCTATGTGGCGAGTTGCGGGGGTGTTTGGACAGCTAGGACAGCAAGCTATTCGAGACGGACACGAAGCCGTTCCTATAACAATCCAGAATCGCCATATTTTCCAATATCTTATTTGCGCTGGACAGGAAGGACAGCAATTTCCGGGTTTTCCGTGATGCGCGAACATGCGCTAGTGATAACTCTAGAGTTAGCAATCTCCACCTCTTCTTCCTCGCGTCATATAAAACCCGGAAATTGCTGTCCTTACTGTCCTTCCTTTGATTTCATTGAAGAATATAGACCTGTTTCTGTCCTTCTTCATGTCCGTTTATTTTTAATCTCTGTCCTACCTGTCCAAAACAGCCTCAGAAGCATTGCTTTTTTAGTGAATGTTGCTTTTCCAACGGGGTTGGAAGGTAGAAATTGGAGAGGTTGGAGCCAAATACTGTCAATTCGGCTGACGGTATCGGTGGCGTGCCGTAAACCCACCCCCCTGGGTGTAGGGACCGTACCTGTTTCTTTCCCAGTGCGGGCCGGGACGACCCCGCGAAGTCGGCAGTCAAACAGCCCCAAAATTTGGGTTAACGCAGTTAACGCGGTTAACGGTGGAGTTAACGCCCATGGTTGATGTTAACGCGTGGACTGAAGAAGAGAACGCCGAGTGCTTTTCTGTAGCCGATCAGGTGGCGGCGCTACGGGCAGTTTTCGAATTCCTCGAACATGGAACACCGGTACCACCAGATGCGAAATCCCGTGTTTGTCCTGGCCTCAAAGTTTATCTTTCCGATCTAGAGCGTGGCTGCCCTGCCTCGCTGGATTTCGCACTGGGCCTTAAGAGCCATGGCGGGGTTACGGCTCACAAGGCGGTCGTAAAAGCCGAACGAGACACCCTGTTGCAATCGCTTGCCCGGAGCCATTGGCCTGGGCAGCCGGTCGCAACAGTCGGCCGGCAGATGTACGCGGAGTTTTGCCGGTACGAAAAAACCCGTTGGCAGCGAGAGCGCGAACGTCAGCAAGCCCCATCCTCAGAACCGCATCGCACGTTCTGGCAGTTGCTCCAGATGCGCTCCCGCGTTCCCGGCCCGGACCATCTTCGCAAAATTCTCGCCGTGGTTTTTCAAGACCCCATTTGAAAAACCACGACTCGGCGGGATCATCGCTGCATCACAGGAGTTTTCGATGCAGCAACCGACAATCGATCCGGGCCGACTGGATGCCCTTCAGACGATCAGCCATCGCGAGAAATCCGCGATGCAGGCGGCGCAGGATGAGGTTAGTGCCAAGATGGACCGGGCCGCCACGCTGCGCCGGGACATCCAGAACATCCAGCGTCAGATTGACCGCGCGCCGGGCGAAAACCTCGCAAAACGTCTCGTTGCGCTGAAGGCTGATCAGAAGCGCCTCGATAAAAAAATCGAAGAAGCGAACTATCAGGCCGAAATCGCCCGCGAGCGTTACGTGTGTTGTTCACGGCTCGCGAAAAACTGCGCCGACTTCCTTTCGAACCAGCAGGAGGCATCGCGTTGACCGCTGACGCCAAGAAATCCGTTTCCAAGTCCAAGCGCGCCGGCGCTGACCTGTTCGAAGGTCTGGAAGATATCCGCCTCAAGGTTGTTCTCACCCGTGCCGCCATCGGGGAGCTAGAGCGTGCGCCGGTGGCATTGTCCATCGCGAGCGATCGTGTGGATACCTGGCTTGCCGATCTGCACAAGGAAGAAACCCTGAAACTCTTCGTTCGGCGGTTCATGTTCCCGTCTTACCGCGCTCCTCAGCCTGCCGAGGCGCTGGATTTCATGATGGGTATCCTGTCGCAGATGGTGCGCGGCGAAATGCTGAAGCTGCTTACAGCCAACTATGGCGATATCGAGGGACTGACCGAGGCCGACCGCAAAAGCCAAATCGAGGCAAAGACAGCGGAAGCGCTGGCTTTGGAACTGTCAGAAGAGGCGATTATCCGTCATCTCGAAGATTTGGGCCTCGATATTCTTCGCCGCTTTGACGCGGATCCTCTCGCGGTTCTCGCCAGCAAGGAGAGCCTCGAATGAGCGCGTTCGTTTCCAATGGCAAGCTCTACCTCAACGGCATGGTTGGTGACTACACATGGTTCACCAGCGACTGTTTCACCTTCGAAGACGTGATGGCAGCGCTTGATCAGACCGACCGCAGCAAAAAACTGACGGTCCACGTCAACTCGGCTGGCGGCGATGCGATTGACGGCGCTGCGATCTACTCGGCGCTGGCGGCCCTGCCGAACGGCGTCGATATTGTCATCGAGGGGATTGCGGCCTCTGCCGGTTCCCTGATCGCCATGGCGGGCAAGACCGTCACCATGACGAACTCGGCGGTGATGATGATCCACGATGTCATGCAGTTCACGGATGGCAACTCCGACGATCACAAGCGGGCGCTCAGCGCGCTTGAGGCGATGTCCAACGTTTACGCCGGCGTCTATGCCGCCAAGTCGAAAAAATCCGTCACAGCCTGCCGCAACCTGATGAAGGCGGAAACGTGGTTCGAACCGGATCAGGCCGTGGCGGCAGGATTTGCCGACAAGGTTTCTGGCCCCGGTCGTGGCATGATGGTTGCCGCCTTCGATTATTCCCTGTTTCAGCATGCGCCGAAAAAGCTTGTCGATCTTGCTGCGGCGAAGAACTGGAAAGCTGAAACCACACCCCCAGTCCCACCGAAGGAAAAGACGATGACGAACACACCCGCCGCGACGGCACGGGCCGAAGCCGCTGCGCGTATCAAGGCCATCATGATGCATGCTGAGGCCGAAGGCCGTACCGCTCTTGCCGAACACCTCGCCTACGAAACCGACATGGAGCCGGAAGAAGCTGCGAAGATGCTGGCGCTGGCTGGCAAGGAAGCCTCCAAAGAAGCATTGACGTATGAGCAGCGTCGGATGGCGGACATGGGTCTTACAGAACATGATCGCCGCCGCGCTGCGGCTTTGCCGGATGGTTATGTTTCGCCGGCCGCCCATCTCGCTCGTCCGGACTATCGCGGCGGTGGCGACCCGAAAACCAGCGGCCTTGTCGCCAACATGAAACGCCGCAACGGCATCAAGTAAGGATCGTCCGCCATGGAACATTACAGCATCAAAACCGACAGCGATATCGTCAAGGATGAAGGCAAGAACCGCTTTTCCCGCGATACCGATACGCTGGCATCCGGCTCCGGCGCCGTCATCGTCGGGACGGTTCTCGGGCAGGTGACGGCATCCGGCAAATTCAAGCCGCTTGCGCCTGCCGCCAGCGACGGCACCCAGACCGCCGCCGCCGTCATCCTGCAGTACTCCGACGCCACAAGCGCCGATCAGTCGGTTGTCAACCTCAAGCGACGCGCACAGGTCGTTCTGCAGGCACTGGTTTGGCCGGCCGGTATTACCGACACCCAGAAATCCGCCGCCATCGCGCAGCTTAAGGCGCTTGGCATTGTCCCTCGCATGGGAGTGTAACCCCATATGTCCACCGTACTCGATTATCTTAACGCTCCCGAATTCGCAGACGACAATCTGACGGAAGCAATCAACGTCGCGCCCTACACCACGGGTCGCGCCGCGCAGCTGAGTATCTTCACCGATACGCCGATCCACACCACCTATGTCCGCCTCGGCATCGAGGAAGACGAACTGACCGTCATCCCGGCCCGTGAGCGCGGCGGTGAGAGCAATCTCAACATGCGCAGCGACCGCAGCGGCGTTCAGTTCAACATTCCGCATTTCCCGCTCGATGACGCCATCACGCCTTCCGATATCCAGAACCTGACGGTCTGGGACGGCCACGTAATGGCGTCGCTGGAAGACGTCTATAACGACCGTCTGACGGCTATGCGCGGCAAGCACGACCTGACCCACAGCTATCTCGACTGGGGCGCGCTGAACGGCCTCGTCATGGACGGTGAAGGCAAGGTGCTGCTGAACCTCTATGACAAATTCGACCTCACGGAAAACGTGGTGGATTTCAATCTCGATGACGTCAACACCGCCGTTTCGGATAAGAACCGCGAGGCGAAGGGCATCATCCGCAAGGAACTGCGCGGCACGGCATCCACAGGCGTCATTGCGCTGGCCGGCAAAAACTTCTTCGACAACTATGTGAAGCATCCGAATGTTCTGTCGGAACTGCGGGCCTATCCCGGCGCGACGCCCAATCCCGGCCGCGATGACATTCAGGACCGCTTCAGCTTCGCCGGCGTCACGCTTGAGCGGATCGACGAGGAATATAAGGTCCGGCAGGCGAACGGCACACTGATCAGCAAAAAGGCCGTTCCTGACGACGAAGCCATCCTGTTGCCGCTCGGCACGCCGTACTTCAAGCGCTATGTGGCTCCGCCCGATACACTGAGCGGCGCGAACCGCAAGCCCGCTCCAGATGCCAAGATTTTCGTTTCGACGGACGATCTGCCGCATGACAAGGGCCGGGAAATCCACACAGAGTCGAACGTCCTGCCGATTTGCGTTCGCCCGCCGCTTCTGGTCCGTTTGCGTCTCACCTGACTAGGTTCTCCTTCCCGGTCACGTGCAGGGGGTGGCGTCGGGACGACCCCTCCGTCGCCCTAGTCTGCGGCTAAAACTAAAGCCTAAAGCCTAAACTAAAGCTACGAGAAACTATTCCTAATGTGCACGCTGCACATTGCAGGGACCAAACCAACGAGGAAATGGCTAGATATGAAGTACCATCCCCCTTACGGAGCTGTTGACCCGAACGCCTCTTATGTTGACAAAAATGTGCCTGGCGCGGTTCGCGGCTCGGCTGTTCCGGCCGCCGCAATCGAGAATCCTCAACGCGAACTGGTTAATCTCATCACGAAGTCGGGACTCTTTCCTGACGACGAGCTTCAGCTGTCAACCGCAGTGGATCTCGCGATACAAGGCGGAAAACCAAGTTTCGCTGTGGCCGCCGGTACTGCTAATAACCTTTCTGTCTCCTTGTCGCCAGAACCTCCATCGCTGGTCGTCGGTATGGTTGTGCGCATCAAGATCACGGCCAACAATTCAGGCGCCGCCACTCTCAATGTGAACGGTTTGGGCGCGGTCCCTATCATCACCTTGTTAGGTAGTGCGCTAAGCCGTGGAGACTTGCCGTCCGGTGCTGTGATGTCTCTTGTTTACACGGGGACCGCCTGGATGCTCGCGGGTCTGGCGTACAGTGAAATTCCTATTATTGGCACAAGAACAATCTGGGTCAGAACTGACGGAAATGACAACAACAGCGGTGAGGCAAATAACGCAGGTAGCGCGTTGGCGACGATTGCGGAGGCATTCAACCGGATAAAGGGTGCGGGTTCATCTGCCACTATTACTATCCGACTTGGCAACCCTGGTACCTACGCCGCGCCTGGGGTTCTAGGGTCGTTTTCGGGAGATGTGACTATCCTTGGCGACCTTGCGTCACAAGGTAGTTACATAATTTCTGGGGTTGCGGCTCCTGCTATAGTCGGGATGAACGCTTCGGCTATTCTGAGGGTGTATGGCGTTGAAGTACGCAACACCGGTACTGCACTTGACAATATCCGGTGCGTCAATGGCCTCATGTACCTCAAGAATTGCACGATGAGTATTCCATCTGGCTCGAGCGGAAGGCATATGTACTGTGTCGACCTTGGATACATAGCTATTGATGGCGGCTGCATTATCTCAGGAAACGCCGACAGCGCGATCTACGCCTATAATGGTGGCAAAGTTCAGGGGACGGCAGCCCTCGCAGTTTCAGGAACTCCAAATTTCGCAACCGCTTTTGCTCGTGTCGCGATTCTCGGTATCATCAATAACAACGGCAGCTTTTCGGTCACTGGCTCTGCCACAGGCGTGCGCTATAGCGGCGTCCTGAATGGTGTCATCAATACCGGCGGTGGTGGAGCGAACTTCTTCCCTGGAAATGCGGCAGGAGCTACTGGAACAGGAGCGCAATATTCATGACCTATGATGTATTAAACTGGTACTGGCAGGCTGAGGATGGCCGCCTCTTCTCTTCTCAGAAATCCATGTTGGTCAAAAAGACTGACAAGGATTTTCTCGCTTGGAACGAGAACGATAACCTCCCGTCGCTGTGGCCAAAAGACGAAGAAGGCAACGAGACGGACGCGGCATTGCAGTGGGTTTTTGATAATGCCGGCGCCCGCGTACATGTGAGCCTTGACGCCCTAAAGGACGCTCTCAAGCAATCCATTGACGACGCGGCGGAAACTGAACGCCTCAGGCATATCACGCCTGGTCACGGTCAATCGATGACTTACATGCAGAAATCCGATGAAGCGCGGCGATATCTTGCTGCGGACGCGGGCGACTATCCTCTGTTGTCCGCAGAGGTCGGCATTACTGCCCCAGACATCGGTGGCGTAGCGACCGTTGTTCTGGAGGCCTACAGCCAATGGCAGCAAATCGGCGCGATTATCGAGGCGGTGCGGCTTGGTAGTAAGGCCGCCGTAGCATCTTCCGAGTCTCAGCCCGCCGCAAAGGCAGTATTTGACGCTATCGCTTGGCCTTCAGGAGCGCCCTAATAAATATGACCCGCATGGGCGTTGAACAGTCCCCTCAAGGCAGACGACTGGGCAGGATTAAGGCCGTCAACCACTGCTGAGTGTCGGCTGGTCTCTGCCGGCCGCAGGGAGATATACTGCGCCTTCGCGTTCCGGCAATGCCAGCGTGTGCTTCGCTTGGCTGTTTAGCGGGAAGGCGCCAAATAGCCATTCTTCTCGACCAAGCGCAAATTCGAACAGGCAATTGACGCCATGGTGAGCGAAGGGTGATCTCGGTTTTTTATCAGCGCGAAGGGGCGAGGCTTGGCGTTGGCTGTCACAGGCTGGAGGCATGATCGAGTTTCAGCCTTAATAATGGCGATGAGCTTGATCGTCAGCTTCGCGAGATTGACGAAAATCTTGTCCGGGCCTATCTGCCGATAATGTGCGCCCTTTTTCCTCGATGTGCGGCTTGAACAGTCCGGCGACCATATAAACGAGGTTGAGCGACCTGTGCTTTCGGTGCTTTTTTTCAACGCAACAAAAGCGGCCTTCCGATGCGCTCCGATAACGTTCATTTCATCATTCTGTGCAATCCTTAATAGAACAACAAGCTTTTGGGGCTCACATGTCGTTACGAAAAATTAGCATCACCGCCACCGCCTGCATTATTGCGTCGGCCAGCGCGGCCTTCGCGGAGTGGTTCACGAAGTCTGAAGAAGATGTATTCAGCGGGAAACAAACTGCCACAATGATTGGTGCCAGCGGCCCAGCCGGATCGGTCTACCTCAACTGTGACGCCGACCGGAATGTTAATATCTCGATCATTTTTCCCTTCAAGGAAGACATTGACACATCCCTGAAAGGCCTTCTTGTTATCAAGGTCGACAGTGGCGAGGCGCTGCGGCTCGATGCCGAGGCCTATCAGCACAACGACAAATACGCCGGTTTCAAAGCTAGGTTAGATGATGCGCAGAAAGTCAGCCTGCTCAAATCCATTGCGTCCGCAAAAAAGAAGATCCTCGCAGGGCTGTCCGTCGAAAGCATCGATTCTAAACACTCGATCGATATCGCGCCTGGCGGATCGACGAAGGCCGCTACCAGCTTCATGAAGGCGTGCGAGATTTCGTAAGACGGTCCAACCAAATTGTATGCCGAAACGCGGCGGGGGTGTCATGCTCCCGCTTTTTCTGTTTTCATATTAGAATGGTCAATGCCTGATACCGGACGAACCTTTCTACTAGAGATCAGCAATTCAGGTGGGCGGCGGCTGGTAAGCTTACCGCTAAAAATGATTTAGGCCTGCCAGCGCTTTCACGCTGGACAGGCCCGCAAGCCCCTTTCGGGAAGTGACCTTGATATAGTCTGTGAACGCAGAAAATTCAAGTCCAATGTGAAACCATGCTGTCGCATGATGTTACATGCTGTTTCATTCGGCTGGAAAACCCAGTGCATGTTTGAGGGCATTTTCTATGCTCTCTAGGTCATCTGCCGTGATGCTTTCGGACAGGAATTTTTTGCCAGATGCCACACGATCGAGTCTGGCATGGGAAACGTGTGCCACCATTTCACAGATTGCCCACACCGGCTTCGTGATGCTTGCGTATCGATCGTCAGGAATAGCGACGTGCGATGGTTGAGGCGTGCGGGGTTCGGTCGCTGACAGTGGAACCACGATGCATTTGCCCGGCACGGCCATGCTCGGCCGCTTATTATAGGATTTTGGGGAAAGGACGACGACGCGGCGACGCTTGCGCATCTCGGGCGGTACCGTTGCCATATCGAAATCGCACATGAGGATGTTGCCCCGCGAGGGCGTGAAAGTTATCAATAGAATCTTGCCTGGATTTTCTGCCTATGCAGGATATCAGGGAACAGATCGGGAATAGTCAACTCACTTTCGGATTTCGTTTTCCCTCTCGCGATCCCCGCTCTCCCTTCGCTCTGCAGCAGCGTCCCGCCTCGCATCTGCTCTCGCCAGCGCCCTGACGAAATTTATCATCTTTTTCTTGGCTTCTTTCGGATCGTAGTTTTCAGGCTGGCGAAAACTTGCAACGTATTCTCTTTCCGTCATGGCGCACCGTTGTTGAGAACTGCGAAAGACTGACAGTTTGTTTCATCTGACAGTTTGCGTCTAACCCTGTGAGGGGTCGGTTCCGGTAAAACGGTTATCCACACTCAGGATTCTTTGCGACTGATATGCATTTTTTCCAACAACTCGGATGCAACATCCATGAATCGGCGTATCGCTCGAGCTTCTGTCTGTTTTGCTTCCTCGTAGCTGTCGTAAAACTTATTACGATCATTTTCCGACAAGGGGTGAGTCGCCGCTATCATCCTGTTTGCGAACGCGGTTGCAATCGCGTCCAGAGACGAATTGCTTTGGCTGCCGACAAGAGAGTTTTCCAGACGTGTGACGATTTCTGCATTCATAGATCGGCCGTTGCGTTCGGCTGCAATCTTGATCTGTTCACGCATGCCATCAGGGAAGCGCAACATAAACTTATCTTGTAAGGTTCGGTTTTGATCTTCGGCCATGAAGTCCTAATGACATCATATTTTCCTTGACTGCAATAGTGTCCTTAGGACATATTAACAATGCGTCCTAAGGACACCATCAATCGGGAATATTTCCATGAGCCGTGAAAGTGACAAGTTCATGCTTCGCTTGCCGGATGGCATGCGAGATCGTGTCAAGGCAGAGGCTGATCAGAATTTCAGATCAATGAACGCTGAGATTGTTTTCCAACTCAACCGCGCATACGTGCAAACAGAAACGAAAAAAGCCGACGCTCAGGCCTCGTAAACCAGCGTCGGCTTTTTGTGATTTACCCACAAGGAGCAATCCAATGCAAATGAACTTAAACCAGAAATGCGCCTCTGGCGCAAGTGCTGTTGGCGCAATCGACTCTCGAGCGCGACTGCTAGAAATTGTCAACCGTGCGGATAATCTCGCTATAGATGTCTCCAATGCGGTTCTCAGCGCCGATATCGCACGTCGGCATGCGGATGACAGCCGGCTTTTTAAAGATGATGGCAAGGGAGACAACATTTACTTCCCCCCACACGAGCGAAGAATCCTCAACTTCATCATGAGCGATGTCGTTGATCGGCTTTCGAAACTCGACGAAATGGCAGACGAGTTATCTAACACCCTTTCGGATTTTCATGGTTTGATGCGCGAGGCGAACGCCTCCGCGTCGGCTGCTAGCGAAAGCAACCCAGCTCTTCGCGGTATGTCTCTCGCCGCGAACATCGACCGTTTCCGCTTCTACTGCGAGCGCTTCGCCAGCACGGAGTACCGAACCGTCGAAGAGACAAAAGCAGGCTGCGTTGCGACGTGGCGGCCTTGGTTTGATGTCTTGCTTGCATGGGACACGCCCGCAGAAAGCATGGATGAGGCGATTGCAGCGCTGCGACTGGCGAGAGAAGAGTTACAGGAAGATCCTGAAAGCCCGTTGGCAAAGCCGATGGTGAATGCCGCGCTCTCCTATTTTGAGACGGTAGGAGGTGCAGCATGAAACTTGTTCACCGCCGCACATTCCTCACCTCGGTTGGCGCCGGCGCTGTCGCATCGGCCGCGCTGGCATCGCCGACACCAAAATCCGATCGCTTGCCTCGAAGCCTCGATAGCCAGCTTGAGGAATGCGTGGCCCAGTTGCGCGATATCCTTGAGCAGATGCACCCCGAAGTCACCAGCGTTGACGATCATTTCCGTCGTCATGAAGACGGCACGTTTCGCCTTTCCATCAGGGGCCAGCGACGCTTTGAGGACTATGACGGCCCAGGGGTCTACCTGGTCAGCGAGCGCGAATATCTAATGGAGTATTATCTGGAGAGATTCGAGCATTGCAACGTCTCCACAGGGGAGCCGCTGAAAGGCTGCTTCTATTATGAAGCGGTAATGTGTCTCAACTGCATGCCCGTCGGTGAAGTTCTCACCCTGAATTCTCCTCAAATTGTGCGAAAACTGGCAGATACCCTTGTCTGCTCCGACTTTCCTATCGAGGTGTAAAATGGCAAGCGCAACGCTCAACATTCGGGTTGCGCCTCGGCGCATGCTGACGCTGAAGGAGGCCGCAGACTATTGCGGCCTCTCAGCAAAGCGTTTTCCCGTCGATTGCCATGTGACGCCAGTGGCAATGCCATCCGGGGCCAAGGTCTACGACATGCACGATCTCGACGCATTCCTTGACGCCCTGAAAGGTGGCGAGGCATCGAGCGACGATGCGATTATTGCAAAGCTCGGATAATGGCAGACCGTAAGCGCCCCAAAGGCTTTCAAATTTTTCAGGATAAGAAGCCGCCGCACAAGTGGCGCTGCTACCACCGGAAAACAGGCTCCGTCATCGATCTCGACAAGTTTCCGCTGTGGACGATGGAATTTTATGGCGAGTGCTACCGAATAAGCCAGCTTCACCAAAAAAGCGATAACACGCGGGCCGGGACACTCGGCGCGCTGATCAAGAAATATCGGGCCAGCCCCGCATTTCAGAAAGACATTTCCGACCGAACCCGCTCGGATTACCAGAAGTGCTTTGACTACCTGAAAAGCATCGAGGACACGCCGCTTACGAGCTTCACCCCGCCGCTGATCGTCAAGATCCGAGACAAGGCCGGAGAGAGCAAAGGTCGGAAATTCGGCTCCTATGTGCGGACCGTCCTTTCGCTACTGTTCGCCTGGGGGAAGGAGCGCGGCGAAGTGAAAGACAATCCCGCTGCGGGCATCAAGGCGATCAAGCGCCCGAAGAACGCCCCTCAAGCGAATCGACCATGGATGGACGCCGAGCGTGACGCGGTTCTTGCGGCCCTGCCGGCGCACATGCTGCCCGCCGTCACTTTGATGATGTTCTACGGCCTCGATCCGCAAGACGCTCTCGCCCTGCCCCGGACGGCCGTGCAGGCTGGTGTTATCGACACGCGGCGGGGGAAGACCGGCGAGGCTGTTTATTTGCCACTCCTGAAGCCTGTCGCAGATGCTCTCGCAGCTGCGCCGCTTCACTCGGCAATCACGCTTTGCGCCAACATGCACGGCAAGCCGTGGACCGTCTCCGGTTTTCGCGCCTCGTGGCGGCCGATCCGCCTCAAGCTTGAAGAGGCTGGCAGCGTTCAACCTGGCCTTACCCTGAAGGGTCTGCGCCATACCGTCGCGACGATCCTGAGAGAGATGAACATGGACTACGGCACCATCGCCAACGTTCTCGGCCAGCGGACCGAAGCGATGGCAAAGCACTATTCCCGCCGTGCCGACATGTCGAAAAACACCATCGCCGCGGTGAAGAATTTTGAGGCCGAAGTGAACAGACGAAAAACGAAAATTGTCAAACCGTCTTGAAAAAAGTGTCAAACCCGGATGTATGAACGGATGCTAAATTATGGAAAAAGATAAGCACAATAAGGGCTTAGAATGGTGCCCGGAGGCGGATTTGAACCACCGACACGCGGATTTTCAATCCGCTGCTCTACCAACTGAGCTATCCGGGCACTTCAGGTCCTTGAAGAACCTCCGCTTTTGGCGGGCGGGGCTGTTTGGTGCCCCGAAAGTGAGCGGGGTTATAACATCTTGTTCGGACATGGCAAGCGCCATAGCGAAGTTTTTTGACAGTTTTTTCACGGCGCCTGTGGATGGCTTGAATACGTGCGCTGTGAAGGCCATATCGTGGCTGAAAACGCACTATCGGCAATCCGCCAGACCTGATCAACATCAGTCAGGTGGCGGGTTCAGGCGCGGCTGATCCGGGCGAGCGGCGGTTGGGCGGCTTGGGGCAATTATGCCCCTTCCCCGCGCCGTGCGGCAAGTCCAAGCGCAAAAGGCACCACAGCCACCAGAGCCGCCATGACGGGTGAGGACGCGAAGATGCGGCTGGCAAGCGAGGTAACGGCAACGGAGCGCACAACCATCATCAGGCGCGAATTCTCTTGGTCTTTCTCGTGCCTGAGATCTGCGGGTTTGTGGCGGGTCGGATGGGATGCGGATTCCAGCTTTTTCACATCGCGGCGCAGCTTTTCCAACTGTTTGCGGAGTTCGTCCAGTTCCGCGCGTATCGACTGGTCCACCGTAGCGGAAGCACGCGCCTCTCGGACAGCGGGCTTTTCTGCCTCTTTCTCCGCAGCTTCTTCATCAAGTTCAGCCAAGTGGTCGTCAAGGTCCGATGGTTTGTCGAAACCATGGGATCGCAGCGATGTCTTCATTGCAGTCTCCTGAAGTGTCCTGAATTGCGGCACCGGGCGCGCATCGCCCGTTCACGCCTTCTCAACGCCCCAGCCGGGCAAAGGATGCACATAAAGCGACGGTATCGGCACGATAGGCCGATAAAAAAACAGGCCCCGAAGGGCCTGTTCATTTGTGTGTCTTGAAGGCTTATGCCGCTTTCGCGGTGCTGCCATAGGGATCGAAGCGACCGTAGAAGGTCTCGCCCTTGGCCGCCATGTCCTTCAGAAGCGGCGTCGGCTTGAAGCGTGGGCCATAGGTCTCGCTCAGCTTCTCGGCCAGCGCCACGAAGGTCTTCACGCCCATGCCGTCGATATAGGAGAGGGCGCCGCCGGTGTAGGGCGCAAAGCCGAAACCGAGGATGGAGCCGACATCGGCCTCACGCGGGTCGGTGACGATGCCTTCTTCCACGGTGCGAGCGGCTTCCAGCGCCACGGTGACCAGAAAGCGCTGTTTCAGCACTTCCATATCCACATCCTCCGGCTTCTGCTGAGGATAGAGATCCTTCAGGCCGGGCCAGAGGGACTTCTTGGCGGGCTTTGGCGGGTAGTCGTAAAAGCCCTTGGCGTTCTTGCGGCCCAAACGGCCCTCGCCTTCCACCAGCTTCTTCACCAGTTCCATATGGCGCGGATCGACAGCCTTTTCACCGAGATCGGCGACGGTTGCTTTCAGGATCTTGTAGGAAAGATCGATTGCCACTTCGTCGTTCAGCGCCAGCGGGCCGACCGGCATGCCGGCGAATTTCGCGGCATTCTCGATCATGGCGGGCGGCACACCCTCGATCAGCATGTCGTAGCTTTCCGCCATGTAACGCAGCACGCAGCGATTGACGAAGAAGCCGCGCGTATCGTTGACGACAATCGGCGTCTTCCTGATCTTGGCCACATAATCCAGCGCGACCGCCAGCGCCTTGTCACCCGTTTCCTTGCCGAGGATGACTTCCGTCAGCATCATCTTCTCGACCGGCGAGAAGAAGTGGATGCCGATGAAATCCACCGGGCGCTTGGAGTTCTTCGCAAGCCCGGTGATCGGCAAGGTGGAGGTGTTGGAGGCGAAAATTGCGCCTTGCGGCAACACGGCTTCCACGGCCTCGATGACGGCCTTCTTCACGTCGCGGTCTTCAAAGACGGCCTCGATGACGAGATCGGCGTCGGAGAGCGCCGCGTAATCCGCTGTCGGGGTAACGAGGTCGAGCAAGGCCTTGCCTTCATCCTGCGTCAGCCTGCCCTTGCCAATGGCGGCCTTGACGCTTTCCTCGCAATGGCCCTTGCCCTTGTCGGCGGCTTCCTGATCGCGGTCCACCAGCGTGACGGGGATACCGGCTGCGGCAGTGACATAAGCAACGGCGGCGCCCATGAAGCCCGCGCCGACGACGCCGACCTTTCTGAACTCCGTCTTCGGCTGACCGGCCGGGCGGCGCGCGCCCTTGCCCAGTTCCTGCATGGAAACGAACAGCGAGCGGATCATGCCGAAGGCTTCCTTCGAACGAAGGATTTCGGTGAAATAACGCTGCTCCACCTTCAACGCCGTATCGAACGGCAATTGCAGACCCTCATAGACGCATTTCAGGATAGCAAGTGCTGCCGGATAGTTGCCGGCGCTTTCACGGCGCAGGATCGCCGGAGCGGCCGGCCAGAGCTGGGCAGCGGCCGGCGTCCAGATGCCGCCGCCGGGGGCCTTGAAGCCTTTTTCATCCCAGGGGGCAACCGGCTTCAGGCCGTCCTTGATCATTTGCTTGGCAGCGGAAATGAGCTGATCCGGCTCCACCACCTGATGAACCAGCCCCATGGCCTTGGCGCGCGCGCCGGTCAGCGACTGACCGGTGGTCATCATCTGCAATGCTGATTGCGCATCGGTCAGGCGCGGCACGCGCTGGGTGCCGCCGGCACCAGGGAAAATGCCGACCTTGACTTCAGGAAGGGCTATCTTGAGGCTCTTGGCATTCGACGCGACGCGACCGTGGCAGGCAAGCGACAGCTCGAAAGCGCCGCCCATGCAGGTGCCGTTGATGGCTGAGACCCAGGGCTTGCCGTTGGTCTCCAGCTTGCGGAACAAGCCGGTCATGCGGCCGACCGGTTCGAACAGCTTGGCGGCTGCCTGATCCGGGTCCTTCGCCTTCTCGTCATTGTAGAAGGAGAACATCGACTTGATCATCGAAAGATCGGCACCGCCGGAAAACGTGCTCTTGCCGGAGGTGAAGACAACACCCTTTACGCCAGCGTCGGCGACAGTTGCGTCAACGATGGCGTTCAGTTCGTCCATCACCTCGGAAGTGAAGACATTCATTGACTTTTCCGGCATATCCCAGGTGACAAGGGCAATGCCGTCTGCGTCCGTATCGATGGTGAAATTGGTATAAGTGCTCATCTTGGGATTCCTCTTCCCTGAATTTCGTTTCGCCGGACTTCCCGATCCCTCATTCCCGTGCCTGTCACAGGAACCCAGTCAGCCCAAGTCTTTGGGCTGGAAGACTCTCGCGCGCCGCAGACGCGGCGCTGCTGGGATCCCTGTGACGAGCACAGGGATGAGGAGCCTGGGGTTAGCCCTCCGTAACTCAAACACGCTCGATAACGGTCGCTGTGCCCATGCCCGCGCCGATGCAGAGCGTGACGAGCGCGGTGTTCAGATCGCGCCGCTCCAACTCGTCAAGCACCGTGCCGAGGATCATCGCTCCTGTCGCACCCAGCGGATGGCCCATGGCGATTGCCCCGCCATTGACGTTCATCCTGTCGTGGCTGATGTCGAAGGCCTGCATGTAACGCAGCACGACGGCGGCGAAGGCCTCGTTGAGTTCGAAAAGATCGATATCTGCAAGCGACATCCCGGTCTTTTTCAGAAGCTTCTCGGTCACATCCACCGGGCCGGTCAGCATCAGCGCCGGATCGGAACCGATATTGGCGAACGCCCTGATGCGGGCACGCGGTTTCACGCCCATAGCCTCGCCGCCCGCCTTGGAACCAACCAGAACGGCGGCCGCGCCATCGACGATACCGGACGAATTGCCCGCATGGTGCACGTAGTTGATACGCTCCACTTCCGGGTGCGCCATGATGCCAACGGCTTCGAAGCCGCCCATTTCACCCGGCATCTGGAAGGATGGGTTGAGGGAAGCCAGCGCCTGCATGTCCGTACCGGGGCGCATATGTTCGTCGCGGTCGAGGATCGTCAGGCCGTTGCGGTCCTTCACGGGGATAACGGACTTGTTGAAATAGCCCTTTTCCCAGGCATGCGCGGCGCGCTTCTGGCTTTCGACAGCATAGGCGTCGACATCGTCCCTGGAGAAACCGTATTTCGTGGCGATGAGATCTGCCGACACGCCCTGCGGCATGAAGAAGGCGGGGAAGTTGACCGAAGGGTCCATGTACCAGGCGCCACCAGACATGCCCATGCCGACGCGCGACATGCTTTCCACGCCGCCGGCAATGACGATATCGTCGGAGCCTGCCTTGACCTTGCCGGCCGCGAAGTTGATGGCATCGAGACCTGAAGCGCAGAAGCGCGAGATCTGCATTCCCGGTGCCTTGTTGGAATAACCGGCCTCGAAGGCGGCGGCTTTCGGGATAACTGCACCGGCATCCATGACAGGATCGACACAGCCCATGATGATGTCGTCGACAGCAGACGTATCGAGCCCGTTGCGGTCGCGGATGGCTTCCAGCGTCTTGGCGGCAAGGCGAACGGAGGGCACCTCATGCAGGCTGCCATCCTTCTTGCCGCGTCCGCGCGGGGTGCGGACATGGTCATAAATGTAAACGTCGGTCATTAACTCTCTCCCTCGGCGCGTGACACGCCCTGTCAGAATGCTTCCGCAGCCAGTTCCATCATGGTGTCCGCACCGGTTTCGATGCGGGCCTTGCGTAGCGCCGTTTCCGGCATGATGCGCTCCATATAAAACTTCGCCGTGACAAGCTTGGTCTTGAGGAAATCCTCGTCCGAAGTGCTACCTGCCGCAAGGGCTTCGCTCGCCGCCTTCGCCATGCGGGCCTGCATGTAACCCAGCACCACGGTACCGAAGAGGTGCATGTAATCGGTCGAACCGGCACCGGCATTGTCTGGCTTGGCCATGGCGTTCTGCATGAACCACATGGTTGCGGCCTGTAGATCGTTCAAGCCCTTCTTCAGGCCCTTTGTGTAAAGGCTGAGCTTTTCGTCGGCGCGGTTTTCCTCGCAGAAATCGCCGATTTCCTTGAACAGCGCCATGACGGCACGGCCGCCATTCATGCCGAGCTTGCGGCCGACCAGATCGAGCGCCTGAATGCCGTTCGCACCCTCATAGATCATGGTGATGCGGGCATCGCGGACATATTGGCTCATGCCATGTTCCTCGATATAGCCGTGACCGCCGAAGACCTGCTGCGCCATGACGGCATGGTCGAAGCCCTTGTCAGTCAGCACGCCCTTGAGGATCGGCGTGACGAGACCGAGCAGGTCATCTGCCGTCTGACGCTCTTTCTCATCGGTCGACCGATGGGCGATATCGGATTGCAGCGCGGTCCACAGAAGGAAGGCGCGGCCAGCCTCGTTATAGGCCTTGATAGTCATCAGCGTACGGCGGATATCCGGGTGCACGATGATCGGATCGGCCTTCTTATCGGGGAATTTCGCCCCGGAAAGTGAACGGCCCTGAATGCGCTCGCGGGCATATTCGACCGCATTCTGATAGGCGATCTCACCCACGGACAGGCCCTGAAGGCCGACGCCGAGGCGGGCTTCGTTCATCATCACGAACATGGCGGAGAGACCCTTGTTCTCCGCACCCAAGAGATACCCCGTCGCATCGTCATAGTTCATGACGCAGGTGGCGTTGCCGTGGATGCCCATCTTGTGTTCGATCGCGCCGCAGGTGACGCCGTTGCGCTCGCCGAGCGAACCGTCCTCCTTCACGAGGAATTTCGGCACGATGAACAGCGAAATACCCTTGGTGCCTTCCGGCGCGCCCTCGATGCGGGCAATCACCAGATGGACGATATTGTCAGTCATGGAATGTTCGCCGGCCGAAATGAAGATCTTCTGGCCGGAAATCTTGTAGCTGCCGTCGCCCTGCGGAACTGCTTTTGTGCGCAGCAGGCCGAGATCGGTGCCGCAATGGGGTTCTGTCAGGTTCATGGTGCCGGACCATGTTCCCTCGACCATCTTCGGCAGATAGGTTTCTTTCTGGTCCTGCGTGCCATGGACGAGGACGGCAGCGATGGCGCCCTGCGTCAGGCCGGGATACATCATCAGCGACAGGTTGGCGGACGACATATACTCGCCAATCGCCGCATGCAGCGTATAGGGCAGGCCCTGCCCGCCGAATTCCGGCGGTACGGCGAGGCCGATCCAGCCGCCTTCACAATAGGCGTCGTAAGCCTCCTTGAAACCATCAGGAACGGAAACCGAACCATCATCTGCACGCTTGCAGCCCTGTTGATCGCCAGACAGGTTCAGCGGGAAAAGCCGCTCCTCGGCAAGTTTCGCCGCCTCGCCGGTAATAGCCTCGATCATGTCAGGGGTTGCATCCTCGAAGCCGGGCAGGTTGTTATACCGCTCGAGGCCAAGAACGTCGTTCAGAATAAAAAGCGTGTCTTTAACTGGGGCCTTGTAAACAGGCATTACCGATGTTCCTCCGCATCGTGAAAGCCGGAGCCGATCCGGCCGATATGGGATGACAATATTTGACGTGCGCGTAAACGTCAAATAAATTCCGGTCGAATGTCATGGCCCTTTTTCCGCGCAATGCTTGGCCAGCCCCACGCGAAAGCGTTACACGCCGCAAAAGTTAAAAAATTCCAACCATAGTTAACCACTTCTTTACCACGTTTCGTGAATTCTCCGACACGAGGTAACTGCTTCGTCAATCGAAGCATTTTCCTCCATGGGGGCAAATACCGGCTCTAGAATTGCTGCATGTTGTGCGACGGCATTATCAGGCGGGTAGCCGTTGCAACAAACACCGGGCACGCCGGACGGAAGCGAAGCGAGCGAGAAGATGAACGGATTGCGATCGAAAAACCAAAGCCCGAGCGACAGGTCGTCTCTTGATGCTCTCAATCGCACCATTGAAGGCCTTGAAGCCCGCATCGAAGGGCTGATGAGCCAGAAATTTCCGCGCGACCCCCGGGCCACGACAGCTGAGCCGAAAAACGAGGCCCATGCCGCGCCGCGCGAGCCACGCGCCACCGTCACCCCGCCGCAACTCGACCCGGTCAACGAAATCCGCCAGCGCCAGCGCCTGCTTGAGGCAAGCTTCCAGCGCCCGCAGGAGCCCGTTGCGCGCCCGGAACGAACCATCACCAGACCGCTTGCGCCTGAATACCGGCCGAACGACGTGCAGAACGCGGCGGCCAACCCCGCACCGCGCGCGCGCTCCATCCCGCCCTATCAGGAGCAGCAGCGAAACGACGCGGCCTTGCAGGAGATCGCGCAGGCGCTCGTCAACCTGCGGCATGAGCTGAAGCACGATATTTCAGAAGGCGTGGCGCGCGAAGCGCAAGGGCTGCGAGCCGAAATCCGAAACATTCGCGCGATCGCGGAAGACCAGCAGTTCATCGGCGACCTGCGCGACGATATTGCAAGGCTTGCCGGCAGCATCGACCAGCTCGGCAATCTGGCCTCTCCCGATGCCTACGGGCTGCGCAGTGAATTCGATGACCTGCGCCTCACCATCGATCAGCTTGCGCGTGAAGACAGCGTACATCGGATCGAAAGCCGCTGGAACACCGTGGAAGACACGTTGCGCGGTTTCGACACGGCCTCGCTGCAGGATGAAATCGTCTCGCTCGCCTATCGTCTCGACGACATCAAGACCCAGCTCGGCGGCATGAGCAACAATCCCGCCGTGCGCGTGCTTGAGGAAAAGCTGATCACCATCGCAAGCGCTGTGGAGCAGCTCGGCAAGCATATGCAGCCGAACGAGGCTGCCTTTACCGAACAGTTTTCCGGTCTGGACCAGCGACTGGATGAAATCAGCCGCGCCATTGCCGCTACTGGCGCCCGCTCCAACAATGCACAGGCCACCGACAACGCACTGGCACAGCGGCTGGAAACCCGCCTGAACGGCCTTGCCGAACAGCTCGGTGATATCAATCGTATTGCCGCCGCAAAGCCCGATCCTGCTGTGGATCTCACCGCCCGTCTTGAAACGCTGGCCGCCAAGATCGACGAATTGAGCACGGCGCGCGACGCGGCACAGCTGCACGAGCGACTGGACCAGCTTTCCCTGCTTCTGGAGCGTTCGCAGCGCCCCTCACAGCAGGCGGAACTGACATCGTTCCTCAGCGACATTTCCCGCAAGATCGACGCGCTGGATCACGGCACCGTCAATGACGGCCTGGCGGAACGGCTCGACACGCTTTCCCGGCGCATCGAAGACCTTGACTATCGCTACAGCCAGCCGCAGCCCGTTGCTGGTTTCAACGAAGGCACTTTTTCGCGCCTGGAAGAACGGCTTGGCGATATCGCGGCCCGTCTGGACGAGACCGCCCATGCCGCACCCGCCGACAGCGGCGCTTTGCTCAGCCTCGAAAATCAGATCGCCCATCTCTCCTCGCTAATCAGCCAGCCGGGTCATCACCAGCCGGCGGGCATGTCGCCGGAACTCGATGCCCGCATGTCGGCGATCGAGGACTACATGGCGTCCAACGATGAATATATCATCGAAGCGGCTCGACAGGCGGCCGAGGCCGTTCTGGACGCCTTTACGCGCAACAATGTCTCCTCCGGCGCAAACCTCGCCGATATGACGATGCTGACCGATCTTGCCACCGATCTTCGCAGCCTCGAGGCGCTGAGCCGCAACACGGAAGAACGCACGCACCGCACCTTCGAGGCGCTGCACGAAACGCTGGTGCAGATTGCCGGTCGACTGGACAGCCTTGATAATCGCGCTCCCGCTCCCGCCTATCGCGAAGAGGCAGCGCCACGCAACGTCGCGCAGCATATGATTACGCCCGCCCGCGAAGACGTGGCCATGCCGGCCGCCATCTTCCCGCAAGAGGGCTACATCGCCGAAGAACAGCTTATTCTCGAAGACACGCGCGATGCCGGCGAAAACGGCGCGGATGCGATGGCAATCGTGCCGCCCGCCGCTGCAAAACCCGCAAAAGCAGAGAACAAGAGCCTGCTTGCCGGCCTGACCAAGCGTTTCAAAACCGGCACGGCGAAGACCGCCAAATCGGCAGAAGAACCCGTATCGGCAACCACCACCCGCACGCAGGTGGAACCCGCCCCTTCGCTCGATCCGATCGACGTGCTGCCCGCGGGCCAGGAGAACGAACTTCTGGAGCCCGGCTCTGGCGCACCTGATATCAAGAAAATACTGGAACGGGTGCGCGCCAGCCAGGTCGCTTCCAGCGGCAAGGCGGCGGACGCAGAAGGCCGCACGGATTTCATCGCCGCCGCCCGTCGCGCAGCGCAGGCTGCCGCCATGGAAACCTCACCGGAGAAGCTTGAGACCGGCAAGAAAAATCGCAAGCCAGACGCTTCGGCGCTTTCACGTTATCGTCGCCCGCTGCTGCTCGGCATCGGCGCCATTCTTCTTGCGATGATGGCCATGCCGCTCGTCAAGACGATGATGGGCGGCGCGGAAGCCCCGGCACCGGTCATCGAAGAGAAGATGGGCGATGCCCCGGTCTCCGCACTTCCCGAGACCGGCGACAAGGCCGTGACCATTCCGTCCGAACTGGCTATCGATCCGCAGGAGGCGGCATCCGCCGACAGCATCGAAAACGCAGCACCGTCGGAAAACACCATCGATCCGCGTACCATTGGCGGCGCGCCGCTTGCCAATGAACCGCCTGTTGCCGATGCGCCCGCCGTGGATGCGGCGACATCAGGCACTGTCGCACAGAGTGAGCCGCAGGCACCGGTGCAGGCCGCTACCACGCCTGCCGCCGCCCAGGGCGCGATTGCGGTTCCCGCCGGTATCGAGCCAGCATCGCTGGCGGAAGCCGCAGCGAAAGGCGACACGCAGGCGCTGTACGAGATCGCAGCACGCTACACCGAAGGTCGCGGCCTTGCCGCCGATCGCGCGGAAGCCGCCAAATGGTACAAGCTGGCTGCGGATCGCGGCCTTGCTCCCGCACAATATCGTCTCGCCAACCTTTACGAGAAGGCGAATGGCGTCGAGCGCAACCTTTCCGAAGCGAAGCGCTATTACACGCTGGCAGCCGAACAGGGCAATGCAGGCGCCATGCACAATCTCGCCGTCCTGCTCGCCTCCGATGCGGCCGGCCAGCCGGATTTCACCACCGCCGCGCAATGGTTCATCAAGGCTTCCGAACTCGGCGTCCGCGACAGCCAGTTCAACCTTGCCATTCTCTACGCGCGCGGAAGCGGCGTGAAGCAGGATATCGAGGAATCCTACAAGTGGTTCTCCATTGCGGCCAAGGATGGCGACACGGACGCTGCCCAGAAGCGTGACGAGGTTGCGGGAGCGATGAACCCGCAGCAGCTTCAGAGCGCACGTGCGAAAGCCGACGCGTGGAAGGTCAAGCCGCTTTCGGAAGACGCCAACAGTGTCAACCCGCCCGAGGAATGGGCTGGCAAGGAGGGCGTGAAGACTGCCTCCGTGGACATGGAAAAGGCGATCCGCAACATTCAGGCAATCCTGAACAAGAACGGTTTCGATGCCGGCCAGCCCGACGGCAAGCTTGGCAAGAACACGGTTACCGCCATCAAGGATTTCCAGAAATCCGTTGGCCAGACGCCCGACGGGCGCATCACCAACGAGCTGGTGACAGCGCTGCTCGCCCGCAACAAATAACCGTTTCGCAACGGATGAGGCGGCCTTCCCGGCCGCTTCCCCACAGTTTGGCGCCGGAATGTGGCGCTGCTCCCACGCCTGATCGCTATCTTTCCAAATTATCAACGTATTTACCGTTGAATGTTGACACGTCGGACCCTCGCGGGCATGACGGATGAAGGCTGGGCATGCCCGGTCTTTTCAGACAGAAAATGTAAATCGCGGCGCGGCCCCACACCCGGACAAGCCCTGCCGCCCGGAACCATTTGCCCGAGGTCCGAGCCGTGACTGTCTATCTGCCGATTGCAGAACTGTCGGTGAACATTTTCATCATTCTCGGCATGGGCGCGGCCGTCGGTTTTCTTTCCGGCATGTTCGGCGTGGGGGGCGGTTTTCTCATCACCCCCTTGTTGATTTTTTACAATATTCCGCCCGTAGTGGCTGTGGCGACGGGCGCAAACCAGGTGGTGGCCTCTTCCGTCTCCGGCTCGATCACGCATTTCCGGCGCGGAACGCTGGATGTGAAGCTTGGGAGCGTCCTGCTGGTCGGCGGCCTTGTGGGCGCTACGGTGGGCGTGTGGATATTCTCCTTCCTGCGCAGCATCGGCCAGCTCGACCTCATCGTTTCGCTGCTTTATGTCATCCTGCTCGGTACTGTCGGCACCTTGATGTTGAAGGAGAGCATTTCCGCCCTGCGCCGTGCTGCCCGTAATGAGACGGTGACGCTGCGCCGCCCCGGCCATCACAACTGGGTTCACCGCCTGCCGCTGAAAATGCGGTTCAAGAAGTCGAAGATCTATCTCAGCATCATTCCCGTTGTCACGCTGGGTTTCGGTATCGGCATCCTGACCTCGATCATGGGTGTCGGCGGCGGCTTCATCATGGTGCCGGCCATGATCTATCTTCTGCGTATTCCGACCAACGTCGTTGTCGGGACCTCGCTGTTCCAGATCATTTTCGTTACCGCCTATACGACCATCGTTCAGGCCGCGACGAACTATTCCGTCGATGTGGTGCTGGCCTTCATCCTGATGGTCGCGGGCGTCATCGGCGCGCAATATGGCGTGCGCGTCGGGCAGAAACTGCGCGGCGAACAGCTGCGCGCGCTTTTGGCGCTTCTGGTGCTTGCAGTCGCCCTTCGCCTTGCCGTGGCACTGGTTGTTCGCCCCGAAGACCTGTTTTCGGTCGCCGTCGGAGGGTTAGGTTATTGACCCACCGCCTGCTGCTTTGCGCCTTTCTGCTTATCGGTTCCTGCCTTGCCTTTACCGCTTCGGCGCAGACACCGCCGCTTGCCCTGCCTCCCGGCACACAGCAGCGGTCCTTGCAGGAAAATATCGAAATCGGCGCATCGACGACGGAGATTCCGATCACCTCCGATTTTCGCGGGGCGGATTTCACGCTTTTCGGCGCTCTCAACAATACCGACCAGTTGCTGCTCGCTATCGGCCAATATGATATCGTCGTCACCCTTGAAGGCCCCAGCGACTACATGACGGTGCGCAAGAAGGAGCGCGTGGCCGGTATCTGGATCAATACAAGCGCCATCACCTTCACGCCGCTGCCGGAATCCTATTCCATGGCCAGCACGCGCGATATCAGCGCCGTCGCTTCGCCTGGCACCTTGCGGGCAATGGGGCTTGGTGTCGAACATCTGTCGCTCAAAAGTGCGGTGTTTTCCGGCGTGCCCGACAATGTCTTCGATTTTCAGGAGGCCTATCGGCGCCTGCGGCTTTCAAGCGGCATCTATCGCAACGACACGACCGGCGTGCGGCTTGAACGCACCGGCCTGTTCTGGGCAACCCTGCGCCTGCCCGCCAACGTCCCGAACGGCGTGCATACCGCCCGTGCCTATCTCTTCAAGAGCGGCAATTTCATCGCCCAGCGCGAGCTGAAACTGCGCGTCGTCAAGACCGGCATGGAACAGGCAATCACCGATGCCGCGCATCAGACACCGCTTGCCTATGGCGCGCTGTGCGTTCTCCTCGCCGTCGTCACGGGCTGGAGTGCCAGTATTATTTTCCGCAAGGACTGAGTGTTTTTCATTCCCGTAAAAGAGCGCGTCTTTCGCCTTCGGCGTAAAAGATAGCGTTCGCTTCCTTCAATGGTTTGCGGTAAAATTCAAGACGTTACAACCACGTACGCAGCTTATGGCGGCAAGTGCGGTTGTGACCGGGATGAAAAGGAGAAATGTCATGTTCAAGCACATTCTCATTCCCACCGATGGCTCGCCGCTGGCGCAGATCGCAATCGACCAAGGGTTCGCTCTCGCCAGAGAGGCAGGCGCAAAGGTGACCGTCGTGACGGTGTCCGAACCCTTTCACGTGATTGCCAGCGATGTCGAGGACATTGCCGCCATTGCCGAAGAGGAATTCCACCGTTGCGAGGAGGCGGAGCATTTTCTGAGAGATACGCAGGCGCACGCCGCATCGATGGGGCTGGATTGCGAAGCGCTGCTGGCGCGGGCGGGACGGCCCGATGAGGCGATTGTCGAAATCGCCAACAGGACCGGCTGCGACCTCATCGCCATGGCTTCGCACCGGCGCAGAAGCTTCGTCGAGATGCTTGTCGGCAGCGTTACGGCCAAGGTGCTGAAAAACTCGAAGATACCGGTGCTGGTATACCGCCAATAGACGGGCGGAGCGATGCGCTCAGCCGAGCAGATTTGAAAACCGTACCGAATAGATGCGGTCCCGCCCCATCAGATGCGCGACGAGTGCAGCGTGGTCAAAGAGACCGCGCATGGCCTTGTGCCGCAAATCCAGTCCGCCGCTCATCACCCCGAAGGCCGGCATCAACAGGCGGGAACCATCGGTGGCGAAACAGGGGCGCCGCACCGTTTTTTCGCGACGGCGAACAGTGGCGGAGGGATGCAGATGGCCTGCGATTTCACCCGCGGCATCTCCTACCTTAGGCTCGTGGCGGAAAACGAGATTGCCATAAAACATCTCATCTACCGAAGACCCCGGCAGATCGACCGTGCCATCCGGATCGTGATTGCCGTTGATCCATATCCAGTCACGGCCACGGGCCATCTCGCTGATCAGTTCGCGCAGCATAAGCGGCAGATGCTCGGACCCGACCCGATCGTGGAAATTGTCGCCCAGGCTGACGACGATCTTCGGATCGTAACGGCTGACAAGGGAAGACAGGATTTTGAGGGTAGCGATCGTGTCGTAAGGCGGCAGCATGCGCCCGCGCCGGGCAAAGGCCGCACCTTTTTCCAGATGCAGGTCCGAGACAACCAGCAGCGATAGATCGGGCAGGTAAAGCCCACCCAACGGGTCACACCAGGCGGCGACGCCGTTGATGGCAGTTTCGCTGCCGAGGCATTCGAAGCCATTGGAAAACCTGTCGCTCAATGTCAGTCGGCTCAGCACTTTTGTGGTCGTTCCTTCATTCCAGTTTGATGCCTCAGGACATGGCTTCGGCGATAAGCTCGTCTGCGGCCTCGGCCAGCACCTGATCCATCGCCTCGCCCGCCACCGTCTCGCGGCCGATTTCCAGCATGACGGGAACGGCAAGCGGCGAGACGTGCTCCAGCGCACGATGGGTGGTGTGACCCTTGATTCGCTTCAGCATATCGCCAAGACGGCCAATGTCCAAAAGTCCCGCCGCCGCATCACGTCTGGTTGCCTCCAGCAGAATATGATCCGGCTCATGGCTGCGAAGAACGTCATAAATAAGATCGGCGGAGACCGTGACCTGACGGCCCGTCTTTTCCTTGCCGGGATGGCGGCGTTCGATGAGGCCGGAAATGACGGCACAGTTGCGGAAGGTCCGCTTCAGCATGAAGGATTCGTCCAGCCACGCCTCCAGATCGTCGCCCAGCATGTCCTCGTCGAGAAGTTCCGCCAACGACAGGCGGCGGGATTTGAGCCGCCTGCCAATATCCTCCATGGCCCAGATGGCGAGCGAATAATCGGTAGCAACGAAGCCCATGGGCTTTGCGCCCGCCCGTTCCAGCCGCCGTGTCAGAAGCATGCCGAGGGTCTGGTGGGCCAGACGCCCTTCAAAAGGATACATGACCATGAAGAAGCGTTTGCGGAAGGGAAATGTCTCGACCAGCAGCTCGTCGCGCTTGGGAATGATCGATTTTTCCTTCTGGATTGCCAGCCAGTCGCGCACCTGATCCGGCAGCGACTGCCAGCGGGCGGGATCGGACAGCATGGAGCGCACCTGGTCCGCAAGGTAGGTGGAAAGCGGAAACTTGCCGCCGGCGTAGGAGGGTATCTTCGGGTCCATCGAAAAGGCCTGCGACACCAGGCATTCATTCTCCCGGATGCCTTCGAAGCGCAGAACCTTGCCGGCAAACAGGAAGGTATCGCCCTGCACCAGCTGCTCGAGGAAATATTCCTCGACCTTGCCGAGCGACATGCCGCCGCGTCCGACCGAGCCCTTGGCATTGCGCTTGACCATGCGGACATTAAGTTCCGCAGCCTCGACGATGGTGCCGAGGTTGAGGCGATATTGCTGCGCGACCGCCGGATTGGAGACACGCCAGCGGCCGTCCTTCATCTGGCGGATGCGGGCGTAACGTTCATAGGTACGCAGTGCGTATCCACCGGTAGCGGTAAAATCCACGACGCGGTCGAAGGTAGAACGCGGTAGATCGGCATAGGGTGAAGCGCTGGTCACTTCACGGTAGAGATCATCCGCATCGAAAGGTTCGGCGCAGGCCATACCGAGCACATGCTGGGCAAGAACATCCAGTGCGCCTTGCGCGATGGGGGGCGTATCCTGCGCGCCGATATAGTTCGCATCGAGTGCGGCCCGGCACTCCATCACCTCGAAACGGTTGGCGGGAACGAGGATTGCCTTTGACGGCTCATCCATGCGGTGATTGGCGCGGCCGATGCGTTGGGCAAGGCGGCTCGCCCCCTTTGGCGCGCCGACATGCACGACGAGATCGACATCGCCCCAGTCTATCCCGAGATCGAGCGTGGAAGTGGCGACGACCGCGCGCAATTTGTTTTCAGCCATCGCGGCCTCCACCCGGCGGCGCTGTCCGGCATCCAGCGAACCGTGATGCAAGGCGATCGGAAGATTATCGTCGTTTACATTCCAGAGCTCCTGAAAAATCCGTTCCGCCTGCGAACGGGTGTTAACGAAGATGAGCGTCGTCTGGTGCGCCTTCAGAGCAGGATACAAATCCTTCATGGCGTAGCGCGCGGAATGGCCGGACCACGGAATACGCTCCTCCGTCTGCAGAATGGCGATGTTTGGCCTGGCTCCGCCTTCCACTGTTATAAGACCTGCGGGCGGTTCTCCCTGCCCCTGCGGTGCCAGGTAACGGCGCAAATCCATCGGCTCCGCCACCGTGGCGGAAAGGCCAATGAAGCGGACATGCGGCGCGTGCCTGCGCACCCGCGCGAGCGCGAGCGACAGCAGATGGCCACGCTTGGAGGTGACGAGCGAGTGCAGCTCATCCAGCACCACATATTTCAGGTCGCGGAAAAAGCGCTCGGCTTCCTTGTTGGCAAGCAGCAGCGACACCTGTTCCGGCGTCGTCAGGAGAATATCGGGCGGTTTGACCTTCTGGCGCTGGCGTTTTGCCTGCGGCGTATCGCCGGTGCGGGTTTCGATTGAGATCGGCAGGCCCATTTCCATGACAGGCTTGGTGAGATTGCGTTCGATATCCACCGCAAGTGCCTTGAGCGGCGAGATGTAAAGCGTGTGCACGCCGACAAAGGCGGAGCCCGGCGGCACCTTGCCGCGTTCAGCAAGATCGGTGAGCGACGCCATGAAGCCGCCCAGCGTCTTGCCGGCACCCGTCGGTGCAATCAGCAGCATGTTTTCGCCGCCACGCGCCCGAGCCATCAGCTCCAATTGATGCGCGCGCGGGGACCACCCTTTTTCGGCAAACCATTTCTGGAATGAAAGGGGCAAGGTGCCGACATGCGTGCCGGAAATGGGAGACTCAGCGTGTTTCACGCTTTCAAGGTAGTGAGAAACCTTGAAAAAAGAAGAGCGGAACAGAGCTGCTTGACAGGAATGCATAATCATGGATAAATAATATCCACGATACTAAAGCAAACCAAACGTGAGCAAATCGGATGAAACTCGGCGACGGCGTTGAACAGGCCATTCACAGCGTGGGCATGTTAGCGGGACTTTCCGAAGGCGGCGTGCTTTCGGCGGCGGCGCTGGCAGAATTCCATGGCGTTTCCACGAGTTATCTCTTGAAGCACCTGCAATTGCTTTCCGGTGCCGGAATAGTTTCCACCGTACCAGGGCCGAAGGGCGGTTATCGTCTGGCCCGGACAACCGACAAGATTACCCTGCTTGATATTGTTCTGGCCGTGGAGGGACCACAGCCTGCCTTTCGCTGCGCGGAAATTCGCCAGCGCGGGCCGAACCCCCTGCCGGGACGTTATTTCACCAAGCCCTGCGGCATCAACGCCGCGATGCTGAAGGCGGAGAAAGCCTATCGGGCGGAACTCGCTAAAACCAGCATTGCCGACATTCTGGGCGACCTTGCCGCCACTGACGACGGCGGCATTGCGGCACGCGGTTGCGCCTTTCTGGAGCTGAACGAGCGCAGGACGGCGACGCGCTAGAACCTAAAAGACCCAACCATCTGAAATACCGGAGAGCTTCGCAGCTTCCCGGAACGATGACACATGCCCCTCAAACTGAACCACGAATGGAGAGAGACACATGAAAACCCGTTTGAACTATGCCAAGGCATCCCCCGAAGCCTTCAAAGCCGTGATGGCGCTCGAAACCTACGTCCAGAGCAGCGGCCTCGAGCGCCGCTTCGTTCATCTCATCAAGCTGCGCGCATCAATCATCAATGGCTGCGCGTTCTGTGTGGACATGCATGTGAAGGAAAGCCGTCACGACGGTCTTTCCGAACAGTGGATCAACCTGATGAGCGTTTGGCGGGAATCCCCGGTATATACCGAACAGGAACGGGCGTTGCTCGGCTGGGTGGATGCGGTAACGAAGATTGCCGAAACCGGCGCTCCGGATGACGCCTTCGAGACCCTGAAGGCGCATTTCTCCGATGAGGACATCGTGAAGATCACCGTTGCCATCGGTGCCATCAACACCTGGAACCGCATCGCCGTCGGCTTCCGTTCGCAGCACCCGGTCGAAGCGGCAGCAAAAGCAGCCTGATCCGCTTTACCTGCACCGGACGACCGTTACATGGCGATGTAGCGGTCGTTTCTATGATTGATGGCGAGCGCGAGGTTCATGACCAGCGCGCCGAGGATGGAGCAGAGGATGACGAAGGGTGTCGCCACGAAGAATGAGCAGGCCAGCACCATGCCATCGAAGGCGAGCTGGACGAGACCGGCGCGCCAGCCAAAACGGTCCTGGAGATAAAGCGCCAATATGCCGAAGCCGCCGAGGCTGGTGCGATGGCGGAACAGTGCCAGCATGCCTGCCGCGACCGTCAACCCGCCGAAAAGGGCGGCCGCGACGGGATTGATGCTTTCGAAAGCGAAGAAGCCCGGCATATATTCCGAAAGCAGCGCCGTCATGGCAATGGCGCAAAAGGTCTTGACCGTGAAGGCAAGGCCGAGACGGCGGAAGGCGAGATAATAAAACGGCAAATTGACGAGGAAGAACACCGCGCCGAAGCTAAAGCCGATCGAATAGTGCACCAGAAAGGCAATACCCACCACACCCCCGGTGAGGAGGCCCGCAGCGGAAAGCAGTGTCACGCCGAGCGAGACCAGCATGCTGCCCGCCAGAACGCCCTGGGCATCTTCCAGCAGCGAATGGCGATCGGGCGCGGAAGCCCAGATATTCACGCGCTTTCGCGTAGTCGTATCGCCCATGCCTGTTCCCCTGATTTTCCCGCCTTGATCGAGCTATTGCGCCCAAGCGCGAGAGATTTCAAGCGTACTTTATTCAGCGCACAACGATGTATCTGTCCGAGCGGTGGTTGATGGCGAGAAACATGTTGAGGACGAAAGCGCCGACAATCGAATAAATAACGGTGGCCGGATCGATGACGAGGAAGGCGCAGAGCATCACGAATGCATCGAAGGCAAGCTGGATCAGGCCGGCGCGGATGCCGAAGCGGTCCTGAATATAGATGGCCAGAATGCCGATGCCGCCGAGGCTGGCGCGATGGCGATAAAGCGCCAGCAACCCGTAACCGAGGAGCAGGCCACCGAGCAGCGCCGCCCAGAGCGGGTTGATGCTGTCAATGACCATCCAGCGCGCTTCCACTTCCGTCAGCACCGAAACAAGACCGATGGCAATGAAGGTCTTGATGGAAAAGGCAAGACCGAGGCGGCGGAACGAGAGGTAATAAAAGGGCAGATTGACGAGGAAGAACAGGAGGCCGAAGCTGATGCCGAAGGCATAGTGAATGAGGAAGGCGACGCCGGCGGTGCCACCGGTCAAAAGGCCGACCTTGTTCAGCAGATAAAAACCGAGCGCCGATACGATAGCTCCGGTAACGATGCCCTGCACGTCTTCCACCGGCGCATGTTTGGCCGGATCCGAACTCCACATGCTGTAAACGCTTCTCGTTCTGCTCACGCTTTTTCCCTCAGGTTTCCGCGCATTTTGCACTGCAACAAACACGCGATCAAGATGGATATGTAAGGACGACTGACCTATCGTGAAAAAGGCAAGAAACGAAATGTTCAGGCTTTGGCGCGGGCAAGAAAAAGAATGCCGGAAAGGGGTTTTCCGGCATCCTTGCGAATGGTGGTTTTGCGGATTTCGATAAGAGAATAGCCTGCCCGCTCCAGAAGGCCGGTCACATAGCTTTTCGAATGTGCGTAACGCAGCGATTCCCGCAGCACGAAACCATCTTCATCCCCCGCGTCCTCCACCGAAAAGGCGAAGAAACCGGAGGGCGCAAGCAGGGCCGAAACCAGGGGCATGACGGTTTCGAGACTGCCGAGATACATCATCACGTCGGCGGCGGCGACGAGGTCTGCGCGGTGGTGCGGCATTGCCGGCGCGAACAGTCCCGAGGCGTCAGCTTCGAGCGATAGATCGGCCTGGCCGAGATGGTCGTAAAGTCCCTTTTCCTCCGCCTTGGCGAGCATGTTCTGGGAAATGTCGAAACCTTCCAGCCGCTTCGCCAGGGAGTGGATTTCAACGCCGAGAAGGCCGGTGCCGCAGCCGATATCGACAATGGTGTCGAAGACGCCGCCTCCCGCCGCCTTGCCGATCAGCTCCGCCAGCTTCTGCGGTACGCTGTAATCCAGTTTCTCGACGAGCGACGTTTCGAAACGGTCTGCATAATCGTCGAACAGCCCTTCCACATAACGGCTCGGCGGCTGCTCCGGTGTGTCCGCGGCGCCGAGAACCGCGAGTTTCAGTTCGGCTGCAAACAGCCCTTCCGTATCCAGTTCGGCGACTTTTTCGTAAGCCGCCACGGCTTTGTCCGTTTCCTCCGCCTTTTCATGATATTCCCCGAAGCGAAACCAGCCCGCCGTCCACCGTGGCGCAAGTTCAAGCGCCTGCTCCATGAGTTCGGCGGCGGCGGGATAATCACCGCTCTCCGCCAACATGCGGGCATAGTCCGCCCGGCGGTCGGCAATGACGTCACCGGAAGAAAACTGGTTTGGGGCCATTCAAGATTTCCTGGAGAAGATGTCGGCTGTCATTTATCAAGCCATAAAAAAACTCAAGTCCTATTTCATGGCGCACTCATGGAATTGCGAATATGACGCGATATAGTGCACCGAAACTTGCATCGAAGCAGCGTGCTTCATATGTCAGGACAAAACAGGAGACTTGCTGATGGCCGGTGAGGTCAACAAAATGCTGGGTGATACGGTGGCCCGCACCGTGGTGAAGCTGCTGGTGGTTTCATTGCTCGTCGGCTTTCTGATGGCGATCTTCGGATTGACGCCATGGAATATCATCTATGGCGCACGCGACTTCGTGGTCGATCTGTGGCGCAGCGGTTTCCACGCGCTTGGCGCAATCGGCGACTATCTGATCCTTGGCGCGACGATCGTCATACCCATTTTCATCATCCTGCGCCTCCTGAGCTATCGCC
The DNA here is from genome assembly GCF_013318015.2 of Agrobacterium tumefaciens. Taxonomy (NCBI): domain Bacteria; kingdom Pseudomonadati; phylum Pseudomonadota; class Alphaproteobacteria; order Hyphomicrobiales; family Rhizobiaceae; genus Agrobacterium; species Agrobacterium tumefaciens. Next base: position 125,682 of record NZ_CP115841.1, on the reverse strand, counting down.
GCTGACATGACCGACACATCTTTCCAGACGCTTACGCGGCGCGGCTTCGTGCTGATTTCCGCCGGTTCCGTTCTTTCCGCCTGTGTTTCCGTGCCTACAAACAAGGGCATGCCGTCAGGCACCCGCGATGAGACCGCGGCAGCGCTTCCAATGGTCAACGAGTTGCGCCGCTCGAAAGGGCTTTCGCCACTCTCCTTCAGTAGTGCGGCAAGTGGTGCGGCCGCTTATCAGGCCGGACGCATGGTCAAGGCGCAGAAGATGGCGCATCTGATCGGCCTGACCGACAGTTTCCTCATCCGCATGAAGGACGGCAATGTGCCGCTACCGGCAGCGGAAAACGTGGCGGCCGGGCAGGACAGCGTGGAGCGTGTCGTCAAGGCCTGGATCGGCTCGAAACATCATCTCGAAAACATGCTCGGACCCTATAATGGCCTTGGCGTCGCGGTTGCCTATGATGCCGCAAGCCGCAACCGGCCCTATTGGGCGATGGTGCTCTGCGCGTGAGATAACGGGGGGCGCCCCCTCCACCCTCATTCCTGTCCCTGTCACAGGGATGAGGCAGGAGAGCACACCACCACGATAAGCACTTATCTTAACCGACGCAGCGTCTCGACCGTTCAGGTCATCGTCATCCAAGCTTGCGGTCGGCCCAGCGGTCGACCGTGCTGTCGCGTAGGTCACGAATGGACTGTACACCTTCGCGAGAGACCAGCTTCGACAGGCCTTTGACGATGGACGACGGCAGGCCGGGGCCTTCATAGACCATGCAGGAATAGAGCTGAACCAGATCCGCCCCTGCCCTTACCTTTTCCAATGCCGTTTCCGGCGAAGAAACGCCACCCACGCCGATGATGGGCAGATTGCTGCCGACGCGCCGGCGCATTTTGGCGAGAACAGTGGTCGACAGCTCGAATAGCGGCTTACCGGACAATCCACCCGCCTCACCCTTATGCGGACCGGGCCGCAGGCCTTCACGCGAGAGCGTGGTGTTGGAGACGATCAGGCCATCGAGATCATGGGCCAGCGCCTCTTCCGCCACGTCATCCAGCCCTTCCTCGGTCAGATCGGGCGCGATCTTCAGAAAGATCGGAATGCGTTTGCCAAAGCGTTCGGCTTCTGCCCTGCGGCGCTCCAGCACGGCGCCAAGAAGTGCCGCGAGGCTTTCGCGCGCCTGCAAGTCACGCAGACCCGGCGTATTGGGCGAAGAGATGTTGACGGTGAAATAGGATGCGACCGAATAAAAGGCCTCGATGCCCTGCACATAATCGGCGATGCGGTCTTCGCTGTCCTTGTTGGCACCGATATTGACGCCGACGATACCGCGTAGCTGCGCCTGCTTCAGGCGCTCCAGCGCTGCGGCATGGCCTTCATTGTTGAAACCGAGGCGGTTGATGACGCCTTCATCCTCAACCAGACGGAAGATGCGCGGTTTGGGATTGCCGGATTGCCCACGCGGCGTGACGGTGCCGATTTCAGTAAAGCCGAAACCGAGCCTCAGAAGTGGTCCCGGGACTTCCGCATTCTTGTCGTAACCCGCCGCCATGCCGAGCGGATTGGGGAAAACGAGGCCTGCAACGGTCTGCTGCAGCCGCGGATCGTGCGGCACCATGCAGGTGGGCAGAAAGCCGCTTTTCAGCGCCGCCACGGACAGGCCGTGTGCCTTTTCCGGATCGACAAGAAACAGGCCCTTGCGGCCGATTGAGGAAAATAATCCGCTCATCACAAAATCTCCGGAAACTGGTGCTGGCCATCGTGGCCAAGTGAAAGCGGCGTTTCCCAAAGCACGGCGGTCAAGGGAAGAGACGCATAGAGATGGGGGAAAAGATCGCCGCCTCTCGAGGGTTCATAAACCAGCTTGTCGCCAAGTGCTGCACCATCAACAGCGATCAGAAGCAGGTCGGTCTGGCCGGAAAAATGCCGGGCGGCAGTCTCGGCCGCCTGCTTTGCCGTTGAAAAATGAATGAACCCATCCGTCAGATCGATGGCGGCGCCTTCGAAGACGCCTTGTGCCCTGGCTGCATTCCACAACGTCTCCGGCACGATTTTGTAAATGATCGCGGGCGTTTCGTGCATGGGGCTCTCCGAAGGCTTTCCAAGGCTTTTCAGTCTGGGCGGTTTGCCGCAAAGCGGGTCGATTGTCCACAGTTTCCACGGCATTTTTATTGCCGCGACGGCTGTTCCTAAGCTTTTTCTTGTAATACGCAACCGATTAGAGCAACCTTTCAGCAGAGGAGCCGGAAGCAGTCTAGACTGCCGGCAAACGGGAGTGCGCCATACCTTTAAAAGAACCGCATAACGCCCTTGGGAGGGGGCCAGAATGTCGGAACTTGTCATTATCATTGCAGACGACCACCCGCTTTTTCGCGGTGCCCTCAAACAGGCCGTATCCGGTCTCGACGGGCAGCAGACAATCATGGAAGCCGGGGATTTCGAGGCTGCCAGAAGTGCCGCGACGGCATGCAACGACGCCGATCTGATGCTTCTGGACCTCGCCATGCCGGGTGTCAGCGGATTTTCAGGCCTGATGGCGCTGCGGGCGGAATTTTCCAGCCTGCCCATCGTCATCGTTTCGGCAACGGACGACGCGACCACTGTTCGCCGGTCCATCGAACTCGGCGCTTCCGGTTTTATTTCCAAATCCTCGGGCATCGACGATATCAGGGATGGCATTCGCGCGGTTCTTGAAGGCGATGTGTGGATACCGGCAAGCTGTCAGGGCGAAAAGGAGCATGATCCTGACGTGGCTGATCTCATCGGCCGGCTCAGAACGCTGACGCCGCAACAGAGCCGGGTTCTGGGCATGCTGGCGGAAGGCCTGCTGAACAAGCAGATCGCCTATGCGCTGAATGTTTCGGAAGCCACCATCAAGGCGCATGTCTCCGCTATTCTGTTGAAGCTTAAGGTCGATAGCCGCACACAGGCGGTGATACAGCTCAGCAAGATAAACACATCGGCCATGGTGGCATAATCGAGGATTTTATTCCTTTCTTTTCTTTACTCCTGACGGGATATGGTCTAGATTCCGCGGAGTAAACGACAGGAGCTTTTACGCCACGGGCTCCACCTGCGGGCTTTCATCATGCTTTCACACGAGACGATCTGGAGCGCCATCGATACGCTTGCCAAACGTCACCAGCTGACGCCTTCGGCCTTGGCGAAGCGTGCCGGTCTCGATCCCACCTCGTTCAACAAATCGAAGCGTTTCGGCCCGGATGGCCGCAAACGCTGGCCTTCGACGGAATCGGTATCCAAGGTGCTGGAGGCGACGGGGGCAAGCGTCGACCAGTTTTTTGGTTATGCTTTCGGCAGGACGCAGACAATGCAGCCTTCAGGTGCGGACAATGCCATCCCCCTGCTCGGTTTTGCGCAGGCGGGCTCCGGCGGCTTTTTCGACGATGGCGGTTTTCCGGCCGGCCAAGGCTGGGATGTGGTGGAGTTCCCCTCTTCTCCCGAACGCAAGCAGGGCGTCTACGCGCTGGAAGTGCAGGGCGAAAGCATGATGCCGCTTTACCGCGACGGCGATATCCTGATCGTGGAACCGGGCGCGCAGGTGCGGCGCGGCGACCGCGTGGTGCTGAAAAGCCGAGACGGCGAAGTGATGGCCAAGGTGCTGGCGCGGCAAAGCCCCAAGAATATCGAGCTTCTTTCGCTCAATCCCGAACATCCGAACCGCAGCTTCGACATGGCCGATGTGGAATGGATCGCCCGCATCATCTGGGCCAGCCAATAGACACCCGCCATTGCGAAGACAGGCGTCCTACTTGCCCGGGCACAACTCAGAGAGCAGGCGTCGATACTATCCCTTTACAGACCGAGTGACGTTGCCGCGGCATCAACCGTCATGATCTTCGCACCGCCAGAAGCTGCCCTGCGGACAAGGCTCTGAAGTTTGTCTTCCGGGCAACCGTAAAAGCTCGGTGTCTGCGAAACATCATGGGTGAAAATGATGAGCCAGCCGCCATTTTGCAAAACATCCTCGAGCCAACGATCGGCGGCATCGAGATAGTTTTGGTCCGCGCGCAACTCCACCCCGGCAAGATTGTACGGATCGATGCTGCCCCGGTTGATGCCAGGCATGATGCCGCGAGCGGTCTTGAACCTTCGTCGTAACAGGGGCTGCATGACGGGCGAGGCCATGCCGAAAGGAACGGAGAAATTCCGCCTGCCTCGGTTTTCGGCGAACGATCCCAGCACGGTTTCGTTGTGATCAAGATCCTCTTCAAGCCCGCGCCGTGAAAAGCTCGAGAGTTTGCGATGGGAAAAGGTATGGCAGGCAAGCTCGTGGCCGGCCGCTGCAAGTTCCGAACAGCCTTCGGTTGAAATCATGTCCTGCTGTTCATAGTGCTTGTCGATAAAAGTACCTGCGAGATAAAATGTCCCGCGAACACCCTCGCTTTCCAGAATGCGGGCGCCCTTTGTCCAGGCGGTCGCCGGCACATCATCGAATGTGAAGGAGACGATTGGTTCGGACGTTTTGATCAGCGCCGCCGGTCCTGGAAAGTACTGCACCAGCCGGTTATTGATCCTGTCTGCAAATGTCCCGATTTTTTGTGTCATGCATAAGCCCCCCGGCCTGTCTGCAAATTACTGCCCCTGCTCAAGTATGTCGTACGCCTGATGCCTCAAACAATAGATTGCAATCAGTAGAGAAGACCAGATAGGCCCGGTTCCGGTAAAGAAATTACTCTCAAGACACGAAGAAAGCAGTGCATACACCCAAATTCGTGCAAAAAGCCGCGTTAATGCCGGATCGGTACCCTTGTTCACAGCTATATGAAAATCGTTTGCGGGTATGATGACGAGCCATATGACGATGAGAACAAAGGCCGGCAGGCCGCCATTCAGCAGGCTTTCGACAAAGCCGTTATGGGCATGGAAGGCGGTGACCGCCCAGGTGCCGGCAGTATCGGCCTGCGCCAGAAGCCGGTCACTCGTCCAGAATGCCTGAAAACCCTGCCCGAAGATCGGCGATTGCGCAAACGTGTCGAAGGACAGGCGCCATATATCCGTTCGGCCGGTAAAGGTGGAATCGATCCCCAGACTATCGACCACATGCCGTATGCTCGGAAAATAGGTGGAGCCGACCGCGAGGATGTTGAGGAAAGCCAGAAGACCTCCGATCATCAGCAATGTCCGACCGGCATGTCTTTCCATGACCCAGACCAGCGCGACAGTGACGGGCAACAGCATCGCTGCGGTTTTCCCGTTGGTTTTCCAGAGGAAGAACCCTGCCAGAAGCGTGATGACAATGCCGCCAACCGTCGACCAGCTATTGCGCAGGTAAAGCCCGATCATGACGAGAATGATCATGGCCGGAGCGGCGGAATTCTTGTGATTGAAGATACCGCGCCAATCGCCGGCGAGCGCCGTTTCATCGAGATCGTAGGGCTGGTGGATCGAGCGCGAGCGCAGGAAGATCACCCCGAAGTAGCAGAGCGCCAGCAGGATGACGGCGAAGATGGCCATCATCCGGTCGAACTGCCGCCTGTCGCGCGGCATGACGACGAGGACACTGGTGATGAAGCACAGAAGGCCCGTAAAGAGCAAACGTTGCAGCGAAGTGCTAGGCTGGGAGCCAAGCACCGAACAAATCACCAGCCAGGAAAACAACAGCAGAATTGGCAGACGCGGCCGCAACAAAAGCCCCGTCAGCCGATGACGCAGGGCAAAAACACCCAGCATCAGCGCAATCACCAGCCCGGTCAGCTGGTTTGCGGCGGCGTGCGGCACGGGTGCAGCCGCAAGATTTTCGAAAGGCGCAACGGAAATCCAGATATAAAGCATCGTGACGACGAAAAAAATCGCGTCGCGACGGCCGCCCGTAAGCGACATGCTGTTGCTTTGTACAGGAATGGACTGCGTATCAGTAAAAGGCGGCATCGTCGGCCACATCGAAAAAGGATAATCGGATCATTGGCCTGCCTTGTGACGAACAACGAAACCCTTTTTGAAACCGGGCCATGTCCAAATAACCATAACAGTCATTATCATCATTATTATACAATTGCTTTAACCCTCTCTTACCTCAAGAAGGCTAAGACTGGGCAACTGCCATTCATAGAGGTCAACGGCCTTCGAATTATTGCCCCCTTGCCGGGTTTTTCAGTTCATCAAGTTTAAAAACACGGCAGTTATCTTGAATTCGCCCGGCGACGCCGGAAAGCACGGAGAATAAGGTGTCGTTGAATACGCCGCGGTTCAGCCATCTAGTCAGACTCGGATTGACCTATATGGCATCCGGCGGGGCGCTTTTGATGTCCAGCGCCGCCCAGCTTTTGACCTTCGCCCTGCTTGCCCGCCATCTCGGCGTGGAACAATTCGCGCTCTATGCCTCGATCACGGCCGTGACCAATCTCGGCGTACAGATTTGTGGTTTCGGTTCGCAGGAATCGCTGATCCGCCGCGTGGCGCAGGATCGCAGCATGTTTCCCGTGATGCTCGGCCACAGCTATCTCTTGAGCGCCGCTACCGGCATTGTGCTGACCATCATCGGCATGGTCACGATCCCGGTGTTTTTCCCGACGTCGGAAACATTGCTGCATACCCTCATCACCACTTTCGTGATCCTGGTCACGAACCTCATCCTTCTGAAAGTCATTTCGCTTTCCACCCAAAGCTTCATCGCCCATTCCGACTTCGCCTCGGCCAACAAGCTGGAAGTGATGTTCGCCGTTGCCCGCACAATTGCCGCCGTGGTCGCCTGTCTCATCTTCAAGGTGGAGACGGTGGAGGCCTGGGCCCTGTGGAACCTGGCTGCCCATACGATTGCGGCAGTGATTTCGCTGAAGGCGATCAGCAGGCTCGGTCGGCCGGTCTTCCGGATCGTTCGCGATGAAATCCGCATCGGCATCCTGTTTTCCACCCAGTTCCTGTTCAAGGCCGTGCGTGGCAATGCCGATATTCTCGTTCTCGGTGCCGTTGCCAGCGCCGAGGTTCTGGGCAGCTACTCCATTGCCCGGCGAATTCTCGACAGCTCCTACCTCTCCGTCGAGGCTCTCAACCGGCTGATCTATCCGGGGTCGGCCTCAGCCGCCCTGCAGGGTATCGGAAAGACTATAGAGCGCGCTTATAATGTACTGAAGGCAGCGCTTGTCATCGCAGTCGGCAGCGCGCTGGTCATCTTCATCATCGCACCCTTCCTGCCGCTACTGTTCGGCGACGAATACGTCTCGCTGCCGATCATCACCCGTATCCTTTGCTGGGTCGTGCTGCCGATGGCCGTTGCGGCGACCGCGCTTGAGGCGCTTGGCGCATCCGGACGGCAGGATATCCGCGCCAAGATATGGAACAGCGGCAATCTCATCGGCTCCGTTATCGTCGCCTTCCTCACCTGGTCCTTCAGCATTTCGGGAACGATCGGCAGCTATTTCTTCGTGGAAGCCGCCATCGCCGCCGCCGTTTGGATCGCGCTTTTGCGATTGCGGCGCAACGAAGAAGCCTTTGCGCCCGCCAAATAGAACGTCATCCGGGCGCAGATCGGAGTGAAACCGGATTTCTCTAATAAAGCCCGTAGGGGAAATAACGCCGGTAGATTTCTTCCAGCCGGCCATTGCGCGAAAGTGCGGCAAGCGCCTGATCAAAGGCCGGTACAAGCACATCGTCCGGATCAACTGCCATGATGGAAAGGCCTTCACCAAGAAATCTGTCGGATAAATAAGGTCCGCCGAAAAGCGCACAGCAAGCACCGGACGCGCTTCCCGAAACCCAGAAAGGCAGGCGCAGACCATCCGCAAAAACCGCGTCCACCTTGCCCGTCTTCAACGCCTCATACATGGGTTCGTAACCATTAAAGCCTTCGGCCGAGGCTTTGGGAAAAAATGCCTTGAGCATCTGTTCGTGCCGCGAGCCCGTGACCACACCCACCTTCTTTCCCGACAGGGCATCTGCGCCGGAGCCAGTGAATTTCGCCGCCTTGTTGACGGCAAGACGCGCGGGCAACAGCAGATAGGGTCGCGAGAAGGTGAAACTCTTTCGCAGATCGGCGGTGGTGGCAATGCCGGAAATCACCGCTTCGCCCTCTCCCATTTCCAGCGCTGCCTCCAGCTCGTCAAACGGCAGTGCCTGCACCTGGCATTTGCTCTCAACCTTCAGCTGGGCACAGATTTCGCGCACCAGATCGACATGAAAACCGGCAAGCCGGCCTTCCTGATCGGTAAAATTGAAGGGTGGGAAATCGACCGACATCAAAAACCTGATCCGGGGCACGGAGGACAGATCGCCACCCGGAAACCGCTCCTGCGCATCAAACAGCACCGGCATGCGGTTTCTGTCCGAGAGACCTTCCGCGTGAAGTTCTCCCAAATTACCACCGAATTGTAAAGCGACAGCTAAAGTAAAACCAATAACTATATTTCGCGTTACATTCATCATTCTCATCTATACTGTCCGTAGCAAGAAGCAGGGCGTTACCATGGCGGCGGCGGCGATGCATGGATTATTTTAGGCACTATACACGAGAATCGTTCCGCACGACGTCAGCGGGGCGAAAAATTGCGTTTTCGCTCATCGGCGACAATCCGCTTTGGACAGCGCCCGAACCGGACGAGCACGGACCAACACGCTTTCTCTCTTCGCTGGGGTTCGGCAAGCCTTACATCGCTGCATTCGAAGAGCAGGCCCTCAAAAACGGCTCAACCGTGGAAGACGAATTGCTGGCGAGCGGCCTGGTCGATGCGGATGCGTATTACGGTGCTTTTGCCAGATTGTTGCGATTGCCGTTTCGACCGGAAATCGATCCGGGTCGTGTGGCAGACATCAATCACCTGGACGCGCAACTAGCCGAACCACGGCTCCTGCGGTTGACACCGCTGAATGGTAAGCCAGTGCTGCTGATCGTGCCGGAACTGGCAAGAATGGAATTGCTGAAAGGCATCCTCGATCAGCGTCCGTATCTTCTCGAAGAACTTGCCGTGACCACGCCACAGGCCATGCGCAGCGCAATCTGGAAGGCCGGCGAAGCACGCCGCTGCCGAGACACGCGACATCAGCTTTTCAACGCGGCGCCGCAGCATTCCGCAAGGATCACGCTGCATGGCGAGCAGGGTTTTGTCAGCGGCATTTTCGTTACCCTGCTCGTTCTGTCGCTTCTGTTTTATACGCAGGCGGCCATGACCTATATTCACGTCACCCTCACGATACTTTATCTCTCCACCTTGCTTTTCAGGTTGTTTGCACTCGTCCATACGCCAAAAGGAAACGATGCGAAAACCGTCATACCACTCCAGCAGGACGGGGAGCTGCCGGTCTACACTATTCTTGTGGCGCTTTATCGCGAAGAGGCGGTCGTTGAGCAGCTCATTCATGCGCTGGAGCGGCTGGACTGGCCCAAATCCCGGCTCGATATCAAGCTCGTCTGCGAGGCAGACGACGTAGCGACGATCGAGGCCATCCAGCGGATAAATCCCGGTCCGCATATCGAGATCGTCAGGGTGCCGCCATCCATGCCACGCACGAAGCCCAAGGCCCTGACCTATGCGCTTTCCGGCGCGCGTGGCACTTTCGTTGCCGTTTACGACGCCGAGGACCGGCCGCATCCGCTGCAATTGCGCGAGGCCTATGCCGCCTTCCGCGACCAGCCGGACGAGGTGGCCTGTGTGCAGGCGCCGCTTATTATCAGCAATGCCAGCTCCTCCTGGCTCAGCGCCTGTTTCGCACTGGAATATTCCGGCCTTTTCCGCTGCATGTTGCCCGTTCTTGCAGCGTGCAAGCTGCCGCTGCCGCTTGGCGGCACCTCCAACCATTTTCGCACCGCCGTGTTACGCCGGGTGGGAGGATGGGACCCGTATAATGTGACGGAAGATGCCGATATGGGCCTCCGGCTGCACAGGCTGGGTTATCGCTGCGGTGTCATCCGGCGGCAGACACTGGAGGATGCTCCGACCTCCCTTTCCGTCTGGCTGAACCAGCGCGCGCGTTGGTACAAGGGCTGGCTGCAAAGCTGGCTGGTCATGACCCGCTCGCCCTTCACGACCGCGCGCCGCATGGGATGGATCGCCTATATCGTCTTTCAGCTGCTGATCGGCGGCATGCTTCTGTCGTCGCTGGCCCATCCCTTGCTGTTTGTTTCCTTCGCCTTCATGGCCATGGCAATCCGGGAAAACGGCGCGGATATGCTGCTTTCCTGGCAGGGCATTCTGTTTTTTATCGATACGCTGAATATTTTCGGAAGCTACGCCATATTCGTACTGATGGGCAGAAACAGGATGATAGCTCATGAGAAACAACAGGTCGGACGGCGCTGGTTGGCGATCCCGCTTTATTGGCTGATGCTGTCATTCGCCGCATGGCGCGCCGTGGTGGAATTGAAAACCAAGCCGTTCGTCTGGAACAAGACGCCGCATATGCCGTTCATCAGGAACAAGGCCTGACGACCGGATTTTATAAACGAATTCCGGTTCCGTCAGCGCCGCCACTGCGGATATTGCACAAACCAAAACGCCTTGCCGATCGAGGCTTCTCCATCGGCAAGCTTTATCGCTTCGCAAAAGATCGGCCGAGCAGCTCTATTTGGCAACAAGCTTGTTCTTGATGAGGCCTACAATGATCTGGACAATCAGGCCGCCGACGCCGCCGCCAACAAGCTGGCCGGCAAGAGCACCTATATCCATGCCGCCGGCGGCAGCAGTTCCCGCCGTCCCGAGCAGCGATCCGAGCACGGTTCCTCCGCCGATGCCGCCAATAGCGCCGGCAATCAGGTTGCCGAGCGCACCGAGATCAGAATCCTTGAGTATTTTTCCGCCGGCCGAACCACCAACCGCACCGCCGACAATTTGGGCCAATATCGAAGTAAGATCCATGTCATCCTCCTCACAGGTTTCCCCGACCATTCGGAGAAACAATGCTTCCCATTCATGTCTGTGCGGGCCGGAGAAAGCGGGCCTTGAGCCTTAGTCTTTCTCGCCGAAAAGTTTCCAGACCACGGCGCCGATTGCGCCGCCGAGGATCGGAGCGAGCCAGAACAGCCAGAGCTGTTGCAGCGCCCATCCACCAACAAACAACGCCTGTCCCGTCGAGCGGGCCGGATTGACGGATGTGTTGGTGACCGGAATGGAGATCAGATGAATAAGTGTGAGAGCAAGGCCGATTGCGATCGGCGCAAAACCAGTGGGAACCCTGCCATGCGTCGATCCCAGAATGACGATCAGGAAAAATGCCGTCAAAATGACTTCGATCAGCAGCGCCGACACGAGCGAATATCCACCCGGTGAATGTTCCCCGTAACCATTTGCGGCAAAACCGCCAATATCGGCACCGGCTTTGCCGGTAAGGATGACATAAAGCGCCCCCGCCGCGACAATCGCCCCCAGAACCTGCGCCACTATGTAAGGAGCGAGGTTCGATGCCGGAAATTTGCCAGCAACGGACAGACCGACGGAAACGGCCGGATTAAAATGACCGCCCGAAATACCCCCGACCGTATAGGCCATGGTCAAAACCGTCAGACCGAAAGCGAAAGCGACACCAAGAAAGCCAATGCCGAGTTCAGGGAAAGCAGCGGCAAAAACCGCACTGCCGCAACCTCCGAACACGAGCCAGAAAGTGCCAAGAAATTCCGAAAGAAGCTTGCGACTCATAACACTCCCCCAATAATGTTACGACCGCATCAACTATTACGTGCAATTTAATTGTAGTCAAGCTAAATCGCATAGTCGCACGTTTGCCGCAGCGATGGCGGTGACATGCGCGCTTTTGGCTGGCCAGGAAGTTGTTTGGATTGCTTTTAAAATATGGAGCGGGTGAAGGGAATCGAACCCTCGTATTCAGCTTGGGAAGCTGCTGCTCTACCATTGAGCTACACCCGCGCCGCGCACAAGACATCGGACAGTTCTTATCGGGTGTCAAGCACCCGACGGGATCATTACTCCGTGCGGAAATGCTTGGAGAGCTTCAGGCCCTGTGCCTGATAGTTGGAGCCAAGGCCGCTGCCGTAGAGGCCATCCGGTTTTTGCAACATGTGCTCGTAAACCAGCCGGCCGACGATCTGGCCGTGTTCGAGGATGAAGGGCACCTCGTGGCTGCGCACCTCGAGAACGGCGCGGCTGCCCGTGCCGCCCGCCTGCGCATGGCCGAAGCCTGGATCGAAGAAGCCCGCATAATGCACGCGGAACTCGCCCACCAAGGGATCGAAGGGTGTCATTTCGGCCGCATAAAGTGGCGGTACATGCACGGCTTCACGCGAAACGAGAATATAGAACTCATCCGGATCGAGGATCAGTTCGGCACGGCCGCGGGCGTATAGAGGTTCCCAGAAATCGAGAACATCGTGCTGAGCCTTCTTGTCGACATCTACTACCGCTGTGTGATGCTTGCCGCGATAGCCGATCAGCCCTTTTTCGCCAAAACCCTTAAGGTCGATGGAAAGCGCGATGCCGCCGCCGGTCACATTAGGGGTTTCGCTGGCGACCAGCATCTCCGTCTCGTGCAATTTCAGAAGCTCGGCTTCGTTGAGCAACGAGTGGCCGATGCGGAAACGGATTTGCGAGAGGCGCGAGCCACGGCGCACGACGACCGGGAAGGTGCGCGGGCTGATTTCCAGATAGAGCGGGCCGCCATAGCCCGCAGGTATCTTGTCGAATTCCTGCGCATTGTCGGTCATGACGCGAGTGAAGATATCAAGACGCCCAGTCGAGCTTTTCGGATTGGCCGAAGCCGACATATCCGCCGGCAGCTCCAGGCTCTCCATCAAGGGCACGATGTAGACGCAACCGGTTTCCAGCACCGCCCCCTCGCTCAGATCGACCTCGTGCAGGCTGAAGCGGTTGAGCTTGTCGATGACTCGGGTTCCGGGGCCGGGCATGAAACTGGCGCGCACGCGATAGGCTTTGGAGCCCAGTCGCAGATCGAGGCTCGCGGGTTGCACCTGATCGACATCGAGATCAGCCTCGCTTCTCAGCTTGCCGCCCGCAAACAGCGCCCTGATCGCGCCATCCGCCAAAATGCCCGTGGTTCTGGTCATGATCATCATTCCTTTTTACGGCGACAAAACCAAAAGGAAAGCATTGACGCAAGCCGGTAACGGCAGTATGGCAAGCTTATCCCGTGGTGATTTGGCCGGTCGGCTTGCAGCCACGTTAAACAAGTGGCTAAAAAGACCGGGTGCTAGGAACCGGTCTGCTTTTGCGACCGGTTTTTTTGTTTTGAGGTGATCACATGAGCAATAAATGGCGCCCGGCAACCCAGCTCGTTCACGGTGGTACGCTACGCTCACCCTATGGTGAAACGTCGGAAGCGATCTATCTGACCCAGGGTTTCGTTTACGAAAACTCCGAAGCCGCCGAAGCGCGCTTCAAGGGCGAAACGGATGGCTTCATCTATGCCCGCTATGCAAGCCCGACCAATGACATGTTCGAAAAGCGCATGTGCCTGCTGGAAGGTGCGGAAGACGCCCGTGCGCTTGCCTCCGGCATGGCCGCCGTGACAGCCGCCATCATGTGCCAGCTGCGTGCCGGCGATCACATCGTTGCTGCCCGCGCGCTTTTTGGCTCCTGCCGTTGGGTGGTAGAAACGCTTGCACCCAAATATGGCATCGAGTGCACGCTGATCGACGGACGCGATCTCAACAATTGGGAAAAGGCGATCCAGCCGAACACCAAGCTGTTTTTCCTCGAAAGCCCGACCAACCCGACGCTCGAAGTGGTGGATATTGCCGGCGTGGCGAAGCTCGCCAACCAGATCGGCGCGAAAGTGGTTGTCGACAATGTTTTCGCCACACCGCTTTTCCAGAAGCCACTCGAACTCGGCGCCCATATCGTCGTTTATTCGGCGACGAAGCACATTGACGGTCAGGGCCGTTGCCTTGGCGGCGTGATCCTTTCCGACAAGAAGTGGATTGAGGAAGAGCTGCAGGACTATTTCCGCCACACCGGCCCAGCCATGTCGCCGTTCAATGCCTGGACACTGCTGAAGGGCATCGAAACCCTGCCGCTGCGTGTCAAGCAGCAGACGGCCAATGCCTCGAAGATCGCCGATTTCCTCGCCGACAGCGGCAAGGTTGCCAAAGTGATCTATCCCGGTCGCGCCGACCATCCGCAGGCAGACATCATCGCGCGGCAGATGTCGGGCGGCTCGACGCTCGTGGCTTTCGAACTGAAGGGCGGCAAGGAAGCGGCATTCGCACTGCAGAATGCGCTTGATATCGTGAAGATTTCCAACAATCTCGGCGATGCCAAGAGCCTCATTACCCACCCTGGCACCACGACGCACAAGAACCTGACCGACGAGGCGCGTGCCGAACTGGGTATTTCCGGCGGGACCTTGCGTCTTTCCTGCGGTATCGAAGATACGGACGATCTGCTGGAAGATCTGGCGAAGGGTCTTGCGGCCGTTTCAGTTTAAGGATTCAATCGACATATCGCCATGGCCCGACTTCCCGTCGGGCCATGGCACACATCCCGCGTGGGTGAAAGCCCGCGTCTGGCAACCAATATTTACCTTTACCGTTATCCCTAACGGTGAAAAAACGGCGCAACAGAAGATGCGCGTGGTCGTCAAGTCATTCATTTTCTTGACGATAGCCAGAACCTGTAGTGTAGGATGATGGCAGCAGGGAAAATATCGAGGTGTGGCGCGTATGTATCGTGCTCTGACAAGGGATATCGAGGTAACGGTCGATCCGTATTATCTCGAGGAGCAGTCCGACCCGGATGACGATCGTTATGTCTGGGGCTATAAAGTCGTGATCTCGAACAATTCCGATGTTCCGATAACACTCGTCAACCGCTATTGGCACATCACCGACCAGAACGGACAGGTGGATGAGGTCTACGGGCCGGGTGTCGTCGGCGAAAAACCGCATCTGAACCCCGGCGACAGTTACGAATATTCATCCGGCTGCCCGCTGGATACGCCGTCAGGCCTTATGTTTGGCCATTATGAAATGGAAACGGACAAAGGCGAGGTGTTCAACGTCACCATCCCCGCCTTTTCACTGGATTCACCCGGCCTGTTGCGGGTGCTGAACTGACAAAAAAGCCGCGCCATTCACAAGCGCGGCTCTCCTCGTCAGACGTTTTCAAACTCGCTGACATCGTAGCGATAGGTCGTGGAGCAGAACTCGCACGTCACGGCAATCGCACCGTCTTCCTCACTCGCCTTGATCTCTTCGGCGGTGAAACCGGACAGCACACCCTTGATCTTGTCCCGTGAACAGCTGCAACGGTCGAAAATGACCTGCGGATCGTAGATGCGCACGCCGCTCTCGTGGAAAAGCCTGTAAAGCAGACGCTCCACTGGCACCTGCGGATCGGTCAGCTCGTCGGTATCCACCGTATTCAGCAGCGACACTGCCTCTGTCCAGGCATCGTCCTCCGCCACTTCATAATCGCCCTCGTCGCCGTCACCGCCATGGAGATCGCGCATGCGCAAACGCTCGGGCGCCTGCGGCAGGAACTGGGCAATCACGCCGCCTGCACGCCAGCTATGGCGCGGCTTGCCTTCGCCGTCACGGTCGAAGAACTGGGCAACGCCGAGGCGCACGCGGGTGGGAAGCTGTTCCGACTGACGGAAATAAACCCCGGCGATTTCTTCCAGCGAAGAACCGTCCAGCGGCACGATGCCCTGATAAGGCTGCATGCCGACGCCCTGATCGATGGTGAAGGCCAGAATGCCGGTTCCGAGCAGTTGTTCGGGCGAGGTTTGCCCCGCAGCAACAGCTTCCGCCAGCCGCTCCTCATCGAAACGGGCATAAGCGCGCATGCTCTCGGGCGCGGTGAAATCCGCCACCAGAAGGTCAACCGGGCCGTCGCCCTTGGTCTGCACAGTCAGCTTGCCGGAAAATTTCAGGGATGTGCCGATCAGCGCCGTCAGAACCGTTGCTTCCGCGAGCAGGCGGGCGACAATCTCGGGATATTCGTGACGTTCGAGGATGGCATTCAACAGCGGCCCGACCTGTACGGCGCGACCGCGCACGTCCAGACCTTCGACCTGAAAGGGCACAACCTTGTCGTCGCCAGCTAAATCGAGATTGTCCAGTTCAACCGTTACATCTGCCATGTCATAACTCCTTGGCGCAGCCGTTGCGCCGCTACCGTCCAAAAGTCCGGCTTTTAAAATGTACTTTTTCAGCTTGTCGCACAGAGATCCGGGAAGCGAAACCGCCTCCGGGGAAAATCGTGCAAATCGTGAGGTGGCCCGCCAGCGAAAAGCCGACGAGCGTCTTCGAAGCCCCACAGATGGGAATGTGCATCGCCGAGTTCAAGCACCCGGCCGATAGCGGTCAGATGACGCCCATGCACCATGCGATAATGGACTTCTGCGCATGGAGCCGGTTTTCCGCCTCGTCGAAGACCACCGATTGCGGCCCGTCGATCACTGCATCCGTTACTTCCTCGCCGCGATGCGCCGGCAGGCAGTGCATGAACAGCGCTTCCTTGTTGGCCTTCGCCATCAGCGCTTCATTGACCTGATAAGGCTGGAAGATATTGTGGCCGCGCGCCTTGTGTTCCTGGTTCATGGACACCCAGGTATCGGTGACGACGCAATCAGCGCCCGCCACTGCCTTGTCGGCATCGTGGTACAGCGAGATTTCGCCACCATTGTTGCGTGCCCAGTTCAGGAACTTGTCGTGCGGTTCCGAACCCATCGGGACTGCCATCGCCATGCGGTAACCGAAACGGGCGGAGCCTTCCACGAACGAATGCAGCACGTTATTGCCGTCACCCGTCCAGGCAATGGTCTTGCCCTTGACCGGGCCGCGATGTTCTTCGAACGTCAATATATCCGCCATGATCTGGCAGGGATGCGTGTCGTCCGTCAGGCCATTGATAACAGGCACGGTGGCGTGTTCGGCAAGCTCGAGCAGACGCGAGTGATCCGTGGTGCGGATCATGATGGCATCGACATAGCGCGACAAAACCTTGGCCGTATCGCCAATCGTTTCCGCGCGGCCCAGCTGCATTTCCGTGCCCGACAGGAACAGGGTCTCACCGCCGAGCTGGCGCATGCCGACATCGAAGGAGACGCGGGTGCGTGTGGACGGTTTTTCGAAAATCATTGCCAGCATCTTGCCAGCAAGCGGCTTTTCCGCCGTGCCGGTTTTGGTGGCAATCTTGCGCGTGCGCGCATCATCAAGAATTGTCCGCAGATCCTCCGACCCGACGGCCGAGAGGTCCAGAAAATGTTTTGGTGAACCCATTCTAATCTGTCCCATGCTTGCGAGCCCCTGAAGAGAGGCCCGCTCTTGATTTTTTCAGGCGCTTTTTGCCTGTTTCGCAACCGTCAGGGAGGCGGCAGCCGCGTCGATACGTGCAAGACCCTCACGGGCCTCTTCCGCCGTGGTGACGAGCGGCGGCAGAAGACGGATGACATTGTCGCCCGCAGGAACGCCAAGCAGATGCTCTGCGCGCATGGCCTGCAGCAATTCGCCCGAAGGAATCTTCGCCTTGATGCCCAGAAGCAGACCTTCGCCGCGAATTTCCTCGATCACGTCAGGATAACGGTCCTTGAGCGAGGCCAGACCCTGCCGGAAGACCAGCGCGACGTCACGGACCTTCTCGAGAAAACCTTCGGAGAGAACGACGTCAAGCACGGCATTGCCGACTGCCATGGCCAGCGGGTTGCCGCCATAGGTGGTGCCATGTACGCCCGCCGTCATGCCGGAAGCGGCATCTGCCGTGGCAAGGCATGCGCCTAGCGGGAAACCGCCACCGATACCCTTGGCGACCGCCATGATATCGGGCGCAACACCGGTATGTTCATAAGCAAACAGCTTGCCTGTGCGGCCGACACCCGTCTGGACCTCATCGAAAATCAGCAGCAGGCCGTGCTCGTCGCACAATCCGCGCAGAATTTGCAGGAATTCCTTGCTGGGCGAGCGAATGCCGCCCTCGCCCTGGATGGGCTCGATCAGAAGTGCTGCAGTCTCAGCCGTGATGACGGCCTTGAGGGCATCGACATCACCGAACGGAACCTGATCGAAACCTTCGACCTTGGGACCGAAACCTTCGAGGTATTTCTGCTGGCCACCCGCGGCGATCGTCGCCAGTGTACGGCCATGGAAAGCGCCTTCGAAGGACACGATGCGGAACTTCTCCGGATGGCCCTTGGTATAGTGATAACGGCGGGCGGTCTTGATGGCGCATTCCAGGGCTTCCGCGCCTGAATTTGTGAAGAATACCTTGTCCGCGAAAGTCGCTTCCGTCAGGCGCCTGGCGAGTTTTTCCTGTCCCGGCACTTCATAAAGGTTCGAGACGTGCCAGACCTTCTCGGCCTGCGTCTTGATCGCATCAACGAGGTGAGGATGGGCGTGGCCCAGCGAGTTGACAGCAACACCGGCCGCAAAATCCAGATATCGCTCGCCGCTTTCCGTGAACAGCCATACACCCTCACCGCGCTCGAAGCGCAGGGGGGCTCTTGAAAACGTATCAAACAATGGCGCGCCGGCTTCGGCCATGGCTGTATCACTCCTTGCGCAGATGCGCTGTCAAACTGTTGTCAATAGGCTTGCGGGGTTATCCCTCGCCTGAAAATCAAAATGCCGCCTTGCGGCGGCAGGGGCACTATTGTCACTTCGTTTGCCGATGTCAACAAAAGTCAGCGTTTCCCGGGCTTCTCAAGCACTAGTATGCGGCGGCGGGCCAGCCCCAAGGTGTTGCCTTTCAGACTCAATACGCCAGCAAGTTGGGGAAAACCGGAAAATCGATTCCAGATGATTCCCGCGACTCTTGCCACGGAGTCGGGCTGGCACTAGGTTAATCGCTAATTACTAGACTGCATTGCGGCGGAACTAGTCACCGAAAATCAGGCGGAAACCACGCTTGCGGCATGCGCGCGAGACGGAGAGGGATTCTGCCGAAAATACACGCGACAAGCGGAGAAGCGGCATGAACTGGACAGACGAACGAGTCGAAAAGCTCAAGAAATTGTGGTCCGAGGGCCTTAGCGCCAGCCAGATTGCAGCGCAGCTGGGCGGCGTCAGCCGTAATGCCGTGATCGGCAAGGTCCATCGTCTCAATCTGCCGGGACGCGTCAAGGCTGGCGGTCCAGTGACTTCGGCACGCTCCGCGCCGAAGCGCACCGCTGCCCCTGCCCCGCGCGCGACGTCTTTCGCAGGTCGCGTCAACGCGGCACCGGCACGCATCCTCACACGTTCGAACGCGGCAACGGCGCTGCACGAGGAGATCGATATCGAGACCGCGCAGGTGCTCGATTACGTTCCTTCCAAGAACGTTGTCACGCCGATTTCCCGTCGCCTGACGCTGACGGAACTGACCGAGCGCACCTGCAAATGGCCGGTTGGCGATCCGCTGAAGGACGACTTCCATTTCTGCGGTTGTGAAGCGCTGGAATCTTCGCCCTATTGCAAGTTCCATGCGAAACTCGCCTACCAGCCGGTGAGCGAGCGCCGCAAGGCTTGAGTGTTGCGGCACGCATTCAGCACTCAAAAATTACGGGCCTTCGGGCCCGTTTTTTTATGACAAAATAAAGCGGCTTTCTGGGCGGCTTGATGGCAGGCCGCACCCTTTCCCTTTACTATTGGGCGTGACCCCTCAATCCGGATTTCAACACGCAGCCGATCTTCTCCGGTCAAAACGGACAATGGCATCGAGTTTATCGGATACTCATATAGAAAAAGCCCGAAATCGTTTCAGATTTCGGGCTTCCTGATTTTTTGCTGCACTACTTCGCCAGCGAAACTATCTGGTTCCGCTTCGCTCAGGCTTCCATCGAATATCCCGCACCACGCACCGTGCGGATGACATCCTGCATGTGCGAGAAGTTCAGGGCCTTGCGCAGACGTCCGACATGCACATCGACAGTGCGCTCGTCGACATAGATATCATGACCCCAGACGCCATCCAGCAATTGCGAGCGGGAAAACACCCGACCCGGCGACGTCATCAGGAATTCCAGCAAGCGGAATTCCGTCGGGCCGAGACGCACTTCGCGGCTTTTGCGGTGAACGCGATGGGTCTCGCGGTCCAGTTCGATATCGCCGCATTTGAGCACCGACGACAGAACCTCCGGACGGGCCCGGCGCAACATGGCCTTGACCCGGGCCATGAGTTCCGGCGTCGAGAACGGCTTGACGACATAATCGTCAGCGCCGGTAGCGAGACCGCGAACCCGTTCGCTCTCTTCGCCACGCGCCGTCAGCATGATGATGGGCAGGCGTTCTGTTTCCGGCCGCATTCTCAAGCGCCGGCACAGTTCGATACCGGAGACACCGGGCAACATCCAGTCCAGGATAAGAAGATCCGGAATGCGCTCCTGCAGCCTGATTTCCGCCTCATCGCCACGGGGTATCGTGTCGACGTCGTATCCCTCAGCCTCGAGATTGTAACGAAGCAGGACGCTCAACGCTTCCTCGTCTTCCACAACTGCAATCTTGGGCACCATATGCTGAACTCCGCAAGCTTCTGCTTGTCTGTTACTCGGTCACCGAACCAAGCGTGTTGGAACTGTCGTCCTTCGGACGCTCGCCCTCCGGCTGGCTGCCGGTGGTCATGTAATAGATCGTCTCTGCGATATTCGTCGCATGATCGCCGATACGCTCGATGTTCTTGGCGCAGAACAGAAGATGCGTGCAGGTGGTGATGTTGCGCGGGTCTTCCATCATGTAGGTCAGAAGCTCCCGGAAGAGCGACGTGTACATGGCATCGATTTCCTCGTCGCGTTCACGGATCGCATTGGCCTTTTCGGCGGAACGCGTGGAATAGACGTCGAGGACTTCCTTGAGCTGCACCAGCGCCAGGTCGGACAGATGCTCGATGCCGCGGGCGAGCTTGCGCGGAACACCGGTGCCGGCGACAGCGATAACGCGCTTGGCCGTGTTCTTGCCAAGATCGCCGACGCGTTCGAGATCGGCGGCGATACGCAGGGTGCCGATGATCTCGCGAAGGTCTGCCGCCATCGGCTGACGCTTGGCGATGGTTACGATCGCCTTGTCGCCAATTTCGCGCTCAGCGTGGTCGAGAATGGTATCGTCCGAAATGACTTTCTGCGCAAGCGCAGCATCGGAATTGACGAGTGCGCGCACGGCGTCACCGCACATCTGCTCGGCAAGACCGCCCATTTCGGCGATGCGGCGCGTCAGAAACTTCAGTTCGTCGTCATAGGCAGACAGGATATGCGAATGGGTCGTTGTCTGTGTCATGGTCTATTCCTCCGGCTTGGCCTGCATGCGCGTGCCCAACAGCGGGGCACGGCAGAGGCACCAGTCTTGTACGGTTACGATAAAGCACCGGCCGGGGATCAGCCGAAGCGGCCCATGATGTAGTCCTGCGTGCGCTGGTCGTCCGGATTGGTGAACATCTTGTCGGTTTCGTTTTCTTCGACAAGATGACCAAGATGGAACATGGCCGTACGCTGGGAAACGCGCGCCGCCTGCTGCATGGAGTGCGTGACGATGACGATGGTGTAGTTGGTGCGCAGTTCGTGGATCAGTTCCTCGACCTTCGCAGTCGCGATCGGATCCAGCGCCGAGCACGGCTCGTCCATCAGGATCACTTCCGGGCTGACGGCAACCGCGCGTGCGATGCACAGACGCTGCTGCTGGCCACCGGACAGGCCCGTGCCGGATTCCAGCAAACGATCCTTCACCTCGTTCCAAAGACCCGCTTTCTGCAAGCTATGCTCGACGATCTGGTCCATATCCGCCTTGTTGCGGGCGAGACCGTGGATACGCGGGCCGTAGGCGATGTTCTCATAAATCGTCTTCGGGAACGGGTTCGGCTTCTGGAACACCATGCCGACGCGGGCACGCAGTTCCACGACGTCGATCTGCTGATCGTAGATATCGTCGGTATCGAGCGTGATCTTGCCGGTGACCCGGCAACCGTCGATCGTGTCGTTCATGCGGTTCAAGGTGCGCAGGAAAGTGGATTTACCGCAACCGGACGGGCCGATAAGTGCAGTCACCGTGTTTTCGCGGACATTGAGGTTCACGTCGTAAAGCGCGCGCTTTTCGCCGTAATAAACCGAAACATCCTTGCCGATCATCTTGTATGAGACTTCATTCATTTTCTTGTCCAGCGCCTTTTCAACTGCTGCTTCCGACAACATGTTCATTGCTCTAGCTCCCTCTACCAGCGCCGCTCAAAGCGGCGACGCAACAGGATTGCGCCAACATTCATGAGAATGAGGAACAGAAGCAGGATGATGATAGCGCCAGATGTCCGTTCGACAAAGGCACGCTCAGCTTCGTTCGCCCACATGTAAATCTGCACCGGCAGGGCCGTGGACGGATCCATAGGCGTTGTCGGATAGTTCGCGACGAATGCCACCATGCCGATCAGAAGCAGCGGCGCCGTTTCGCCCAGTGCGTGGGCGAGACCGATGATGGTGCCGGTCAGAATGCCAGGCATTGCCAGCGGCAGGACGTGATGGAAAATCGTCTGCATCTTGGAAGCGCCAAGACCAAGTGCGGCGGCGCGGATCGACGGCGGCACGGCCTTCAATGCCGCGCGGGTGGCGATGATGATCGTCGGAAGGGTCATCAGCGTCAGGACGAGGCCGCCGACCAGCGAGGCCGAGCGTGGAAAGCCCATGAAGTTGATGAAGACGGAGAGACCGAGCAGACCGTAAACAATGGAGGGAACAGCCGCCAGATTGTTGATGTTGACCTCGATAAGGTCCGTCAAACGGTTCTTGGGGGCAAATTCCTCCAGATAGATGGAGGCCGCAACACCGATCGGCAGCGACAGCACCAGCACGATCAGCATCATGTAGAACGAGCCGATCAGCGCAACGCCAACACCCGCGGCTTCCGGACGGCTCGAAGCGCCGTTGACGAAGATGCCGGTATTGAAATGCTTGCCAAGCTGTCCGCTTTCCACGAGCTGGTTCATCCAGCCGAGCTGCTGGTTCGAGATACGGCGGTTTGCTTCATCCCCCGACATGTCGACCTGGCCCTTGAAGGCGCTGTCGACATCACCCGACGCCAGAAGCGTGACGCTGCGCGTGGTGCCGATGACGGACGGATCGGCGACGACGATATCACGCAGCTGGGTGCGTACGCTGTCGGAGATCATGACGTTGACGGCGCGAAGACCGGCCTTATCCGTCGGCGCGACGCCGAGAACCTTGGCCACCGCATCACGGGCGAGGACGGGGTAGTTGGCCGTCATCAGCTTTGCGGGATTGGTTGCGCGCTCGTTCTTTGGATCGATGATCAGTTCGGAAAACTCGACCGGAACGGTGATCATCGTCTGCTGGAAGGCGGTGTGACCCTTGGATACGACCGACCAGAGCAGCAGAAAGAGGAAGATGAGGCCGAACGAGATTGCTGCCAATCCATAGGCGCGGAAGCGGCGTTCAGCAGCATAGCGACGCTTGATGCCGATATCACGGCGCGCGGCCTTGTTCACGGCGGCAGCACCGGCCGCCGGGGAAACGATGTCGGTCATTCATATTGCTCCCGGTATTTGCGCACGATGTAAAGCGCGTAGATATTCAGGCAAAGCGTGATTGCAAAAAGAGTTATGCCCAGCGCGAAGGCCACCAGCGTTTGCGGCGAGGTAAACTCAAGGTCACCCGTCAGCTGGCTGACAATCTTGACCGTCACTGTTGTCATGGGTTCGAAGGGGTTGAGCTGCAGGCGGGCAGCGACGCCAGCCGCAAGAACCACGATCATGGTCTCACCGATCGCACGCGACGCCGTCATCAGCACGGCGCCGACGATGCCGGGAAGAGCGGCGGGAAGGATGACCTTCTTGATGGTTTCAGAGCGCGTGGCGCCGAGACCGAGAGAGCCATCGCGCAGCGAACGCGGCACGGCGGTGATGATGTCGTCAGACAGCGACGAAACATAAGGGATCAGCATGATGCCCATGACGAAGCCGGCGGTGATGACGCTCTGCGCCTGGATGAAGTTGGCGTAGTTGCCTGTCGCAAGACCGCTGATCTGTGTGGAAATGTCTCGCAGGAAAGGACCAACGGTCGTCAGCGCGAAGAAGCCGTAGACGATTGTCGGGATGCCCGCGAGCACCTCGAGCAGCGGCTTTACAATCGAGCGAAGGCGCGGCGTCGCATATTCCGACATATAGATCGCCGAAAACAGCCCGACCGGAACGGCGACCAGCATGGCGACGAAACCGATATAGAGCGTGCCGGCGAGCAGCGGGATCAGGCCGAACTGGCCGGAAGAGTCAGTCGCACCGGCAGCGGCAAAACGCGGATCCCATACCGTTCCGAAGAAGAACTGGTGCGCCGGAACCATGGTGAAGAACTGGATTGCTTCTGAAAGCATCGAAAGGACGATGCCGATGGTCGTCAGGATGGCGATGGACGACGCGACGACCAGAGCGGCGAGAATGACCCGCTCCACCCTGTTGCGCGCCCGAAAACGCGGCGCGATTGAACGCAGTGCATAAGCGGCACCGGCGAATGCGGCCAGCAGCACGGTGGCGATCATGCCCAGGCGGCTGGTGGAGGTCATCGCATTCAGCGTCTGGGCGGCATCGACCATGAAACGCTGGGGTTCGCCGGCAATTGCCACGCCCTTCGATGCCAGAAGCGATCTTACCGCAGCCGTATCCGCATCAACCTTTGCGGTTTCTTCCGGCGTCAGACGCTGAAGACCGCGGGCGATGGACGTTACCATGCCGTAGGTGAGGCTCTGCTGCGCTTCGGATTGGGAGCGCACATCTTCGGGAAATTCGCCACGTACCGCAGAGGTAACGATCAGCGGGCTGATAACAAGCCAGATACAGAGAATGAGCGCTGCGGGCAGCACCGCCCAGACGACAGCGTAGGAACCGTGATAACCGGCACGGGAATGCATGCTGGAGGGACGCCCACCAGACAAAGCAACGGCGCGGCGGCTGCCGAGCAGATAACTGCCGATGCCGATCAACACCAGTATCAGCAAAAGGATCGATGTGTTCATTAGAGTTCCCTCGTCGTGCCTCAAGAGCACGGTGCGATATCGGGCAAATCAAAAAGTCATCAAAACGAGACCGCTGGACCATCCAGAGATGCTTGCCGCCTGACTGTAACAAAGTCTGGCAAGCGTCAAGGTTGATACATCCTATCCATCTGTAATCCATCAACAATTATGTGGACGGCGATGGATGGGAACTGTCAACCGGAGACAGCCGCCTTAAGCACAACGGTACCGGAGCGGAGAGAGGGGTGCGGCAGGCCGCACCCCTCCTTGTTTATTACATCGAAGCGCCGGCAGCGAACTTGGAGCGAATTTCTTCGCGTTCTTTTTCCGGAGCGGCAACGAGGCCGTAGTTTGCGAGCGGGGAGTCGGGGCCGATCATTTCGTCAGAAACGAAGAACTCGACATATTCCTTGAGGCCCGGGATAACGCCCAGGTGAGCCTTCTTCACGTAGAAGAACAGCGGGCGCGAAACCGGGTACTTGCCGCTGGCAACGGTTTCCGTGGACGGAACAACGCCGCTGACGGTCGCAACCTTCAGGCGGTCAGCGTTGTTCTCGTAAAATGCCAGGCCGAAAACGCCGAGGCCGGTCTTGTTGGCGTCGATGCGGGCAAGCGTCTCGGTGTAGTCGCCGTCGATGTCGACTGCAGCGCCGTCCTTGCGAACTGCAACGCACTTGGCAGCAGCCTGCTTGGCGTCGGTGATCAGCGCCTTGATGGCGTCGGTCGCCTTGGCTTCCTTGCAGCCGTCAGCCATGATCTTCTCTTCGAAGACTTCGCGCGTGCCGTGCTTGGAACCCGGAATGTAAGCGGCGATCGCTACATCAGGCAGTTCCTTGTTGATTTCCGACCACTTCTTGTAAGGGTTGGCAACGAGCTTGCCGTCCTTGACGATTTCAGCGGCGAGCGCGAGGTACAGATCCTTCGGCTCGAGCTTGATGTCCTTGTTGGAAGAGTCCATTGCGAAGACGATGCCGTCGTAGCCGATCTTCACTTCCTGAACGTCGGCAACGCCAGCGGCCTTACAAGCGGCAAGTTCGTCGCTCTTGATCGGGCGCGAAGCGTTTGCAATGTCGATGGTGCCTTCGCCGACGCCGGAGCAGAACGCCTTCAGACCGCCGCCCGTGCCGCCAGACTCAACAACCGGAGCCTTGAAGTTCGGGAAAGTCTCAGCAAAAGTTTCGGCAACGATCTTGGCATAGGGCAGAACCGTGGAGGAACCAGCAACCTGGATCTGGTCGCGAGCAGCGGCGGCGCCAGCGAAGGCGACAGAAGCCACCAGAGCTGCTGCGGAAAATTTAACGAAGTTCATTTGTCTCTCCCGTCGTGGGCTTGTTTGTGGACGCAGCCGATAGCGGCAGACGCTCTTAGCATGCGCTCGGCGGTCTCTTCTTAACCACCGTAACCACTTCCTTTTATGTCACTTCGGTGAAAGATTTGTGACAGCCTAAATTATTGATTTTATTTATAAAATTTTTCGAAGCTGAAGACTGTAACGTACTCTATGTCAGAATCTGACGGTAAAGTCCGTGCCATTGCCCAGTTCCGATTTAATGATGAGGCGGGCGCGGTGGCGGGTGAGGATGTGCTTGACGATGGCAAGCCCGAGGCCGGTCCCTTTTTTGGAGCGACTGTCAGCGACACTGACGCGGTAAAACCGTTCCGTCAGACGCGGCACATGTTCAGCAGGAATGCCCGGCCCCTTGTCAATGACGCTCACCTCCACCGGCTTACCGGGTTCGGCACGCAGCCAGACATCCACGACCTTGCCTTCCTGGCCATATTTACAAGCATTTTCAACGAGGTTCTGAAACACTTGCACCAGCTCGTCGCGGTCGCCCTGCACTTCTGCCGGCCGGTCGGGCAGATGCAGCGTAATAACCACATCCAGCTCGTTGGCGAGTGGCAGCAACGCATCCCGGACATGGCCGATGACTGGGACGAGATCGACCTTCTGGTCCGGCGCAATATTCGCCCGCAATTCCAGCCTTGAGAGTGACATGAGGTCATCCACCAGCCTGCTCATGCGTGTGGCCTGATCCAGCATGATGGCGAGGAAACGTTCCTGCGCTTTGGGGTCGTTGCGGGCCGGCCCCTGCATGGTTTCGATGAAACCGCGCAGCGAGGCGAGTGGGGTGCGCAATTCATGGCTTGCATTGGCGACGAAGTCGCTGCGCATGCGGTCGATGCGGCGAAGCTCCGAAACATCGCGGAACGACAGGATGTAGAACGGTGGACCCGCCGCCTCTCCCGCATCCGCCCGGGCAATGCGGACGATGAAGACCCGCTCTGAGGGAAAACGCTCGGAATGCTCGACCTGGTTGGGCTGGCCGGTGGTGATGGTTTCGCGAATGACATCCAGCAAGCCCGGCGAACGCAGCCGGGCGGAAATATGTGCGCCGGCCGGAAGCTGGCCAAAGGCGCGTTCCGCCGCGCCGTTCTGATAAAGCACGCCTGCGTTTTTATCGAGGATGAAGACCGGCGTATCCAGAACGGCCAGACCCGCCCTCACCCCGGAAATGACGTTTTCGCCGGGCACATCAGGTTCTTCCGCCTCAGCAGCTGCGGTTTCATCCTTAGCCGGCTCCTCCGGCTTTTGCCGGGCGGTCAAAATAGCGATGACGGCACAGAGCCACAGGACGGCGGGCATGTAGGGCGTTTGCAACTCAGAAACGGCAGCGACTGCAAGCATGCTGACGACGAGAACAGGCAACCAGTTTCGGCCAAGCTTTTTCGCAAAAAGCTTCAATCCGCTCTCGCCTTTCATGACTGCCATTTCAGCACACTTTCCACTTTCACTTGACAGCGCATCGGAGTCTCATAGGCCAGCTTCATGACAGAGATTCATCATCGCGTATTTTCCACAGCGTATATGCGCAAAATCTGCGCCGCAATCGTCACTGCGGTAGCACTCCGGCTAACCAATCCTCTTTCACTTGAATTATGCGGGTGGATATGAACTCATTGGCAGCGAGTTGCCTTTACACAACAACATCAGGAGGAAAGCATGGGCGAAGAAACGAAGAAGCGATCGGTGGAGATCACCATTGGCGGCAAGCTGCGCAGCTTCGACATCGACGATCCGGTTCTTCCCGACTGGGTGGAGGAAAAAAAGCTTTCCGCCGGAGATTTTCCTTACGACAAAAAGATGAAGCGGGAGGAATACGACGCCACCCTCGAGGCCCTGCAGGTAGAGCTGGTCAAGGTGCAGTTCTGGCTGCAGGCCACCGGCAAACGAGTGATGGCAGTCTTCGAAGGACGCGATGCCGCCGGAAAGGGCGGCGCGATCTTTGCGGCCCACGCTTACCTCAACCCCCGCTATGCCCGTGTCGTGGCGCTGACCAAACCAACCGAGACCGAGCGTGGCCAATGGTATTTCCAGCGCTATATCTCGCATTTCCCGACGGCTGGAGAATTCGTCCTCTTCGACCGTTCCTGGTATAACCGCGCCGGGGTGGAGCCTGTCATGGGCTTCTGCACCCCGGAAGAGCACAAGCGCTTTCTCAAGGAAACACCACGCCTCGAAAAGATGCTGGTCCATGAGGGTGTTCATCTGTTCAAGTTCTGGCTTGATATCGGCCGCGAAACGCAGATCGAGCGCTTCCATGACCGTCGCCACAGCCCGCTGAAATGCTGGAAGCTTTCCGACATGGATATCGCCGCGCTGACGAAGTGGGACGACTACACACAAAAGCGCGACGAGATGCTGGAAAAGACCCACACCGATGTCGCCCCTTGGACGGTGGTGCGCGCCAACGACAAACGCCGTGCGAGGGTGAACCTCATTCGCCACATCCTCAATACGCTTGACTACGACGGCAAGGACAAAAAGGCGATTGGCGAAATCGACGACAAGATCCTGGGATCAGGACCGGGTTTTCTGAAATAAGACTGGGAGACGTCAACAAGCGCCCCGGCTGCGGCGCTTGTTCCCTCTTCTTGCTGGATTCTTACTGACCCGGCAAAATGCGCACGGAGTACAGGTTCACCGGGCGGGCATTGCCATCGATATCGCTGTTGATGAAGATCTTGCCGGGCGCATTCGGGGCAAGCGAACGCTCGAACGTCGTGTTCAGCAGCATATCCGCACGCTCGGCCGTGGCCGTGAAACGGTGACGGGAGCAATCGCCCAACGTGGCGAAATCGCATGCTACGGAAACCTGCGTTTGCCGATCGCTGGAGGATTGCAGCGTGATCGAGATGGTCGAGGATTTACCCGCCATGTCGCGCATCACTTCCACCGGAACCTCGACGCTGATTGCGCCGTCCTGAGAGACGCTTCTCGACGTCACCCGTATCGCCTTGCCGGCGGGTGTGGCAATGTTCTCGACATTGGCGCGGGGGCCTGCCGAAACTCCGGAACTGCCGCGCTCCGCATTAAATACTTCCACCCAGTCGTCGGAAAAACCGCGGCCGGCGGAAAGGCTCGGCGCGGGCTCAGTACCGTTGAAGTCCTCCGCCTGGACTTGTGCCGGCGGATTGGGCACGCTGGTATCGCGCTGCTCCGGCGTGAGCAGCAGGCCGGAGGAATAGACCCACCAGGCGCCGAAACCGACAAAGGCCAAGAGCGATACGAGCATGAAAAGCCGGGCGAAAAGTCCGCGACGCTTGCGGCGGCCAACGGCACCTTCCGGACGAAACGCGAGCGAGGCGTCACCTGCGCTGGAGCCTCTTCTTGGCGGTTTTCCATTACGACGTCCAGCACTCAGAGGTTCCGGAGCGGCAGCGGCGCCCGGCCGCACATCGCGCGTTTCGCCACGCAATTCCGGCTCGACGGCCATATCGCCGTGATGCTGCGATTGTGAGACGGGATCGACCGAGGGGCCGTCATGCGCCGCACTTTCCGGCACAGGCGGCCGCAACTGCTGCTCCACCCTGTCCAGAAGACGATTCCGCTCTTCATTCTCTATAACATGGATCAGGCTTTCGAGCCGCTGGCGCTGCTGGCCCACAATCTGCGGGTCGTCTATGCCCTGCTTGCGCAGGCCCGCTTCCAGTGCCTGACGGGACGATTGGTAAATTCGTGCACGAACTTCGGCGTTCGATCTGTCCGATTTTTCCAGAGCATTTCTGATTGCCGTTTCCAGTCCGCTCACGACCGATCCTTATTCTACTGCTCTTCGCAAAAAATATGTGGCAGTGCGCCATTGGTTTAAGATTCGGTAACGGCTATGCCGCGCCTCCGCAAGCATCGTTTGCGATAAAGACCGGATTGCCTTGGGGAAAATCGATCCATTGTGGCGCTGCGAGCGCAGGTCTGCCGGGCCAGTGCGACGCTGTTTTCGCTTTCAATCCGCTGCCGAACACGATATTGACTTACGTGCGCGTAAACGTAATTCGTGGGAGGAGACATGCTGCCGTCCGTGCTGAAAGACAATCTGCGTCTTCCGGTCATAGCGTCACCGCTATTCATTATTTCGCATCCGCAATTGACGCTGGCGCAATGCAAGGCGGGTGTCATCGGCGCTTTCCCGGCGCTGAATGCGCGGCCCGAAAGCCAGCTGGACGAATGGCTGGCAATGATCACCGAGGAGCTGGCCGCCCACAACAAGGCCAACCCCGAGCGCCCGGCCGCTCCTTTCGCCGTCAACCAGATCGTACATATGTCCAACCGGCGGCTGGAACACGATCTCGGCCTCTGCGTCAAATACAAGGTGCCGGTGGTGATTTCCTCGCTCGGTGCAGTACCGGAGGTCAATGCGGCCGTGCATTCCTATGGCGGTATCGTGCTGCATGATGTCATCAACGATCGCCACGCCCGCTCCGCCATCCGCAAGGGCGCGGACGGGCTGATTGCAGTGGCAACGGGTGCCGGCGGACATGCGGGCACGCTTTCACCCTTCGCCCTGGTTCAGGAAATCCGCGAATGGTTCGATGGTCCCCTGCTGCTGGCCGGCGCCATCGCCAATGGCGGCTCCATCCTTGCGGCACAGGCCATGGGCGCGGATATGGCCTATATAGGCTCCCCCTTCATCGCGACGCAGGAAGCCCGGGCCTCCGACGCTTACAAGCAGGCGATCGTGGAGGCACAGGCCAAAGACATCGTTTATTCGAACTATTTCACGGGCGTACACGGCAACTACCTGAAAAGCTCGATCGTCGCCTCAGGCATGGACCCCGACAACCTGCCGGAAGCGGACCCTTCCAAGATGGACTTTGAAACCGCCACCGGCGGCGCAAAGGCCTGGAAGGATATCTGGGGCGCCGGACAAGGCATCGGAGCGGTCAAGGTGGTGGAGCCGGTGGCTGACCTCGTCGATCGGCTGGTACGCGAGTATGAGGCAGCCAGACAGCGCATCTGCGCGAGAGGCTGAGGCCACCTATAAACAACGGGCAGGCAAAGCTTTTTTTCGGATTTTTCGAAACCCGCGCATTCAAGGCTTGAAATCCGTCAGCATTGCCTGTATCAGCCCGCCATGAAGCTGATCCGTAACAAACGGGTCACAATCGGGCCGCTTTAGCTCAGTTGGTAGAGCACGTCATTCGTAATGACGGGGTCACGTGTTCGAGTCACGTAAGCGGCACCATTTCTTCCTAAAAAATTCATTTCCGAGACTTAGTTGCCTTTGGCGCGGCGTTGTCCACTGGCGGAAATCGTCATTTGGCGCTGCTGCTGCAATCATAAAACCTTTGAAACCAAACAGGCCTCCGCACGTTGAGCAGCAAGTCGCAATCAAATGGAAAGCTTGCCACCGTGGATGTCATTCGTATTCTCATCGCCATCATTCTTCCGCCGGTTGGCGTGTTTCTCCAAGTCGGACTCGGCCTGCATTTCTGGTTGAATATCCTGCTCACGCTTTGCGGTTACATTCCCGGCATCATTCACGCGATCTGGGTGATCCTGCGCAAATGAAATTTGCGCGGCATATGACGGGACAACCATCAGATGCGCACAATATTTTAGTACGTGATTAAATTCGCAATACCGACTGGAACCTCATCTTCTCCCTCACGTTATGGTGATGACACCAGCTAAGGAGAAAATCATGAACCAGATCATCTACATCGTGGGCCTCGTCGTCATCGTTCTGGCGATTCTGTCGTTTTTCGGCTTTCGTTGATCACCGTTGTCAATTCGATCGCTTGCGCTTATTCTAATCAGCGGTAACACACGGCTGCGTTCATGGGTTGCTTTGCTGTCGGGTGTATTTCGGGATCGCGTTGCTCTGGGAGGTGCACGATGAAGAACGAGAGATGGACAGAGCCTGTCGAGGTCAATCTCGAGGCGAAGGGCAAAAGCGTTATCGCCGGCCCGTTCGAGGCACTGATGTTATTGACGGAAGGCTGGCCCAAAATTCGCGGATTGAGTTTCGTGAGAGCCAGAAGCGCCTGCCGCGCTGCGCTTGATGGACGCAAATCGCCGGAGGAAGCGCGCAAGTGCTTTACCGATGCGGTTTCCGAGATGCAGAAAAATCCGCACTGACCATATTCAGACGACAAATGGCCCCTCGAGAGGGGCCATTTTCATGCTTGCTATATTTCGTTCGATCTACATCCAGTAAGGTGCGACGCCGTAGTAGTCGTAAACCTTGCGGTCTCGCGCATGCAGCAGGTCGTCATCGTCCAGGTTGGCGAAGTGAGGCGCATTTTCGATCTGCTCTTTGGTAAGATCGATGCGATAGCCATCAAGCTCTTCGTCGTAATGGAGCTTTTCCCACGGCAGCGGATAATAGTCGTCGCCGATTCCGAAAAAGCCACCGAAGCTCAAAACCGCATAAGCGACACGGCCGCCGCGTTTTTCCAGAATGATCCGCTGGATCGAGCCGATATGCTTGCCATCGGCGCCATAGACGCGCGTGCCCTCAACCTTGTCGCTGGCGATTAGGCTCGGTGTATCCTTGACGTAAGGGTCCTGCCCGGCACGTGGTTCTTGATGCAACATAACGTCTTTCCTCCTTGGTTTTTCCTCGTGATTATTACGCCTGGTAAACCCCTTCACCGGAAATTCGTTCCGAAGCTTTTCGCGCGCTGCGGACTGAAGACGCGGATCAGGAGGCGCGGAAAAGCCCTATTGGCGGATTTTTTGCCAGACGGAAGGAGAAACGCCGACCATTTTACGGAAGACGCGGGAAAAATGCGCCTGATCCGAAAACCCGGCTGCGATGGCGATGTCGGTCAGCGCCATGTCGGTTCGCATCATCAGGTCCTTGACCCGATCGATACGCGCCTGCATCTGCCACTGATGCGGCGGTACGCCTGTCGACGCCTTGAAGGCGTGGCTGAAATGGGATTGCGACAGGTTGGTGAGTTCTGCCAGTTCCTCCAGCCTTATCGACCGCAGGCAATGTTCGCGAATGTAATCGGTCGCCGCCCTCAACTGCCAGGAGGCCAGCTTGCTGCGTTTTTTGACCGGCTCCCGCTTCACCTTGAGGAAATCCGTCAATAGCGCCAGCACGAGGCTTTCGCCGTATAGATCGTGCAAAGGGTCTGGATTATCACATTCGGCGGCGATCAGCCGCGCAAGCACCAGCAGGCGCTCATCCTCGAACATCAGGTGCGGATCGAGCAACCCGTGCGGATCGAACCCCTGCACCAGCCGCGCCCCCAGCAATCCCGCATCGAAGTGCAGATCGAGATGGCGCACGAAGGAAACATTGCTGAGTTCCGCATGTATATCCAGGTCGGCCGGTACGAAGGAAATGCGGTTCGCTTCGGATGACGCGTAATTGTCGCGGCGGCTACGGTTCATCATGAACCGGCCATCATCCGTCCCATCCATATCAAGCAGGAAAACGAAACGCGGGTCCTTGCCGACATAGCGGCCACCCGCCTTCGATGCGCAACGCACGTCCCAGAGATCGGCGACGATGCCGTTCCACACCCGCGAGCGTGGACCGCCGATAACGGCAAAGCCCTCGATCTCATTTTCCATCCGAACGCGGAAAGCCATGGCCTCTCGATCCCGCAAGGCGCAAAGGCGCCCCTATAAACATGATAAGATTATTCATGTTTATAGGGGCAAACTATTTTTCCCGCAACTGCCAGCTACCCGTTACCACTTCTTGGAAAGCTTGAAGGTGATGGTGCGGCTGTCACCCCAGCCGCAAACCGAGACGCC
Source organism: Agrobacterium tumefaciens (assembly GCF_013318015.2). NCBI lineage: Bacteria > Pseudomonadati > Pseudomonadota > Alphaproteobacteria > Hyphomicrobiales > Rhizobiaceae > Agrobacterium > Agrobacterium tumefaciens. Next base: position 91,804 of record NZ_CP115841.1, on the reverse strand, counting down.
GGCGCAACTCTTGACGTATTCCTTGTCGAAGACATTCGCGACGTTGACGGATGCCGTCCAGTCGTTCTTCTCGTAGCGGATCGCGGCATCGAAGACCGCAGCATCCGGAACACGCAGCGTGTTTGCCGCATCTGCCCAGGACTTGCCCTGATAACGCACGCCGCCGCCAATACTGAGGCCTTCAAACGTATCATCGGTGAAGGCGTAATCCACCCAAAGCGACGCGGTGTGAGCAGGCACGATCCACGGAGATTTGCCGATCAGGTTAGGATTGGCGTCCTTGGTGATATCGAGATCGGTATAGGAATAGGAGGCGATGGTTTTCCAGTTGTCGGTGAGATTGGCCTTCGCCTCCAGCTCAAAGCCGGTAGACTCCACCTGTCCGAACTGGCCGCTCGTCGTTACGCCGCCGGCGGTATAGGAAACGATGGCGTTGTCCTTCACAAGCTTGAAGACAGAGGCGGTGATGCTGCCATCGAAGAAGGTCGGCTCGTATTTGATACCGGCCTCGAACTGATGTCCTTCCTCGGGTACGGCGGAGCTGCCATCCGCAAGTGTATCGATGAGCGGATTGAAGAAGGTGGCCGCCGAGACATAGGGCGTCAGGCCATTGTCGAATTCATAGGCAAGACCGGCGCGACCGCTTAGCGCATCGTCATTTGAGCGGCGAGACACACCCGCTGGCAGCCTGTTGTTCAGTTCGGTATCGACGTAATCGTAGCGCCCGTTCAGCGTTACCAGCCAGCCATCGCCGAAACGCAGCTGGTCCTGTGCATAGATGCCGATCTGCTGCTGCGTCACCACGTTATTGGCGTAGACGAAATTCGTTCCCTGCGTCGAACCATAGACCGGGTTGAGCGCACCGATCGCATTCGATCCGCAGCACGCCTGCACCTGATCCAGCTTGTAGTATTTATAATCGAGACCGAAGAGCAACGAATGGCTGACAGCACCGGTATCGAACTGGCCTTCGACGCGGTTGTCGACGCCGAAACTGTCGACCTTCGACAGGCCGTCATAACCAAAGCGGGTCAGCATATAGTCATTGGTGGTGGCATCGAGGATTGGCTGGCCATTGGCGTCGGTATTGGCCCAGCCGCCCGCATAGGGTCCGGTTTCGTGCTTGTAGAGGTGGCCGTAGCGGGCGTTTTGGCTGATCTTCCAGCCATTGTCGAATTCGTGGCTGACTTCGTAACCCACCATGGACTGGTAGACGCGACCATTGTCGATATCAGGCTCGCCATAAAAGGCCTTGCGGTCGAGCTTGCCAAAAGGTGCGTCAACCACAGTCCCGACATAGGGCAGGAAGCCATTGCCGACATGGACCTGATCCAGCGCCGAGAAATAGCCGTAGAGCGTGGCACTGGTCTGAGCATCCGGCTCGAAGGTGATCTGCGGCATGATGAAGCCACGCAGATCCTCGGAGTAGTCGGTGTAATTATCGCCGCCCGAGACCTTGCCAGTGACGCGGTATTTCCACACGCCCTCACCATCGATCTTGTCGCCGAGATCAAAACCGAAGAAAGCATTGCCGAAATTGTTGATGCCGATTTCCGTTTCGCGGACTGGCTCATCCTGCGGGCGCTTGCGAACCATCTGCACGATGCCGCCGGGATTGGCGCCGCCGTAGAGCACCGAAGCCGGTCCCTTCAGCACCTCCACCCGCTCCAAACCATAGGCATCCATCTGGAAACCGCCGAAACCGTAGCTGAACAGGTTCAGCCCATCCAGAAACACGCCGGTCTGGGTTGCCTGGAAACCGCGAATGTAAAACCAGTCCGTATCCGGGTCGGTGCCGAAAGGTTCCGCCGTTACGCCGGGCGTGTAGCGCAGTACCTCGTCGATCTTGGTCACGACGCCACGGTCATCCATTTCCTTTCGGCCGACGACCGATACGGACTGGGGAATGTCCTTCGTTTCCGTCTCAGTTTTCGAACCCGTCGCGCTTTTCTTCGCAACGTACCCCCGGACCGGACCAGTGGCGTTTTCCGCGCCCTGCCCCTCGACGGTGATCTCACGCAGGACGGTCGTCTGCTGTGCGTGACCTACCAATGGCGCCATCAAAACAATGGCAGCCGTTCCCAAAGCCAGGCGGCCCAAAAACATCTCATGCAAATTTTTCAAGATATGCCCCGAAACAGATCACGGCCGACGTTTATACACGGCAGGCCGCAGCACCTCAATTAAGCTGAGTATTTACATCAGGATTAAGGCCGGATGCTTGTCATTTTCTGGGGAGATTTGAAGCTTATTGGCTTCTCGCAAAGTTTTGCGCCTGTCATTTATGGTGCAGGCGTCAGCCCTTGCGCCGCCCGATCCTTGCAAGCTGCATGACTGGCAGGATGCCGATGACGACGATCGCCAGTGCCGCAATCGACGCTTCCTCGTAGGTGCCACGCGCCGCCTCACCGTAAAGATGGGTTGCGAAAGTCTCGAAATTCAGCGGCCGTAACAGGAGTGTGGCGGGAAGTTCCTTGACGCAATCGACGAAGATCAGCAAGGCGGCGGCGGCCAGCGATGCCTTTGAAAGCGGCAGATGGATCTGTCTGAATGTCTGTGTTGCGGATCGTCCCAGCGTTCGCGAGGCGTGATCGAAGGATTGCGGGATACGACTCAGGCCGGCATCAACGCCGCCAGCCGCAATGGTGAGGAACCGCGCCGAATAGGCGTAAATCAGGGCCGCACCGCTGCCGATGAAAATGAGACCGGTGGATATGCCGAACCAGTCGCGCATGGTCTGGTCGACAAACCGGTCGAAGCCGCCAAGCGCAATCAGCACACCTATGGCGATGACCGTGCCGGGGGCCGCGTAACCTACCGTGGAAAGCCGGTAGGACCAGAGCGAGAGGCGTCCCGGAGCAAGGCGCATCGCGTAAGCGACCGCAAGGCCGAGGACGAGGGTGATCGCCGTCGCCAGTCCGGCAAAGAGGATGGTATTCAGAGCCTCATCGGCAAAACGGGACGACAGTCCGCTGAACCGGAAACGCTTCCATGCCTCGGTGACGAGATAGCTTGCCGGCGCCACGAAGCCGATCAGAACCGGCAGGCTGCCGAGCGCAAAGGCACCGCAAGCTTTAAGACCGGTGAGACGCACAGGCTCCAGTTCCCTGCTTTTCTGCGCCGACACGGTATAACGCTGCTTGCGCCGCGCCCATCGTTCAAATGCCACGAGGGCAACCACGATGAATAACATGGAAAGCGCGATCTGCGCCGCACCGGGCAGGTCGGATTTCGTGACCCATGTGGTATAGACCGAAACGGTGAGTGTTCGGACACCAAGGAATTCCGATGCGCCGATATCGTTCAGCGCTTCCATCAGGGCAAGGCTGATGCCGACCGCGACGGCCGGGCGCGCCAAAGGCACCGCAACCTTGAAGAAAGCCGCGCGTCTGGAAACGCCAAGCGTGCGCGCCGCTTCAAGCAGGTTGCCCGCCTGCGTGAGGAACATGGCGCGCACGGGAATATAGACATAGGGAAACAGCACGAAACCGAGCAGGATGATGCAGCCCGTCATGGACCTTATGTCCGGCAGGCGGAATTCACGCGGGCTGGAATAGCCGAGCAGCCAGCGGATCGCCCCCTGCACCGGCCCGATCGGATGCAGGATATCGAGATAGGCGTAAGCGACGATATAGGTGGGCATGGCGAGTGGCAGCAGCAGCGCCCATTCCAGTATTTTGCGGCCGGGAAAATCATAGGCCGTAACCAGCCAGGCGGCAAATGTGCCGATAACACCGGCCAGCAACCCGACGCCGAGCATCAGAACGGCGGTATCCGGCAAAGCCGTCAAAATCACGCTGGAACCGAGATGGGACCACAGGCCATCAGACCCCTGCACCGCCTGTGAGACGAGTGCCAGAACCGGCAGCATGGCGCCACAGACCGCTGCCAGAGACAGGCTCAGCCACCAGAAGGAGGATGAAAACCTTGGTCTTGCGCGGGGCATCAATGGCTGGACGGCGTCTGGATTCATGAGCTTCTTGAAAATACAGGGAAGGCGCCCGCGGATGCGAACGCCTTCCAACTTGTTGTCGCCAATTGGCCTTTACTGGTCGAAACCGACCTTGTCGACCAGCTCGCTCGCCTGTTTGCGATGAGAGACGATCTCCGTCAGCGACTTGTTGTCAACCTTCAGGGTGCCGAAGGAGGCAACAATGTCGTTGAGTGCTGCGCCGTGCCTGACCGGATATTCGAAGTTGGCTTCGGCATAGATCTTCTGGGCTTCGTCCGAAACAAGGTATTCCAGAAGCTTGACGGCTTCGGCCTTGTTCGGAGCGTTCTTGGCAACAGCCGCACCGCTGATGTTGACCTGCGTGCCACCATTCTTGAACGTCGGCAGAACGACCTTGATCGCGTCGCCCCACTTCACCTGCTCCTCGCCGCCCTTGCCCGAGCGCATCAGGCCGACATAATAGGAGTTGGCGATGCCGATATCGCAAATGCCGCCGAGGATATCCTTGGCAACGTCACGGTCGCCGCCGCCTGCCTTGCGGGCCAGGTTTTCCTTGACGCCGGCAAGCCACTTTTCGGTGTCCGCTGCGCCATAGTGAGCGATGTAGTCGGCAAAGAGAGCCGTATTATAGGGATGCTGGCCGGCGCGAATGCAGATCTTGCCCTTCCACTTCGCATCTGCCAGGTCTTCATAGTTGAAGGAGGCAAGGTCTAGATCCTTCGCCGCATAGAGAACGCGGGCACGCATGGAAAGTGCGAACCAGTGGCCCTTGGCGTCGCGAAGTTCCGCCGGAATAGCCTTGTTCAGGGTTTCGGATTCAACCGGCTGAGTAACACCCTTTTCCGCGAGATCGACGAGATTGCCGGCATCCACCGTCATCAGCACGTCGGCAGGTGAGCTTGCACCCTCGCTCAGAACGCGCTCTGCAAGGCCATCCTTGAGGAATACGGTGTTGACCTTGACACCGCTGGAGGCCGTGAAGGATTCCAGCAGGGGCTGGATCAGGGCCGGCTCTCTCGTGGTGTAGATATTCAGTTCAGCAGCGCTGACTGATCCCGCTGCAAAGGCGACCGTGCTGGCAAGCAGGGCAAGTTTGGCAAATTTCGTCATGGTGTGTCTCCCTCTTCGATGCGCAATATAGGGGGAGCAAACATCATACATGACGTATCAAATCAAGTTTTATTTGGCCGTTTTCAGACGGGTTTCGATCACCAACAGTTGAAAATGGAGCGAAAATAAACATGCAAATCCGCTCATTCAACTTCAGGTAAATATCAGGACACCCTTCGGATCGATGCCGAAGCGGACGGCCTTGGTCTTGGCGGGTGTGCGCTGCATCGTCCTGACGCGCAGGTCGGCTGGAAGGCCGGGAACGGCTATGCCGAGTTGTTCGATCTCGCCGAGAAACACACGACTTGATATTTCGCCGGCAATCCCGTCTTTGGCAGCGCTGTCCTCGATGATCGAAATCGCATTGGGGCGAACATAGGCGGTGGCGGCAAGACCTTCCGCCAGACCGGACGCATCGCCCAGAGGCCCGAGCGGCGTTTCCACCCGCCCCTCCCTCACCCTGCCCTCGATCTTGTTGAAGGCGCAGAAAAAATCGGCGGCGTAGCGGCTTTTGGGATGATCGTGGATTTCGTAGCCCGTGCCGCTCTGGACGATACGACCGCGCTGCATCAGCACCACACGATCGCCGGCGGAAAGCGCTTCTTCCGGATCATGGGTGACCATGATCGCCGTCGTGCCCAGTTGCCGCAGGACGCCCAGCGTTTCCTCGCGCACAGTGTCGCGCAATCCCCGGTCCAGATTGGAAAAGGGCTCATCCATCAACAGCAGGCCCGGTTGCGGGGCAAGGGCGCGGGCGAGGGCTACGCGCTGCTGCTCACCGCCCGAAAGCGTGTGCGGGTAGCGCTTGGCCAACTCCTGCAGATGAACGTGCTCGATCATCTCCGCAGCCCGGCGGCGGGCCTCGGCCTTTGGCAATGACCTGAGACCAAACATCACATTCTGTTCGACGGTGAGATGCGGGAAGAGCGCATAATCCTGAAAGACGAAACCGATATTGCGCTTTTCCGGTTCCACGAAGCCAGCCGGACCAGCAACGACTGCGCCATTCACACAAACGCTGCCATGATCCGGCGTTTCTACACCCGCTATAATGCGCAGCAGGGTCGATTTTCCACAGCCGGAACGTCCCACCAGACAAATGATTTCGCCGCGTTCGACGGTCAGATCGATATCGGACAATACATCCGTATCGCCGAATCTTTTTCCGACCGATTTCAGTTCAAGCGCTGCGTTGCCTGCCATTTCCAATCCTGCCCTGCTTTGCGAATTATGTTGATCGCTCAAATCAGGATTAAAGTCAAAAGGCGAGGAAAATAGGTTTCCATTCACGAGGTTGCGAGATGTTCGGCAGGAATATTGACGTTTACGTTAGAGTTAAATAGGCTTTGCCGATACGATGGACGTCAGGTGATTAGACGTCTATCATTCGTCATCGGGAGCGGAGGAGCAGTCGATCCGGTGACGCCACATGCGGTTCCCTCAATCCGGCCGTTACGCCGGTTGATTGGGGGTCTCATGATGATCAGGCAGCTTATAGCGCCTTTCATGCGTTCCATCGAACGCACGGCGCGACACAGACTCTGGGAGGAGAAGCATGAGTGAATTGTCCCTGGGACATCCGGAAAATGTCAGCGCAGAGAAGCGCTGGCTGGCATCCTACCCGCCGGGCGTACCTTCCGAAATCCCCGCATCTGCCAATACCTCCCTTGTCGAACTTCTCGAAAAGAGCTGCGCGAAATTTGCCGACAGGAAGGCCTTTTCCAGCATGGGAAAGTCCCTGACCTACCGGGATCTGGATATTGAAACCCGCGCGGTGGCCGCCTGGCTGCAATCCAGAGGGCTGGAAAAAGGCGACCGGGTTGCCGTGATGATGCCGAATATCCTGCAGAACCCCGTCGCCGTATACGGAATTTTGCGGGCAGGCATGATCGTGGTCAACGTCAATCCGCTCTATACGCCGCGCGAGCTGGAACACCAGCTGAAGGATTCCGGCTCAAAAGCGCTTTTCGTACTGGAGAATTTCGCCCATGTGGCGCAGCAGGCGGTGCCGAAAACCGCGGTCAGACATGTTGTCGTTGCAGCCATGGGTGATCTCCTCGGCCTCAAGGGACATATCGTCAATCTTGTGGTTCGCAAGGTGAAGAAACTGGTGCCGGCCTACGCTATTCCCGGCTCCATCAGCTTCAAGGCCGTGTTGAAGGAAGGTCAGGGTTTTTCCCTGAAGGCGGTCCGCCTCCTGCCGCAGGATATCGCATTCCTGCAATATACCGGCGGAACGACGGGCATTTCCAAAGGTGCGATCCTCACCCACGCCAATCTTCTGGCCAACAAGGCCCAGATAAGCCTGTGGCTGGATGCCGCTTTCACCCAACGCAAGGACCGTCCAGAAGTCCTCAACTTCATCTGCGCGCTACCCCTGTGCCACATATTTGCGCTGACAGTGAATTCGCTGATGGGCATCGCGCTTGGCGGCCATAACCTGCTGATCGCCAATCCGCGCGATATTCCCGGCTTCGTGAAAGAGTTGTCGCATTATCGACCGCATATTTTTCCGGGCATCAATACGCTGTTCAACGCGCTGATGAACAATGAGGATTTCCGCAAGCTCGATCTGTCCTCGCTCATTCTCGTTCTCGGCGGCGGCATGGCGGTGCAGAGGCCGGTGGCCGAGCGTTGGCTTTCCATGGTCGGTTGCCCGATCGCCGAAGGTTACGGGCTATCGGAAACATCGCCCGTTGCCACCGTTAACAGACTCGATGCCACGGAATTCAGCGGCACCATCGGCCTGCCAATTTCCTCTACGGAAATCGACATTCGCGACGAGGAAGGCAAAAGCCTGCCGACCGGCGAGGTCGGCGAGATCTGCATTCGCGGGCCGCAGGTCATGGCCGGTTACTGGCAGAGGCCGGATGAAACCGCGAAAGCAATGACCGAAGACGGCTTCTTCCGTTCAGGCGACATGGGCTTCATGGACGAGCGCGGCTACACCAAGATCGTCGACCGCAAGAAGGACATGATCCTCGTTTCCGGTTTCAACGTCTATCCGAACGAGATCGAGGAAGTGGCCGCCAGCCATCCCGGCGTGCTGGAATGCGCGGCCATCGGGGTTCCCGACGAACATTCCGGCGAGACCGTCAAGCTTTTCGTCGTCAAGAAGGATCAGTCGCTGACGGAAGCAGAACTCAAGGCCTTCTGCGCCAAAAGCCTGACAAACTACAAACGGCCGAAAATCATCGAGTTCCGAACGGAGCTGCCGAAATCGAACGTCGGCAAGATCTTGCGGCGTGAGTTGCGCAATCTGAACTGAAGGACGAGAGCCGGGTAACCGGCTCTTTTCTTTTCTCCCAGTCCATTTCTTTTACCGAAGTCGCCTTGATTTGGTCGCCTGAAAAAGAATAGTTTCCTCATCCTTCCAGGAAGCCGAGGAGCACGAGATGCAGGCCACCATCGAAAAACTGAAAGCAACGGCAAGCAGCACAGCCGCAACCGATCTGCGCGCTGCTTTTGCGGCCGACGACAAACGATTCAGCCGTTTCAGCGCCAAATTCGATGACCTGCTGATGGACTATTCCAAATGCGCTGTTAATGACGAAATCGTCACGCTTCTCGAACAGCTGGCGCGCGACGGTGGCGTCGAGGCAAAGCGCGAGGAGATGTTCTCCGGCAAGGCGATCAATTTCACCGAAGATCGTGCCGTGTTGCACACCGCACTGCGCAATCGCTCCAACACGCCGGTTCTCGTTGACGGCAAGGATGTGATGCCGGATGTGAACGCCGTTCTTACCGCCATGGGCAAGTTTGCCGACGCCATTCGCTCCGGTTCCCTGAAAGGTGCGACCGGCAAGAAGATCACCGACATCATCAATATCGGTATCGGCGGCTCCGATCTCGGCCCCGTCATGGCGACGCTGGCGCTTGCGCCTTTCCATGATGGTACGCGTGCGCATTTCGTCTCCAATATTGATGGCGCGCATATTGCCGACACGCTGAAGCTCGTTGATCCCGAGACCTCGCTCTTCATCGTCGCCTCCAAAACCTTCACCACAATCGAAACGATGACGAATGCCGCGACCGCGCGCCGTTTCATTGCCGAAAAGCTGGGTGAAGAGGCTGTGAAGCACCATTTCGCCGCCGTTTCGACAGCATTGGAAAAGGTTGCCGCCTTCGGCATCGAGAGCGATCGCATCTTCGGTTTCTGGGACTGGGTTGGCGGACGTTATTCGATCTGGTCGGCTATCGGCCTGCCGCTGATGATCGCCATCGGGCCGGAGAATTTCGGAAAGTTTCTGGATGGCGCGCATGCCATGGACAAGCATTTCCGCGAGGCACCGATCCGTGAAAACCTACCGATGCTGCTCGGTCTCATCGGATTTTATCACCGCAACGTGCTAAACTATTCCACACGGGCGATCCTGCCCTATGACCAGCGCCTGTCGCGTTTCCCTGCCTATCTGCAGCAACTCGACATGGAATCGAACGGCAAGGGCGTGACGATCGACGGGACACCTGTCGAAGGCCAGTCCGGCCCGGTCGTCTGGGGCGAACCCGGCACCAACGGCCAGCACGCCTTCTACCAGCTCATCCACCAGGGCACGAGCGTCATTCCGGCGGAATTCATGATCGCCGCCAACGGTTTCGAACCGGAACTGCGCCATCAGCACCAGCTTCTCATCGCCAATTGCCTGGCGCAGTCGGAAGCCCTGATGAAGGGCCGCACGCTGGCCGAAGCGAAAGCCCAGCTCACCTCCAAGGGCATGGAAGACAGCCAAGCCGATTTCATCGCGCCGCACCGCGTTTTCACCGGCAACCGCCCGTCCATTACCTTCGTCTACGACAAGCTGACGCCATTTGCGCTTGGCCGTCTGATCGCGCTCTACGAACACCGCGTCTTCGTGGAAGGCGTGCTGTTCCGCATCAACTCCTTCGACCAGTGGGGTGTGGAGCTTGGCAAGGAACTGGCAACCGGCCTGCTTCCCGTCGTTGAAGGCAAGGAAAGTGCAGCCGGCCATGACAGCTCGACACAGGGTCTGGTGAAAGCGCTGTCGGGACTGGCGGGGTAAAATCCTTGCTCCCTTGATAATTACGAAAGCCGGAAGGAAACTTCCGGCTTTTTCAATTCAGCATCGATGGAACGCCGATTGGAGGCACATATGGCACTGCGGCAAGGCAAGGATTTTCTGGCGTTTCATGACCTGCCTGAAGATGCGGTGCTGTCGATCATAGACCGTGCAGGCAGTCTGGCGCAGGACTGGTCAAAGGGCACGATGGCACAGCTGCTCAAGGGAAAACGCATCGGGCTGATCGTCGACGACACCGGTTGGCGCAACACCGCTGCCTTCGATCTCGGCATTCAGGCCATGGGCGGTATTTGTGTCACCGTCCCGATCAGCTTTAATGGTCGCGAAGAAATTGCCGACCTGGCGGGCTATCTCGACAACTGGTTCGATCTAGTCATTATCCGCACGAAAGAACTCTCGACCCTCCGGGCGCTTGCGGGCGAAATGCGCGCACCCGTCATCAACGCGCGGACCAAGTCCAATCATCCCTGCGAGACGCTTGGCGATCTTGCCCACATCAAAAGCTTGAGAGGCCGGGTCGACGGTCTCAAGATCGTCGGCGTCGCGCCGGATGCCAATATTTTGCGCTCGTGGGTCGAGGCCTCGATTTCCCTGCCAATTCAGGTCGCACAAGTTTACCCCGAACAATGGCACGTCACCGATGCTGCGCTCATCAACCCGAATTTCCGGGCCAGCTCTGATATGGCGGAGTTGCTCGACGCGGATGTGGTCATTACCGATTCCTGGCCCGCCGGTTCGGATCATATCCTGATCGACTACCGCATATCCGCATCCCTTCTCGACAGGATGCAGCCCGAGGTGATCTTTTTACCCTGCCCACCGGTCGCCCGTGGTCAGGAAGTGACGGCAGATGCAATGACCCATCCGGCCTGTCAAAGCCGGCCCGCAAAGGCATTTCTTCTGCACGCGCAGAATGCTCTGATGGAATTTCTCCTCGCCTGAGACGGCGCCGGTCGCCTCAGATATACAGCGCCGCCATCTTGCGCCAGGGGCCTGCCCGATGGGCACGTCCCTCCCAGACATGCAACTGATGCCCTATCTGCTTGTCGTTAAGAACCCGGCTCAGGTGATGATTGTTGTCCAAAAACGGATCGGCATCGCCGATGGTGAAAACCATGTCGATGCGGCGGAGGTTTTCAAGCCGCCAGCCGCAGGCGAGGTCCGGCAGAAAGTGGCTCGGCATGTGGAAATAGACATCGTCATCGTAGTAACCGTCGAACAGATCGCCGAAGGTTTCCACCTTCATCGTCAGATCGTAGCGGCCGGAAAAGGCGACGAGCTTGCGGAAAAGATGTGGGTGACGAAAGACGAGGCTGGCGGCCTGGAACGCGCCGAGACTGCAGCCCTGCACGATGGTATCGCCATGCGGGTTTTTCTCAGCCATCAGCGGCAGCACTTCATTGAGAATATAATCTTCGAAGGCGGCATGGCGGCGAATGCGCTCGGACGGGTGATTATGGGCCGCATAAAAGGTCTCTTTGGCCAGCCCCTCGATACAATAGAGCTGAAGATGACCGGCCTCCACTTTATCGGCCAGACTGTCGACAAGGCCAATTTCCTCATATTCGAAGAAGCGCCCGTCGCGTGTGGGAAACATCAGCACCTTGGCGCCAGAATGACCGAATATCAACAGCTCCATATCACGATGAAGCCTTTGACTATACCAGCGGAGATATTCGCGTTTCATGGCACCTTGAAAAACTGTCTGACCTTGTCCCTGTGGACCGCATCTTGGGATGCACTGTCAGCGTATTCGAAATGTCCCGCGTCTAGGATGAAGATTTCATTAAATTTTGAGAACGGCAGGGCATTGGCAACCGCAAACTGGCACGGCGGCGCCACCGCCGGATCGAACAGGGCGGGCGCGACCAGCATCGGCACTTTTATGCGGGAAGCCGCAGAAGCGGCATCGAACAGACGCAGCATTTCCAGCACATTGGCATGGGTCTTCTGATAGGTCTGGACCGCATCCGCGCTGCCGACGGTCGGCAGCGTCAGCCAGAACGGCCGGTGTCCGAATGTCGGTACGACCAGATGGCCCCGGTCAATGCGCGCATCATATGGTATCGCCAAAGCCCCAATCCCGCCCCCGAAGCTGATGCCGCTGTAGCCCACCTGCCCCTCCAGCCATGGATAGAGCGTGACGAGCGTGGAGACGGCGATCCACAGATCATCGACACAGCCACCGATGATGTAGTCGTCTTTTCTGTCGATGTTGTAGAGGACATGAAGGGCCGGGTCAGACGAAATCGGCGGACAGGCGCTTAGCGAAAGCCCGCGAAAACAGGGAAACAGCACGGCCGTTTCTTCAACCGGCACATCGAAATCGGGCTCTCCCCGCCCGCCATAACCATGGCCGACAACAAGTCCGCGCCGCACCTGTCCTTTGCGCGGCAGAAGCATCCATCCACCGATGCGGAAGCCGCCGGTGGATGTGTATGAGATATCGAGAACATGCCAGCGGGGATGGCTGAGTTTGCTCTTGCGCAGCACCGGTCGCGGATCCGTGGCCAGCGCGCGGCGATAACGCTTCTTCCAGAAATCATCAAAGCCCGGCGGCGCCTCAGGCGGGATAATGGCCAGCAACTGCTCGCGCCGCATGCCATAGGTCGGGTCGAAATCGAAAGGATGGGTTGTTGGAACGCTCATGCGATGCTTGTTTCGTGAAAGACCGGCCGACACAAGCTTCTTGATATCCAAATATCGGTTTTTTACGACCCTGGCCCAGGCAGGAGTGGTGAACCGCCTTTTCAAAACGGTTCAACCATATCCTTTACAATCCGATTTCATGCGCGAAGGGCGGATTTGCGCCAGCTCGCGAGACGGTCACCGCAGCAGCCTTTGCGCCGAGCGCCAAAGCCTTTCTGATTTGCTCTTCCGTCAGCGAAGCGACCTGCGCCTTCGTCAGAAGCCCCTGCATTTTCAGCGAGGCGAGAATGCCGGCGTCGAAGGTGTCGCCCGCGCCGACGGTGTCGACGACCTCCACCCGCTCGGAAGCCACTTCCACCTTGAAATTGGCGGTGTAACCGACCGCACCCTTGGCGCCACGGGTCACGACGACCAGTTTCGCGCCGTGATGCAGCCAGTGGCGAGCGAGCGTGTCCTCGTCACCTTCCAGACCGAACCACTCGAGGTCTTCGTCGGAGAATTTCACGATATCAGACATGGCAGCCATACGGCGGATGCGGGCCATATGCGACTGCTTGTCCTTGATGAAACCGGGGCGGATATTCGGATCGAGGGAGATGACTCGGCTTTGATGCTCGCGCACCATCAGCGCCTCATAGGTGCTGCCGCAGGGTTCCGGAATGAGGCTGATCGCGCCGAAATGCAGCGCCTCGCAATCGGCGCCCAAGGCCGGAAGCTCGGCCTCGGTGATCATCCGGCCGGCGGTGTTTTCGTCATAAAAGGCGTAGGTGGCATGGCCATCGACGAGCTTGACGAAGGCGATGGTGGTCGGCCGCGAAAGTGTTGCGCAATAGCTGAAATCCACGTTACTCGCCCGCAGGGTTGTCCGCAGGATATCGCCCATCATGTCATCGGAAAGACCCGTGAAGAACGCGGACGGGACACCGAGACGCCCGAGCGCAATGGCCGTGTTGAAGACCGCTCCGCCTGCATAGGGGGCAAAACCCGCCTCACCCAGCGTCGTCTGCCGGGGCAGCATGTCAATCAGGGCTTCACCACAACACAGGATCATTACGGTCCTCCTCAAACAGCAAATCAAATGGACTTAAATCGATTTAGACGAAGATCGATCGGAAGGCCAGCCACAAGCTGGCTGGCCGCATCCGAAATTAAGATTGCGGCAATTCGCTGACGCCGCCGCGCTTTGCAGACCAAGGCAGCGGGTTATCGAGGAAGGCCTCGACCTCCGACAGGGTCTTTTCGTCGAACAGCTTTTCAGCCCGGGCAACAGCCAGAACATCGCGCCAGGTCGTGAGATAATGCAGCTTGACATTGCCATTGGCGAAGCGCGCTTCGGCCTGTTCGAAAATGCCGTAATAGAAGAGCGCAATACCGTGATCGACAATGCCGCCTGCCGCGCGGATGGCGTCGATGAAGGTGAACATCGAGCCGCCAGCCGTCGTCAGGTCCTCAATGACGAGCACGCGGGCGCCTTCCGGCATATGGCCTTCGATCTGGGCGTTGCGGCCATGGCCCTTTGGCTTCTTGCGGCAATAGATCATCGGCAGGCCAAGACGCTCAGCAAGGAAAGCCGCGAAGGGAATGCCCGCCGTTTCACCGCCCGCGACACAGTCGAATTTCTCGAAACCGGCCTCGCGCATCACCGCCGCTGCCGCAAAATCCATCGCCGCCGAGCGAATACGCGGGAAGGAAATGAGCTTGCGCATGTCGATATAAACAGGGCTCTTCATGCCCGACGCGAAGGTGTACGGGCTTTCCGAATTGAAGTGGACTGCCTTGATTTCCCACAACATCTTCGCAACCAGTTCTGCAACGACAGTGCGGTCAGTGAATGTGAAATGGTTCATAGGCGTTCTCCTTTTTCGGCCTTCATAACAAAACCGCCGGCAGTGCCGGCGGTCATTAAAAAAAATCAGCTCACGTCCCAATGAAGCGGGAACATCGGATCAAATACGGTCACCGGCCCGGCGCCCGTCTCGATCTTGGCGGGAAACGACACCGGCTCATCGCGCTTCACCAGCGTGATCGTCTCCTCATTTGGCGCCAACCCGTACCAGGCTGGGCCGTTGAGGGAAGCGAAGGCTTCCAGCTTGTCGAGAGCGTTTTCCTGCTCGAAGACATGCGCAAGACAGCTCATGGTGTTGATCGAGGTATAGATGCCGGCGCAGCCGCAGGCGCATTCCTTCAGCGGATCGACATGCGGGGCGGAATCGGTGCCGAGGAAGAAGCGGGCATCACCCGAAATCGCGGCCGCACGGAGTGCCAAGCGGTGCTCCTCGCGCTTTGCGACGGGCAGGCAGTAATAATGCGGCTTGATACCGCCGACCAGAATGGCGTTGCGGTTGATGATGAGATGGTGAGTGGTGATGGAACCGGCGAGATTGGCCTTGGACGACTTGATGTAGTCCACGCCATCGCGGGTGGTAATGTGCTCCATCGTCACCTTGAGCTCAGGCAGGCGCTGGCGCAGCGGCTCCAGAATCGTGTCGATGAAGGCTTTCTCGCGGTCGAAAATATCGACCTCCGGCGTCGTCACCTCGCCATGCACGCAAAGCGGCAGGCCGATCTTCGCCATGCGTTCCAGAACCGGCATCGCCTTGTTGAAATCGCGGACGCCGCCGTGGGAATTGGTGGTCGCGCCGGCCGGATAGAGCTTCACGGCGGTGATAAGACCGCTTTTCTTGCCCTCTTCCACGTCGTCGGCCTGCGTGTCCTCGGTGAGATAAAGCGTCATCAGCGGCTCGAAACGGTCGCCCGCCGGAATGGCCTTGACGATGCGTTCGCGATAGGCGCGGGCATCGGCGCAGGTGACCACCGGTGGCACCAGGTTCGGCATGATGATTGCGCGGGCGAAATGGCGGCTCGTATCCCCGATCACGCCTTCCAGCATGGCGCCATCGCGCAGATGCAGATGCCAGTCATCAGGGCGGCGAAGGGTGAGCGACTTCATCGGGATACCTCGGAGCATGACGGAATTGGCGCCCGCTTAGCATCTTTCGTCACAGGAAAACAGCCGCCGAGAGGCATCGGGCGGCTGTAAATGTCATTTTTTTGAAGCGAGCCTCAGATGCCGCCCGCTTCGGGACCCCACACATCCGTCATGGCAAAGCCGTCCGCAAAGGGATCGAAGGGGTCAAGGCCGACCTGGTGCAGCCCGAAGGTGAAACCGCGCCCGGCAATGGTGGGAATGACCGCCGGACGACCTGCCACTTCGGTGACGGCGGAAAGGCCGACATCGAATTCCGAACCGATGATCGAACGGGATTTGTATTCGTCTCCCACCTTCACCTTGCCGCGCGCATAAAGCGTGGCGAGATTGGCGGAATTGCCGGTACCGCAGGGCGAGCGATCCGCCCGGCCAGGCCACATGGTGGTGCAGGTGCGGATGGAACCATCGGCATCCACATCGCGGAACATCACATAGGCCACGCCTGATATGGCGGGGATTTCGGGATGCACGACCGTCATTTCACTGTTGACGAGGTCCTTGAGGATCATGCCCGCAGCAACCAGTTTCGCTGCATTGGACTTTTCGATGGTCAGGCCGATCTGACGCACATCGACCAGCGCGTAAAAGATGCCGCCATAGGAAATATCCATCGTCACCTTGCCCCATTCGGGCGTGTCGATGGTCACATCCAGCTCATGCACGAAGGACGGCACCATGGTCAGCTTGACCTTTTCGCAGCGCCCGTCGCGGCAGGTGGCGGTGGCCTTGACCAGACCGGCGGCCGTTTCCAGAATGACGACCGTTTCCGGTTCCTGCATCTCCACCATGCCGCTTTCCAGAAGTGCTGTCGTCGCGCAGATGGAATTGGAGCCGGAACTGGCATGCGCCTGATCCGGCTGGAGAATGACGAAGGCTGTATGGGCATCCGGGTGCTTCGGCGGCAGCAAAAGATTGACTGACCCCATGGGCGTGCCACGCGGCTCCAGCGTCAGAAAGCGGCGCAGGGCTTCCCCTTTTGGATCGGTATTCATCCAGTTAAGCTGCTCGGCCACGGTGTTGCCGGGAATTTTCGGCGCGCCGCCGGTGACGACACGGCCGATTTCGCCTTCGCAATGAACATCGAGAAGCTGCAGGGTGCGTTTCCAACGCATGGGATCTTACTCCGGAAGTTGAGCTGTTGACCCGACCATATAGGTAAAAATACAAGCTGTATACAAATCTGCGCGAGCTGGATGGCGAAAATCGCTTATGGTTTTCGCCATACACTTCTCATCGTGATCTAGCGATTGCGGCACTCCGCCCGGTTACGATTGGCGGCGGCGTCGCAATTCACTCTCGAAGACTGAACTGCCTGATCGTCCACCACGGAGCCGGCCGTATCACCAACCGATCCGACGGTGTTTTCAACAGAGCGGCCGAGCCTCTCCACCTGCCTGCCGTAATTTTCACGCGTGCGCGGATCGAACACCGCAATGGGCGCGCTGACCACGACGCTTGCCGCCGTTCCGACAGTTTGCGCGGCACCGATGCTGACCGCGCCCAGCGCCTCCCCCAGACCGACATCGGAATCCGTCACAGTCTGGCCGGCAATGAGGCGGTCGCCGATCAAGCGCACGACTTCAGGGCTTTCTGCAAATTTGCCGTGGTTCAACCGGTCACCGGATTGCAGCTTGGTCAGATCAAGAACAGTGATGCCAGCCTTTTCCAGCTGGCTGCGATAGGGTTCGACGGAAGGGTCGATCTGGCCCAGACGGTCGACATTGCCGGAAATGCGGCGTGACAGGCTGAGCGCACGGTCATCCTGCGAGACGAACAGGGTGAATTTCGGCGGCGCCTTGCCGAAGCTGGCGAACTGCCGGCTGAACACGTCCACATCGAGATCTGGTGCTGCCAGAATGACATTGCTGATCTTCGGATCGACGCGGCCGTTGCGGATGGCCATCTGGCGCAGCGCCTCCACGGCAAGCCAGGTGCCCATGGAATGCGCCATGACCGTGACCTCGCCGATCGACTTGTCCTTTGCCAGACGGGTCAGCATTTCCTCAAGCGCATCGCGCGAGTAATTGGTGCTTTCCTTGTCGTAATTATAGTCGAAAATACTCGCCCGTGACGGCCATGTGAAAACCACAGGCACGACATCCGAGCCGGAATCATAGACGATCTGCGCAAAGCGATAGACCGATTCCTCGTAACGATTGTTGAAACCGTGCACGAAGACCAGAACGCGGCGGTCCTTATGGATATGTTTGCTGATCCAGCTTTTCGTCTCCGCTTCGGAACGAACAGGCTCAACCGCCACCGTGGTAAAATCCTTCAGAGGGTTAGGCGGCAGCTTCTTCGGCCACTGCACCTGCCCGACCTTGCGGTTGGCCTTGGGCGGAATGGAGATGGTGACGGCATCGACCTTCAAGCCGGTTCCGCGTTCGCCGCCGAAAAGCACGGCTGCATTGTCCGAGGGCGCTCGCGTGGTGGCGACCAGGAGATTGACGGGCGTGGTTCCCGCCACGGTCTGCCCTGTTGGCGTCATGACCCCGATGGGACGCCCCCCGCAGCCAGCGAGCAGCGCAACAATCGCGATTATGGCTACGAAGCGGATGGGCATCACATCATTCTCCTGCAACCCAAAGGCAGCCGGATAGCGGCCATAGGACAGGAATTTCTACCGGAGGCGGAACTGCCGCGCCAGCAACCATCGCGCAAGCGCGGAGATTTCCGCGCCGGTGTGTCCAAACAGACCCAATTTTCCCGCCTTGCGGAGCCGGGAGACGTGATTGTAACGTGCAGGCGAGTTCTATCGCTGCGGCAGCATCGTGCCCCTTTCGCGAAGTGCATTGTGCCAGGACAGCGCCTCTTCAATGAGGTGCGGCGTATGTCCGCCGCGTGCCACCGCTCGCTGGAAATAGTCCGTCAGGGCATCGCGATAGTGGGGGTGCACGCAATTTGCGATAATGACCGCAGCGCGCTCACGCGGAGCAAGGCCGCGCAGATCGGCCAGCCCGATTTCCGTGACCAGAATATCCACATCATGTTCGGTATGGTCGACATGGCTGACCATCGGCACGACGCTGGAGATTGCGCCGCCCTTGGCAATCGACTTGGTGACGAAGATGGACATATAGGCGTTGCGGGCAAAATCCCCCGAGCCGCCAATGCCGTTCATCATGTGAGTGCCACCGACATGAGTGGAATTGACGTTCCCGCAAATATCGAACTCCAGCGCGGTGTTGATGCCGATAATGCCGAGGCGGCGGATGACCTCCGGATGATTGCTGACCTCCTGCGGACGCAGGATCAGCCTGCTCTTGTAATCGGCCAGTCGCGGCATGACCCGTTCGTTCATGGCAGAGGAGAGCGTGATCGATGAACCGGAGGCGAAAGTCAGCTTGCCCGCGTCGAAAAGCTCGAAGGTCGAATCCTGCAGAACTTCCGAATACATTTTGAGATCGTGAAACGGCGTATCGATGAAACCGTGCATGACGGCATTGGCGATGGTGCCGATACCGGCCTGCAACGGCTGGAGTTCGTAGGTCATGCGGCCATGACGGACCTCATTCAGCAGGAATTCGGTGAGATGGCCGGCAATCGCCTTGGTCTCGTCATCAGGCGGCAGCACCGTCGAAAAACTGTCGCTCTTGGCGCTCAGGACGATTGCGGCGATTTTTTCCGGCGGCACCGGAATGAACGGCAGACCGACGCGGCTGTCCGTTGCCACCACCGGAATGGGCATGCGGGTCGGGCGTTTTGCGGGGATGAAAATATCATGCAACCCCTCGAGAACGTCGGGTTGCGACAGGTTGATCTCAACGATGACCTTTTCGGCCAGAATGGCAAAGCTCGCCGAATTACCGACGGATGTGGTGGGCACGATACCGCCGTCCGCCGTAATCGCCACCGCCTCGATGATGGCCACATCCACACCGTGGATCTGGCCGCCGCGCAATTGCTCGACCGTTTCAGAAAGGTGCTGGTCGATGAACATCACCTTGCCGTCATTGATCGCCTTGCGCAAAGCGGGGTCGGACTGAAACGGCATACGGCGCGCCAGCATGCCCGCCTCCACCATGGTCTTGTCGAGATCATTGCCAAGCGATGCACCGGTCATCAGGGTGATCTTCATCGGGTGCGTCTTCGCACGCTCGGCCAGCGCCAGCGGTACCGCCTTTGCTTCGCCGGCCCGCGTAAAGCCGCTCATGCCCACCGTCATGCCATCCTGAATGAGGCCGGCAGCCTCTTCGGCGCTGACGATCCTGTTCAAGAGGGACGCGTTGCGGATACGCTTTTCAAGCATGCACTTCTCCATGATCTGCATTCCAGATGGCGCGTCACGTGGCTGGCCACCTCACCAGTGACTATGGCGCGGAGTTTCAACGATGAAACTGACATAGATCAAGGGTGTGAACGGGACCATGGCTTTGATCCATCAAATCTGATCGACAGACCGCAAGTGGCGCATCGGCGCGACAGGCTGCAGGGCCATCGCAGCATCGCAGCCGACCGCAACCGCTGATGAGGCGTATGGATCGCCTCATTCCATACCGGAGGGTTGCCTCAGCTATTGCCCGCAATCAGGGGCCTTCGCATGCGGAGGCCTGACCCAGCACGACCTGCCCTACTTCTACATCATAGGCACGCATGCCGAATGTACCGAGGCTGATCACCCGGTAACAGGGGTTGCCGCCGGTCCACAGGGGATCGACAACCTCGATATCGGTGATGAAGCGATGCGCGCAGGCCTGGCCGGAACTATAGGCGATGCCTTCGGCGCTGGTGCCCGCCATCGGAACGTGGATATGGCCAAAAACAATATGGCGCACGCCGGCCGGATGTCTGCCTAGACGCTGCATAACCGCGCCGTCATCATGCATGCCGATGTTTTCGAAATGCCGGATACCGCAATCCATTGGCGGGTGGTGAACGAAAACCGTCACGGGAAGGTCGCCAGCGCCTTCAAGCGCCTTGTCCAGCCATGTCAGGCGATCCGCACCGTACATGCCGCCGATGACATCGGCCTCGTGGCTGTCGAGAAACAGCAGCCGGCCGAATTCGGTATCGATAAAGGACTGGATATAGCCGTTTTCATCCCGTGGCTGTTCGGGAAAGGCCGCCACGAATTCCGGACGGCGGTCGTGATTGCCGAGCATCAGCCGCACGGGCAAGGACACGGACGCCAAAATGTCGCGAAGGAGTTCATAGGCCTCCGGCTCGCCGTAATTGCAAAGATCGCCCGTCATCACCAGAAGGTCGGCGTCTGCGTGTTTTTCGACGATATCTGATATCGCCGCGCGCAACTGCTTCTCGGGATCCACGCCGTTTATCGCGATGCCTGGCGGTAAAAGATGGGTGTCTGTAATCTGGATGATCTTCATTGTCGGTCTCTCTGCATAAAATGGCTGCGGGAATGTGGTTCCCGCAGCCTTTTCGATGGTATCGCTTACTTCAGCAGGGCGTTGGTCTGCTCGACGATCTGCTTGAGACCAGCTTCCGGCGACACTTCACCGCGCATGACGGTGCCGATGATATCGCGCTGGGTGCGCCAGATGCGGACGGAATCGCCACCGGGATAACCGGCCCACGGCAGAGAACGATCAGCCTGCAGCGAAGCTGTCTTCACATTCGGGTTCTCGGCGTAATAAGGAGCCAGGAAGTCAGCGCCGGTTGCCAGCTTGTTGGTCGGCAGGTAGCCGGTGATGCGCACGATGGTGTTCTGCGCCTCGGGGCCGGTGATCCACTTCAGGTACTTCCAGGCAGCATCCTGCTTGGCTTTTTCCTGCGTCAGTATAACGGCAGAGTTGCCGCCGGTCGGCACGCCGCCCTTTTCCTTGTTGTCGAGCGGGAAGGTTGCCGTCTTCAGTTTGAAGCGATCGCCAACCAGACCCTGGATTGTCTGAACGTGAGCGGGCGTCGAGAAGATGAAGCCGGTAAGGCCTGCACCGAACTGCTGGCGCGACTGGTCCCAGTCGAGCAGGTTCTGGCCACCTTCGGTGACGAACTGGCGGGTCATCTTCAGGGCGTTGAGGCCGATCTCGTTGTCGAACGCAACGGTCTTGGTCTTTTCGTCAACGAGCTTGCCGCCCTGTTCGAAAACAAGCGCCTGCCACAACCAGTCATCCGGCCAGCCATTGATGTCGTAGCTCATACCCGCAAACTTCGGGTCGAGTGCCTTGATCTTCTTGGCGAGAGCGATCAGCTCCGGGAAGGTCGTCGGCATCTTGTCCGGGTCGCCGCCAGCCTTGGTGACGAGGTCGGAGTTGATGTAGATGATCGGCGAGGAAGCGTTGACCGGCAGGCCGTACTGCTTGCCGTCGATCTGGCCGAGAGCTGCCATCTTCGGGCTGTAGTTCTTGTCGAGGAAGGCCTGACCGCCTTCAGCCTGGATGAAGGGGCTAAGATCTGTGATCTGGTTGCGCGGTGCGAGCGTGTGCACCAGTTCCGCCGTCAGGTTGTAACCCGAGAAATAAACATCGGGCAGATTGCCGGTGACGGCGGAGCGCAAGACCTGCTGCTGGCCTTCATTGTAGCCTGCGGCCGGAGCGAGGAAGTTGATCTTCACATCCGGGTTCTTCTTCATGAATTCATCGGCCAGCGGCTGATGGAATTTCGTGAAACCCGGCAGGTTGTAGAGAACGTTCAGCGTGATTTCGTTGGCAAGAACCGGCGTTGCGAGGCCTGCAAAGGCCACGCCGAGTGCCAGACCGCCCATCAGAGCGCGTCGGTTGATTTTCATGTCATTCTCCAAAATGGGTTGGGAGGAGGAGTTCGAACGACGTCACTTGACGCCGGTCATGGTAATACCGGCGATGAAATGCCGCCGTGCGAGGAGGAAGCACAGCACCATTGGCGCGGTAATCAGTGTTGCGCCCGCCATCAGGGCACCGTAATTGGCGCCGGATTCGACATCCGCAAAAAGCATCATGCCGAGCGGCGGCGGGGCGAGATTGGTGTCGGAGACCACGATCATCGGCCAATAAAGGTCGTTCCAGTGGGCGACGAGCGAGAAGATCGAGAAAGCCGCGAGCGAAGGCAGCGAGCCGCGCAGCACCAGTCCCCAACAAATCTCCATTTCCGAAAAACCATCCATGCGGGCCGCTTCGATGATTTCATCCGGGTAGCTGCGGAAGGACTGGTTGAACAGGAAGATGGCGAAGACCGACAGGAAGAACGGCATCATCATCGCGAAATAGGTGTTCAGCAGTTCCGTCTTCGCCAGACCGACGAAAAGCGGCAGGGCAAGTGCCTGAATTGGCACGCAGAGTGCCGCGATGATGAGACCCAGCAGCAGCTTGCGACCCGGAAACCTGAGCTTCGCCAGCGCATAGGCCGCCGGCACCGATGTCAGGACCTGCACGGCGAGGATGCCGACGCAGACGATGACGCCGTTCAGCATGAAACGTGCCATCGGCACCTGGCTCGCTGCGCGGGTATAGTTTTCGACGGCATCGAATTTCGCCGGGATCGGCCAGAGCGAGACGTCGAATATTTCCGCAGGCGAGCGGATCGACGTCAACATCATCCAGTAGAACGGCAGGAGCATCACGAAAGCGCCGAGTGCCAGCACGAGATGCGGGAAGTATTTGCGGAGCGCGGCCATCAGTAGTGCACCTTCCGGTCCATATGCAGCGTCTGGCCGATCGAGAGGATCAACACGATAGCGAGGAAGATCACCGTCAGCGCAGCGGCATAACCGGTGTTGGAATATTCGAACCCTTCAAGATAGAGATCGAAAAGCAGGGTTTCGGAACCGAAGCGGCCCTTGGTCAGCACGGCAACCGTCTCAAACACCTTGAAGGCCGAGATCGAGGTGGTGACCACCACGAACATCGTCGTCGGCCCCAGCATTGGCCAAGTCACCGTCAGGAACCGGTCGATCGGGTTTTTCGCGCCGTCCAGTCTCGATGCCTCGTGCAGATCCTTCGAAATGGCGGTGAGGCCGGCGAGGAACAGCACCATGTTGAAGCCCAGAACCTGCCAGACACCCATCAGCGCCATGGTGGGAATGAGCAGGACCGGGTTGGAGAGGAACGCGACGGGCTCGAAGCCGAACCACTTGATCGCCGCATTCACCGGGCCAAGCGAAGGATGCAGCAGAAATTGCCACACGGTCGCCATGGCGACGAGCGTTGCGGTGACGGGCAGGAAATAAGCGACTTCCCAGAAGGCACGGCTGCGCTTGCGATTATAAACGAGCAAAGCCACGCCGAGCGCCAGGAAAACGCCGAAGGGAATGACGATGACCGCATAAATGGCCGTATTCGCCAGCGCGCGCAGGAAGACCGGGTCATGGAAAGCCTTCACGAAATTGTCGAGACCCACAAAGCGGGTGGAGAGTGCGCCGAGCTTGTAATCTGTGAGGGAAAAACCGGCCAGAACGAATATGGGAACGATATAGATCGCCAAAAGCAGCAGACTTGCCGGTGCCGCGAACATCAGGCCACGCCAGATCATCCGCCGGTCCGCCTTCGAGAGGCGCGGGCGAGGCTTTGCGCGCGTGGCCGAGGAAAAATCAACCGCCGTCATGCCGGCACCATTTCACGCACCGTCGTCTTGCGACGCAGGCCGTCTGCGGCAAAAAGATGCACGCGCTCCGGCGCAAAGCCGAGGTTCATCACGCCGTTCTCATCGGCGCCCAACACCTCGCCTGCGGCCTGACGCAGGGTAATGGCGACTGTCTCGTCGCTCAGAAGACGGCAGTTCACGAAACGGTCCGCGCCATGGGTTTCGCTGCGGGTCACCCGCACCGCGAAGCCTTCGGCACCCGGGCGCAGATCCTCGGCGCGAAGGCCAAGCGTCGCCGGGCCGGCATCACGACCAGAGGCCTCGACGCCAAGATCGCGGCCGAAAGCCGTGACCTTACCTTCAGCATGGATTTCCACCGGCAGCAGGTTGATCGACGGCGTGCCAATGAAGCGCGCAACCGTCAGTGTCGCCGGTTTCCGGTAAAGCTCGTCCGGCGTGCCCAGTTGCTCGATACGACCTTCCGACATCAGCGCTATGCGGTCCGACATTGTCATCGCTTCGATCTGGTCATGGGTGACGTAGATAAACGTCGCGCCCAACCGCCGGTGGAGCCCGGCAAGCTCCTCGCGCATGTGGGCGCGAAGCTTTGCATCTAGGTTGGAGAGTGGTTCGTCCATGAGGAATGCGGCAGGCGAGCGCACCAGTGCCCGGGCCAGAGCCACGCGCTGGCGCTGGCCGCCTGAAAGCTGGGCCGGCTTGCGGTCCAGCAGATGCGCGATCTGCAGAGTCTCGGCCGCCTGTTCGACGGCAGCATCGATCTGGCGCAAAGTTTCGGCAGGCGCCGCAAATCTTCCGATCAGTGGCAAGCGTGCAGCAAGCGGCAGACGTCGCATCCGAAGCGGCGTCGCAATGTTCTGGCGCACGCTCATATGCGGATAAAGCGCGTAGGATTGAAACACCATCGCCAGATTGCGGTCACTTGGATCGATCTCCGTCACATCCTGACCGCCGATCGTGACCGAACCGCGATCCGGCGTTTCCAGCCCCGCGATGATGCGCAGCAGCGTTGACTTGCCGCAGCCGGACATGCCGACGAGGGACAAAAATTCTCCGGGACGGATGGAAAGATCGATCTCTTTCAGAACATCGTCAGCTCCAAAGCCTTTTCCGATACCCGAAAGTTCAAGTGATTGTGGCGTCATTCTGCGCTCCTTTTCTGGAGCGCATATGCTTATATTGTATGACAATATGACGAAGGTTTGCAGAAAGTTCCGTGACACTGAAAAGCCCGGCAATCCCGGCTCATCGCCATGCCTTGCGATGCCGACCTTCACAAAAAACCGCTAATATCAGGGGGCAGTTCGACTATCCGAGCTCGACGCTTGTTCACCGGCCCTGCGAGCCTCGCGGGCCCGGTTTCTAAACGGCTGCAAGAATCACATGAGCCTGAATTTTGGTGACGACTTCGTCGCTGCCATAGCGCGCTTCAATGGCGGATGCGGCGCAGTCCGTCGCGGCTTCAAGTTTTCCCGGCGCTCTGGCTTCGATTTCGGTCCGGAGAACGGTTCCCTGACAATAGGCGACGGCAGGAATGCGTGGTGACGATGCACGGCTTTGCGCCGCTATCGTCTCGATCACCACCCGAGAGAAGCCGGCACTTTCCAGCTCACCACGAATCAATGTCGTATCGTGGTAGCCGTGCGGGGTGCGGAGCATGAAGCGCGGCGGATCGTCGGGAAACAGGCTTGCGAGGGCGTTCGTCACCTCATTCGCGAGATGATTCTCCTCGATGCGGTCCCATACGTTGAATAAATAATGGCCGCCGGGCTTCAGCACCCTCTTCGCTTCGCGATAGGCAGACGGGCGGTCGGGAAAAAACATCGCACCGAACTGGCAGATAACGAGATCGAAAGCAGCATTTTCGAACGGCAGCGCCTGAGCGTCGGCTTGGCGCCACTGTATGCGATTGTTGGGCACCTGGCGCGACGCCGCAAAGTCGAGCATCGGCTGGTTGAGGTCTGTCACGACATAGTTTGCCGCGGGCGGTAATCCTGGTGCCAGTTCACGCGTGACAACCCCGGTACCTGCGGCGATTTCCAGAACATTGATTGGCGTCAACGCCGCCGCCCGCCGTGCCAGATCGCGGGCGAATGGCTCGAAAATCAACGGCACCATATAGCGGTCGTAGTTTTCCGGGATAGAGCCGGAAAAAACCTTGTCCGTTTCCAACATGGCTTTCACCCTGCGGTCAGCTGATGACCCCGGAACTTTAGCACATATAAGGAAAATTCGGAATCTGTTCGGCCACGTGGGTTTTACGTATATGCCAACGGTGCCGATATTCTATCGGCATGACTAAAAGCCTTGAGTAAAGGCCGTATCATAGTATTTTTGTGGGAAGAGAAATGGCGCACCCGAAGAGATTCGAACTCCTGACCCCCAGATTCGTAGTCTGGTGCTCTATCCAGCTGAGCTACGGGTGCGTGCCGTTCCGGTCATTTCCGGTGGCGTGGCGATCCTCTAAAACGTCCTCATTCCGATTGCAAGCGATTTCGTTTCGAAATTGTCATTTTTCCGCAGCAATTCATGTATCTTATTGATTATACTAGAAATTCCATCAAGGGCTTTTTTGAGTGGCCATATGGGGCGCATATTCCGGGAGGTGCGGCGATTGTGCAGGACCTTGTTCAGGCGAAGTCATCAGGCGGTTCGAGCGGCGTGTACGGAGGCGGCGCGGTCGGCGATCTCGATGCGAAACTGCGTGCCGGGACCGGGTTTTTCGACAAGCGCTATCGTGCCACCATGGGCAAGCACAAGTTCCCGCGCAATGACGAGGCCGAGACCGGTGCCGCCGGAGCGGGCCGATCCCCTGAAGGCGGAAAACAGGTTCTCTTTCGCCTTGCGCGGCATTCCCGGCCCGTTGTCGTCTATCACGATGCTGACGACGTTGCCGGCCCTCTGGGCTGCAATCGACAGATGCCGAGGCGACGCGTTCGCCGTGTCGGATTGCAGTGCCTGAACGGCGTTGCGACAGAGATTGTGGATCACCCGGAAAAGCTGCTCGGCATCCGCATCGACGGTGAGATCGGGCGGCACGCTATCGTGAAACTCGATGCCGCTTTCCGGATCAAGCGCCAGAATGTCACGCACATCCCGCACCAGAAGACTTAACTGCACCGTCTTGCGTTTCGGCGCGCCCTCCGTCGCCTGCCCGTAGGCCAGAACCTCGGTTGTATAGGCCACGGCGCGGTCGATCGTGCGCAGCAGTTTCGGCGCAAAGCTCCTGACCATCGGATCCTTGGCGTCCACCAGCCGGTCCGACATAAGCTGTGCGGATGACAGGATATTGCGCATGTCGTGGTTGATCTTCGAAACCGCCAGACCGAGATCCACGAGGTTTTTCTGTTGCCGCAGGGTTTTCTGCAACTCCGTCTGCATGTCGGCCAGGTGACGGCCCGCGACGGACAGCTCGTCGCTTCCCTCCTCCGGCACGAAAATCCGCTCGGGATTGCCCGGTTCCTCGGAAAAACGCTGCATGCCGAGCGTCAGGCGACGTATGGGCCGGATCATGATGCGGTTGATGGAAACGAAGATGAGACCGGCGGTGACAAGCGACAGGACGATGGAGATCAGGAAAACATTGCGGGCATAAGCCAGCATCGCCGCCCGTAGTTTGTTTTCACCCAGCACGAGTTCAATGATGGTGTCGCTGTCTCCGACCACATCGAAAACGCGGATGACGCGATTGCCGCCAAACAGCAATGTGGAGAAGGCATCCCGCACCGCTGCCAGTTGCGAGACATCGGAAAGATCATATTGCTCATCGACCCCGGGTGGCGTTTCCGCCACGGCAAGCAGGCGCGATGTGCCATCCTTGCGCAGCGCAATCAGCTTCGCTCCGGTGGCCATCAGCGTGTCGTTCTGCACGCTCCGCGGCAATTCGGCCTGCAAGCCATCGATCACCGCGCCGGCTGCTGCCGCCGTGTTCAGACGGTCCCGCAGCCATGAAAGGCGCATATTGGCGACCGAAGGCACGAAGATCAGCACTTCCGCAATCATCACGAAAATAACGGTGAGCAACAGCAGGCGCCCGGAAAGCCCCCCGGTCAATCCCGGCATGCAGTGCACCGGATTGTCTTCCGTGCCGTCCAAGCTGTCTACGCCTTTAGAAAACACCGGGCCCTGATCCTGTATGCGCGCCGCCGCTTCGGTGGAACGGCTCGGTTTATATGCAAGCACGATAATAGGACCTAACAGATATTTTTCAAATGCGTTGCAAAACAAACGTTTCCATCGCCTGAAAAACAAAACGCCGCCCGGGAGGGCGGCGTTTGACTTAGAACCGGTCTCAAGCGAAACCGCAGGCGGAATGGCTTAGAACTCCTGCCAGTCCCCGTTCGCTACAGCAGCGGCTGGTTGGGCGTTGAGAGCGCGGCTGACGCTGCTCATCAATTTACGTGCCGGAGAGGCCACGGCCGCTGCCCTTCCGGACACCGCCACTGGCCGCATCGGCTGTTCTGCGCGAGACCGGATCTGACCATCCTCTACGCCGACCTTGAAGCGCGACACCAGCGTGACGAGATGGCCCGCCTCACCGCTCAGCTTGTGGGTTGCGGCCGAGGTTTCCTCGACCATTGCGGCATTGCGCTGCGTCACCTGATCCATCTGGTTGATGGCGGTATTCACCTCATGCAGGCCGGTCGACTGTTCCCGCGCCGCCGTGGCGATCGAATGGATATGTTCGTTGATAGCCAGAACGCGGGTCTCGATCTCGCCCAGCGCGCTGCCGGTTCTCTGCACCAGCGACACACCGCGACCGACCTCTTCGCCGGACTTGGTGATCAGCGCCTTGATGTCCTTCGCAGCCGTCGCGGAGCGTTGCGCCAGTTCACGCACTTCCTGTGCGACGACAGCGAAGCCCTTGCCCGCCTCACCCGCACGCGCGGCCTCAACGCCGGCGTTCAGCGCCAGGAGGTTGGTCTGAAAGGCGATCTCGTCAATGACATTGATGATCTGGCTGATTTCCCGCGAGGCATGCTCGATCCGATCCATGGCGGAGACGGCATCGCGCACGACATTGGCGGATTCTGCCGTCTTCTGCTTGGTCTCGGCAACCATGGTGCTGGCTTCCTGAGCCCGATCCGTGGAATTGCGAACGACCGCGGTGATTTCGTCGAGGGCGGCGGAGGTTTCCTCCAGTGCCGCAGCCTGCTGTTCCGTCCGCTTCGAAAGGTCGTCGGCCGCCGAACGCAATTCGTTCGCATTGCCGCTGATGCCTTCCGTGCTGCTGCGCACTTCCCGCATCGTCTCCCGCAGCTTGGCCAGCGTCTCGTTGACATTGGTCTGGAGCTCGGCGAAGACGCCGCGGAACTCGCCATCCATCTTTTCCGTCAGATCGCCCCGCGCCAGACCTTCGATGACGCGGCTGGTCTCGGAAACACCATTGTCCACGCCGGTGAGCAGGGCATTGATCGTCGCAGCGAAACGATTGAGGTTTTCGTCGCCGTAATCCTTGTTGATGCGGCGGCTGAAATCGCCCTGGGCCGCAGCGTCGACGACAACGGCCATGCCGGCCTGCAGATCATCGCTCTTGGCACGCATGGCGGTTTCCTGCGCATTCATGCGGCGCACTTCACGACCGTTCTTCTTGAAGACTTCGACTGCCGCTGCCATTTCGCCGATTTCGTCGGTCCGGCCGAGATAGGGCACGTCCGCATCCAGATTTCCGTCCGCAACGGCATTCATCACTTCCGAAACCTTGCGGATGGGCGCGCTCAGCTGCCGCGCTCCGATGTAGAGGCCGAACGCCGCGCCGGCCAATATGCCGCTGCCGGTGACGATGATGACCAGCCAGAAGGTCGTCGTTACAAACCCGTCGATGCCCGCCTTGACGGCTTCAAGCCCGGCGATGTCATTCTTCACGACAGCATCGATTTCCGCCTGATAGGCTTTGCGGTTGGCCCGGTTCGCGTCGTTGTTACCCTGCTGGTTGGCGGCCTGCGGGCCGGCCTCGCGGGCAAGCCGCGCCGTTTCCAGACGGAAGGCCTTGAATTCCTTGAAGCGACTGGAGAGATTGTCGAAGGCCGCCTTCTGTTCTGCCGGAACGAGAGGGGTCCAGGTTGCGATCAGCTTCTCCATGGCGTCGAGGTTCTTGACGATGCCATCAGCAAAAGGTGCCGCCTTTTCGATATCGGGCGCAGCGTAGACCCCGCGCGCCTCCATGACGACCGCAGTCACAAGCCGGTTCAGCGCTTCACCCTTATAGGCGCGCTCCGCTGCCTTTTCGTATCCGACCGTGCGCACCTGAAACTCGCTGACCGCATATATGGACAGGCCACCGATGGTGCAGGCCACAAGGCTCATAAGCCCGACAAGAAGATTGATACGACCGCGAATTCTCAATTTCGTTCCCCCAAAAGCCAGCCGCACGATGGAAAATGGGAAGCTGGCATAACTTTTCCCATCACAACATTTATCAATGCCGCCTTAAGAAAGAATTTCAGAATTTACCGATCGTGCGATCGGAATGCGCCCGCAGCGCCCGTGAGCGAAGCCGATTTCATGGCGCTTCCGCAAAAGGTGAAGCGCGAAAACCCCTTCGGCAATTGACTTTGCTCGGCCTATGCCCTTATAAGCCGCGCACGCTCGGCCATTAAAAGCTCGCCCAGGCGGGGTTAGCCGTGCAAAAAACGAAACGCTCTTGCAAATAGTGCAAATTCAAGAAGGGCCGCACACCGCGGTATTAAATAAATGTCGAAGCGTACATTCCAGCCATCCAAGCTTGTTCGCAAGCGTCGTCATGGTTTCCGGGCCCGTATGGCTACTGCCGGCGGTCGCAAAGTTCTCGCAGCCCGCCGTGCGCGCGGCCGCGCAAGTCTGTCGGCTTAATTGCCGTCTCTGTGGCCCGATGAAAGTCGCGGGCACATGAGCAAGACAAAAAAACTGCCCGGCCGGCTTAAAAACCGGTCGGATTTTCTTGCCGTGCAGACGGGGGAAAAGCGTCGGGGAGGCACCTTTCTTCTGGAGGTTCTCGACAGGAAAACCCCGGAAACCGAACCTCGGGTCGGTTTCACCGTAACGAAAAGACAAGGCAACGCGGTCGAGCGAAATCGCATGCGCCGCCGTCTCAAGGAAGCCGTCAGGCTTTCTGCCGGATTCGCAATGAAGCCCGGCCATGACTATGTGATTGTCGCCCGCAGGGACGTGCTCGAGACGGCCTTCCCGAAACTTCAGTCTCTCCTTACCGAGCGAATTGAAGGAACGGCGAAACCGAAACGGTCCCAGGACACCCGCTCCAGGAAAGAATGATGGAAAAGAACCGCAATTACTTCATCGCGATAGCCCTTTCGGTTGTCATCGTCCTCGCCTGGCAATTCCTTTACATGAATCCGCGCATCGAGCAGCAGCGCCGCGCCGAAGAGGCCCGCCAGGCGCAGCAGCAGACGACGCAGCAACAACCGGCACCGGGTGCCGCACCCGGCGTGACCGTCGACGGCGCACCGCCTGCCTCCTCCACGCAGGCCGCCGCCACGGCGACGCGTGAAGAGGCGATTGCAAAAAGCCAGCGTGTCGCCATCGACACCAACGCCATCGCCGGCTCGATCAATCTGACCGGCGCCCGCTTCGATGACATCCGGCTCAAGGGCTACCATGAGACCGTCGATGACTCGAGCCCGATCATCACGCTGTTTTCGCCTTCCGACACCAAGGACGGCTACTTCACCGAACTCGGTTACGTTGGCGGTGCCGATGCCGGCAGCGTTCCCGGTCCTGCGACCGTGTGGACACTCGCAAGCGGCGACAAGCTGACGGAGACCACACCGGTTACCCTGAAGTATACCAACCAGAATGGCGTCGTTTTCTCCCGTACCGTTTCGATCGACCAGCATTACATGATCACGGTCAACGACAAGGTCGAGAACCCCGGGCAGGCGCCCGTCTCCTTTGCCACCTACGGCCGCGTGACGCGCAACAACAAGCCGGCAATACCGCCCGTTTTCGTCATCCATGAAGGCTTCCTCGGCGTCTCGGGCAAAGACGGCAGCCTGACGGAAGAAAAATACAAGGATGTCGAAGAAACCCCGGTAACGATTGCCAAGGCGACCGGCGGCTGGCTCGGCATCACCGACAAATATTGGGCCGCTGCCATTGTGCCGCCGCAGATGACGCCGTTCGAAACGCGTTACTCGCACATCAAGGGCAATCAGCCGAGCTACCAGGCCGATTTCAAGAGCGACACGATGACGGTCGAACCCGGCCAGTCCATCGAACTGAAGAGCCTTGTCTTCGCCGGTGCCAAGGAAGTGCCGCTGGTTGACCGCTATGAAACCGAATATTCCATTCCGAAGTTCGACCTGTTGATCGACTGGGGCTGGTTCTACTTCATCACCAAGCCGATGTTCAAAATGATGGATTTCTTCTTCCGTTATTTTGGCAACTTCGGTGTGGCCATCCTGCTGACCACCATCGTCGTCAAGGCTCTCTTCTTCCCGCTCGCCAGCAAGCAATATGCATCCATGGCGAACATGAAGCGCATGCAGCCGAAGATGGAAGAGCTGAAGGCCAAGCATGGCGATGACCGCATGGCCATGCAGCAGGCGATGATGCAGCTCTACAAGGAAGAGAAGATCAATCCGGTTGCCGGCTGCTGGCCGATGCTGCTGCAGATTCCGGTCTTCTTCGCGCTCTACAAGGTCATCTACGTCACCATCGAAATGCGGCATGCACCGTTCTTCGGCTGGATTCACGACCTTTCCGCTCCCGATCCGACCTCGCTTTTCAACCTGTTCGGCCTCCTGCCCTACGACGTGCCGCACTTCCTGATGATCGGCGTCTGGCCGCTCGTCATGGGCATCACGATGTTCCTGCAGATGCGCATGAACCCGACCCCACCCGATCCGACACAGGCGATGATCTTCACCTGGATGCCGCTGATCTTCACCTTCATGCTGGCTTCGTTCCCCGCCGGTCTGGTTATCTACTGGGCATGGAACAACACGCTGTCGATCTCGCAGCAGGCCCTCATCATGAAGCGTCACGGTGCCAAGATCGAACTGTTCGATAATCTCAAAGGGCTATTCAAGCGAAAGCCGGTGCAATCGAAATGAGTGAAACCGGCCCGGCAACCGAAAAGCCCCTCTTCGGGCGACCCTGGATATTCATTCGCGGCGTTCCCGCGATGAAATTCCTGCCGCCCGAAGGCCCGCCGGAGATTGCCTTCGCCGGACGTTCGAATGTCGGCAAGTCTTCGCTCATCAATGCGCTGGTGGGCCACAAAGGCCTTGCCCGCACCTCCAACACACCCGGACGCACGCAGGAACTGAACTACTTCGTTCCTGAGGGTTATTCCGGTGAGCCGGGCGACCTGCCGCCGATGGCGCTGGTCGATATGCCGGGTTACGGCTATGCGCAGGCGCCGAAGGACCATGTCGATGCCTGGACGAAGCTCGTCTTCGATTACCTGCGTGGACGTGCGACGCTAAAACGCGTCTACGTGCTGATCGATTCCCGCCACGGAATAAAAAAGAACGACGAGGAGGTTCTTGGCCTGCTCGACAAGGCGGCCGTGTCCTATCAGGTCGTGCTGACGAAGACGGACAAGATCAAGGACGTTGGCGTTCCCCGGGTGATCAGTGAAACGCTGGAGAAAATCCGCAAGCGTCCCGCCGCCTATCCGGAAGTTCTCGCTACCTCGTCGGAAAAATCCTTCGGGCTGGATAGCCTGCGCGCCGAGATCGTACGAACGGTCTCGCTCTAAAAGACCATCGCCTTCAGGCGATGGTGAAAAGCAGGACGGCGGTCCACAGCATCGCCGTCAATGCCAGAAGCCGCCAGAAACGCACGGAATTCCACACCTCCAGAAGCATTGCGGCGAATATGCTGCCATTGCGAAGCGGCTGGCCCTTGAATGGCAGACCGGAGCGAAGCGGATCCCTGTCAAGCAGGGCTGCAACGCCCGCTCTTTCGCGATATTCGGTTTCCGCCAGATTGTCCCGCCAGCGCCTGACCATGGCCGCAAACTGGCGGTCGCGTTTGACGCGTTTTGCAAGCTCCGCCATGCTTTCCGGTGGCAAGGCACCCAGCACATATTCGCCAGCGAGTACTTCGTCCCGCAAACCGCTTTGTTTGTCTCGATCCGGTACGGTCATATGTTTTCAAACTCCTCGGTCGTTCAGGCCAGCATCGTTTTTTGCGATGCGCAACGATCCTCCGTCGCCCTGCTGAATAACCCCTCCCCTGCTCGCCACAAGGCTGGTCCGATTGGTGCTTTATGTCAATCTTATTACGCGCCGCAGGCCGCCCAAAAGCGGAATTTTACTATGCGCCGACACAATATGGCCCGGAGGTTACTTCATTCATTCACCCCGCGTATTCACCTGTCTTTGCAAACGCATCGACATGCCGAATCTGCGCATCCTGCACCGCAAAAATCGATTCCGATTTTTGCGCCGATGCTGTAGAGCGATGAAAGGCTCTCAAGGGCCGCAACCACAGACCGAGGTTTTTCCATGACTGCTTCCGAAAGCGAGACTCAGGCGCGGCTGCTCGCACAGGCTCTGCCCTTTATGCAGAAATATGAGAACAAGACCATCGTGGTGAAATATGGCGGTCATGCCATGGGCGACTCAACACTTGGAAAGGCTTTTGCGGAAGATATCGCCCTGTTGAAGCAGTCCGGTATCAACCCCATCGTCGTGCACGGCGGCGGCCCGCAGATCGGCGCGATGCTGACGAAGATGGGCATTGAATCGAAGTTCGAAAGCGGCTTGCGCGTTACCGATGCCAAGACAGTCGAGATCGTCGAAATGGTTCTGGCCGGCTCGATCAACAAGGAGATCGTCGCGCTCATCAACCAGACGGGCGAATGGGCCATTGGCCTGTGCGGCAAGGACGGCAACATGGTCTTCGCCGAAAAGGCGAAAAAGACCGTCGTCGATCCCGACAGCAATATCGAGCGCGTTCTCGATCTTGGTTTTGTCGGTGAAGTCGTCGAGGTCGACCGCACCCTGCTCGACCTGCTTGCCAAGTCGGAGATGATCCCGGTCATCGCTCCCGTCGCTCCCGGTCGCGATGGCGCCACCTACAACATCAATGCCGACACCTTTGCCGGCGCAATTGCCGGTGCGCTCAACGCCACCCGCCTCCTGTTCCTCACGGACGTGCCTGGTGTTCTCGACAAGAACAAGGAACTCATCAAGGAACTGACGGTCTCCCAGGCGCGTGCGCTGATCAAGGACGGCACGATTTCCGGTGGGATGATACCGAAGGTCGAGACCTGCATCGAGGCCATCAAGGCCGGTGTTCAGGGCGTGGTGATCCTCAACGGCAAGACCGCCCATTCCGTTCTTCTGGAAATCTTCACGGAAGGCGCGGGCACGCTCATCGTGCCCTGATACGGTTCATGTGGCGGACGGGAGTGCCTGTCCGCCACGACGACACTTTCAGCCGAATATCAGAAGCGACAGCACGCCCAGCACGATCAGCAGGCAGCCCGAAAGTTCCAGCCGGTTGATCTTTTCCTTGAAGAAGAGCACGGTCGAGGCGAAGGCGAAGAGCATCTCCACCTGCGCCAGCGCCTTGACCACGGCCGCCTGCTGCAACGTCATCGCCGTGAACCAGCCGAATGACGCCGTGGCCCCCACGAAACCGACCGCAAGCGACGGTTTCCATGCCTTCGCGATCCGCCGCAATTCGTCCCTCTCCCGCCATACGATCCACAAGAACATCGCCAAGGTCTGCGTCACGATGACAACGACGAGGGTAAAGCCGGCCTGCATCACCGCATCCGGTGCCGGCAGGCTGGGTGCTAGCGCCAGCGAGGCCGAACGGTAAGCGACAGACGACAGGCCGAAAAAAGCCCCCGAGGCGAGGCCGATGCCCGCCGTCCGGCTGAAGATGGAGGTGAGAATGGAGGCAGGGGTCACTTCCGTGCGCGCAACCGAAATCAGCATGACGCCGGCCACCGAAATAGCGATGGCCGCAAGAGTGCCGCCATTGACGCTTTCGCCAACGAAAATCAGCGCAAACAATGCCGCCTGCGCCGGCTCAGTTCGGGAATAGGCCGTGCCAACCGCGAAGTTGCGGAAGGAAAACAGGTGCACCAACAGGAAAGTGGCGGCGATCTGCGCCATGGCCCCGACCATCGCCCAGACAGCGAATGACATGTTCGGCACCGGCAGCGGCCGGCCAAGTACACCATGCAGAAAACCGAGATAGGCAAGAGCGAAGGGCATTCCAAAAACGAAGCGCACGAAAGTGGCGCCCGTGGTGCCCATCATGCCCTTCAGGTGCTTTTGCAGGGTCGAGCGCAGGTTCTGCAAGAACGCGCTTGCGAAGGTTATGCCTATCCAGAGTTCCATGATCTTGGCGGTATCATGCGCTGGAGGCCGCAGCCAAGCCCGATTTTCCCGTCTGTCGTCGTCTTTTCGATTTTCTTCGGCATTCGAAACGGGCATAAAGCTGCCCATGGACACAAAGCCGAAAAACCTGCCCGATGCCGCCGATTTCGCCCACGTCAGCGAATGGGTCTTCGACCTCGACAACACGCTCTATCCGCATCACGTCAATCTGTTTTCGCAGATCGATCGTAACATGACGGCCTATGTTGCGGAGCTTTTAAAGCTCGAGCCCGACGAGGCTCGCGCACTTCAGAAGCGCTATTACCACGAACATGGCACCACGCTTCAGGGCCTGATGATCCACTACGGCATCAGCCCGGGCGAGTTTCTGGAGCGCGCGCATGCCATCGACTATTCCGCGCTGAGCCCGCATCCGGAGCTCGGCGAGGCAATCAAGGCGTTGCCGGGCCGCAAGTTCATCCTCACCAATGGCAGCGTCAAGCATGCACAGGCAGCGGCGGGCGCGCTCGGCATTCTCGACCAGTTCGAGGATATTTTCGACATCGTCGCCGCGGACTATCTGCCAAAACCGGCCAGTGCGACCTATGAGAAGTTTGCCGCACTTGCGAAGCTCGACACCAGAAAAGCGGCCATGTTCGAGGACCTGCCACGCAATCTCGCGGCACCCAAGGCACTTGGCATGAAGACCGTGCTGCTCGTTCCTTCGAACCTCGAAGGCGTCATCATGGAGCGCTGGGAGATCCCCGCCGCGACGGATGAGCATATCGACTACATCACTGACGATCTGACCGGTTTCCTGATCAAAACGATCGCCCGCTGACAGGTAACATCGAAATCGAGCGCAGACGACATTACCGAAGCTTCATGCACCTTACGGATGTTTAAGTAGTGAACTGCCACCTGCGCCACTATCTTCCTCCTCAGGGACACCAACGGAAGGTAATGACGATGTCTACACGAAAGATCGCACTCTCTGCTCTTGGCGCAGCCCTCTTGCTCGGCTCGGCCGCTACAGCCAGCTTTGCGGCCCCGCCAGCGCACGGCAAAGGCCACGGCGAACGCATGCCGTTCCGCCCGGAACTGGCGTTCGTTCAGCTGCTGAAGGTGGCCGACACCAACAAGGACGGCAAGATTACCAAGGAAGAGTTCGCCGCACGTCAGGACGCACTTTTTGCCGAGATCGACAAGGACAAGGACGGTTCGATCACGCCAAAGGAAATGCGTGAATACCGCCAGGCCAAAATGGAGGCGTTCCGTGCGGCTCATCCGCGCCCAGAGGCTGCTGACGCCAAAGCGGGCGAAGGCAAGGGACCTGAAGGCAAGCGCGCCGAACGCGAACATGGCGGTCGTCAGGGCTGGGGCAAGCATGGCGGCAAGGGTGGGGCGTTCGCGATGATGCGCATGGCCGACACCGATGAAAACGGCCAGGTCAGCAAGGCCGAATTCACCGCAGCCGGCGAAAAAATGTTCGAACGGCTGGACAGGAACAAGGACGGCGTCATCTCTATCGATGATATGCCAGACCGCCCGTTCCTTTAATCACATAAGAAAAAGCCCGCTCAATCGGCGGGCTTTTTTCCTTTCAATGCAGGCTGACGGTTTTCAGATCGTCTTCGGCAGCCTTGAAAAACGTGCTGGAACGATTGTCTGTGAGGAGGATCGGCGTGCCATCCGCGCCAAACAGGGCCCAGAGATCGAGTTGCGGATCGAGATCAGGCGCTTCCGGGAAACAGCGGCTTACGTCTTCCGCACGGATTTTACGGATATAGCCCACTTCTCCCTCGCCGATATGAGCGAGCTGGGACCGGGTGAGACGCGCATGCGCTTCTTTTAAAAGCATATTTCAGCCTCCTTCTTCACGCCGAGCGATTCGTGTCGGATTCCGGCGTTCACGTTCTACTCTGAGACGGAAATATTAATTTTCTTTACCACGTTTGAAATTTCGGGCTTCACCAGATCGATGGCAAGAAGGCCATTGCGCAGGCGCGCGTCCCTCACCTGCATGCCGTCTGCAAGCACGAAGACCCGCTGGAATTGCCGGGCAGCGATACCCCGGTAGAGAAAATCCCGCTTTTCCTGCTCCTGCTGGCGACCGCGAATGACGAGCTGGTTGTCGGCCGTCGTCACATCCAGATCGTCCTGCGAAAAACCGGCGACTGCAATCGTGATACGCAGGCGTTCCGGTACGTCTTCAGCGCCGGGCAGGCGCTCGATGTTGTATGGAGGATAGCCATCATTGGCCTTCGCCATACGCTCCAGCGTTTTTTCCATGGCATCAAAACCCAGCAAAAGCGGGTGGGTGAATGGCGTCATGCGGCTCATATCGTCTCTGTCCTTGCAACCAAGCGACGTTTCGCGGTCCCGCTTCCGGCAACCCTGCCGGTCAATCTTACCGGCTGTACGCAATATGGGAAGCAAAACCACGATGCGCAAGGCGGGGCCACAAGGCAAAGGCAGGCACTCCGAGGAATGAGGCTTGACAAGTGAGCGTCCGCCGCTCGAAAAAAGCGCCTTATCTCAACGGCGGGCAAGACATGGCAGAACGCAGAAAAATCATCATAGACACGGATCCAGGTCAGGACGACGCGGCAGCGATCATGCTGGCTTTCGCAAGCCCGGAAGAAATTGAAATTCTCGGTCTGTGCGCCGTCGCCGGCAATGTTCCGCTGAAACTGACCAGCCGCAACATCCGCATCATCTGCGAATTGTGCGACCGCACCGATATTCCCGTCTATGAGGGTGCCGAGCGGCCACTGGTGCGAAAGCCCATCACTGCCGAGCATGTTCACGGCAGCACCGGCCTCGATGGCCCGGTTCTCGACGAGCCGACGATGGAGGCACAAAAGCAGCACGCCGTCGATTTCATCATCGAAACGCTGCTGCGGGAGCCTGCGGGCACCGTGACGCTCTGCACGCTCGGCGCGCTGACCAATGTGGCGCTGGCTTTGCAGAAGGCCCCCGAGATTGCAGGCCGCGTCAAGGAACTGGTGATGATGGGTGGCGGCTTCTTTGAAGGCGGCAACATCACACCGGCTGCGGAATTCAACATCTATGTCGATCCGCAGGCTGCCGATATCGTCTTCCGTTCCGGCGTGCCCATCGTCGTAATGCCGCTTGACGTAACCCACCAGTTGCTGACCACCAAGGCGCGTGTCAGCCGCATTCGCGATATAGGCACACGCCCGGCAATCGCCATGGCGGAAATGCTGGAATTCTTCGAGCGTTTCGACATCGAGAAATACGGTTCGGACGGCGGCCCCCTGCACGATCCAAGCGTTATCGCCTATCTCCTCAAGCCCGAGCTGTTTCAGGGCCGCGATTGCAATGTCGAAATCGAGGTCAATTCCGAACTGACCATGGGCATGACGGTGGTGGACTGGTGGCGGGTGACCGAGCGCCCGGTCAACGCCCGCGTGATGCGAAATGTGGATGCGGACGGCTTCTTCGAGTTGCTGACGGAACGTTTCGCCCGCCTCTGATGGAAACGCAGACATGAAAAAGGGCCGCTGGCATGACCAGCGGCCCTTTCATTTGGAACCACGGGATATTCTCAGAACTCCGTCCAGTCGTCCTGTGCCAGCGCGTTTGCGCCGCTGGTTCTTGGGCGGGAACGTTGGGTCGCAGCCGAGCGGCCCGATGCCTGTGACGAGGCAACAGGCGCACGCATTGCCGCCGCGGTGGCGCGCAATTGCTGGCCGGACTGGCTGGAATGACCGCCGGATACGGAGAAACCGGCAACGAGCGATTTCAGCGTTTCCGCCTCGCTGTTCAGCGTCACGCTTGCCGCCGTTGTTTCTTCCACCATGGCCGCATTCTGCTGGGTGACCTGATCCATCTGGGTGACGGCGGAGTTGATCTCCTTGAGACCGACCGCCTGCTCGCTGGCGGAGGCCGAAATCTGCCTTATCAGCTGGTTGATCTGCAGAACCTGATCGGCAATCTTTCTCATCGTCTCGCCGGCCTTGCCGACCAGCTGGACGCCCTCGCCCACCTGCCTTGCGGAGGTGTTGATCAGACCTTTGATCTCCTTCGCGGCTGTCGCGGAACGTTGCGCCAGTTCACGTACTTCCTGCGCGACAACGGCAAAACCCTTGCCAGCCTCGCCCGCACGGGCAGCTTCCACACCGGCATTCAGCGCCAGAAGGTTGGTCTGGAAAGCGATTTCGTCGATTACCCCGATGATGCGGGAGATTTCCGCCGAGGATTGAGCGATGCCTTCCATGGAACTGACGGCCTGCTGCACGACCTCGCCCGACTTGCCGGCGTCGTCGCAGGCATTGCTGACAGCTGTCGCCGCCTGCGCTGCGTTTTCCGCACTGGAATTGACCTGCGCCGTCAGCTGGTTGAGGGCGGCAGCGGTTTCTTCCAGGCTTGCAGCCTGCTGTTCCGTGCGGTGGGAGAGATCGCTCGCAGCGCGGGTGATCTCGCCGGTGCCGTTGCCGATGCTGGCAACGGTTCCGTTGACGGTGGAAACGGTTTCCTCGAGGCTGGCGAGCGCCGAGTTGAAGTCGTTGCGCAGCTTTGCATATTCACCGGGGAACTGGTCCTCGATGCGATAGGTCAGATTGCCCTGCGAGAGCGCATTGAGACCTGCACCGAGTACGCTCACGATATGTTGCTGCATCCGGCTGTTCTCATTGCGCTCGGATTCGGACCTTTGGCGCTCCGTTTCCGCATTGCCACGCTGCACGGCGGCATCCGCTTCCATTTCGCGGATACCGGCAAGCTTCGCACGGAAGCCTTCCAGAGCCGTTGCCACCGCGCCCGTCTCATCCCTGCGGTCCTGTCCGGAAACCGGCACATCGTAACGACCGTCGCTCAGTGTTTTCACATCGGAGACCAGCGAGGCGAGCGGATTGCGGACGAAATAGCGGACGGAGAAATAGAGCGCGGCAATAACCGCCGCAAGAATGACGATCGCCCCGAGGATCATCAGATAAGTCTGTTCCTGCACCGGCGCGTTCAACGCCTGATGCGGGATATCCACCAGAACCACCCAGGTGGCATTGAGGCCCGGAACCGCAAACGGATAGACAAGGCGGTTATAGGGCGCGTCGGTATCAAGACCGAGATTTTCGATCAGGCCCTGCTTGCCGGATGTGATCGCCGCCTGAACGGTGCTTGCACCCTCTCCGTCATAGGCCTTCATGTTCTGCTCGGGCGTCGGCGGTACCAGCCATTGGCCGCCCTGCGAAATGAGTGTCACACGGCCGGTTTCGAAAGGATGCAGCGCCTGCAGCTTCTGCGACAGAGCTGCCAGAGAGATATCGACCCCCGCCACACCAATCATCTTACCATCAGACATGACGGGATAGGCAAGCGAGGTCATTGTGGTGGGCACTTCCGTGCCTTCGGCCAGATAGGGCTGGGTAATGGCGCCTTTGCCGGATTTGGCAGCGAGCGAATACCACTCCGCCGCATAGTCGTTCTTGAAGGTCGAAAACTGGATGTCGCCTTTCTGGGTCTTCGACCAGTAGGGGGCAAATGCACCCGTTGCATTGGTGCCGAGATCGAGCCTGTTGGCGATCTCGGTGGTCTGTCCGTCGAAAAGGCCCAGCTGCTCACAGAACCAGCTTCCGAAAGCGAAAGCATTCTGCTCGACATTGGCCTTGAGGATGTTGACGATGCCGGGGCGGTCCATCGATTTCGCCTGGTGCGCACGGCCGATGATACCGGCCATGGAGCGGGCAGCGCTGCCGAGTTCACCGACATCGGCGGCGATGACGTTGGCGATGGCGCGTGCCTCGGTGTTCGCCTGATCCATGGTCAGCGAATGGACACGGTCGCTGGTCTGGGAAATGAGGAAGGAATTCGATGCGACAAGGACCGTGGTGATTGCACAGCCGGTTACAAGGATCAGCTTGGTCGCAAGCGACTTCACTTTGAAATTGAACATTTTGGCCTCGATCAAATCGCCGGCCAAAAAGGCTGGCGTCAACGGATGAGAAATCTCCGTCATGGAGGCCCGCCCGCTGGGGGCAGTGCGCTGCAACGCGACGAGGGGAAATTAGAATATCTTTGCTAATTAACCCCTAAAATTCCCCCGTCGCATCAAGCCGAAATCAGTGCTCGTAATAGGCGGATACGATGTTCCATGCATCGTCGGCCGTTTCGGCGAAATGTAGCAGCTCCATATCTTCGGGCGCAATGGTTCCAAAGTCCGCGAGGAATCCGAAATTGACGACGGAGCGCCAGAATTTCTCTCCGAAGAGAATGAGCGGGATGGGCGCCATGCGCTTCGTCTGGATCAGCGTCAGCGTCTCGAAGAGTTCATCGAGCGTGCCGAAACCGCCGGGGAAGATCACCACGGCCTTGGCCCGCATCAGAAAATGCATCTTGCGGATGGCGAAATAGTGGAAGTTGAAGCTCAGCTCCGGCGTGACATAGGGGTTGGGCGCCTGCTCATGCGGCAGAACGATGTTGAGGCCGATGGACGGGCCTCCGACATCGGCTGCGCCGCGATTGCCTGCTTCCATCACGCCGGGACCACCACCAGTGACCACGACATATTCCAGATGGTCCGATTTCGCGCCGTAGTCGGTGCAGAGCCGGGCGAACTTGCGCGCCTCCTCGTAATAAACCGAGGATTGCTCCAGATTGCGTTTCTGCGTCTCGTTGCGGGCCGCCCAAGCCTCCCCGCCGGGCTCGGGAATGCGCGCGCCGCCGAACATGACGACGGTGGACTTGATGCCCCGCTCGGTCAGCGCCATTTCCGTCTTCAGAAGTTCGAGTTGAAGCCTGACGGGGCGCAACTCCTCGCGGCAGAGAAAATCCATATCCGCGTAGGCAAGCCGGTAGGATGGGGAATCCGACTGCGGTGTTTT
The DNA here is from genome assembly GCF_013318015.2 of Agrobacterium tumefaciens. Taxonomy (NCBI): domain Bacteria; kingdom Pseudomonadati; phylum Pseudomonadota; class Alphaproteobacteria; order Hyphomicrobiales; family Rhizobiaceae; genus Agrobacterium; species Agrobacterium tumefaciens. The sequence goes on along the minus strand of NZ_CP115841.1, from coordinate 48,467 downwards.
GGGAATGACATCGGCCTGCTGCTTGTCCGCAGAGCTACGCTTCAACGGGTCCCACACCCCATCCTTGCGCCGCAATTTGCCGTTTTTCAGTCGTGTCATTTCCAAGCCTTTCGTCTGGTGCGCCAAATCACCCAAATCACATTGACGCCTTTCCAACACTCCCTTAGATCAAATGACCAGAGCCTTCCAGCGGCGCGGGACCATCCGTGGCCACGAACACACGCGACATTCAAGGAATTTTCCATGAGCCTTCCGGATCTCACCTCTCTCGAAACCACCATCGAAACAGCCTTCGACAACCGTGACGGTGTGAACGTATCGACAAAGGGCGAGGTTCGCGACGCGGTGAACACATCTCTTCAACTTCTCGACAGCGGCAAGGTCCGCGTCGCCGAAAAGCAGGCGGACGGGAACTGGAAAGTGAACCAATGGCTGAAAAAGGCCGTGCTCCTCTCCTTCCGTCTGAACGACATGGAAATCGTCACCGGCGGCCCCGGTGAATCCACCTGGTGGGACAAGGTGCCGTCGAAGTTCGAGAACTGGGGTGAAAACCAGTTCCGCGCTGCGGGCTTCCGCGCAGTGCCTAACGCCGTCGTGCGCCGCTCGGCCTATGTGGCCAAGAACGTGGTGCTGATGCCTTCCTTCGTCAATCTCGGCGCCTATGTCGATGAAGGCACGATGGTCGACACCTGGGCGACGGTTGGCTCCTGCGCGCAGATCGGCAAGAACGTGCATCTGTCCGGCGGCGTTGGCATCGGCGGCGTTCTGGAGCCGCTTCAGGCCGGCCCGACAATCATCGAGGATAATTGCTTCATCGGTGCCCGTTCGGAAGTCGTAGAAGGCTGCATCGTGCGCGAAGGCGCCGTTCTCGGCATGGGCGTCTTCATCGGCAAGTCGACCAAGATCGTCGATCGCGCCACCGGCGAGATCACCTATGGCGAAGTGCCACCCTATTCCGTCGTCGTTGCCGGCACCATGCCGGGCAAGCCGTTCCCGAACGGCGAGCCGGGCCCAAGCCTTTATTGCGCCGTCATCGTCAAGCGCGTCGATGAAAAGACCCGCTCCAAGACCGGCATCAACGAGCTTCTGCGCGACTGATAAAAGCTGATACCATGACCACGACCGATCCCGTTGCAAATCTCGCCGCCCTCATCCGTTGCCCTTCGGTGACGCCCGCCGAAGGTGGCGCGCTATCGCTGCTAGACACCCTGCTTTCACCGCTTGGCTTTGCGGTGGAAAAGATGGTGGCGACGGAAGCGGGAACGCCTGACGTTGAAAACCTCTACGCCCGGCTTGGCACGGAAGGTCCGCACCTGATGTTTGCGGGCCATACCGATGTTGTTCCGGTGGGCGACGAGGCGGCATGGAGCCATCCGCCCTTTGCCGCTGAAATTGCCGGCGGCGAAATGTTCGGCCGTGGTGCGGTGGACATGAAGGGCGGCATTGCCTGTTTCGTTGCCGCCATTGCCCGCTACATCGAGAAACACGGAAAACCGAAAGGTTCCGTTTCTTTCCTGATCACCGGTGACGAGGAAGGCCCCTCGATCAACGGCACCTCCAAGTTGCTGGAATGGGCCGCCGCCAAAGGCGAGACATGGGATGCCTGCGTGGTTGGTGAACCGACCAACCCCGACCAGCTGGGCGACATGATCAAGATCGGCCGCCGGGGGTCGATTTCGGGCCGCATCACCGTGCATGGCGTGCAGGGTCATGCCGCATATCCGCATCTGGCCGACAACCCCATTCGCGGGCTGCTGCAACTGACCCACGCGCTGATGCATCCGCCCTTCGATCACGGTACGGATGACTTCCAGCCGTCCAATCTGGAAGTGACGACCATCGACACCGGCAACGCCGCCACAAATGTCATTCCGGCGCGGGCGACGGCGTCGTTCAACATCCGTTTCAATGACAGCTGGACGGTGGAGAGCCTGCGGGCGGAAATCATCCGCCGCCTCGATGCCGCCGCTGCCGAGGGAGAACTTCGTCCCGACCGCAGCCCGGTCAAATATGAGATCGTCTGGGCGGACCGTCCGGCCCATGTTTTCCTGACCCGGAACAATGCGCTCATCTCATCGCTTTCCGGCGCCGTGGAAGCCGTGACAGGCAAGGAGCCCAAGCTTTCGACCACCGGCGGCACGTCGGATGCGCGTTTCATCAAGGATTATTGCCCCGTCGTGGAATTCGGCCTCGTCGGGCAGACCATGCATATGGTCGATGAGCGCGTGGAAATCGCCGATCTGGAGACGCTGACACGCATCTACGAGACCTTCATCGAACGCTGGTTCTCTCATGCCGACGGCAAGTGAAGTAAGGCTCTATCTGAAAGGCCTCTGGCTGCTGCTGCTCGGCGACCATACCGGCGCGCGTTATCTGGATCTTTCCGAGCGCGGCATGTGGCGGTCCTTCTACTCCGCCCTCTGGTGCCTGCCCGCCATGCTGGTGTCCTGGCTGTGGCTGCGCGCTGCGTTCCTGGCAAGCTATCCGCCCGGAACAGGAACGGGACTAATCTACTTTTTCCGCCTTGCGATGGTCGAGGCTATCTGCTGGATCGTGCCGCTGTTGTTGATCGGCATGCTGCTGTTCGCCTTTGGCGCACGGGAAAAATTCACCGCACTGGTCACCACCATGAACTGGCTGTCGCTGCCGTTTTCCTATGCCTATGCGGTTCTGATCCTGATCGCGTTTTTTCTGCCGCCCTTGCAGGGGCTGATCGCCATCCTCTGGCTGGCACTGCTGCTGTCGCTGGTCTTCGCCTTTTCGCGGATCGTGCGCTTCTTCATCCGCGACCAGTCGTTGCTTGTCTCGGCGATCGTCATGACCCTGCTGGTGCCGGGCATGCTTCTGTCCGAGGCGCTGCAACGTTTTCTCGGCGTTTATCCGGCCTGAGAAACGAGACGGACTTCAGTCTGTGTCTTCGACCGTCTCGACCTTTGAATAGACCCGCGGCGGAATGACGTCGGGATAATCAACCTGCATGAAATAGAGACCATCCGGCGGCGCGACGGGGCCGCAAGCTTTGCGATCCCGTGCTTCCAGTGCCGCGCGCACGTCTTCCGGTGTCATGCTGCCTTCACCGGCCATTTTCAGCGTTCCGGCAAAAGAGCGTATCTGGTTGTGGAGAAAGCTCTGCGCGGTGGCGCGTATCTCGATAAGATCGCCATTGCGCGTCACATCCAGCCGGTCGAGCGTTCTGACCGGGCTGCTCGCCTGACAATGAACCGAGCGGAAAGTGGTAAAATCGTGCCGGCCGACGAGCATCTGTGCAGCTTCATGCATGCGTTCGTGGTCCAGATCTTTCGATACCCACCATGCGCGCCTGTGCTCGAGTGCCAGCCGCGCTTTCCGGCAAATGATGCGGTACAGATAATGGCGGCGAAGCGCGGAGAAGCGCGCGTCGAAATCCTCGGTCACCGCCGTTACGTCGATAACCGAGACGGCCTCTTTCGCCATGGCCAGATGGGCGTTGAGAGCATTGCGAAGCTTATATGGCGCCCAATCGCGGGAAAGATCGACATGGGCTACCTGTCCCACGGCATGCACGCCGGAATCGGTGCGGCCAGCGCCGCGAATAGAAACGGTTTCGCCGGTAAGCGACCGGACGGCAGCTTCAAGCGCGCCCTGAACTGAAGGGCCGTTATCCTGTCTCTGCCAGCCGAAGTAAGGCGTACCGTCATATTCGACGGTCATGCGGAAACGCGGCATCAGCCGAGCCTCGTTCTGGCGGGAACGGGTGTGCCACGAACGAAATCGGCAGCCGACAGCGGCTTGCCACCCGCCTTCTGCAAACGGGTAAGCCGCACCGCGCCACTGCCGCAGGCGATGGTCAGGGCGTCATCGAGCACAGCGCCCGCTTCGCCCATACCGCTCGCCAGTTCTGACGCCAGAACCTTCACGCGCTCGGCCTTACCGCCGATTTCCATTTCCAGCCAGGCGCCGGGGAAAGGCGAAAGGCCGCGGATATGGTTATGGACGTCCTGTGCCGGCCGGGAAAAATTAATCCGGGTCTCGCCCTTGTCGATTTTCGACGCATAAACGACGCCTTCTTCCGGCTGCGCAACGAGAGGAAGATCGTCTGCTTCCAGCTTGTCCATCGCCTGCCGCATCAGCCGCGCGCCTGTCAGCATCAGGCTGTCGTGCAATTCACCTGCCGTGGTATTCTCACCGATCGTGACCTTGGCGGTCAGCGCCACCGGGCCGGTATCGAGCCCCTTTTCCATTTTCATGACCATCATGCCCGTCTCGGCATCGCCAGCCATGATCGCCCGCTGAATGGGAGCAGCGCCGCGCCAGCGCGGCAGCAACGAGGCGTGGCCGTTATAGCAGCCAAGACGCGTACCGCTCAGGATTGCCTCGGGCAATAGCAGCCCATAGGCAACGACAACAGCGACATCGGCGTTGAATTCCCTGAAATGCTGCCGGTCCTCCTCGGCCTTGAAATTCACCGGCGTCAGCACGGGCAGACCCAGCAGTTCGGCGGCCTGATGCACCGGCGATTTCTGCAGATCGAGGCCACGGCGACCGCCTGGACGCGGCGGCTGCGTATAAACGGCAACGAGCTCGTGACCAGCGTCCACCAATGCACGCAGCGTGGGAACGGAAAAATCCGGCGTGCCCATGAAAATGATGCGAAGAGCCATATCGCCCCCTGCCCTCTATGCCGGTCCGTCTACATATTTAAGACGAATCAGACCTTAGCGCGGGCTGCTTTGGTGAATTTCTTGATGACCATTTCTCGCTTCAGCCGCGAAATATGGTCGATGAACAGAATGCCGTTCAGGTGGTCGATCTCATGCTGCAGACACGTCGCCAGAAGTCCGTCCGCATCGACCGTCTGCTGCTTGCCGTCACGATCGACATATCGCACTGTCAGGGATGCGGGACGCTCTACCTCGGCATAATAATCGGGAATGGAGAGACACCCTTCCTCATAGGCCGAGACGTCGTCCGACACTCTGAGGATTTCCGGATTGATGAAGACGACCGGCTTTTTCTCCTCGTCCTCGCGCGAAACGTCGATCACCAGCATGCGGCGCGGCACGCCCACCTGAATGGCGGCAAGGCCGATACCCGGCGCATCATACATGGTTTCGAGCATATCGTCGGCAAGGCGCAACACTTCGGCATCCACCTGTTCGATGGGCCTTGATTGCTGGCGCAGCACGGGATCGGGCAAAATGATAAGCGGTTTGATAGTCATGGCTTCCCATAACGTATCTCTTGCGCGGAGGAAATAAAAAATACGCGGTCGAAATGAGACCTTCGTCCGGTTTTGGCCGACTCAATTCCGCCGCATGAATGTTCTTGTTTTGATCTTACGAATCACTGGAAATCTGGTAGATTTAGCCATGAGCATCGATTTCTCTTTTCTCCTCGATCCCGCCTTGCGGGCCGGCTCCGTCGACATCAGCTTCGGCGGGCTTCTTACGGCTCTCGTTTTCGGCCTTTCCGCTTTCTGGATGGTCACGAAAAGTCGTGGGAAAAAAGCGGAAGCCGATGGTGAAATTTCCGATCTGCTGAAAACCCAGTCGGAACTGCACGGCCGGATCGCGGCGATGGCCGAGACGCTCGGCACGCGCCAGAGCGAGATGGGCCAGACGATCAACCAGCGCCTCGACGGCATGTCGCAGCGGCTGGGCGAGACGCTGACCGAGCAGACCCGATCGACGCACGAGAATCTAAGCCGCCTGCAGGAGCGGCTTGCGGTTATCGATGCCGCCCAGGGTAATATTCAGGATCTGGCAAAGGACGTGGTCGGGCTTCAGGCGATCCTCTCCAACAAGCAGACGCGCGGCGCTTTCGGGCAGGCGCGCATGGAAGCGCTGATCGCCGATGCGCTCCCCGCCGGGGCCTTTCAGCTTCAGCCCACGCTTTCGAATGGCTACCGACCGGACTGCATCATCAGGATGCCGAACAACGCCCCGTCCCTCGTCATCGATGCCAAGTTTCCGCTGGAGGCGTGGAATGCGCTGAAGGCGGATGAAACGCCCGAGGGCAAACGGGCTGCGACCCAGCAGTTCCGCCGCGATATGGAAGTGCATATTCGCGACGTGGCGGAGAAATATCTGATACGCGGAGAAACGCAGGATACGGCCTTCATCTTCGTGCCGTCGGAATCGATCTTCGCCGATATTCACCAGCATTTCGAATATCTCGTGCAGCGTGCCCATCGCGCTCGTGTCGTTATTGTCTCGCCATCGCTTTTGATGCTGTCGGTGCAGGTTATCCAGTCGGTGCTGAAGGACCAGCGCATGCGCGAGCAGGCGCACCTCATTCAGGGTGAAGTCGCGCTTCTCATGGATGACGTGCGGCGGCTGGACGACCGGACGCGCAAGCTGCAAGCCCATTTCGGGCTGGCGCAGAAAGATGTCGACATGATGCTGATCTCCTCCGACAAGGTGCTGGCGCGTGGCCAGAAGATCGAGGGACTCGATTTTTCGCCGACGGAAAAGGAGACCTCCCATAGCGAAATCGAGCAGGCGCGACGCTTTGCAGAGAACAGGGCAGGAACGGCCAAGTTGCGGGTGGTTGACGACGAGTGATCCCCTCGGGCAAAGTCGCCGCCTTGCTTTGAATTTCATACGGACATGCCCTGATGATTACTGTTTTCGGCTCCATCAACATGGATCTCGTCGCCACCGCCAAACGCCTGCCCAAACCCGGTGAAACCGTGACGGGAGAGACCTTTTCCACGGCGGCCGGCGGAAAGGGAGCCAATCAGGCGCTTGCCGCACGGCGCGCAGGTGCAACGGTCAAAATGGCGGGCGCTACGGGTGATGACACCTTTGCCGCGCCAGCGCTGACATTGCTGCGCGATGCCGGCACCGATCTATCGCTCGTCAAGACCGCGCCCGGCCCCACGGGAACCGCCGTAATCCTGATCGGTGAAGGCGGGGAGAACATGATCTCGGTCATTCCCGCCGCCAATGGCGAAGTTTCCGCATCCGACGCCGCAAGAGCCGTGGCGGAGATGGCAGCGGGCGATATTCTGATGCTTCAGTTCGAGGTGCCCGCACCCTCAATCGAAGCAGCACTGACGGCCGCGAAGGCTAAACGCATCACCACTATCATCAATACCGCGCCGCTGACCGCGGACGGGCCGCGCCTTGCCAGCCTTGCCGATATCGTCATCGCCAATGAGACCGAGTTCGAACTGCTGATCGGCAAAAATGGACTTTCAGCCTCCGAACGGGAAAATGAACTCAAATCCCTGCATGAGCAGACCGGCCAGACATTGATCGTGACGCTTGGTGCTGATGGCGTGATCGCCATTCGCAACGGCAAGGTCTTCAAGGCGTCCGGTCTCAAGATCGAGCCGGTCGATACTGTTGGCGCTGGCGATACATTCTGCGGTTATCTCGCCGCCAGCCTCGATCAGGGTATGGATTTCGAAAAGGCGCTAAAGCGCGCCGCAGTCGCAGGCTCGCTCGCCTGCACCCGCGCCGGCGCACAGCCTTCCATTCCGGTTGCTGCCGAAGTGGACGCGAATATCTGACGGTTCGAGCTGTTAAATGCGAATGAAAGTGAGATAGGCCGAGCTGCGGCCTTCTCTTTTCGCCTTGTTCTCATAACGCGTGCCCGGCCAGTTGGCATAGGGGGTGTGCCAGTCCTCGGCACTTGCCGCCGTCCACTCGAAACCGCCGTGGCGGGCGCAATGCTGTAGCGTCCAGTTGACGTAGGTATCGATATCGGAAGCAAAGCAGAACTTGCCACCGGGTTTCAGGACGCGATGGAAACGGGCAAGATTGACGTCGGAAACGAAACGGCGCTTCCAGTGCTTCTTCTTCGGCCAAGGATCGGGATAGAGAAGATCGATGTGATCGATCGACCCATCCGGCAGCCAATCCAGCAATTGCGTCGCGTCATCATCGTAAAGGCGGATATTCATCAACTCGCCTTCACGCACGCTTGCCAGCAGCTTGGCCATGGAATTGACGAAGGGCTCGACGCCGATAAAGCCGGTCTCAGGATTTTCAACCGCGCGGTGGACAAGGTGCTCGCCGCCGCCGAAACCGATTTCCAGACGCACCGATTTCACATCCGCCGGAAAGAGAGCGACGAGATTTTTCGGAGGCGCGCTTTCCAGATCGATTTTCAGCAAAGGCAGCAGGTTTTCGATCGTATCGATCTGCTGATTGCGCAGGGGCTTGCCCTTGCGTCTGCCAAAAAACGCTTCCGTTGCGCGCGAACGCCGCTCTTCCGTCATGTCATACTCTCAAGAACAAATAGACTAAACCCGCACAGGGCCACTTGAATGGCACTATGCGGGTTACAAATGGTGCAACCGGTATCTCTCAATCCCCGTCGAATGACAAGGCTTAGAACAAGTCCCCGCATTTTCCGGACGTAAAATCGCTACGCAATTTTACTGGAAATGCTTCAAGCGCTCAAAGCTTCCTTGAGCGGCTTCACCAGATCGAGCTTCTCCCAGGAGAAGGAACCGTCACGGCCCGCCTTGCGACCGAAATGGCCGTAGGAAGATGTTTTGGCATAGATCGGCTTGTTGAGATCGAGATGACGGCGAATGCCCGACGGCGACAGATCCATGACCTTGCGGATGGCGCCTTCGACCTGATCTTCGCTGACCTTGCCGGTACCGTGCAGATCGACATAAATCGACAGAGGCTGGGCGATGCCGATCGCGTAGGAAATCTGAATGGTGCAGCGCTCGGCCAGACCGGCAGCCACCACGTTCTTGGCCAGATAGCGGGCAGCATAGGCCGCGGAACGGTCGACCTTGGTCGTGTCCTTGCCGGAGAATGCACCGCCGCCATGGGGGGCAGCACCGCCATAGGTGTCCACGATGATTTTGCGGCCGGTCAGACCCGCATCGCCATCGGGACCACCGATGACGAATTTGCCCGTCGGGTTGATATACCACTGGCAATCATCGGCGATCTTCAGGTCACCCAGCGCTTCGCGGATATAAGGTTCGACAACTTCGCGAACCTTCTTCGAATCCCAGCTGGCATCGAGATGCTGCGTGGACAAAACGATGGATACGGCTTCCGAAGCCTTGCCGTCGACGTAACGAACCGTCACCTGGCTCTTGGCGTCGGGACCGAGTTTCGCAGCTTCGCCTTCGCCGCTTTTACGGGCGGTCGCGAGCAGCTGCAGAATACGGTGGGAATAATAGATCGGAGCCGGCATCAGGTCCGGCGTTTCCTTGCAGGCGTAACCGAACATGATGCCCTGGTCGCCAGCACCCTCGTCGCCCTGCTTGTCGGAGGCGTTGTCCACGCCCTGCGCGATATCCGCCGACTGCGGATGCAGGAGAACGTCGATCTTCGCCGTCTTCCAGTGGAAACCATCCTGCTCATAGCCGATGTCGCGGATCGCCTTGCGGGCAGCCGACTTGAACTTCGAGGGATTGATGACCGGGTGGCCGGCAGCATCCTTGAGAACCTTGCCGTCCTTGTCCTTTTTCAGCAGGGTATCGGGAACCCGAACCTCACCGGCGATAATGACACGGTTCGTCGTCGCAAGCGTTTCGCATGCGATGCGCACGGTCCAGGGGTCGACACCCGTCTTGGATGCCTCACGATAGATGAGATCCACGATTTCATCGGAAATACGATCACAAACCTTGTCCGGATGACCTTCGGCCACGGACTCGCTGGTGAACAGGTAATTGGCACGCATGCGGGATTCCCCTCAAAGAACGGTCTTCGAGTTTGTTAGTCATTTCGGCCATGAAAGACAAGGACACAACCACATAAATATATCTTTATGTGAGAATTCCTTTCTAATTGGGCACAAAAAAACGGCCCTTGCGGACCGTTGAGTGTCCAGCGCCGTACGCTGGAAAATAAAGCAGTCGCCTGCGAGTGCTACTCAGCATCCCCTTCGGCGGCGAGCGACTTCACGAGATCAACGAGGCGGCGGCGAACCTTCGGGTCGGCGATCTTCACGAAAGCGCGGTTCAGTTGCAAGCCTTCGGCAGACGACAGGAAATCCACCACGTAATTGGAACTCGATGCTTCTGCCATGCCCGTCGTGCCGACGGCCTGATCACCCGGCGCGTCCTCGAAGAAGAAGGAAACCGGCACATTCAGAATCGCGGAGATATTCTGCAGGCGGCTGGCGCCCACGCGGTTCGTGCCCTTTTCATACTTCTGAATTTGCTGAAAGGTAATTCCGAGGCTTTCACCCAGCTTTTCCTGGCTCATGCCCAGCATGGTTCTGCGAAGACGAATTCGGCTTCCGACATGAATGTCGATGGGGTTAGGCTTTTTCTTATTTTCGGTCATCATGCGGTCCTGACACTCGGAAAGGGTTGATATCTCGTTTCATTGCTTATTCGAAGAAATGAGCTGGTATTTCGACAGCGTCTAAACTTGTTTTACGACTGACGTATTCACTATGCAATTGTAGGGGTTCCCGGTCAATTCTGGCGCCGGGCAAAACGCCAGGCAGAAAATACCGAAACGGTCAGCATGATAGAAAAAATCAACCAGAAATACGTCCGATGTATGTCGTAAGTAACAGCGTCATTTGACCCACCACTCAAGGTGGCGTCAACAATTCCGACCCGGCCGTAATCCAACCCGGCAATAATACGACCATAGGGATCTATAACGGCGGAAATTCCGGTATTAGCGCCGCGAATCACCGGCACTCCCGTTTCAACGGCCCGTACTCTTGCCTGCAGAAAATGCTGATAAGGGCCGGGTGTATCGCCGAACCAGCCATCATTCGTGACGTTCAGGATCGCTGCGGCGCCCGCCAGACCAGGGGTCATCTCTTCGGGAAAAATGATCTCGTAGCAGATCAGGGGATAGAGGGTTTTACCGGAAGGAAGCGTCAAAGGCGTGCGCGAAGACGCGGCTGAAAAGCCGCCCGGCAGGCTGATGACATTATTGATGCCGAATCCCCGTAGAATATCTTCGAAAGGGACATATTCTCCAAAGGGTGTCAGATGGACCTTGTCGGTCGCGCCGATGATCTCGCCCTGACTGTCAATCGCATAGACCGAATTGTAGTAACGCGGAGGCCGGCCGGCACCGGCATCTTCCATTCTGACCGCACCGGTAAACAGGACCTGCCCGTCTTCAAGCGTCTTGGCGATTTCCGCCAGAGCGTCCGGGTTTTGCGTCAGGATGAAAGGCACGGAGGTCTCCGGCCAAACGATGATATCTGGGCGTTTTTTTCCTTCGCCGGGCGGCAGGCCCGTCAAGCGCAGATGCTCGCTGAAAATCTCGGCCCTGTCTGCATTCAGCATCTTGCGGGACTGGTCGATCGACGGCTGCACGATCCTCACGGTCAGCGCGTCCGCAGGTGTCTCCAACGGTGTCTGAAGGCGGTAAAAGCCATAACCAAAATGGCCAGCCAGCAGCAGGCTCGCCGCAATGAGACCCGGCCACATGCCTTTTTTCGTGCCGATCAAGGCAGGCGAGGCGAAGATGAAGACGGCAAGCGTGGTGACACCAAAAAGACCAAGCAGATGCGCCGACTGCATCATGATCGGCACAGGCATGATGCCATAACCGATAGCGTTCCAGGGAAAGCCAGTTGCTATGAAGCTGCGGAGCCATTCCAAAAGGCCGAATGCGGACGCAAGTGCGGCGATACGGCCGAGACCGTCCGACCAGACGATATTGGCGGCTGCGACCGCAAAACCGTAAAACACGGCGAGAACAGCCGGAAGGCCGAGGATGGCGAGCGGTAGCGCCCAGGCGAACTCGTCAGCTTCCAACAGGAGCGCATTACCCAGCCACCACAGGCCCGCCACGAAATAACCAAGACCGAAACACCAACCGATGCCGAAAGCGGGCATGATACGGCTGAAGATGCCGCCGCCCGGCTTGCCGGTGCAGCCATCGACCAACCAGACAAGCAGGGTGAAAGACAAAAAAAGCGCCGCGAAAAAGCCAACCGGAGGCAAGGCCAGCGCTCCAACCGCGCCTGCGGCAATCGCCATCACTGCGCGGCTTTTGCCGCCGGCCAGCATTACCCTGCCTGCAAGACGCTCCATGCCATCTCCGTTTAATGCCCACCCGGAAAAGCCCAACCCCGGCATGGCCGCGCAAAGGAATTTCCCTTTAGACTCGACGTAAAGGAAAAAAGATTCGCAGTCCACAGAAGGGATGATCGCCGGAGCACCGTGCGTCCTTTTGGACTCTTGATGACGCGTTCAAGGAGCGGAGGCGACGGGGAGCATCCCGTCGCCCACCTCAGTCAGCGTTTTGCTGGTGGGTGATGAGGCGAACATCCGGCGCGGGCAGCGGAATAACCTCATCGGCATCGGCATCGCCCGGCGCGCGGTCATCCTGCCCTTCCGAGCCATGATCGCGGACGATACGGACACCCTTGATACGCCTTGTATCCGCATCGAGGATCTGGAACTCGAAACCAGGTACGGCCCTGACCACTTCACCCTTGGCCGGAATGCGGCCGAGTGCGAAGAATATCAGGCCGCCGAGCGTATCGATTTCTTCAAGATGTTCGCGGACATCGAATTCCGGTCCGATTGCCTCGGCAAGTTCAGTAAGTTCGGCGCGGGCATCCGCCACCAGCACGTCGGCGGACAGACGCGAAAACATCGTCTCGTCCTTGTCGTGCTCGTCATCAATGTCACCCACCACCATCTCGACGATGTCCTCATGGCTGACGAGACCGTCCGTGCCACCATATTCGTCGATCACCAGGGCAAGCTGTGTTCTCTGTGCCTGCATGGTCTTCAAAAGATCGGAGGCCAGCATGGAGGGGGGTGCAAAAAGAATTTTACGCACCAGCCCGGCATCGGCGACCGTCTGTTCCAGATCCACCCGTGCCAGGTCAAAATTCGGTCGCGGCGAGCGCGGAGCCTTCGCCTCGCCATAGGCAACGCCACGCGATCCCACCCGGCGCTTGTTGCGCGCCTGCTTGGCGACATAGGCCAGCAGATCGCGAATGTGGATCATGCCCTTCGGATTATCCAGCGTCTCATCGTAGACCGGCATGCGGGAGCGCCCGGTTTCCTCAAAGAGGATCAGAGCTTCGCCGATGGTCATATTCTGGTCGAGACCGTCGATATCCACGCGTGGGATCATGATATCTTCGACCCGAACCTCCCGGAAACGCAGGATATTGTTCAGCATCGCCCGCTCTTCGGGCGAAAAGGCGGCACCGATTTCGGTGTCGTCCATCAGCGCGTCGGTCAAATCCTCGCGCAGGCGCTCGCCCTGTGACGGCTTCAGCAACCGTCCAATGCGCGACCAGATCGTCGATCTCGGCTTTGCATTGGAGTCGTTCCGTAAATGACTACTGCCCTCCTCCGAGGAGGACTGCTCGCCGTTTTCTCTGCCCTCATTGGCAGGTCGTGCAGAATGTTCGTTCATGGCTCCAGACAATATTCAAAGCGGTTCCTGTCCCGCGTAAGGATCAGATAGGCCAAGCACCGCCAAAATGCGAGTCTCAAGCGACTCCATTTCTTCCGCCTCCTCCTCATCCATGTGGTCATAACCGAACAGGTGCAGGAACCCATGAACAAGAAGATGGGTCAGATGATCCTCGAAACTCTTCTCAAGTTCAAGAGCCTCGCGTTCAACCGTCTCGCGCGCGATGACGATATCGCCCAGCATCGGGCCAGGCATGCCGCCCGGTTCCAGCGGAAAAGCGGGGAAAGACAAGACATTGGTTGCCTTGTCCTTGTCGCGCCATTCAGCATTGATTTCCCGGATATTTTCATCGTCGGTAAAGACCAGCGACAGTTCCACCGGCATTTTCGGGAAGGGTTGGTTCTCTTCCCGCTTCAAAAAATCAACCGCTGCATCCAGCACCTTGGTGGCGAATGCAAGAAGGTCCTCTTCCGAGGACCAGCCTTCGGCCTCGACGCTGATTTGAATATCCAGAGCTGTCATTGTCTTGCGTCAGTTGCCCTTCACGAGGCTTTCATCCGGCACCGCCGTGTGGGATTCGTACGCCCGCACGATGCGCGCCACCATCGGATGGCGCACGACGTCCACATCCTTGAAGCGCACGACGGATACACCTTCCACATCGGTGAGGATTTGCAGGGCCTCGACAAGACCCGACTTCACGCCGCGCGGAAGGTCCACCTGGCTTGGGTCGCCGGTCACGATCATGCGGCCTTTCTCACCAAGACGGGTAAGGAACATTTTCATCTGCATGGTCGTGGTGTTCTGGGCTTCGTCCAGAATGACGGCGGCGTTGGCAAGCGTGCGTCCGCGCATAAAGGCCAGCGGCGCAATTTCGATGACGCCCGCCTGAATGGCGCGCTCCACCTTGTCACCCGGCATCATGTCGTAAAGCGCGTCGTAAAGCGGGCGCAGATAAGGATCGACCTTCTCCTTCATGTCGCCCGGCAGGAAGCCAAGGCGTTCGCCCGCTTCTACTGCGGGACGCGAGAGGATGATGCGGTCGACCGCACCACGCTCCAGAAGTTGCGCTGCATGCGCCACGGCAAGATAGGTCTTGCCGGTGCCGGCGGGGCCGACGCCGAAAACCAGTTCGGACTGCTCCAGCGCCCGCATGTAGACATCCTGGGTGGGCGTTCGGGCAGCGACGGTCTTCTTGCGCGTGGAAATCTGCGCCATGGAGATCTTCGCCTTGCGCTCCATCGTCGGCAAGGTCAGCTGGTCATCTGCCGCCATGGCCATGCGGATCGCGCCTTCCACGTCGGAAACCTCGGCGGTTCCGCCCTTGAGCAGACGCTCGTAAAGGAAATCCAGCGCCCGGCGAGCCTGATTGGTGGCAACGACATCGCCGGTGATGGCAACGGAATTGCCGCGCGGGCGCGCATCGATGTTGAGGCGTTGTTCCAGCAATTTGAGGTTCTGATCGAACTGACCGAATAGCTCTCCCGCTATCCTGTTATTCTCGAACGTGAGGACGAAGTGATTGGCGTCGGTCGCGGCTTGGCGTGGCTGGCGCGATGAAGGTGATACCAATTCATGTGCGTTCAAGCGGTCAGGCTCCTGTCCCAATCAGTGTCGGCTCCTCACTCTAACTCTCTGCCACCTCGGCAAACAAGCTGTTTGGACCCGTTGCGGTGATTCGTACATTAACAATGTCACCGATTTTCAAAGTCTTTGCATCAAGATTCACAGATTGCAGCCAGGGAGAGCGACCTATCAACTGTTCAGGCATGCGGCCGGGCTTTTCCAGCAACACATCCATCGTCTTTCCGACCAGTGATTCCGCAAATTCCTTCTGCTGCCGCAAGAGCAGCGCCTGCAATCGTTCCAGCCGCTCGGCCTTCACCTCTTCCGCAACCTGATCCGTCAGATCAGCGCCCGGCGTTCCTGGGCGTGTGGAATATTTGAATGAAAAGGCCTGCGCATATTTCACCTGTTCGATGATCGCCATCGTGTCTTCGAAATCACGATCCGTCTCGCCGGGGAAGCCAACAATAAAATCCCCGGACATGGCGATATCAGGGCGGACGGCCCGGATTTTTTCAATGAGCTGGATATATTCCTCACCTGTATGGCGACGATTCATCGCCTTCAGAATGCGATCCGACCCGGACTGAACAGGCAAATGCAGATAGGGCATCAGAATGCGCAGGTCGCGATGTGCGCCAATCAAGCGGTCATCCATGTCGCGCGGATGGCTGGTGGTATAGCGAAGGCGTGCAAGACCGGGAATTTCCGCCAGCCGGTAAAGAAGCTCGGCAAGTCCCCATTTTTCGCCCTTCGGGCCTTCGCCCTGCCAGGCATTGACGTTCTGGCCGAGCAGCGTGATTTCGCGCACACCGGCATCCACCAGTTTCATCGCCTCATCGACGATCTGGCGCACGGGACGCGAAACTTCCGAACCACGCGTATAGGGCACCACACAGAAGGTGCAGAACTTGTCGCAGCCTTCCTGCACCGTCAAAAATGCCGTGACGCCGCGCGTACGCAGTGTTGCCTTTTCGGCCACCGGCAGATGTTCGAACTTGTCCTCAACGGCATATTCGGTCTCGATGACGCGCTCGCCGCCGCGCACCCGCTTCAAGGCGTCCGGCAGGCGATGATAGGTCTGGGGGCCGATGACGACATCGACGGCTGGCGCACGGCGAAGGATTTCCTCGCCTTCCGCCTGCGCCACGCATCCGGCAACGCCGATCACGAATTCCCGGCCCTGTTCTTCGCGCGATTTTTTCATGTCGCGCAGGCGGCCGAGCGCCGAATAGACCTTTTCAGCGGCCTTTTCGCGGATGTGACAGGTGTTCAGAAGCACTAGATCCGCCTCGCCCATATCCTCCGTCTGAACGTAACCGTCCTTCGCCAGCGCATCGCTCATGCGGACGGAATCGTAGACGTTCATCTGACAGCCATAGGTCTTGATGAAGACCTTCCTGCTGTTAGAGCCCTCGCGGGCAATCATTTCGGGGGCATCGAGGCCAAGCGTTTCCTGGGTCATGGCGGTTATCTAGTGTTTTTCACGCCCGGATTAAACAGAAAAATACCGGAAAAGCTGGAATGCTCTATTTCCGCCAGCCACCACGCAGGCTGAAAGCCAACATGGAACGGATAGAAGCGGCGATATCGGTCGCCAGACGCTTGCGGTTATCTGTGCTGTGAAACGGAACGCTGTCGCCGAATGTAACGTCGACGTCGATGGCACCTGCCCTGATGATACCGAGCAGATGCGGCACCAGAGTTATGCTGCCCGGCCAGGCCGCAATGACCCGGTGGTAACGTCCCATGGCCATGCCCTGCACCCGCGTATAGGCGATTGCGACCGGCTGCACATAGACGAGCTTGCCCGGAACCTGCTCGGCAGCCGTGGAGGCTGCGCCAAACAGCGAGGATTTGACGGCAAGCATGCGGTTGCCGTCAGAGGTAGTGCCTTCCGGGAACAACACGACGATCTCGCCATCGGCCATGCGGGCGGCGATCTCGCCGACCTGCGCACCGGTGCTGCGCTTCTGCTCGCGCTGGACGAAGATGCTTTTCTGCAGACGGGCGAGCCAGCCGAAGACGGGCCAGTCACGCACTTCCGTCTTGGCGATGAACACCACGTCGGCAATACTGCCGAGAACGAGAATGTCCTTCCACGAGGCGTGATTGACCGCCAGCATCAGCGGTTTTGCCCGCTCCACATCCCCATGGACATGCACGCGAATGCCGAGGACATGGCAGGCGATGCGGTGCCAGATGCGTGGAATGCGGCGACGAAGCCGCCAGTCGAAGGCAAGGCCCAACAGTTGCAGCGGCAGCAATATAAGCGTGACGATCAGGAGAACGACCGCAATATAGGCTGTCCGAAGCCACATCATGATTGAACCGTGCGCTTGCTCACCAGCGTCTCAATGTTCGCCGGGCTTCAACGGTACACCGTAGAGTTCGAGCCGGTGATCAACGAGCTTGAAGCCATGTTCCCTGGCGATCTTTTCCTGAAGCGCCTCGATCTCGGGTGAATGAAACTCGATGACCACACTATTCTTCAGATCGATCAGATGATCGTGATGTTCCTCAGGCACGGTCTCGTAACGCGAGCGGCCATCGCGAAAATCATGACGCTCGATGATGCCGGCGTCCTCGAACAGCTTCACCGTTCTGTAAACGGTGGAAATCGAGATGCGCGGATCCACGGCGGAGGAACGGCGGTAAAGCTCCTCGACATCCGGATGGTCTGCCGATTCCTGCAGCACGCGGGCGATGACACGGCGCTGGTCCGTCATCCGCATGCCGCGTTCGGCACAAAGTTCCTCCAGCGTTTTCGAAAGGTCTATCACGTCTTCTGGCCTTTTGAGTATTCCGGTTGAATTTCGGGGCTGTCGCCGAAAAATGCCTGTCGCAGGGAACTAGCGAAGATCGCGGCGCATGACAAGCGCCGTCGACTTCGCGCCATCCTTGGCGGTGTAATAGGCCTTCCGCTCAGCGACCGTTTTGAAGCCGAGCTTTTTATAAAGTCCCACGGCGGAGGCATTGTTGCTGTCCACTTCCAGGAACATCGTTTCGGCACCGCGCATCATCGCCTCACGGACGGCCGATTGCATCAGGCGCCAGCCGAGGCCGGTGCGCGCGAACTTGTCGGCCACCGCAACGGTCAGGATTTCCGCCTCGCCGGCCACTTCGCGCGCAAGCACGAAACCACCGAGCGGTTTGCTGAAAAATGCGTTCGTCTGCCGCGCGACGGCACCGAAAACCGAGCCTTGCGTCAACAGCCCGGAAAACTCCCCGTCATTCCAGGGGCGCGGAAAGCGCAGCGCATGCAATTCCGCCACTCCGGCGCAATCCTCATGCTGCATCGGCACGATCTCGAAATAGGGCTTCCAGCTTAGATATTCGTCAAACATAACAAGGAATCATCCGCACGCATTTACGGGTGCCACCTATCAGGCAACGCTCTGGCGTGCCAGCGCAAAACCCGTCTGCGGCCGGGCATCCGGGCCGCGAAGGTAAAGCGGTGCGGGTTTCGGCATGCCTTTCGGCTTGCGTCCACCCGCCCGCGCGACAGTGGAAATCGGAAAATGATCGGGCCCTGACCCCGCGTCGAAACCCTGAAAAAGGGGTGCGGCGGAACCGATAATGGCGCCATCGAAACCGGAGAGAGCCGTTTTGGCATCCGCCAGAGACAAAAGCGCGGCCTCGAGGAGCGGCGATCCATCCTCTGCAAATGTCTGGAGGTAGGCTTCGCCCCGTTTGGCGTCGAGCCCGACAGCCACTGGCCGGCCGGGATTTTCCAGCAGATGATGCAAGGCGATCGTCTCAAGCGTGGTTACGCCGACTGCCTCTATGCCGAGCGACAGGGCAAAACCACGCGCGGCGGCAACGCCGACGCGAATGCCGGTAAAGGAACCCGGTCCGATCGTTACCGCGATGCGCCCGACTTTCTGAAGCGGCAGGTGTGCCTGCTGCAGGGCACCATCAATCACAGCCATCAGCCGCTCGGCATGACCTTTTCCGATGGTTTCGCACACCTCGCCAAGCACCGTGTCGGAGGCGCTGTCATAGACGCAGGCGGAACAGTCCACACCTGAGGTATCGAGTGCGAGAACAATCATGGCGCGGCCTGGCTTATAACGTCATACAGCTTCGACTTCGCGCACTTCCGGCACGAAATGACGAAGCAGGTTCTGGACGCCGTGCTTCAGCGTGGCGGTGGAGGACGGGCAACCAGAGCAGGCGCCCTTCATGTTCAGGAACACGGTGCCGTCGCGGAAACCACGGAAAGTGATATCGCCGCCATCCTGCGCCACGGCGGGGCGGACGCGGGTATCCAGCAGTTCCTTGATGGTGGCGACGATGGTTTCGTCACCCGCTTCAAAGAACTCGCCTTCCTCATCCGACACTTCAGCCGCAATGGCGGTTCCCATGATGGGGCGGCCAGACATGAAATGCTCCATGATCGAACCGAGAATGGCGGGCTTCAGATGCTGCCATTCGGCGTCATCCTTGGTGACGGTGATGAAATCGAAGCCGAAATAAACACCGGTGACACCCGGAATGGTGAAGAGGCGCTCTGCCAGCGGCGAGGCCTGCGCCTGCGCGGGGTTGAGAAACTCAGCCGTGCCGCTTTCCAGCACCACCTTGCCCGGCAGGAACTTGAGGGTCGCGGGGTTCGGCGTGGCTTCCGTCTGAATGAACATTATCTGTCTCCTTCGAGGTCGCCGTTCACGCCCCGCAATTTAGAATTCTTCCAAAAAATACGCCTGGCGAAGCCTTACTTCAAGCCCTGACATGATAATTACATTCAAGAAATCGTCAGCCCCAAATTCTTGCCCGAATCCGTTCCTGCCTTTCGGGGTCGAACAAAGTTCAGCAGAGGGCGTCGATTTCCTCATCCGTCAGCGTATCCGGTAGCACGGTGACGGGGATGGGGAAGGCCGCACCGCGTCCTGAGATGGAGGAGACGAGCGGTCCCGGCCCTTCCTTCGTTGATCCTGCCGCCAAAACCAGAATGGCAATATCGCGATCTTCCTCGATGAGCCCGTGGATCTGTTCGGTTGCGCCGCCTTCACGGATCACCGCTTCCGGCTCGATGCCGATGGTCTCACGGACCTTCTGGGCGATCTTGGCAAGCGTTGCTTCCGCCTCCTCTCGCGCCTCGGCCCGCATGATCTGCTCGACGCCCAGCCACTGCTGGAAATCGCCTTCCGGTATCATGTAAAGCAGAACCAGTCCGCCATTGGAGTTCTTGGCGCGACGACCGGCATAATGCACGGCCCTTTCGCATTCCGGTGTGTCATCGATAACAGCGAGAAATTTGCGACGATGCCCTTCCAGACGCGACAGCCGTTTTGAAACCATTCCGCACTCCCTGTGTCCGCCGCGATCCGAAAAACCGCCCGACGGTTCGGGCGGAGATTATATCAAATCACGGCAGGCGCAAACCGCCCGCCGTGATCCGCAAGGCGATACGTGGTCAGCGCAGGAACCCGATGATGTCGCGCACCTCGTTCATCGTGTTTTCGGCGATCGCGCGCGCGCGCTCACCACCCTGTTTGAGGATGGCATCGATGTGGGTGGGATCGTCGAGAAGGCGGCGCATCTCGTTGTTGACCGGAGCCAGCACATTGACGGCAAGCTCGACGAGAGCCGGCTTGAAGGCCGAGAACTGCTGTCCGCCGAATTCTAAAAGAACTTCCGCTTTCGTCTTGTCAGACAGTGCTGCATAGATACCAACTAGGTTTTCGGCCTCCGGGCGGCCCTTCAGGCCTTCCACTTCGCTCGGCAGTGCATCCGGGTCCGTCTTCGCCTTCTTGATCTTTCTCGAAATGGCGTCGACATCGTCCATGAGGTTGATGCGCGACAGATCCGACGGATCGGACTTCGACATCTTCTTGGTGCCGTCCTTCAACGACATCACCCGCGGTGCCGGACCGCCGATCAGCGGCTCCACCATCGGGAAATAGGCATGCACCGGCTCATTGCCCACGGTGATGTCGAGCCCGAGACCGGCGTTGCGGATATGGTCGCCGAAATCGATGTTGAATTTCTGGGCGATGTCGCGGGCCAGTTCCAGATGCTGCTTCTGGTCGTCGCCGACAGGAACGTGGGTCGCACGGTAGACGAGAATGTCCGCAGCCATCAGGCTCGGATAGGCAAGCAGCCCAAGCGACACCTGCTCGGCATTCTTGCCGGACTTGTCCTTGAACTGCGTCATGCGCTCCATCCAGCCGATGCGCGCCACGCAATTGAAGATCCAGGCGAGTTCGGCGTGCTGCGGCACAGCCGACTGGTTGAAGACGATATGCTTCACCGGATCAATGCCTGCGGCAATGAAGGCAGCAGCGATCGAGCGGGTTTGCGCCTTCAGGTCCGAATGAACGAGCTGGGCGGTGATGGCGTGCATGTCGACGACGCAATAGATGCAGTCGTTATCTTCCTGCAACGCCACGAATTTGCGGATGGCCCCGAGATAATTGCCGAGATGCAGATTGCCGGTCGGCTGGACGCCCGAGAAAACCAGCGGCTTGAATGCGTTCATTGTCGTCCTCGAAAAGGCTTGTGGAGGGCCCCGCCCCGTGGTTGGAATTGCACGCGCGCTTATGCACCTACAGCCCCTCGCAATCAAGCGGTTTCAGGGCGCGTCAGCCGCGCGGCTGAAGAAGATCCCAGTGATTTCCATAAGGGTCCGCAAAGACCGCGACGGAGCCATAAACCTCATGGCGCGGTTCTTCCAGAAAGCGCACGCCGCGCGCAAGCATCGTCTCGTAGTCACGACCGAAATCGTCGGTATGCAGGAAAAACCCGACACGGCCGCCGGTCTGGTTGCCGATGGCAAGACGCTGCGCTTCGCCATCCGCCTCGGCAAGCAAGAGGGCACAGCCATCGGTCCCTTGAGGCTTCATCACCAGCCAGCGTTTGCCGTCATCAAGAGGTTGGTCGGAAAGGCAGTCAAACCCCAGAACCTCGCAATAAAACGTCTTTGCCCGGTCATAATCGTCCGCCAAGAGTGTGATGAGGGCGATGCGACGGTTTTCTGCAAAGGACATCAGCTTATCTCCGTCTGGGCATTCTTGTTGCGGCGCTTTTTGATGGCTCTCTTGACCATGCCGAGATCGGCACCACCCGAAACAAACGCCAGCACGAAATAAACAAGCATGGCGGAGAGTACGAGGCCCATGATGGTTCCGGCCCGGACGAAAATGGAGGAGGCGGAGGACAGCTCGAAGCTGAGATAGGTCAGCGCATAGTGAACGAAGCCCGCCATAAGGGCGGCGGCCAGCAGCAAGCGCGGAATGCGGGTAAGGAGCGGAATGTCCACATGCCAGTGACCCCGCCACAACAGCATGCCGAACAGCAGGGCGGCATTGACCCAGCCGGCGGTGATCTCGGCAATGGCGATGCCCGAACCTCCGAGACGCGGAAACAATGTCAGCGCCAGAGAGACGTTCACAACCACGGAAATCGCCGCGAAGATCATCGGGGTGCGGGTGTCCTCGCGGGCAAAGAAGCCGGGAATGAACGCCTTTATCAGCACGAAAGCCGGCAGGCCGAGGCCATAAATACCGAGGATCTGCGCGACGGTGACGGTGGCCGAAGGCGCGAAATTGCCGCGCTCGTACAGAAAGCGCACGATGGGTTCCGCCATGACGAGAAGGGCAGCGGCAGCGGGTAATGTCAAAAACAGCACGAATTCGACCGAGCGGTTTTGCAGGCTTCCCGCCTCGACCATATGTCCGCCACGCAAAGCCCGCGCCAGCTCCGGCAAAAGCACGGTGGCAACGGCGATGCCGACGACACCGAGCGGCAGCTGGTAAATCCGGTCGGCATAGGCGAGCGAGGAGATCACACCCTCACCGGCAGACGCGATATTGGTGTTGATCAGGAGATTGATCTGGGTGATGCCGCCGGTGATCGCGGCCGGCAAAGCAAGGACCAGCAGGCGCTGGACATTCTTCGTCAGCCGGGGTCTGCGGAAACCGATCCGCATGCCGGCATTGCGCACGGCGATCCAGACGATGCCAAGCTGCACCACACCCGCCGCCATCACACCCCAGGACAGGGCATAACCCACCTGAAGCGGGTCGTAATGCTTCCACCAGGCCAGCATCAGAACACCAATCAGAATGATGTTCAGGAAGACCGGCGCAATCGCGGCAGCGAAATAACGGTGCAGCGAATTCAGCATGCCGCCCATCATCGCCGCCAGCGACATGCAGGCGAGATAGGGAAACATGATGGTTGCGAGACGGACGGTGTTGTCGAATTTCACCGGGTCTTCCAGAAAGCCCGGCGCAATAACGGTGCGCACGATGAACGGCATCGACAGTTCCATCAGGATCGTCAAAGCCAGAAGCACGGTGAACAGAACGCCGAAAACTTCTTCGGAAAAGCGCCTTGCGCCCTCCATGCCGTTCGCCTCGATTTCCTTGGCAAAAAGCGGCACGAAGGCCGAGTTGAACGCGCCTTCGGCAAAAAGGCGCCGGAAGGTGTTCGGGAACCGGAAGGCAGCATTGAAGGCATCGGCGACCGGGCCGGTACCGACGGCTGCGGCCATCAGCGTCTCGCGGAGGAAACCGAAGATACGGCTTCCGAGCGTGGCCGTGCCGACCGTGGCGAACTTTCCGATCAAGCTCATGGGAATTTCAAGCCTTTGCCGTGCGCGTGGCCGGCAGCGCCGCCACATCGGGATGGGCGATGATGCCGTTTGGCATGCGATCGCGCAATTCGTCTTCCTGCTCGCTCATCACGGCCTTCAGACGCGTGGCAATGCTGGCCTGCCGGTTGTCATTGGTGACCTTCTGGCCGAAGAGATCCGTCACGTAGAATGTGTCGATGACCTTCTCGCCAAAGGTGGTGATGCGTGCGGAATGAATATCCAGCGACAGATCGGCAATGACAGCCGTCATATCCGCCAGAAGCCCCGGCCGGTCGAGGCACTCGACCTCGATAACGGTGAACTTGTTCGAAAGCCCATTGGAAATGATGACGGAGGGCGGAATGGTGAAGGCGCTTTTCTTCCTCCGGCTCTTGGTGCGGGTGGCAATCATTTCCGGCAGGCGCTGACGACCGGACAGAACCTCTTCGATCAGCTTGCCGACATTGTTGCCGCGCCGCGTCTCGTCTTCGTCGATCGGAAATTCGCGGTTGATCAGGATCGTATCGAGCGCCCGCCCATCGGATGTGGTGAAGATTTGCGCGTCGGCAATGTTGGCGCCGGCCGCAGCGCAGGCGCCGGTAATGATCGACAGCAGGCGCGGATGGTCGGGCGCCAGCACGGTGATTTCGGTGATGGCGTGGAAGGAATGTGTGCGCACCATGGTCGACAGCGCCTTTTCCTGCTTGTCGGCCTCGCGGATGAAGCGGGTGTGACGCACCTGATCTTCCAGCGCCACCGTCAGCAGATAGGGCTCATAGTGCAGCTTGGTGTATTTGCGCCGTGCCTTGTGGCCCCAGTCTTCCAGCGCGTCGTAAAGCGCCTGACGGGCAATATGCGCCCTTTCCTTGCGTGAGACTTCCGAAAAGCCACCGGAGAGAAGCAGCTCGGTCTCGTAATAAAGAGAGCGGAGCAACTGACCCTTCCAGCCGTTCCAGACACCCGGACCGACCGCGCGGATATCGCAGACCGTCAGGATAAGCAGCATCTTCAGCCGCTCCATGGATTGTACCTTGTCGGCGAAATCGGTGATGGTCTTGCGGTCGTGCAGGTCGCGCGTCTGGGCGACCATGGACATCAGAAGATGCTGCTCGATCAGCCAGACCACCATTTCGGTCTGCTTGCCGGTCAGCCGGAAACGCTGGCAAAGCTTGCGGGCCACGCGCGCACCGGCAATCGAGTGATCCTCCTGCCGGCCCTTGGCCACATCGTGCAGCAGAACGGCCACATAAAGTGCCTCACGCTCCTCGACACCCGGCATCAGCTGGTTGGCAAGCGGATGGGCATCCACAGCCGTCCCCTTGTCCACCTCCGACAGTACGCCGACCGAGCGGATCAGATGTTCGTCCACCGTATAGTGATGATACATGTTGAACTGCATCATCGCGACGATCTTGCCGAATTCGGGAATGAACTTGCCGAGGACGCCAGCCTCGTTCATGCGCCGCAAGGTGAGCGCCGGATCACGCCTCGAGGTGAGGATCGCCAGAAACAGCCGGTTCGCCTCCTCGTTCTCGCGAAGCCCGTCATTGATCAGCGACAGCGACCGGGTAACGACACGCAGCGCATCCGGGTGAAGTTCGAGATTGTTGATATCGGCGATATGAAAGAGCCGGATCAAATTGACCGGATCGTTTTTGAACACGTCCGGCTTGGCCAGCGCGATGCGGCCGCGATCCTCAACGAATTCAACAGAACCGGGAATTTTGCGGACGCGGTGGGCAAAGCGGCTGAGAACACCCGACAGGCCCGGCACGTCCTTTGCTTGCCTGTCCTCCAGTGCGGCGCAGACGATGCGGGTCAGGTCACCCACGTCCTTCGCCACCAGGAAGTAATGCTTCATGAAACGTTCGACGGCGGAAAGCCCGGGGCGTGGCTGATAGCCCAGCGCATCGGCGATCTCGCGCTGAATGTCGAAGGAAAGGCGCTCTTCCGCCTTGTTGGTGATGAAATGCATCTGGCAACGGACGGCCCAGAGAAAATCATCGGCCTTTTCGAACAGCCTGAGTTCGCGCTTAGACAGGACGCCAAGCTTGACGAGATCGGCTGTATCGCGGACATGGTAATAATATTTGGCGATCCAGAACAGCGTGTGCAGGTCGCGCAGGCCGCCCTTGCCTTCCTTGACGTTCGGCTCCACCAGATAGCGCGTATCGCCCGCCTTGCGGTGACGCTGGTCACGCTCGGCCAGCTTGGCGGCGATGAATTCCGGCCCGGTACCGGTGACAACTTCCGACTCGAAACGTTTTTCGAGATCATCGGTCAGGGATTTTTTGCCGCAGATTGCCCGCACTTCCAGAATGGCGGTGCGGATAGTCATATCGGATTTCGACAGGCGGACGCACTCATCCACCGTGCGCGTGGCGTGGCCGACCTTGAAGCCGAGATCCCAGAGCAGATAAAGCACGAACTCCACGGCCTTGTGCATATCCGGCGTGTTCTTGGCCGGCAGCAGGAACAGAAGGTCGATATCCGATCCCGGCGCCAGCGTGCCGCGACCGTACCCCCCCACCGCTGCAACGGCGATTTGCGGCGCGTCTTTCGGATAGACATATTGGCAGGCGAGATCATAGAGGATTTCGATCAGCCGGTCCTGGAGCCAGGAGATACGTCGGGCGCAATCGATGCCGCTGCCGTCGGATTTCAGCAGTTCGCGAGCCTTTTCCCGGCCTTCCGTGCTGGCCTTGCGAAAGATCGGCAGCAGGTCTGACCTGACATCGGCGATGCGCTTGCCGTCGTTCTTGAAGATGATGTCGCATTCGCGCTTCAGCGCCGAAACATCGAGAATTTCGGAAAAATCCAGGTCCTTGATGGCCATTTATGCCGTTATCCATGTCCTGTGGGAAAGCCACCGCTTGCGATGGGATTGTCCTATAGCGAGTTTCAAAGGCGATGGACAGGCAGTCTATCCTCTTAAGCCTTGCCAAGTTCTTTCTTTAACGCATAGAGCGCGTCCAATGCCTCACGCGGCGTCATTTCGTCCGGGTTGAACCCCTTCAAAGCTTCTTCCACCTTCGATGGTCCAGCCTTGCGGGTTTCCTCACGGCGAACCGCGATCTGGAATAGTGGCAGATCGTCGATCAGCTGACTGGCCGGGTTCTTTCGATCGGCATCTTCGAGCTTCGTCAGCACCTCACGGGCGCGCTCCACCACCGATGCCGGAAGTCCGGCGAGCCTTGCCACCTGAATACCGTAGGAACGATCTGCAGCACCCGGTCCGACCTCGTGCAGGAAGATGACGTCACCCTCCCATTCCTTCACCCGCATCGTGGCATTGGAAAGGCGACCAAGTTTTTCCGACAGCACCGTCAGTTCGTGGAAATGCGTGGCGAAGAGGCCACGGCAACGATTGACCTCGTGCAGATGCTCGACCGCCGCCCAGGCGATCGAAAGGCCGTCGAAGGTTGCCGTGCCACGGCCGATCTCATCCAGAATGACAAGCGAGCGATCCGTCGCCTGATTGAGGATGGCGGCCGTTTCCACCATTTCCACCATGAAGGTCGAGCGGCCACGCGCCAGATCGTCGGACGCGCCGACGCGGGAAAACAACCGGTCTACGATGCCGATATGGGCGGCTTCTGCCGGAACGAAGGAGCCGATCTGCGCGAGGATGGCGATGAGCGCATTCTGACGCAGGAAAGTCGATTTACCGCCCATGTTCGGGCCGGTGAGCAGCCAGATCGCACCATTTTTGCCGCCCTCAGCAGCCGACAGATCGCAATTATTGGCGATGAACGGCCCGGCGGACTGGCGCCGCAGCGCCTGTTCCACAACCGGGTGGCGCCCGCCTGTGATCGCAAAGGTCATGGAGGCATCGACGATCGGGCGGCAATAGGCCTGTTCCGTCGCCAGATAAGCAAGGCTCGAGGCAACGTCGATAATTGCAAGTGCCGCCGCGCCGGCCTTGATTGCTTCAGCCTGGTGCACCACGGCCTCAACCATGCGTGCGAAGGCCTCCAGCTCCATGGTCAGAGCCTCAGCCGCGGCATTGGCGATGCGGCTTTCGAGATCGGCAAGCTCGGTGGTGGTGAAGCGCATGGCGCCGGCCATGGTCTGGCGGTGAATGAAGCGCGCCTTCGCCTCATCCGTCGCCATCATGACATCGGCGTTGCCCGCCGTTACCTCGATGAAATAACCAAGCACGTTGTTATGCTTGATCTTGAGCGATTTGATGCCGGTTTCCTCGGCATATTGCAGCTGCAGCCCGGCGATTACCCGGCGCGACTGGTCACGCAATGCGCGCACGTCGTCGAGTTCTGGACTGGCGCCCTCACGCAGAAAACCGCCATCACGCTTCAAAAGCGGCAGATCGTCGGCCAGCATCGAGCCAAGCATGGCTTCCAGCCCGCCCGGCAAAGCCTTCAGATCCGCAAGTGCGGCAGCAAGCTCCTCCGGCAATAGTCCCTGATCGAGAATGGCGGCAATTCTCTCGGCCGACGCCAGGCCCTGCCTGATCGCCCCGAGATCGCGCGGGCCACCGCGCTCAAGCGCAAGACGGGAGAGCGCGCGCGGCATATCGGCAACCTGTTTCAATGCGTCGCGCAGGCTATCGCAAAGGGATACGTCATCAATGAGATAGGCGACCGCATCGAGACGGGCATTAACCCTTTCCGGATCGGTCAAGGGAGACATCAGCCGCTCGGCCAGAAGCCGCGCACCGCCGCCCGTGACCGTGCGGTTGAGGGCATGCAGGAGCGATCCGTCCCTTTCGCCCGAGAGCGTCTTCACCAACTCCAGATTGGCGCGGGTCGCGGGATCGATGAACAGCGTGGAGGCAGCGCTTTCGCGTTCCGGCGCACCAAGCGGCGGGCGCTCGGCAATCTGGGTCTTTTCAACATAGGCAACCGCGGCAGCGGCAGCGGCCATCTCCACGCGCGAAAATGTGCCGAAACCATCGAGGGTCGAGACGTTGAAGTAACGCGCGATCCGCCCTTCCGCCGTAGCGCTGTCGAACAGAATGGCCGGCTGCGGCACGGCGACACGGCCAAGCATATCGAAAACCGGTCGCAGCTCTTCGTCATGGAACAGACTGTCGGCAACGATCAGCTCACGTGGATCGATGCGCCAGATATCAGCGAGGAGCCGCGTCAGCGTGGTTTCCGCCAAGCGGAAGACGCCGGTGGAAATATCAATCCAGGCAAGCGCAAACTGTGCCTCCGCACTGCCGCGAATACGAGCGAGCGCCATAAGATAGTTGGATTCCGTCGGCGACAGCAGCTTTTCTTCGGTGAGCGTGCCGGGCGTGACAAGCCGCACCACATCGCGTTTTACCACGGATTTCGATCCGCGCTTCTTCGCCTCGGCCGGGTCCTCCACCTGCTCGCAGACGGCGACGCGATAACCGCGCAGGATGAGCTTCTGGAGATAATCATCGGCGGCGTGAACGGGAACGCCGCACATGGGAATATCCTGCCCCATATGCTGGCCGCGTTTCGTCAGCGTGATGCCGAGCGACCGCGAGGCTTCCACCGCATCGTCAAAGAACAATTCGTAAAAATCGCCCATGCGGTAAAACAGCAGCGAACCGGGGTTGTTCGCCTTGATCTCGATATATTGCTCCATCATGGGAGTGGCCGTAGCGCGGCTCTCTTCCGAGATCAGGGAAGCGGTGGTCAAAACGTCCGTCAATGGCTTGCCGATGTCATATCGTGTTGCGGAAAGGGAGCGCCGACACTAGCGGCAATGGCCGCACCAAGACAACACACACGGCACCGCTGCCCACAGGAACATCCCGCTTGATCCGAGTTAAAACCGGTTAGCCGTTGATGCGCTCGGTCTCGCCGCCGTAATAGCTGATGTAGCGGCCGGCGATAGAGGAAACCGGCAGGACCACGAGAACATCTGTCGTGTTGAAGGCGTGGTCCACCACGGCGCCGGAGCCGAACATAGCGCCGAGACGCATATAGCCCTTGATCAGCGGCGGCATGGCGTTCAGCGCTTTGCGGGCGTTCAGCGCCTCAGCCGGTACCAGGTCCATCTCGTGATAAAGCTCGGGAAGAGCGGAAGCCGCCCACTCGCCCTTTGCAACGCAATTGTGATGCAGGAAGGACAGAGCAAGCGCGTGGGCTTCCGGCTGCACGCCGGGGAACGAAGCGCAACCGATCATGGCATCCATGCGGTGTTTCACGGCATAGGCCCAGTTGCCCTGCCACAAAAGCTCAACCGTGCGCTTGGTGCGATATTCCGGCAGCACGCAGGAGCGGCCAAGCTCCATGAAGCGCTTGCCCGGATGGCGCACTACCAGCCCGGCGATGTCGAATTCGCTTGCGGAATAAAAACCGTTATTCGCGAGTGCAGTTTCCTGACGTAACAGACGGTAGGTACCGACGATCTGGTCCTCGCTGTCGCCTTCAATCGCCTTGTCGAGCACGAGCAGATGGTCGCAGACACTGTCCCAGGCGTCGATGTCGCGCTTGCGGCGCATGGCGTCTGCGGGAAGGCGCGCCTTCATTTCATCAACGAAAACCCGGTAACGAACGGACTGCGCCGCGTCGATCTCCCGCTCGTTTCTTGCGAGCCGCGTTTCCAGCGAGCCGATACGGCCGAAAAGCCCCTCATTGTCCTGAGCGGTGTCTGGACGAGGATGAATAACAACTTTGTTTTCACAAATGTCGTGACTGTAGATTTCGGCAACCATGGGGAATCGCTCCGCCACCAAAAGATTTTTCCTGTCATAAATCACTAATTGACGACAGAATAGTGACAAAATGCAGCCATTGCGAGTCTCTCAAGTCATGATGGCAACAGGCGTTTCGCCTCCAGCAAGCGGCGGATTTCCTCGACCAGTCGTCTCGGGTCGGCAGGCTTGGTCAAAACCTTGGCCGCACCGGCATTCAGCAGGATTTCAGCGGTTTCAACGCTCGCATCGCCGCTGAGCACGATGAGCGGAATATTTCTTCCGCCCTTCAGCGTGCCGAGAAGCTCCGGCAGCACCTCAAGCCCCTCGCCGCCCGGCATATTGAGATCGGATATGATGAGGTGCGGCAGGCGGGTTGTGCCCGGCGCCACGGCTTGCTGCAGGGCCTGAAAATCGTCGACACCGCGCACGATGTAACCGCTTTTTTCCAGAACGGCCCGGATGATGCGCGCATTGACGGCGTCGTCCTCGGCCACGAGGATATCGATACCGCTTACCCCCTCCGTCACCCGTGACGAAAACCCCACATCCGGATGGTTGTCGTTGATGGCATCGCGCCGTTCTATGCCGCGCAGACGGCCGCAGAGGACGTCAATCAGGGACTTTTCGCGCAGCGGCCGGATCAACCAGGCGTCGAAGGACGCATGCATGGTCGACGCCCGCTCTTCGGGACTGACCAGCAACGTGCGACGGACATTCTGTTGCGGCCAATCCCTTAGCGCGTCTCTGAACAGAGGCGAAATACGCCTGTCGACAATGATATCGGTGAGATCGGCAGCTGTACCGTGCAGCTTTTCCAAGTCCTCCGGTTCGTGGATAAGAGCGCATTTACCGCCGAAAGCCTCGATCGCCTCCATCGTCACCGTCGCTGCCACGCCCCTCGGCGCGACCAGCAGGACATTGGTATGCTGCAGGCAATGGTGCCGGTCTGGGTCCGGCGTGCCGGTGGACGAACTGCCCGGACGGAATGCCAGCTTGAAGGTGCTGCCCTCACCCTTGCGGCTGAAGACCGTCAGGCTGCCGCCGAATTCCCGGACGATGCGGGCGGAAATCGCGAGCCCAAGCCCTGTTCCCCCACTTTGTTGCGACATCGGGCCTGCCTGTTCGAATTCGCCAAAGATACGGGCCTGTTCCGCTTGGCTCATGCCGGGGCCGGTGTCCTCGACGGTGATATGCAATTCGCCTTCAACCATGCGCGCCCGGATGACGACCCCGCCCACCTGCGTGAATTTGACGGCATTGCCAAGGAGGTTGAACAGAACCTGACGCAGCCTTGCCGGATCGAAATCCAGATAATCGGGCACATCCGGCGTGACGAAGGAGGTGATTTCGATGCCCTTTTCGTGGGCGCGATGCGCCAGCATCTCGACAATGCTCTCGATCAGCCGGCGCAGGTTTTCCGCACGCGGATTGAGTTTGAAACGGCCCGCCTCCATGGTCGAATAATCCAGCAGGTCCTCGACCAACTGTACCAGCGACTGACCGGACTGCTTCATGCCGTCGAGATAATTACGTTGCTCTTCATTGAGCTTCGTCTGCGACAGAAGATGGTTCATGCCGAGCATGCCGGAAAGCGGCAGACGGATCTCGTGGCTAACAGTTGCCAGCAGCCTTGCCTTTTCGGCATCGGCCTTTTCCGCGCGTAACCGGGCGTTTTCCCGCTCGCCGAGTGCCAGCCGCTCCTCGGTGACATCTCTCGCGATGCTGCTGATGAGAAGACGACTGCTTGCCAGATCGCGGGTGACGACATCGTGCCAGGAGAAAATGCGCTGACCGAACGGGGTCGCGATTTCCACGTCATAAGCGTGGGCCTTGTCGCCTGGTCGGAAAGCGATGCCGATTTCCTCACAGCTCAGCCCTTCGGGTGCCGAGCAGCCCGTCACTTCACGAAAAACCGCATTCGCCTCGACGATGCGCCGATCCATATTGCGGATGACGATGATATCGCCCATGGCCTCCTGGATCTCGGCAATCAGCGATCGGTTTTGAGTTTGGCGTAGCCGTACATCCAAATCATCTGCATATAGTTTGCCGGTATACTGGAAGGATTTGCCGAACATGGCGTAGGACAGGAGACCGACCAGCACCGCACCGAAGAAGGATGCCAAGGCGACGGTGACCGCATAAGGCACCGCAAGCGCGATCAAGGCCGCGGAGAAGGCACCCACCGACAATGACGCGGCAACGTATAGCGTGATCGATCTGGCATCTATCCCGTGCCCCGCACCGCCATGGTGAGATGTCGTGTCGACGCGATCCGCCAGCTGCGCCGGGGTGGCGGCGAGGCCATCTGAAACTTTTTCCCGCAGTCTTGCCAGTTCGCTCATGCACAACCGCTACCACGGCAGCGGTTTTGATATGTTTGGCTCAAACGCTAAAATTTTACTTTTTAGCCGCCCGGGCGTGCAGAAACTCATCGAGAATGACGCAACCGGCACCGATTGTTATGAAAGTGTCGGCCAGATTGAAGACCGCGAACGACCATGTATCGGTGTGAAACAGGATGTAGTCGATGACGTGACCGTAGAAAAAGCGGTCAAGAAGATTGCCAGCCGCTCCAGCGATGATGAAGGCGAAGCCAAGATGGGCAAAAGTCCGATCCGCCGCCGTCTTGCGCCAGAGCCACAGAACGAAGACCACGATGACGAGCCGCATGCTGACGATGAACCAGCCGTGCATGTCCGCCAGCATCGAAAACGCCACACCGAGATTATAGGTGCGGTAAAGCGCCAGGAACGGAATGACCGGCACCATCTCCTGCAACGGCAGATAGGTCTCGACCAGTTGCTTGACGACCTGGTCCAGCACAAGGGCAGCAACGATAAGCGCGAAAGCCGGGCCGAATTTCGAAAACAACGCCGCTTTGGCCATTACTTCACCGGTGCCAGTTCGAGGAGATGTCGCCGCGCCTCGAAAAGCATGACAGCGGTTGCGATGGCGAGATTGAGACTATCGGCACGGCCCTGTTGGGGAATGCGCGCCAGTTGGTCTGCCTTGCCGGCCAGTTCAGGCGGCAGGCCGGATTGTTCGTTGCCCATCAAAAGCACGACGGGCTTTCCGGCGTAATCGATTTTTCGATAGTCCACCGACCCGGCAAGATGGGTGGCAACGACACTGACACTGGCCGATTTTTTCCAGGAGAGGAATTCCTCAACCGAGGCGCGGGCAACGGGCGTAGCGAAGACCGAACCCATGGTCGCACGCACCGTTTCCAGCGAAAACGGATCGGTGCAATCGCCGACCAGAATGACACCTGAGGCACCAGCCGCATCCGCCGTGCGGATGATGGTGCCGAGATTGCCGGGATCACGCACCCGATCGAGCGCGATATAGGTCTCGCCTTTTTCCGGACGAATATCCTTCAATGGCTTCCATCTCTGGTCAAAGATGCCAACGACCATCTGCGGATTGTCGCGTCGGGTGATCGAGGCGATGACTTTTTCGCTGACTTCGAGCACCAGCCCGCCGGAAGCGACCGTCTTTACGGCCGCCTGCTCCACCAGCGGCTTGCCCTTGGCCGCCTTGGCGTAAACCAGGGTGCGGATGGTCCAGCCCAGTTCGAGCGCGTCGATAACCAGCTTCAGGCCTTCCGCCATGAAGGTGCCGGTCTCTTCCCTGCCCTTTTTCTGGGTGAGCGCCTTGATATCCTTGATGATGGGATTGGCAAGGCTGGTGACTTCCTTGACCTGGCCAACCCGGCGCGTCGTGTTTTCGCGCATGTCGTTCGTCATTTCGGCTCCCAGCGGCTGAACAGCGATGTGGAAAGCACCCGGCCCGGCGTCTTGCCATCAAGCCCGGCCTCGCGAATGACGAGCTCGCCGGATGCAACGACGCCACCGGCGCCGCGCATGATTTCGCGCATCAATTCATGCATCGAATAGAAGCTGGCCCTGATAGAATAGGCCGTCAGCACCAGACCGAGCGCTTTGGGCGACAGGATTTCCCGGCAGATATCGAGCATCAACGGAAGATGGTCGAACAATTGCCAGATTTCACCATGGGTGCCGCGGCCGAATTTCGGCGGGTCGGTGAGAATGATGTCGTAGGTGCTGCCGCGACGCTCCTCGCGCTGGATGAACTTCATCGCGTCTTCGCAAATCCAGCGGATCGGCGCCTGTTCGAGCCCGGCAAGCGCCTGGTTCTCCTTTGCCCAGCCGATCGCTTTCTTGGAGGCGTCGACATGGGTCACTTCAGCGCCTGCAGCAGCGGCGACCAAAGAAGCGACGCCGGTGTAACCAAACAGGTTCAGGACTTTCAGCGGCCGGTCAGCCGTTTCGACGGCATTTTTCAGCCATTCCCAGTGGACGATCTGCTCCGGGAAGACGCCGACATGCCGGAAGGCCGTGAAACGGCCGAGAAATTCGACGCCGAGCAGCGACAGTGGCCAGGTTTCGCCAAGTGCTGCCTTTGGAAAACGCCAACGGCCCATGCCGTCTTCATCCGTGTCGCCGGTAAAAATGGCGTCGGCATTCTGCCATACGCGGTCTGGAACCGACGGCTGCCAGAGAGCCTGCGCCTCGGGACGGACGACGCGATATTCGCCGTATTGTTCAAGCTTCAGGCCATTGCCGCTGTCGATGAGATGAAAATCACCCGCGCCACTTGATTCCAGAATAACCGGAACCTGTTCTGCGGGACGTTCGCCGGTGCGATGCTTGAGGGGCCGCGCAGGCACCTGCTCAACCGCCGGTACTGGGGCTATCTTTTCCCTCGGCGCAGATTTGGGCGCGCTGCGCACCGCGTCCGGCTCGCGCTTTTTCGGTGCCGCATCCATTCGCCGTGCCGGCTTTGCGGCATGAACCTGTTTTTTCTCGCTCCCGGCACGCACGCGATTGCCCGGCCGGCTGTCTTTTTTCTTCAATGGAAATCTTTCCGCTTCTGCCCGCGTCTTGTCGCGCCAGCAAATAGCATTCCAAGCGTCGCTCGACTAGAGCCGCAACGAATGTCGGCACCATCACTTTGCCGGGAGTTGGCCCGCATTCGGAAGCTGCGCGGCTGTTGCCGCTTTGTGCCGGTTCGCCTCGTCATGCCAGCGAACGGCTTCCTTCGCCTCGATCCGGGCGCGCTTGCGATGCTTGCCCTGCGCAAACCATGTGGCGGAAGATCCCAGAAGCACACCGAAAATGACGGCCAGAAACAGGAACACGAAAAACGGCGCGGTGAAGGAAAGTACACCATCCTCCGGCCGGAACGGATTGAGCGCGAGCGTCACGGACTGACGATTGGCCACGCACAGGATGACGAGGATAATCGCCAGCGGAAGCAGGATGATGAGGTTGATGATTTTTTTCGACATCCGACATTACTCCATCGCGGCGTGAATTCCCTCGGCTCCGTTTCCGGCGCGGCGGGTGAGAACGATCAATCGTCCTCTTCGTCACCCATACCGGGGTTCAGGCGCTCACGCAGTTCCTTGCCCGTCTTGAAGAAAGGCACCCATTTTTCCTCGACGAAAACCGATTCACCCGTGCGCGGGTTCCGACCGGAACGCGAAGGACGGTTCTTCACCGAAAATGCGCCGAAACCACGAAGCTCGACACGATTTCCCGCTGCCAAGGCATCGGTGATTTCATCCAGCACCGCATTGACGATATTTTCCACGTCACGGTGATAAAGGTGCGGGTTACGCGCAGCAACGATCTGCACCAGTTCAGACTTGATCACGGTTGCCCCCTGAAAGAATTGGATTTTTAATGCGGCTCAACCTGCCAAACGGAAACAAGACCGTCAAGAAACAACTTGTCCGCACCGAGCTGACCGGAGCCCGCAAACGGGATTAAATCGTCATATCCCAGAAGCTTCGCTATTTGCGCAACACTGAAAAGCGAAAAAGGCGAACTGGAAGACGGTGCGCGCCATTCCACGATCGGCAGATCCTTGGCAACACCGCGCGTTTCGAAATAGCCGCGAATTTCCTTTTCGCCGCCAAGCGTGTCGACCAGCTTGTTGGCGAGCGCCTGTCTGCCCGTGAAAATCGATCCGTCCGCCAGTTTCAACACATCCTCGCGCCGCAATTTGCGGCGATCGGCCACAAGATCGACGAACCAGCCGTAGCTGTCCATCACCATGGAACGGATCATCGTCTTCGCCTCTTCGGGCGCCTCATGGAACGGCGAAGGCTCCGCCTTCATCGGAGAGGACTTTATTTCCTGCAGCGAGACGCCGAGCTTATCCATCAGCTGGCCGATCTGGGGATATTGAAAGATCACGCCGATGGAGCCGGTGATCGAGGTTTCGCCAGCGACGATGACGTCACCTGCAGATGCGATCATATATCCAGCGGAGGCGGCAAGCGTGCGGACATCGGAGACCACCGGCTTCTTTTCCGCAACGCCGCGAATGGCCTTGAAGATGCGCTCGCCGCCATAGGTGGTGCCACCGGGCGATGAAATCGACACGATCAGCCCTTTGACATTGTCGCTCTTGGCAATCTTGTCCAGCCGCTCCAGAAGTTCGGTATTGTCCTGGATCAGCCCGGAGATCTGGACACGGGCAATATGGGGTCTCTCGCTTTGCTGCGGGGTGGCCCATAAAAACCGGTAGAGGCCGAAAATGCCGGCGACAAACAGAAAAACAGCGGCAATCCGCCAGAAAGTCAGCTTGCGGCGCAATCGTCTGCGATCCGCTATCGCCATATTATCCATCGAAAACCCCTGCCTTCCGGCATTTGAAGCGTAATGTAAGCGTCATGGCCATATGGTTCTTCTAGCGCGAAGCCGCAAGGAAACAATAAGGAAACCAGAATTACGATTAAATTCGCATTTCCCTTGCACCTTTCCAGACAAAAACCATATTGGCAGGACAAAGCACTCATGCCAAAGACATCAAGATAAACATATAAGCTTCAGTTGCGCGCCAAAGTGGCGCCCAGGAAGTTTTCCGGACCCACTCTTATGCTCGAAAGACTCCGCCAACCCGCGCCAGCGTTTCCGCTGCCCAATGACCAGAACGGCGCTTACGAGCGCGCGCTGAGGCATTCCGCGCGCGTGAAGCGGCTGAAAATCATTCTGCCGCTCGGTGCGGCGATCATCTCGTTTGCCTTCGTCGCCGTTTCGCTCATTCGCACCTGGGCGCCCGAAGAGGTTTCGCTTGAAAGCGCAAGGATCGAAGACGGCAAGATCGTGATGGAAAAGCCGGCCGTTGCGGGCCGCAACGAGAAGGGGATCGACTACTCCATGAACGCAGACCGTGCGTTGCAGGATATCGCCAACCCCAACCTCATGACGCTCGAAAGGGTTCTGGCCGCGGTGCCTGTGAACGACAGCGTCGCCCAGGTGATCGCCAAGGAAGGCATTTTCGACCGGGCCACCAACACGCTGAAGATGACCGCCCCTTTTGACATCAATCTCAGCAATGGCATACAAGCGAAGTTCCAATCTGCGGATGTCGATCTGAAGGCTGGAAAAATGAGCAGCAAAGAGCCGGTTTCGATCAAAACAAACGACGGCGCCATTGTTGCGCAATCGATTGATATCGCGGATAATGGCAAGACTATTACATTTTCGGGGCAGGTACGCGCACGTATCGCTGCATCCAATATCAAGAATGAAGGCAAGTGAGAGCCCGGTCCAGATGATGCAAATTTCCCGTCCCGTTTCCCTTGGCAAATCCGCAGGCGTTACAGCCGCAGCTTTTGCTTTTTCCTGTCTTGCAACCGTGGCTTTCGCTCAGAACACCACCAGCAACATGACAGGCGTCAAGCTCTCCGGCGACCAGCCGATCGCTATCGAAAGCGATCAGCTCGAAATTCGGGATCAGGAGCGCAAGGCCTATTTCACCGGTAACGTGAAAGTTGTGCAGGGCACCACCACCCTTCAGGCCGGCAAGATGACGGTCAATTACAAGGGTGAAGGTTCCTCGCTCACCAGCGGTGACGCCAACATCGAAAAAATCTTCGTCGACAATAACGTCTACCTGACGTCCGAGACGCAGAAGGCCACGGCCGATCACGGCGAATTCGACATGGCGGCGCAGACCTTCATTCTGACCGGCAAGCAGGTTGTGCTGTCCGAGGGCGCGAATGTCTTCACCGGCTGCAAGCTCACTGTTCTGATGAATTCGGGGCAGGCAAAGCTCGAAAGCTGCGGCGGCCCTGTCCGGATCATGCTCGATCCGAAATCGCAGCAGAAGAAACAGTAGTCTCACCTCGTGAAGATAGCCTCGATCTCAAAAATATTTGGCGGTGGGCGCGACCGACCTGTGGACGCTGCGTCGCAGGCCGACAAGGCTCGCTATGACGGCACCCTGATCGCGCATGGTCTGACGAAGACCTACAATACACGGCGCGTCGTCAACGGCGTCTCGCTGGTCGTGCGCCGCGGTGAAGCCGTGGGGCTGCTTGGCCCGAACGGCGCAGGCAAAACCACCTGTTTCTACATGATCACGGGCCTCGTACCTGTCGATAGCGGCAAGATCGCCATCAACGGCAACGACGTCACCACCATGCCGATGTACAGGCGTGCCCGCCTCGGTGTCGGCTATCTGCCACAGGAAGCCTCCATTTTCCGCGGACTGACAGTCGAGGAAAACATCCGCGCCGTGCTGGAAGTGCACGAACCTGACAGCGCCAAGCGCAGCCGCAAGCTCGATGAGTTGCTGGAAGAGTTCCACATTGCGCAGTTGCGCAAATCGCCCGCTGTCGCGCTGTCGGGCGGCGAACGTCGCCGTCTGGAAATCGCCCGTGCTCTGGCGACCGATCCGACCTTCATGCTTCTGGACGAACCTTTTGCCGGCGTCGATCCGATCTCCGTCAGCGACATTCAGAACCTTGTCAGACATTTGACCGCGCGAGGGATCGGCGTTCTCATCACCGACCACAATGTCCGCGAAACGCTCGGCCTCATCGACCGCGCCTATATCATCCATGCCGGTGAGGTTCTGACCCATGGCCGTGCGGACGATATCGTCAACAATCCGGATGTGCGCCGGCTCTA
This sequence comes from Agrobacterium tumefaciens, assembly GCF_013318015.2. Classification (NCBI taxonomy): domain Bacteria; kingdom Pseudomonadati; phylum Pseudomonadota; class Alphaproteobacteria; order Hyphomicrobiales; family Rhizobiaceae; genus Agrobacterium; species Agrobacterium tumefaciens. The sequence goes on along the minus strand of NZ_CP115841.1, from coordinate 9,416 downwards.
TCTCGGCAATAATTTTAGCCTTTAAGCTCCCGGGCGCGAAAGATTCTTCATCGCGCCCCGCAGTGACGCTTGACCAAACATAATAAAAAAGCAATTTTTGGGCCAAGTTTCGTTGCCTGCGCAAAATTTATGAAATTTGTGGCGACGAAGAAGCTGTAAGGGGAGTTTCGCGTCCGCCATGGCATTATCTGCCAGCCTTTTGCTGCGTCAAAACCAGTCTCTCGTGATGACACCGCAACTGATGCAGTCCATCCAGCTGCTTCAGATGACGCATTTCGAACTGACGCAGTTCATCGCGCAGGAGGTGGAGCGCAATCCTTTGCTTGAAATTGCGGCAAACGACGGCGATTTGAGCAGCGATAGCCCTGTTGATGCGGAGAATTTCGGCGATGCCGACAGCGAAGGGTCCGACAAGTCCGCCCCGGTAACGGCCGACAGCGACGACTGGTACGGCGATCGCGCGGCAAATCTCGGCGAACAGCTCGACACCAGCTTTGAAAATGTCTTTCCTGACGATACCGAACCCAGAAAGCCCGACGCACCCGAACTTGCGGGGCAGTGGAAATCCATGCCCGGGCAGGAGTCAGGCGAGAGTTACGATCTCGACGACTTCGTTGCCGCGAAACAGACCCTCAGCGACCATCTCAATCAGCAATTGCCTCTCGCCATATCCTCTGTGGAAGACAGGATGATCGCCGATGCGCTGATCGGCCAGCTCGACGAGACCGGATATATCGCCGTAGATGCCGTCGAAGACGTCGCTGAACGGCTGGGGACGGCGCCTTCGGCAGTGGAGCGAATTCTGGAGACGCTTCAGGGCTTTGATCCTCCCGGCGTGTTTTCCCGCTCGCTGAGCGAATGTCTGGCGATCCAGCTTGCCCAGAAGGACAGGCTTGATCCGGCAATGCGGGCTTTTATCGACAATCTGGAGCTTCTGGCGAAACGGGATTTCGCTTCTCTAAAAAAACTCTGCGGCGTGGATGAGGAAGACCTTCTCGACATGCTGGCGGAAATCCGCACGCTCAATCCGCGTCCGGGCGCTGGTTACGATTCGACCGTTTCCGAGACAATCGTTCCTGATATCATCATTCGCCCCTCCTCTGCCGGCGGCTGGCTTGTGGAAATCAACCCCGAGACCCTGCCGCGCGTGCTCATCAACCAGACCTATTTCGCAGAGGTTTCAAGGCACAAGTCGCGCGAGGGAGAGGATCAGGATTTCCTTTCCGAATGCATGCAGACGGCCCATTGGCTGACCCGCAGCCTCGACCAGCGCGCTAGAACGATCATGAAGGTGGCGACCGAAATCGTGCGCCAGCAGGACGCCTTTCTCGTCAATGGCGTGGACCACCTGCGCCCGCTGAACCTCAAGACGGTGGCCGACGCCATCAAGATGCACGAATCCACCGTCAGCCGGGTGACGTCGAAAAAATACATGCTGACGCCGCGCGGCCTGTTTGAGCTGAAGTATTTCTTCAGTGTTTCCATCAGCTCGGTGGAAGGCGGTGACAGCCATTCTGCAGAAGCGGTGCGTCACCGCATCAAGGCGATGATCACGCAGGAGGCCGCCGACGCAGTGCTTTCCGATGACGATATCGTCGATAATCTGAAAAAGAGTGGTATCGATCTTGCCCGCCGGACCGTGGCCAAATATCGCGAGGCGATGAACATCCCATCCTCCGTTCAGAGACGGCGCGAGAAGAAGGCCCTGGCCAGACTGTCGGCGTTCTGAGCGGTGGCGCTGGTCACGTTTTCAGGGCTTTCCAGCCGCACCATTGACTCTTGCTACGGCAAGGGCTAGAAGCCCGCCGCACACGTAAGCAAGGTCATTTGTAACGGATTCATCTCCACCGTCCATGGGCGTAAAATTCGAATGGGGGCTTTTAAAGGCCTTCGAAACGCTTGGATGCGCGCGCGGCTTGACGTAAGCTGGTACTCGCAAATCACTACAAAAAGGAAATTTTCCATGAGTGTGCGTGTATCTGGTAAACATATGGAGATCGGCGAATCTTTCCGGCAGCGGATTGAGGACAATATAGGTCTGGCAGTTACCAAATACTTCGATGGGGGGTATTCAGGCCAAGTGACCGTAGAGAAGTCCGGATCGCGTTTTGCAGCCGATTGCAAACTGCATCTCGATACGGGTGTTGTATTGCATGCGGCGGGTCAGGCAAATGATCCGCAAGCGAGTTTCGATGCCGCCGCCGAGCGTATCGAGAAGCGCCTGCGTCGCTACAAACGGAAGCTGAAGGACCATCACCACAATGGTTCCGCGGCGAACGGCGCGTTGTCGGAAATCGCCTATACGGTAATGGATGCTGTCCCCGATGAGGACCACGAGGTTCCGGAAGACTACGCACCCACGATCGTTGCGGAAAGTTCGAAACAGATAAAGACGATGTCCGTCGCCAGCGCCGTGATGGCGCTCGACATGACGGACGAACCGGTTCTGCTGTTCCGCAGCCCCGGCAAGGAATATCTCAACATCGTCTACCGACGACATGACGGCAATATTGGCTGGATCGACGCGGAAACGATCAAGAGCTGAACAGTCTGACAAGACATGGGAGGCAGAGCGCGAAAGCGTATCTGCCTCCTGCATCGTCTCGATGGCATGAAGGAAAAAGAGAATGGCGTTGGCAGATTTGCTGCAACAAGATGCGATTATTCCCGCCCTCAAGGTGAATTCCAAAAAGCAATTGCTTCAGGAGCTGGCCGCAAAGGCAGCCAGAATTACCGGAGTATCGGAACGGGAAGTTTTCGACGTCATCCTCCAGCGTGAGAAACTCGGCTCCACCGGTGTGGGGCACGGCATTGCCATTCCGCATGGCAAGCTGAGCAGCATCCATCAGATCACCGGCGTCTTCGCACGTCTTGAAACACCTGTTGATTTCGAGGCGCTGGATGACCAGCCGGTCGATCTGGTTTTCCTGCTGCTCGCACCCGAAGGCGCCGGCGCGGATCATCTGAAGGCGCTGTCGAGAATTGCCCGAGCTTTGCGCGACCCCGAGCTGGTGGCCAAGCTGCGTGCCACCGATTCCGACACGGCAATCTACGCCTTCCTCAATCAGGAGCAGGCGACCGCTGCCTGATCAAAGGCTGCCGACGGTCCTTTCCATGGACAAAAAAACGCGCCCTTGAGGCGCGTTTTTTATTGGAGCATTTCAAACAAAAGCGCGCCCCGCTTTTACATCCGGACGCGCTTTAGATGAGGGAATGCCTCACGCATCCTTCTCGTTGACGGAGGCGGTGCCCGGCTCGGGCGCTGCGGCGGTCTCCACCTTCGGGCCACCCTTTGAGACGCCAACCATGGCGGGGCGCAGCACCCGGTCACCGATGGTGAAACCGGCCTGAACCACCTGCAGCACCGTGTTGTTCGGAACTGCCGTGTTTGGAATTTCGAACATCGCCTGGTGGAAATTCGGATCGAATTTCTGGCCTTCCGCATCGATCTTTTTGACGCCGTGGCGCTCCAGCGTCGAGAGCATCGAGCGCTCCGTCATCTCGACACCTTCGATCAGGCCGTTGAGACCGGCTTCGCCATTGGTCTTGAGTTCGTCCGGAATGGCTTCAAGAGCGCGGCGAAGATTGTCGGAAACGGCAAGCATGTCGCGCGCGAAAGCGGCGAGAGAATAGGCCTTCGCATCCTTGACTTCGCGTTCGGTGCGGCGACGAAGATTGTCCATTTCTGCTGCAAGACGCAGGAACTTGTCGCGCAGATCGGCATTTTCGGCCCTGAGCAGTTCGATCGGATCGGGCTCGGCAGCTTCCGCCGTCTCTTCCCCTGTAAATGCGGGTTCGACAAACTCTTCGGCGACGTCCGCGTCAGGTCCGGGCTTTTTCGTATCGTCGGTCATGACGTTCTCCAGATTTGAATATTGTTGGTTGCGCCCGATATCGAGGTTTGAACGGCAAAAATCAAGGCTTGCGGCGAAAAGCTTGCCGCATTCTCTAACCTTGCGGGCTTGTCCTATCTCTGCTTTCGGGAAAGGCGGGCCATAATTTGTGCGGTGTAGTCCACCATAGGCACGATACGGGCGTAATTTAGCCTCGTGGGACCGATGACGCCGACGGCACCCACAACGCGATTTTCCTCATCCCGATAAGGTGCCACGATCAGTGACGAGCCTGACAGCGAGAAGAGCTTGTTTTCCGAGCCGATGAAAATCCTGACGCCTGAGCCACTTTCTGCAAGGTTGAGGATCTCGATGAGGTTTTCCTTGCGCTCCAGATCGTCGAACAGCAGGCGCACACGATCGATATCTTCCTCACCGGCCAGACCTTCCAGCAGGTTGGAGCGTCCGCGGACGATGAGGCGGCCGAGCTTGCCCTCTTCATTGTCGCCCGCCCATATGGCGAGACCACGTTCAATGAGGTCCTGCGCGAGCGTGCCGAGTTCCGACTGCAATTCGGCACGCTGCGTCTGAAACTGGCCCCGCAGTTCCTGCAGCGTCTGCCCGGAAAGATGGGCATTGATGAAATTCGCCGCCTCTGTCAATTGCGATGACGAAATGCCGACCGGCAATTCGATGATACGGTTTTCGACCTGATTGTGGTCCCCTACCAGCACGGCAAGCGCCTTGGTGGGCTCCAGCCGGATGAATTCAACGTGCTTGAGAATGACGTCGCTCTTGGCCGTCAGCACCAGGCCCGCACCGCGCGACATGCCTGAAAGCATGCGGCTTGCCTCCGTCAGCAACCCTTCCAGCGATTGCTCGTGGCCGGCGACTGGACCGATCTGGCGGTCGATACTGGCTCTCTCATCGGCGGGCAGATCGCCCACCTGCATGAATGCGTCCACGAAGAAGCGCAGCCCCGTCTGGGTGGGCAGGCGACCGGCGCTGATATGCGGCGAATAGATGAGACCCAGTTCCTCGAGATCACTCATGACGTTGCGAACGGAGGCCGGTGAAAGCGACATCGGCAACAGCCGCGACAGGCTGCGCGACCCCAAGGGTTCGCCGGTGTCGAGATAGCCTTCGACGATGCGCCGGAAAATCTCCCGCGACCGTTCATCCAGCAACGATGCCTGATCTTTTGAAAGCGGTGCGGAAAAGCCCATATCATCCGTTCTTTATCGTCAAAACTCTGTCCGTACCAATATAATGCGTTGCACCGCTGCGGCAAAATGGAAATTGGCTTTGCAAAACCCCGGGGCGCGCCTTAGAAGGCAGGAACCAACATGGAGAGTGGATCATATGCGGCCTTCAGGCAGAAAAACCGATCAGATGCGCAAGGTTTCCTTCGAGCGCAATTTCTCGAAACATGCCGAAGGTTCCTGTCTGGTCAAATTTGGTGATACGCATGTGCTCGTCACCGCAAGCCTTGAGGAAAAGACGCCGCCGTGGCTGCGCAACAGCGGCAAGGGCTGGGTCACCGCTGAATACGGCATGCTGCCGCGTTCCACTCATGAGCGGATGAAACGCGAGGCCTCGGCCGGCAAGCAGGGCGGACGCACGCAGGAAATCCAGCGCCTCATCGGCCGCTCGCTGCGTGCAGTGGTCGACCTGCAGGCGCTTGGCGAGCGCCAGATCAGCATCGACTGCGACGTCATTCAGGCCGATGGCGGCACGCGCACGGCTTCCATCACCGGCGCATGGATCGCCCTGCATGATTGCCTGAAGTGGATGGAAACTCGCAACATGATCAAGGTCGAGAAGGTCCTGAAAGACCATATCGCCGCGATCTCCTGCGGCATCTTTGCAAAACAGCCGGTCATCGATCTCGATTATCTCGAGGATTCCTCCGCCGAGACCGATGCGAATTTCGTCATCACCGGCTCCGGCGGCATCGTCGAAGTGCAGGGAACCGCGGAAGGTGCCCCCTTCTCCGAAGAGGAATTCCTGACGCTGCTCGGTCTTGCAAAGGCCGGATGCAGCGAACTGGTGGCCCTTCAGAAGCAGGCAATCGCCTGAGCCGACAGGAAAACGTCATGCGCAAGCTCGATACCAGAACGATCGTTGTCGCCAGCCACAACAAGGGCAAGATCGCCGAAATCGCCGACCTGATCGGGCCTTTCGGCTTTTCAGCCAAATCGGCTGCGGAGCTAAACTTCGTGGAGCCGGACGAGACAGGCACCACCTTTGAGGAAAATGCTGCCATCAAGGCGCTTGCGTCTGCGAAGGCATCCGGCCTGCCGGCTCTGTCTGACGATTCCGGTCTGGTCATCGATGCGCTGGATGGCGCGCCGGGCGTTTACACCGCCAATTGGGCGGAAACGGCTGACGGTACGCGCGACTTCGCCATGGCCATGCAGAAGGTCGAGGATGCGCTTGCCGAACGCGGTGCAACGAAGCCGGAAGACCGCACGGGCCGCTTCGTCAGCGTGCTGTGCCTTGCCTGGCCGGACGGGCATGTCGAATATTTTCGCGGCGAGGTGGAAGGCACGGTGGCGTGGCCACCGCGTGGAACGAGCGGTTTCGGCTATGACCCCATCTTCAAACCGGAAGGTTACGACACCACATTCGGTGAAATGACCGCAGACGAAAAACACGGCTGGAAGCACGGCGATGCGTTTGCGCTCTCCCACCGTGCCCGCGCGTTCAAAAAATTCGTCGAAACCTGTCTGGAGGCATGAACCCGATGACCGGGGAGCACCAACTTTCTGCCCCCGGCGCGTCGCTTCTGCCGGATACGGGCGATCCCGGTTTCGGGATCTATCTGCACTGGCCCTTCTGTGCGGCCAAATGCCCCTATTGCGATTTCAACAGCCATGTCCGCCACCGCCCGGTGGATCAGGAACGGTTCACTGCGGCGTTCCTCAGCGAAATGGCAAAGATGCGGGCGCTCAGCGGTCCGCGTGTCGTTACCAGCATTTTCATGGGCGGCGGCACACCTTCGCTGATGGACCCGCAGACCGTAGGCGCGCTTCTTGATGGCGTTTCGCGCTTCTGGCATGTGCCTGATGGTATCGAGATCACCATGGAGGCCAATCCTTCAAGCGTCGAGGCGGAGCGGTTTCGCGGTTACCGGGCAGCCGGCGTCAATCGCGTCTCGCTCGGCGTCCAGGCGCTGAACGACCGGGACCTGAAGTTCCTTGGCCGTCTGCATGATGTTGCCGATGCGCTTAAAGCCATCCGTCTGGCGCGGGAGATTTTTCCGCGCATGTCCTTCGATCTGATTTACGCCCGCCCGAACCAGACGGTGGCCGAATGGGACGCTGAGCTGAAGGAAGCCGTCTCCTACGCCGTCGACCATCTGTCGCTCTATCAGCTCACTATCGAGGAAGGCACGCCGTTCTACGGGCTGCACAAGGCTGGCAAGCTGATCGTACCGGATGGCGAGCATTCGGCGGTGCTTTATGAAGCGACGCAGGAAATCACCGAGCGTTACGGCATGCCGGCGTACGAGGTTTCCAATCACGCCCGCCCCGGTGCGGAAAGCCGCCATAACCTGACCTATTGGCGTTATGGCGATTATGCCGGTATTGGACCCGGTGCGCATGGACGCCTGACCAATGGCGCCTCCAAGCTCGCCACCGTCACCGAGCGCCATCCCGAAACCTGGCTCGATACCGTCGAGCGTGAAGGCCACGGCATGGTCGATCAGGAGCTTCTCGGCGTCGACGAACAGGCAGACGAATTGCTGCTGATGGGTCTTCGCCTGCGCGAAGGCATTGATCTTGCTCGCTGGAGCGATCTCTCCGGCCGCGAACTCGACCCGGAGAAAGAGGAATTCCTCCTGCAACACGGCTTCGTGGAACGGATCGGCAATTCCCGCCTGCGCTGCACCCCTTCCGGCATGCTTATTCTGGATGCCGTGGTCGCCGATCTCGCCTGCTGACCGGCAGCCTGCCTGGTCCTGAGCCAATCAACAACCGAGAAACCAATAAAAAAGCGGCCCGAAGGCCGCTTTTTTCATGCGTTGTTTTCGTTAATCAGGCGCTTCAGCAGCTCAACCTCGTGGCCGAGCTTGGTGTCACCGGAAATCAGATCCTCGATCTTGCGCACCGCGTGAAGAACCGTGGTGTGGTCGCGACCGCCGAAACGGCGACCGATCTCGGGAAATGAGCGCGGTGTCAGCATCTTGGCCAGATACATTGCGATCTGGCGCGGCTTGACGATGACGCGGGTGCGACGGTTGGAAACCAGCTCCTGCCGCGACACATTATAATGCCTGGCGACGATGCGCTGAATATCCTCGATACGGACGCGCTTGGCCTCCCCACTGCCGACGAGGTGCGACAGCAGCTCATCGACACGGTCAACCGAGAGGTTCGGCTCGAAAGAGCGTCGGAACATCAGCTGGTTGAAGGCGCCTTCAAGCTCGCGTCCGCTCGCTGTCACGCTTTTGGCCACATGGGTCAGTATTTCGTCCGAAATCTCGAAAGACGGATCGTCCTGACGCGCAGAACCCATGCGACGGTTGAGCATTTCGTAGCGCATGTCGTAATCGGGGCCTTCGATCTCGATGGCCATGCCACCCTGAAGGCGCGAACGGACACGCGGATCAAGCGATTCCAGCTCCCACGGCGCGCGGTCAGCGGCCACGACAACCTGCTTGGCGCTGTCGAGCAGCATGTTCAACAGGTGGCAGAATTCGTGCTGGATCATCTTGCCCTGCAGGAACTGCATGTCGTCGATGACGAGAAGGTCGATATTGCGCAGGGTGTCCTTCAGCGTCAGCGCATCATTGTCGCGGATCGCGGTCGCAAAACGCCACATGAAATATTCGGCCGTCAGATAGACCACACGCGGGTTGCGCGGGCTGTCGATGGCGGCATTGGCAATCGCCTGCAGAAGGTGTGTCTTGCCAAGCCCGACACCAGCATGAATGAACAGCGGATTGAAGCGCACAGCACCGGCACCCGCTTCAGCGATCGTCTTTGCCGCCGCAAGCGCGACGCGGTTGGACGAGCCCTCGACAAAAGTGTCAAAGGTGAAACGTGTATCGAGCGGCGAACCGAACAGCGGCCCGGAGCTACCCTGCCGCAGCGTCGCCTGCGCCGCCGCAGGCTGTGCAGAGGGTGCTGTCGCGGGCTGCGACGGAATGAAGGACTTGTTGCGCGCAACAGCGCCCATGTCCTGAACGGGCTGCACCCGTTCCTCGACCTGCGCGGGGCGGGCCGGGCGGCTGGCGGAGCGGACAAGAATTTCCACCTTCAGCACGTCCGGATCCTCGCTTTGGACGAGACTGGTGATCAGATCCATATAACGGTTGTTGATCCAGGACTTCAGAAAGGTCGTCGGAACGGTAAAGCGGACGACGCTTTTCGAAACGGTGTGGAGTTTGAGCCGTGCAAACCAGCTTGCATAGACCTCGGGACCAACCTGTGCCTTCAGCCGCGCGCTAAAACGTTCAAACAGCGCATCGTGCTTCATTGCCGATTTATCCCCTGCCGCTTCTGAGCAAGCTGCATCACGAGCCTGTGGTGCGCGGTCCCCATCGGCCACCGCACCCATCGCCAAATTCAATTGCAT